>CAZLWG010000052.1:0-26705 GCA_964563315.1 uncultured Anaerolinea sp. | reverse complement strand
CAGGGTATTATGTCATGCTGAGCGAAGCGAAGCATCTCTACGATTATCCCAGAGACCCTTCGTGGCGCGAAGCGCCACTCAGGGCGACATATTGTAAGGTAACGCATGTTAACCCGAATAGTTTTTATTGGCGCGATAGAATTTGATCTGCGCCTTTTCAAGTGTGACCAAACCCGCCTTGATGTGCGAATCAATGAGTTCAAGAAATGCCTCCAATTTTTCTTTTGTATCTACAACTTCAACCACCATCGGCAGGTCTTCGGAGAGACGTTCGATCTTGAAGGTTTGAATGACGCGCGTATTCGCGCCAAAACCCATCATGCCGCGTAAAACAGTCGCGCCTGCAAGTCCCTGATCGCGGGCCTGCAGGACGATCCACTCATACAGCGGCGTTCGCTCGTGCTTGTCGGATTCACCGATGAAAATGCGGAGCAGGTATCCTTCTTCGGGAAGTTGCATGATTACCTCCAGAGCGAGTACGAGAGGACGCGCCCCAGCCAGACAGCCAGCAAGCCAATCCCCACGTTCGCCCCGATGTTTGCCAACGCATTAACCAATTGGCTGTCCCGCGCCAGATTAAGCGTCTCGTTTCCGAACGACGAAAAGGTTGTGAAGCCGCCCAGAAGCCCGGCAAATACAAACAAGCGTGACTCGCTGGTAAATACGCCATGTGATTCGACAAGTTGGGCGAGGAAGCCGATGATGAAACAGCCAATGATATTAACTGCCAGCGTCCCGTATGGGAAGCCGATGCTTTTCGTTGCCTGCTGTACATATCCGCTGACCATATACCGCAGTACAGAGCCAATAAACCCGCCCGTGCCGATAAGAAGAATGTTTGTCAAATTCTCTCCAAAGTTGTTCTACCACGGAGATCAAAGAGGGCACAGAGAATTTTAAAGGTTTTCTCCGTGGTCTCTGTGGTTAATTCTTTTCAAGTTCATTTACTACCCAGCGAATCAGGTCCTTTTCCGCGAATAGCATTTTGGGCAGATCATTTACATCGAAATATTTCATCTCCGAAATTTCGTGCGAGGGCTTGAACTCGCCGCCGGTTATCCTGCACAGATACACTGCTGTAAGGTGATGGTTTTCACGCGCACTGACCACCGTCATCAGACGGTCAATCTGTGCCTGCATGCCCGTCTCTTCGTAAAATTCGCGGATGACCGCGTCTGCAGGCTGCTCGTGATATTCAAGGCTGCCAGCCGGGATTCCCCACTCGAATTTACGATAGGTATGACGGAAAAGCAGAACCCGTCCATACTCATCGAATACCAGCGCCGCCACGGCAGCTTGGAATCTGGAACGAACCATCCTCGATGCCAATACATGCACCCACATCGGCAGGACGCGCCAGAGGCGTAACAAAGGTTTGATCATGGTTGAAGCATTATAAAGGACGATGGGCGATCGATCGTGGACAATGTCAACACCGTCCTCAAAACAAAAACGAGCGGATGAATGTCCGCTCGTTTTTCATAATCTACTTACCCTAACCGCCCAACGCCTCATTCAACCAATCCAGGAAGCCCTTTTCCTGCGGCTTAACCGTCGTACCGAGGCTCTCTGCCAGTTTTTCAAACAGTTCGCGCTGTTCCTTCGTTAACTTGGTGGGGACAGCCACATTGACGATTACACGCTGGTCGCCGCGGTCTTTACGGCGTAAATAAGGCACGCCTTTTCCACGAATGGTAAATACCTTGCCGGGTTGGGTTCCGGCGGGAATCTTCAATTTCTCATCGCCATCCAGGGTCGGCACGTCGATATTCGCGCCAAGCACAGCCTGAGCCACATTGATATCAAGGTTCAGCAAAATATCGTTCTCGCGGCGTTTGAAGAATTGATGCGGCTTGACTTCCAACACCAGATACAAACTGCCGTTCGGTCCGCCGTTTTCGCCCGGCGCGCCCTCGCCCGATAAACGGATCTGCGTGCCGTGATCGACGCCGGCTGGAATGGTGACTTTTTTCTTGACCTTCTTACGCTCCAAACCGCTGCCGCGACAAGTCGTACAAGGCGATGAGATTGTCTCGCCGCGGCCGTTACAGGCGGGGCAGGTTGCCGTCTGCACCATCTGACCTAAAAAGGTCTGCCGCACCTGGCGCACTTCGCCTTGACCATTACAAGTAGAACACTTTACAGGCGATGTGCCGGGTTCAGCGCCATTCCCGTTACAGCGCGAACAAGTCTCGTCGCGGGAAAATTCCACTTCCTTTTCCACGCCAAAGACCGCCTCCTCAAAGGTAAGCGAAACGTGCATTTGCAGATCCCGCCCACGGCGCGGAGAGCGGCGTGATCGTCTTCCAGTGGAAAAACCAAACCCGCTGAACAAATCCTCGAAGATATCATTAAAGTCAACAGTGTAATCGTGGAAGCCGCCGCTGCCCATGCCGCCCAGCCCCGCCTTGCCAAAGCGGTCATACCGCGCCCGCTTCTCGGCATCGGAAAGCACGCCATACGCCTCGTTGACTTCCTTGAATTTCTCCTCGGCGTCATGATCCTTGTTCACGTCCGGATGATATTGGCGCGCAAGTTTACGGAACGCGGCTTTGATCTCATCATCGCTCGCATTCCGGCCCACGCCCAGAACTTCGTAATAGTCTTGGTTGCTCATAATTTCTTATATCATGGCAAGGCGCCAGCCCAAACCAATGACATTACTCTTTCACCTCTCCATCCACCACGTCAGGGTTTTCGTTGGATGAAGAGCCCGCCTCTTCTCCGCCCGATGCCTGTCCCTGCTCATAGACAGATGCGCCGATCTTTTGAATTGCCTGCCCCAATGCCTCCGTGGCGGATTTGATCTTCTCCACATCCTCGCCTTGCGCCACAGACTTGACTTCTGCCGCCTTGGCTTCAATATCGCTTCGCACATCCGTAGGGACTTTATCGCCGAAGTCGCGCAGAGCCTTCTCCGCCGCATAAGCCGTATTGTCCGCATTGTTGCGGACTTCGATCAACTCCTTGCGCTTGCGGTCTTCATCGGCATGGGTTTCTGCATCTTTGCGCATCTGTTCCACTTCGCTCTCGCTCAAACCGGAAGAGGCCGTGATCGTAATATGCTGGGAACGTCCCGTTGCCTTGTCCTTCGCGCTGACTTTCAAAATGCCGTTCGCGTCCACATCGAAGGTCACTTCGATCTGCGGCACACCGCGCGGCGCAGGAGGAATGCCATCGAGGATGAACTTTCCAAGTGACTTATTATCCGCCGCCATGGGGCGCTCACCCTGCAAAACGTGGATCTCGACCTGAGTCTGGTTATCCGCTGCGGTCGAGAACACCTGCGAACGGCGGGTGGGAATGGTGGTATTGCGTTCGATCTGAGCCGTGGCAACACCGCCAAGGGTTTCAATTGCCAGCGTCAACGGAGTGACGTCGAGCAGAAGAATATCCTTCACTTCACCGCCCAAGACACCCGCTTGAATTGCCGCGCCGATGGCAACGACTTCATCAGGGTTCACACCCTTATGCGGGTCCTTTCCGAAGAACGCACGCACGCGGTCTTGAATGGCGGGCATACGCGTCATACCGCCGACCAGAATGATCTCATTGATATCGCCCGCGTTCAGTCCGGCATCGGACAATGCCTGCTTTACGGGAGCAATCGTCCGGTCAACAAGATCAGCAGTCAATTGTTCAAGTTTGGCGCGGGTAAGCGTCATCACAAGGTGCTTGGGTCCGCTGGCGTCTGCCGTTAAATACGGCAGATTGATTTCGGTCTGCATTACGGTGGAAAGCTCGATCTTCGCTTTTTCCGCTGCTTCCTTCAAACGCTGCAACGCCTGACGGTCGTTATGGAGGTCAATGCCGTTGTCTTTTTTGAATTCCTCGATCAAATAATCCATGATACGGAGATCGAAGTCATCGCCGCCGAGGAAGGTATCTCCGCTCGTGGCACGAACTTGGAAGACGCCGTCGCCCACATCCAGGATCGAAACATCGAATGTGCCGCCGCCAAGGTCGTACACCACGATGACTTCGTTCTTCTTTTTATCCAAGCCATACGCCAACGAAGAAGCTGTCGGTTCATTGATGATGCGTAAAACTTCCAAGCCAGCAATCTTGCCCGCGTCTTTTGTGGCATTGCGTTGCGCGTCGTTGAAATACGCAGGGACGGTGATGACCGCCTGTGTGATCGTTTCGCCAAGATACGCCTCCGCATCCGCCTTGATCTTCGCAAGAATCATCGCTGAAACTTCTGGAGCAGAATATTCCTTTTCGCCCAGCGTCACGCGCACATCGCCGTTCTCGGCTGCGTTCACCGCATAAGGCACGCGCTTGCGGGTGCGCTCCACTTCAGGGTCATCGGACTTGCGTCCCATAAAACGCTTCACTGAAAAGATCGTGTTCTGAGGATTCGTGATCGCCTGATTGCGCGCCACGCGCCCGACCAAACGCTCGTTATTCTTGTTCATCGCGACAACGGAAGGGACAAGCCGCTCGCCTTCCGCGGATGGAATCACGATCGGTTCACCGCCCTGCATCACCGCCGCGACGGAGTTGGTCGTACCCAGGTCAATACCAATGATTTTTGCCATAATTTCAATTCTCCAGTATCAAATATCAAGGGTCAGGTTTCATCACTCATCAAGCAACTTGATACTTGACACGTGGCGCCTGACACGTCCTTTATTGCGCCACCCTCACAAGGGCAGGTCGGATCACACGCTCGCCGATCATATATCCATTCTGAACCACTTCGATCACACGGCCGCTTTCCACCTCTTCGGAAGGCTCATGCGAGATCGCTTCGTGATAATTCGGATCAAACTCCGCGCCCTGGGCTTCGATCTTTTTCACCCCTTCGGTGTCCAACAGAGTCTGGAATTTACGCGCTACCAGTTCGATTCCACTTGCCCACGCATCGCCGGCAGGACGGTTTTGCAAAGCGCGTTCCAGATCATCCAGCACAGGTAAAACCTTTTTGATGATATCGCCCTTCATCGCGACTTTCATCAGATCGTTATCGCGATCCACACGCTTGCGATAATTCTGAAATTCCGCCTGTGAACGCATCCAGTTATCCTTAAATTCGGATGCCTGAGCCTCGGCTTCCTCCAGTTGACGTCTTAACGCCTCCGACTCGTCCGAAACCTGTACGGTCGTCTCGGGCATTTCCACCTCTTCGGCTTGAATCTCCTTTACTTCTTCCTCTTGTTTGTGTTTTTTCTTATCCGTCATGTTCTCGCTCTCGTTGTTGTGTCCTTGCTTCGGGTTCCCTTCGCAATGACTTGGATTTTTTATTCGCTCGAAATCGTATCGTTCACCAGATCGCTCAACAACCCGGCAACAAACCGCACCGTAGGAATGGTCTTTGCATATGCCATGCGCATCGGCCCCAAAACCCCAAGCGCGCCTGTAGCCATGCCGGGAACCCCGTAACGGGCAATGACCAGCGAACATTGACGCAAATCCTCCCATTCGCCTTCTCCGCCGATCAACACCTGCAAGGCCCCGACATTGCTGTTGAGCGTTGTACGCGCCAGCAGATCCTGCAAAGTGGCAGGCTCTTCGAAAATTCGTAATGCCCGCCGCGCGTCGTCGGACTCTGCAAATTCGGGCTCAGCAAGAACATTTGTTAGACCATCAGTGTAGATCTCGCCCGAGGAACGTTCCGTCATACGGTTCATATCCTGACGGATGAGGATTAGGATATCCTGATCGAGCGTGTCGGGGCGGGCTGTCAGCGAGGAGACGGCTTGGGTGGTCAGACCAGCTAAAAGTCCGTTGAGACGCGCAGCTGTCAGGCTGAGCCGTTCCTGCAAAACGGGTTCCGCCAAAGTTAGTATCTGCTGCGAAACTTCTCCTCCCATCATCACCAAGACCATGAGCACCTGCCTGCCCTGGGTGGAGATGAGTTCGACATGTTTGAATTTTGCTTGTTCCGCATGCGGCGCGCTGATAACAGAAACGCCCTGTGATTGGTTGGCGAGGATCGAAGCCGCAAGGGTCATCCATTGATCCAGTTCGGGGCGGGATTGGTAGAACTGATGCGAGATGGTGTGCTTCACTGTCTCGGGCAGTTCGGCTTCCTGCATCATTTCGCTGACAAAGTGGCGATACCCTTCTTCGGTGGGCACGCGTCCCGCCGATGTGTGCGGCTGGCGCAGGTAGCCCATTTCGGTGAGCGCCGCCATTTCGTTGCGGATGGTGGCAGGCGATAGGTTAAGGTGATAATGCTCCGCCAGTCGTTTCGAACCAACGGGTTGGGCGGAGTCGATGTAATCACGAATGATTAATAGAAGAAGTGTTTTCTGTCGTTCGGAAAGATTGTTCATACTCAAAATTTAGCACTCCCGATACGAGAGTGCCAACCTGCCGGGAATAATGATAACAGCGCAAAAAAGGTAAGTCAATAAGAAGAGTGTAAGAAAAGAGTTACAACTACGATTGGGTGCATGCGAGACCTTGACAAATTTTATATCTTATTTATAATTATTCTAAATTTGTATTTGTTACAAATAAGAGAAACCATGTCAAATCTGAACACACTCACCACCACCTTGCGCGAAGCAGGGATGCGCATCACGCCGCAGCGGGTCGCCATCTGCGAACTGCTGGCATCCAGCCATGAGCATCCCACCGCGGCAATGATCTACGATGAGCTCAAGCCGCAGTTTGCTTCGCTCAGCCTTGCAACCGTGTATAACACGCTCGACACGCTTGTAGGCTTGGGCGTGGTAAATGCACTGGGTCACGCTGGCGACGACAAGGTCCATTACGATGCGGACACCGAGCCGCACGTTAACCTTGCCTGTATTTCATGCTCGCGCATCATCGACATTCCCAGCGAGCATGTTACTCATCTCGATTCTGAAATAACCGCCGCTTCCGGTTACAAGCTGCTTGGAGCGCGCGTATTGTATTACGGGGTGTGCCCCGATTGTCAAAAGAAACAGGCGAAATCAAAGAGGCAGCAATAATGAATTCAAAATTACCGAAACAGGAAATTCGCTGTACGGAGGTTTTATCCGACACCCTGCGCGGCTACGCAGGGATTCAAGAGGTTGATTACGATTACACCAGCGGCACGTTGAAAGCCGTGTATGATCCGCGCCTCATCAATAATGAACGCGCGTTGGAGGTCATCAACCACGCGGGGCGCGAGGCGTCCATGCGGGTTGCGCAATGCGAAGCAAAACGCGAACGCGGCGAGGAAGCCTGCGCCGACTGTGCGGGAGAACTTGCGGCGCAACTTGCCCGTCAGTATGAAACTGCGGCATCCCTGCCGACAGCAACATTCCGCAAAAATACCATCGAAGTGAAACTCAACACTTCCCGCCTGGCAACCAGTGAAAACATCGAGATCGAAGCGGAGTTTTTGAATCCTGCCGAAGCGGAGAAAAAGTCCGCCGCAATTCCCATCGAAAAGATCGAAGTGGCATTCACGGTCATCAACGCCATCACCGCGTTGACGGCTTTTCTCGGCTCAGGCTGGGGCTGGAATCCTGCGCTCATCTTTGGACTGTATTTTATTGCATACGTCACGGGTGGATGGTTCGGTCTGGTAGCGAGTGTAAAGGCGTTGAAAGAAAAAACACTCAACGTGGATTTGTTGATGATCCTTGCGGCGCTTGGCGCGGCAGCAATCGGTCAACCTGCCGAAGGTGCAACTCTGCTTTTCCTGTTTTCACTTTCCAATACTCTGCAAACCTACGCAATGGACCGCAGCCGCAAGGCAATCGAAAAGCTATTGGATTTGCGCCCCGGGCAGGCAACCGTGCGGCGCGGCTCGCGTTTGGTAACCCTGCCAATCGAGAAGTTGACGCTTGGCGATGTCGTGCTTGTACGTCCTGGGGAACGATTCCCCATCGACGGCGAAGTCATCAACGGCGAATCGGATGTCAATCAGGCGACCATCACAGGCGAATCCATGCCTGTGCATAAACAGGAAAACGATCTTGTTTTTGCAGGCACCGTTAATGGGACAGGGTCGCTGGAAATCCGTGTAACGCGCCTAGCAAAAGATACGACACTGGCACGCATTGTGAAAATGGTGGAAGAAGCGCAGTCCACAAAAGCCAACACCCAGCACATGCTGGATGCTTTTGAACAACGGTATGCCATTTTCGTGCTCGGTGCGGCGGTGCTGCTCATCTTTATTCCGTGGCTGGCGCTTGGTCATGATTTTGATCCCACGTTCTACCGCGCAATGACATGGCTCGTCGTCGCTTCGCCCTGCGCGCTGGTCATCTCCACGCCTGCGAGCATCCTTTCCGCCATTGCGAACGGCGCGCGTAACGGCGTACTTTTCAAAGGCGGTGTGCATCTTGAAAAGACCGCCACGTTGAAAGTTCTTGCTTTCGACAAGACGGGCACACTTACCAACGGAACGCCGATGTTAACTGTGATCCACTCCTTTGGAGATATGAAAGAGGACGAGATACTGCGACTCGTGGCCGCATTGGAATCTCGCTCCGAACATCCGCTCGCAAAAGCGATTGTCCAGGCGGCTCATTCCCGTGACTTGAGCCTGCCACCGTCCATGGAGTTTCGCGCCATCCCCGGGCAGGGCGTGGAAGGCGTCGTCGAGTCTCATCATTTGTGGGTAGGCAATGAGCGCATGTTCATCGAGCGCGATGTTGAAATCCCCGCCGAGTTTTTGAGCAAGGCTGGCCGCATGCAAGGCGAAGGTCAGACCGCAATGTTTGTTTACGAGGTGAAATCTCAAAAATTCCTCGGTTTGATTGGCGTTGCAGACACGCTCCGAGAGGACGCAGTGGAAATGATCAAGGGACTCAAATCCGCCGGTATCGAGCATATTGTCATGTTGACGGGTGATAACGCTAAAGTCGCGGCAACAATCGCTGAAAGCGCCGGTGTGGACGAATTCCACGCAGACTTATTACCGCAGGACAAAGTTACTGTGTTGAAGTCGCTTCAAAAGAAATATGGTCCTGTAGCCATGGTCGGCGATGGCGTGAATGACGCCCCTTCGCTTGCAACCGCAGACATCGGAATCGCCATGGGCGGCGCAGGAACGGATGTCGCCATCGAAACCGCGGACATGGTGTTGATGTCCGATGACCTGCACAAAATCCCGTTTGCGATTGGACTGGCGCGTCAGGCACGCAAAGTGGTATGGCAAAACATCACCTTCGCACTGGCTGTCATTGTGATGTTAATCGCCGGAGCATTCGGCGCGGATCTGGCGCTTCCGCTGGGAGTGCTGGGACATGAAGGAAGTACGGTGCTGGTGGTATTAAATGGATTGAGGCTTTTGGGATACAAATAAGTAACTTCATGAGAAACAAAAAAGAACGCTGGAAAAATTTCCAGCGTTCTTTTTGAATGGCAGATTAAGGCGTCGGCGTGGCAGGACGCCAGGCAGGGTGGTAATCCTGCGAAGGGTCGGTGGTGAGGCGGGTACGGTCTCCACCCGAAAGAGTCATGTAGAAGACGTCCAAATTATTCGCTTCGCCCGCGCCTTCATAGGCCAGATAAAATCCATCCGGCGAGTATTCCACGTTTTGGATGAGGACCATGTTCAACCTCACGCGCAATGCCTGTTCGGTGGAACGATCCGCTGCAGAAATGCTCATAAGATAAGGGTTGCAGAATGTGTTTGCACATCTCTGTGTAAACAGGATCAAATCGCCCTTGGGAGACCAATCAGGTAAAAAGTCAGTGTAGGCTGTGCCGCTGCGCACGATCTGTACCGGTTCTGTTCCATCTGCATTCATCATCCATATTTGATAAACGTCGAGCCGCCTGACAACATAGACAATCTGCGACCCATCCGGCGACCATGCAGGCATACGAGATTCGACCTTCTGTGCCCCGCTAGTGATCTGCGTCAGGGAAAGGTCATCCACGTTTATTGCGAAGATCTCCATTTGACCAGTGCGCAGAGAAGTAAATGCAATGGTTTGTCCATCCGGCGACCACGCAGGGTCGAAGTTTCCGCCGGGAGAAGCATCCAATGTGGTTAATCCGCTTCCATCTGCGTTGATGATATACAGACTCGCATTGTAGTAGAGGTCTTCCAAGCCTTTGCATGGCGATATAAAGACCATGCGTTCTCCATCCGGCGACCATGATGGTTGACATGCGCCGTTTGGCAAATCTGTAACTTGAATTTCCTCTCCTGTGCCAAGATCAATGAGGAAGATCTGGGGAGTGCCCAGGCGATTGGACGTATATGCAATCTGACCCGTCCCGCCGCCGGGAGCAGTAGCCACACCTGCCGGGACTCCAGGCGTGGCAGGTGTATCTCCTACCGCGGGTATGAGAGTGCTGGTTGGAGCCAACGTGGGAGTTGGAAGTTCAACGGTGGCCGTCAATGTTGGTTCTGGAGTTTCAGTAGGGATTGCTGTCGGCGTGGATGAGGGAGTCGGCGTGTTCGTATTGGTCGGCACAATGAATGGGATCATGGCACGCACGTCGGCAGGAAGGATACCCGGGGCAAAAAATGGGACCGCCAATAAAAGCAAGAGGATCAATAAGAACAGGAAGCGAACAAATGCCCCGCGTCGTTTACGCTCGCGTTCCTTCTGGCGTTTCAAAGGGGAAATAAACGGTTGTTCATCATGGTGAGATGTTTCCGGCGGGACAGGCCCTTTTGGAGAACGGGGCGCTTTTTCATCCGTATCCACCACAGTATCCTTGACTCGAGCAGCCGGAAATTCGTCCGGCGGAGGCGGGGCGACCATATAACTGCCCGCTATTTTCTGAGTCTTGGATTTTGAGGCAAGCAAAGCCTTTTGGAATTCTTCGGCAGTTTGGAACCGGTCACTGGGGTCAACCGCCATTGCTTTTTCAATCGCGGCGGACAAACGGCGCGACACTTTTGGATTCCGTTTTCTTAATGGAGTAAGCTGTGCGTTATCCATTGCACGCGCCAGCCCGTCTTCGGGGATGACTCCGCTCAGTGCGGCATATAATGTTGCGCCCAGGGAATAAATATCGGTGCGGGGATCCGTCCGTGCCGTGCCGTATTGCTCCGGCGGGGAGTAACCGGGCGTCATGGCGCGCGCGCCGGTAGTAGTCGCCTGATGAGCACTCTGATATACCTTTGCAAGTCCGAAATCCACAAGGAAGATGTGGCCATCCGGTGTGATCTTCACATTACCAGGCTTGATGTCGCGGTGTAAGATCGGGGGTTTGCGCGTGTGCAAGTAGCCGAGCGCGTCGCAAATGGAAGCGCCAATATGCACGGCATCGTCGTCATCGAGCATCCCCAGCCGCTCCATGCGGTAACGCAGATCCTCCCCTTCGATAAAATCCATGACAAGATACTGCCCCTGGTCGCCCATCACAAAATGATCGGAAACCCGCGGCAAATTGGGGTGACGCAGGTTTGCCAAAATCACCGCTTCGAGGCGGAATTGACGCGCATATTCATCCGTCGTAAAAAGGTTTTCCTTGAGAGCAATCGGCACGCCGAGGTTTTCATCCACAGCGCGATAGACCGACCCCATGCCGCCCTGACCGAGAATTTCAACAATACGATAGCGATTATGAAGTAATGTATCTTTTTCCAGCGTCATTAATAGACCTTGACCCTGCCCGGGAACAGAAGTCGGTTCAAATCGAAATCACATCCGATCAAAACGGGCGCGCTCTTCGTTCCCATGAAAGTAATTTACAGATTTGGTGAACAAGGACGCATTATATCAGATTGAAGTTAATCCGAAACAGACGCACTTAATTTGAGATGTTGGAAGACCCATGGCGCGCCGCCCGTCACCCACCAACCCACCAATGCATAACGGATAAAACGCAAGGTATACACAATTACGCCATCGCCGCGCGGGAAGACAGCCCCCAGCCCCATCCACAGGATGAGTACGCCGATGAGTCCAATGACATACCGAAGCCCCCGCTTCCACAGCGGACCCGAGACTTGATACCCGCCCATCGAGTTGATCCACGCCAGTCCAAATGCCAGTCCAAAAAGGGATCCGGCCGAGGTGAAGATTCCGTTGGGGTCAACAGGATTAGGCATCTCGGTCCCGGCAAGAAGCGCGTTTTGAATCCACGAATCAGGCAATTGATAATTTCCTCGAACAGCTGTGGCTGCCAGCCCGATGACTACGAATGACATCGAAGCGATGAACGCAATAACAGTCTGCTGTTTGAAGGTCTTACCGGAAAGCCATGCGGCGGCTGGATCCCAAACTCGCATGAAAACCCAAAGAACTGCCGCGCCGATCAGCCAACCCGTTACCACATCATGCGGAAAATGTGCGCCAAGATACACGCGTGATAAGCCGATCAGCAAAATCACTGCCAAACATACGATCCAAACCCAAACTTTCCGAAGGGATGCTGCAATGACACCCCAAACCGCAACAGCATGCTGCGCATGACCGGACGGTGTGCCAAATGTTGTTTCAATCCACAACGCCCGTACGTGCGAACTGACCCAATAGGGACGCGGCCCGGCAAAGAGCAATTTGGCAACATAGTTGAAGATATTGCTGGTTGTCAGAATGAGCCCAACCCGCAGTCCAAGCACAGGATCAACGCTCCAATAAAGCAAAGGGAGAACAAGGAAGAAAAACTCCTCGGTGCCGAGCTGGCTGAAAAAGCGCATGGGGACGATCCACCAGTCTCCAATGCTTTGAAGGGCGATCACGATGGCGATACCGCCGTCAATCAGGGTCTGCATACCATCCTCCAGTAGGGTTTTTGAACCTTCCACAATTGACGAAGATGCAACCTTCATTGTACACTCAAAGAATGCAAAAATCACCTGCGCGATGGTGGGACGCTTCCTCCGCTCTTTTATTATTCATCGCGGTCACGATCGCTGCGCTTCGCCTGCAATCCACTAATTGGACAGATGGTCTCGGATATGTGTTGAACGTTGCAGTGCTGGGTCTGCTGATCGGGCTCGCCCTTGGACAAAGCAAATTTCAGACGCGGGCTGTCGTGATCCTATCTCTCGGTTATATGATTGCGGCTTTTATCTCACAATGGCTGGGGTTTATCCGTTTTTCAGGCGAGGAGTTGTTCCTTGAAACGACCTATCTCGGAGACCGTCTTCTCATTTTGGGAGAGAAACTATTCGCCAGCCTGGCGGACTTTGTCACTGGGAGTCCTGTGGATGACCCGCTATTCCTGATCGTATTATTATCCATTCCATACTGGCTGGTTGGGCTGTTCAGCGGCTTTCAACTAACCCGTCATGGAAATGTGCTGGCATCCATCCTGCCGGGCGGAGTGATGATGTTCATCATTTATTTGATCCATTACACCACCCGCGATTACAACTGGCTGTTCGCCGCCTATTTATTTATTGCGCTGCTCCTTATAAGCCGCCAACAATACATTGCCGACAAAAGGCAGTGGTCGGAAAACCGTGTGCAGGTTCCAAAAGAGACCAGCGTGGATATGAACAGCACCGCCATATTGAGCGCGGCAATCCTGATCACAATCGCGTGGGCTCTTCCATACATCCTCCCATTCCACGAGCAAGGCAGGGAAAACTGGCAAAGAATTCAGGATGAATGGCTCTCTCCCGACGATGAGGAAGTATTTACATTCATCAATCGGGAAGCCGCCGGGCCCTCACCCTATGGTCCATTAAGAACCGAATTGGCGCTTGGCTCTCAAACCCCGCAAAGCGACGGAGTCGTATTCGTGGTCACTGCCCCCATCGCTGTTTCGGATGTGCCGCGCTTATACTGGCGCGGATACGCATATGACCGCTTTGAAGATGGACAGTGGCAGAGCACGCAATTGGAAACCGCCACTTTCCGCCCGCAGGACAGCGATCTTGAAAACCCCGTCTGGAATCAACGAGTCAACCTGACCTTTACATTTACAATCCGCGGACGTGGGCTAAACATCTTCCTGACTCCGTCCCAGCCTGCGTGGGTCAATCGCACCGCCAAAATCCTTTTCTCCCAAGCCTCAGCGGATGAGCAGACTATGGATGTAATGATCATTCAAGCGTCGCCGGTGCTTGAAGCGGGGGATTCATACCGCGTCCGCGCCCTGCTGGCAAATCCAACCGCCTCCGAACTACAGGAAGCTGGGGACGACTACCCGGAATGGGTTGCCGAACGATACCTGCAATTGCCCGATGGTTTCTCGCCGCGCATCGAAGCGCTTGCACGTGAGATCGCCTCCGCCTACGACAATCCATACGACCAGTCAGTCGCCATCACCAATTACCTTCGCAATGAAATCGAATATGTCTCCGAGGTGACAATTCCCGAGGGAACGGCCGACGCGCTTGAATATTTCCTGTTCGAAAGCAAACAGGGTTTCTGCAATTACTACGCCAGCACGGAAGTGCTGATGCTGAGATCACTCGGCATTCCCGCGCGTCTCGCGGTGGGATATGCGGAAGGTCAGGCGGATGACTCGGAGTTGGATGAGTTTATCTATATCGTGCGTGAACGGGATTTCCACGCCTGGCCTGAAGTGTATTTCCCCGGTTATGGCTGGATCGAGTTCGAGCCGACAGGTAATCAGGAACCGCTTGAACGGTTGGATGAACGTGAAGGAAGACCTGCACCAATCCCCGATACTCTTCCGACGATTCAGCCGCCCCTGATTCCCGAACAGGAACAGGAGTTGCCGCCAGAGGAAACAGGTATCGAAGAAACTGCAGAATCAACCGTACAGATTCAAGTCAGGCGGCTTGGTCTGTTCGCCATGCTGCTCCTGCTCGCAACCATCCTCGTATTTGCGAAGAGGCGGTACGCACCCAATCTACAACCCGCTTCCATCCTGACCGCGGTAATCGAACGGAGCGGGTGGCATCCCCCGGCATGGTTGAACAGGTGGCTAGCTTGGATCGCGCTTTCGCCCATCGAAAAATACTTCCAAAGCATCAATGTCAGCCTGCACTGGATGGGAAAATACCAACCGCCGCACGCCACAGCCGCCGAGCGCGCCGAAGTTCTGCAGAAACTCCTGCCATCCGCCGTTGACTCCATCAGAGCACTCCTGACCGAGCATCAAACGTCGTTATACAGCCCGAATGCGGGGGATGAACTGCTCGCGCGCCGCGCCGCGTGGGACATCATCCATCAAACCATACGCGTGAGACTAAAAACCATATTCTTGGGATACAATTAGGAAAATCCAAGACCAACTCACACGCCATATGAAGCCTGACCACACCCGACCAACAACCTTGCATGATCAACTGCTGGCGCTCAGCGTTGAAGCTGGAAAGATTCGCGCCGAATTGGAATCGAGCAAGTTAAAGCTTCCAAAAGAAACCGCGAACAACCTGCGACACCTGCAAACCTCGCTCGAACAGACCGGTGAAAAGATCGAACTCTTCCAAAGGGAGCACAGCAACATGCTCGCGCTCGCCGAAGTGGGGCAGGTGATCAATTCCTCGCTCGAACTCGATGAAGTGCTTCGCATCGTGATGGACAACATCGTCCGACTCACAAAAGCGGAACGCGGCTTTCTCATGCTTCGCAATGAAGAAGGCGAAATGACCACTCGCATCGCGCGCAATTGGGAAATGGAATCCATCAACTCGTCGGAGAAGAACGTCAGCCGCACGGTGGTTCAGCGTGTGATCGAGTCCGGCGAATCCATCGTCACCACCAATGCGCAGGAAGACCAGCGTTTTGTCGGTCAGGAAAGCATCGTCGCATTCAACCTGCGTTCCATCCTGTGCGTCCCGCTTAAGGTAAAGAACGAACTCATCGGCGTGATTTATGCAGACAACCGCATCCGCACCGGCATTTTTGCAGAAAGCGAACGGGATCTGCTCGAAGCCTTTGCAAACCAGGCGGCAGTCGCCATTGACAATGCGCGCCTGTTCTCATCGCTAAAACAAACGCTCGAAGAAGTGACCGCGCTCAAGAACCTGATGGACAACGTCTTCGCCTCCATCGCCAGCGGCGTCATCACCGCAGATGTGCAGGACCAGATCACGCTTGCAAACAAGGCAGCGGAAACCATCCTCGGCTCTTCGACGCAGGAGATCATCGGTCACCGCCTGAACGAAGCGCTCGCCTCTGCCGCCATCGAGCTTGAACCGCATTTGACGGAGATCCGCAAATCGGACAAACCCATCGTTGATCTCGAGATCAACCACAACCTGCCAAAACGCGGATGGGTGAACTGGCGCTTGATCCTCTCTCCGCTCAAGGATGGGACGCAAAAAACTCAAGGCGTGGCAATCGTTTTGGATGACCTGACAGAACGAAAGAAGTTGGAGGCGCAGAGACGCCTCTTCGAGCGGATGGTCTCTCCCGCTGTCATCGAACAACTTGACCCGAATAGTCTCCAGCTTGGCGGCAAACGCACGGAGATTACCGCCTTGTTTGCCGATATCCGCGGCTTTACGACATACAGCGAAAGCCTCCCGCCGGAAAAACTGGTGAGCGTCCTCAACCAATATCTTGCCGCCATGGCGGAAGCCGTGCTCGCGCAGGAAGGGACGATTGACAAGTTCATGGGCGATGCCATCATGGCGTGGTTCAACGCGCCCGTACCGCAAAAGGATCACACGCTGCGTGCCGTAAAAACCGCGCTCGCCATCCGCGACTCGGTTGAGAATTTGTACAAGGAACTTCCAAAGGACTCGCAGCTGGCTTTTGGAGTGGGGATTCACTTCGGCGATGCCGTGCTGGGTTTGATCGGCACGGAACGCAGGCTGGAATATACCGCCATCAGCGACACGGTGAACACCGCCAAACGCATTCAAGAAAATTCCGCAAAGAATCAAATTCTCATCAGCCGTGAAGCATACGAACGCGTGAAAAAACAAGTGGAGGCAAAGCCGCACGAAAGCATGAGTGTGAAAGGCAAGACCCAACCGATTGAAGTCTATGAAGTGATAAAGTTGAAATAATCTTTGGTTTACGATGGATTAGAGACCTTTGGAGCAGTTGAGTTCCGAGGGTCTTTTGTTTTTCTCCCCATTCTTATATAAGTTCCTATTCACTACAATACGCTTACTCTCTCCACAAACCGCACCACACTGTCCAAGCCCTTTGCAACCGGTTCAAGATCAATGTACTCTTCTGTTGTATGCGCGCCGCCACCGGTGGTAATTCCCAGGACAACCGCCGGAATGTTTCGGCTCAATGGTACGTTTGCATCGGTCGAGCCAGACGTTAGAGCGGCAGGCAAGCCTTGTTCCTGTAAACACGACACTGCCAGTTGTACAAGCGGATGCTTCGCGGGGATTTCTCCGGCCGGGCGTTCTCCAATTACTTCTGCTGTGATTCGCACTTCGCGTCGGCTCGCATGAACCAACATGTCCTCTATCTGATGCACCAACTTCTCCAGCGTGGCGGAGTCTTCCGAACGCAGGTCCAACTCGCACCTTGCCTCGGACGCGAGCACATTGACGCCGGTCCCGCCGTGAATCGTGCCAACATTCATCGTCGTACGCGGTTCGCGCGGGAGGCGAATCGAAGTCAACCGGGTCACAAGCGAAGCCAGTTCATGTACCGCTGAAGGCTGTCCATAATCCGACCATGAATGCCCGCCCGCTGTCTTCGCCAGAATGCGATATCGCTTTACGCCAATTGCGCGATGATAGACATGGCCAAGAGCAAGCCCCTCCAGTACAAGATATCCGATCACATCGCTTCCAAACCGGTCCACAGTGTTGCGCATCCCGTGAAGGTCACCCAGCCCTTCCTCCCCCACGTTCGCCACAAACCAGACATCATGGCTCAGCTTCACATCCCGCTCACGCAGCGACTGGATGATTCCAAACAAGGCTGCGACCCCGAGAGAATTATCTCCTATGCCCGGCGCAAAAATTCGCTCCGCCTCTTTCTTAATTTGAAGGCTGATACTCGACGGGAATACAGTATCCAAATGAGCTGATACGACCAACGCCTTTGCCCTTTTCTGTTTTCCCGCCAACCGCGCGTAGACGTTCCCAAGCGAATCCATCAATACGTCTTTTAACTTCTCCTGTAAGAAAAGATTTCGCACAAATTCGGCTCGCGTACTCTCTGAAAAAGTCGGCGCAGGAATTTGCTGGATTTGCATGGCAAGATCGATAAGGCGATTTGAAGGATTCATGGGCAGGTCCATAATTCGTGATGTGCAAGCTCACAGCAGAAAATAGTTAAACCGCTCTTGCCGTTTCCTGCAAGGCATGCAGGCGGGCATCCGCAAGACCGGGCATCACATCCAAAGGATAGAAGGGGCCGCTTCCCTCTATCTTAAGTGAGGCGGATACGCTTCCATACAAAACCGCTAAAAGAGGATCGTTCGTTTTTTGGAGCCCAGCGATGAATCCACCGCTGAAAGCATCCCCCGCGCCGGTGGGGTCTGCCAGCCGCGAGGGATAGGCAGAAACCTCATAGCGGCGTTTCCCAACCGCATCATACATGATCTGTCCAAGCCCGCCGCGTTTGATGACTATGATCTTCGGTCCATATTCGCTGACCCTGGCCGCCATCTCCCACAAGTCATTGGTCTCCCCCCAGAAGAGAGCGCGCATCTCCTCCTCGGATGGCAGGAAAGCAGTCACACCCTGCAAGGCGACTCGCAAGTCGCGCCAAAAGGTTGGATTCATATAACCCGAAGAAGGATCCAGGCTCACAGTCTGGTTCGAGCCGCTGCCAAAGAGACTGACCATCTGACTCTGGCTGGTAAAGTCGAAAGGACAGATGTGAATGAAACGGGCGTCCCGAAAATCCTTAGGCACATCCAAAGCAGCGGGAGAGGTTGCTTCCTGCAAACGGGGATCTTGTTTGGACTCATCCGGGTGTTGATATCCAAGCAGCGACTTTGGGAACGGGAGTCCGCGGCGCGCAAAATGTGAAACTGCGCTGGTATGACTGCGCTCATTTGCCGCAGTGTATGCGATGAAACTCCGCATTTCGATGTTCTTCGGTTCGTTCAGCATATTAATGCCGCGTATGTCAAAGCCGCGTGTTTTGAAATCTTCCAGCCATTCACGCGGATATTCATGAGTTATGCGAGATACCAAACCGATGGAAGAATCCCACACTGCGAGCCCGCCCGCAGCACAAAGCAAATTGCCGCCCGGCGAATCCAACAATGGACTGCCCGCAGGCGGCAGAAGATATTCACGTGTCAGTCTTCCGGCAATTGCGAAGGTTGGGGACATGGCTGAATATTTTTTACGGAGTCTGCTTTTTTCGCATCCATGCCGGTTTTTGCGCGGCAACCTTTTTATAAACAGGACAATTCTTTTGATGCGCGCCGGGCAAATATCCTGTGGACATGAGAAATTCGTTCACGATCTCGCCGCCGGTAAAGACAAAAGTCTTCTTGAAGAGTTTTGTCCACTCATCCTTCGAGCGCGGATGATGCGCATCAAGCCAATTCTTGAAGGAGCCATGCTCTTTGCGAAGTTCGAGAATCTTCTGCGCATTGACGATCGCCGCGTTGACTTTTAGGCGGTTGCGGATGATACCCGCATCCGCAAGCAGACGCGCGCGGTCTTTTTCGGTGTATTTGGCGATCTTTTCGATCTTGAACTTGTCATATGCCTTGTGGAAGTTATCGGCTTTTTTGAGGATGGTGATCCATGAAAGCCCCGCCTGGTTGATCTCAAGAATCAATCGCTCGAACAGTTCATCATCCCTGTCGAGAGGGAATCCATATTGCGTGTCATGATAGTTTTTATTGAATGTATCTTCAGGATTGTTGTTGCAATAATCACAGTAGGTGGTCATGAATTTTCAACCTCGCGCTTGAGCTGTTCGCGGATGTCCAACGGCAGTTCATTGATCGAAATATCCAGCAAAGCGGCTTGCAAACCATACAATAAATTCAAGGATACTTTTTCGGGATGAGCCGCCTTTACTCTTTTATATGTTTCAGCCACGCCAATTCGAACCACGTCGTCGAGCGAGAAAATACCAATCGAAGCAAGCCATTCCATACTTTTAGGACCAAGGTTTTTCATGGGGATATTTCCATCACAGGCAGGATGCGCGGTTGGCCGTCCATTTCGCCGCAATGGCGGAAGCCGATTCTCCGCGCCCCCATTTTCTCATAAAACCCTTGGGCATTTGGATCCGCTTCAATTTTAAGTATGGATGCGCCGCGTTCGGCTGCTCTTCGGAGCGCATGGCGAAAGAGTCGCTTTCCAATTCCCCGCCCAATGAAATCGGGCAGGACCCACAAGTTATCGAGCCACAAAGCGCCTCCGCCTTCGGCGAACGAGTAATAGGCAATTGTTCGGTCAGCATGGACAGCGATCCAGGTTTCATGAGCAGAAATATATTCGGGTGAGATCGTAAGCACGGGAATCCATGAATGAATCCATCGCTCGGGGTAGTCCCAATGACGCTTCGCTGCGAGCGTGATGGCTGTCAGATCATCGGCATGATCAGGATGAGCAGACAAAATTACGATGTCCATTCAGGTGAAAACAGCGGCTTGTTTTATAACATCATCGAAATGCAATTGGTCATGATAAATGCCGATCCGCAGGGTGACGATCAAATTACACCATCCAAAGACAGGGTCGAACAAGTAAAGATTGCCGAGTACGTCTTCATCCTTGCCTTCATAGAATTGACGAATGCGGGCATGCAGATCGCGCAATTCCGATTTAAGCTGCGCCAGCGGAACAGGCTTGCGGGTGTTGAAGCGCGGAGTCCATAGGAAGCCAACCCACTGTGGAAATTTTGGGTCGCGATACACATCCTCGATGTGGGTTATATAGGCTCTCTTACGCCGCAGCCGTCCATACCATGCGCCGACATTCCAAAGCAATTTTACAATGGGGTAGGAAGAAGCTGTAAGCAAATAAGCATGGTCAAGGATCTCGCCAATGCTCCATTCCTTTGGAGCGGGTCGCTGCCAGAGTTGCTCGTCGGTCAACCCATCCAACAAAGAGAAGATGGATTCACGCTGGGAATCCAATAGATCAAGATAAGTTGAAACGATTCCGCTCATCAGCTACCCTACTACTCGAATCTCTCTTGGCATATCGGAGAGGCTTTCCGCGCCGTCCGCGGTAACGACCATATTATCTTCAACCCGCGCCCCGTTACGTCCGTTTAGATAAATTCCGGGCTCCACTGTAAACGTCATGCCGGGTTCGAGCAATTGCATGTTATCGCCGCGAATGTACGGACCTTCGTGACTTTCCAAGCCGATACCATGCCCCGTGCGATGGGTAAAGTATTTTCCATAACCGGCTTTCTCGATCACATCCCGCGCGGCTTTATCCACCTCCGCGCAAGAAACGCTTGGCTTGGCGGCGGCACGCCCTGCCGCGTTTGAATCCTGGACGATCTGGTGAATCTTATTATATTCATCGTCCACCTCACCCACTGCAAAAGTGCGGGTCAAATCCGAGATGTATCCGTCATACGTTGCACCCCAATCCACCACGAGCAGATCGCCTGCCTGAAGTTTTCGACCTCCCGGCGTTGCATGGGGGTTCGCGGAATTCGGTCCCGCGCAAACGATTGGCGCAAACGGAATATCCGCCTCGGAACCATGACGAAACAACTGCATCATCAACTCCGATGCCAACTCGCGCTCGGTCATCCCGATCTTGATCTGCGGAATGACCGCTTCCAACGCAGACTGCGCGATTTGCACCGCTTTCCGCATAGCATCCACTTCAGCCTGATCCTTTTTAAGACGAAGTTCGGTAAGCACATCGCTCGCATCGGGGAAGTCCGCTTCGGGCGCGCCAGCCTTGACGTGACGGAATTCCATCAACCGCAGTTGACGCGGCTCGACGCCAATCCGCTTCCCATCCAGACCGAGAGCCTGCGCCGCCTGCCGAAAAGCCTGATCCCACTCGGACGGTTTTTCGCCGTATGCAATTGGCTGAACTTTGTATGGAAATAAATCCACTTTGAGAAGTTCGAGTTCGGGCAGAACAAGCACGGGGTCCTTATCGGGTGTGATAAACAAAACAACGGGACGTTCCATCAAATGAAAATTCAACCCGCTGAGATACTTCAACGTGGGACCCGGATTCAGAATAACAGCATCCAGGTTCGAGGTCCGCAGGGAGGCGGTGAGTTTGTCAAGACGGGATTTAATCACGAGAGTCTCCTAATCCAATTTGTGTTTGATCTTCGAGAAGAGAAAAAGAATCCAATCCACCACAACGGGGAAAAGCATGTCGAAAGTGGTAACGATGCGAAACCACCACGGTATGACCAGACTGCGGCGCGGGCGTTTGGCTACATCCACGATGCGGCGGGCAACGTATTCGGAGGTCATGCGCAGTTTGTATTTATTACGAAAGGAGCCATACGCTTTATTCTTACCAATATGCCGCCCAAATTCCGTTGTGGCGGGACCCGGGTAAATACCGCTGACCTTGATCCCAAACGGCGCGACTTCGCGGCGAAGCGCATCGGTGAAGGCGCGCGCACCGAATTTGCTGGCAGAATAGCTGGCGATGAGTGTTGGCGAGATAAGCCCTGCCACGGAGATCATGTTGATGATGTGACCCTCGCGGCGTTGGATCATGTGCGGGAGCACCATGCGGGTGACATGCATCGTGCCGATCAAATTGACGCGAATGAGCAGGTCGATATCGCGCTCGATGGAATGTTCCTCGAACCATGCCACCCTGCCAATGCCCGCATTGTTGAACAGGATGTCTATCTGTCCGTACAGATCCAGCGCGGTTTTCACCATGTTATCTATTTCATTGGGGTTGACAATGTCCATCGGGACGGCAATGGCTTCACCGCCTTCATCCTGAAGGCGGTCTGTAAGCGTTTGCAGACGGTCAATGCGGCGGGCGGCAAGCACAAGTTTGCAACCTTCGGCGGCGAATTGCCAGGCGGCATCTTCGCCAAAACCGGAAGATGCGCCTGTGATGAGAACAACCTTGTTTTCGAGAGAGACGGGAAAAAGATTCATGGCGGAGCAATTGTAAAACGAAAAACGCAAAACGCTATATGACAATTGCGTTTTGCGTTTCGGATGATCTGCCGCAGATAAATCAGGATTTATTCTTCCTCTGGCGCTTCTTCCTTGATCTGCCTTTTCGGCTTCGGCGGGCTGACCACCGCCTGCTTGCCAAGCGCGATCTCCAACACTTCGTCCATGTGTTTGACGGGAACGATCTTCAACTCGGATTTGGCGGTCTTGGGCAGATCCACCAGGTCCTTTAAATTCTTTTCGGGCAGGATGACCGTCTTCAGTCCGGCGCGATGCGCGGCAAGGACTTTTTCGCGAACACCGCCAATCGGAAGCACCCTTCCGCGCAGGGTGATTTCTCCTGTCATGCCGACGTGGCGATGCACGGGGCGGCCTGTCAACGCCGAGACGATTGCGGTTGCCATCGTAATTCCAGCGGACGGTCCATCCTTCGGGATGCCGCCTTCTGGCATGTGAATGTGTATATCGAAGCGCTCGAACACTTCCATGTCGATCTTCAAAACTGCCGCGCGTGACTTGATATACGTCAGCGCTGCATGCGCCGACTCCTGCATCACCTCACCCATCTGCCCGGTCATTTGCACACCGCCCTTGCCTTCCAGAATGGCAACTTCCACCGCCATGATCTCGCCGCCGTTTTCCGTCCATGCAAGGCTGGTGGTTACACCGACCTCGTCAGTCCGTTCGGCTTCGGGTGGAATGACCTGTTGCGGACCGAGCAGTTTTTCGATCATCGCCGCGGTGATCGCGGCAGGATACTTCTTTCCCTCCGCCTTCATGCGCGCGACCTTGCGACAGACGCGTCCGATCTCACGCTCCAGGTTGCGGACGCCCGCTTCATACGTGTATTCGCGGATGATTCGCTGCAATGCGGCGGTTTCGAGCGTCACACCGAGCTCCTCGATTCCATTCTCTTCGATCTGGCGCGGGATGAGATAGCGGTTGGCGATCTCGATCTTTTCCTCTTCGATGTAACCGGGGAAATCGATCACTTCCATGCGGTCAAGCAATGGGGACGGGATGCTGCCCAGTGAGTTCGCCGTTGTCACGAACATCACCTTCGACAAGTCAAAAGGCAGTTCGAGGTAGTGATCGCTAAAGGCGTAGTTTTGTTCCGGGTCCAACACCTCAAGCATCGCCGAAGCGGGATCGCCGCGAAAGTCCGAATACAGCTTGTCGATCTCATCCAGCATGAAAAGCGGATTGGATGTGCCTGCCCGCTTCATCGTTTGAAGGATGCGTCCAGGCAGAGCGCCGATGTATGTGCGGCGATGTCCGCGGATTTCGGCTTCGTCACGCACACCGCCCAGCGACACACGCACAAACTTCCGCCCCAATGCGTCGGCTATCGAACGCCCAAGCGAAGTTTTCCCAACCCCGGGCGGACCGACAAAACACAGGATCGGCTGACGTTCCTTTTTGGGTTTCAAGGAGCGCACAGCGATATATTCCAAGATACGCTCTTTGGCTTTCTTCAAGCCGTAATGGTCGCGTTCGAGCGTTTTCGCGGCGTTCTTTACATCCAGATTATCCGGCGTGGAATTGCTCCACGGCAGGTCGAGGATCCAGTCAATGTACGTGCGGATGATGCCCACTTCAGGAGCCATTGGCGGCATCTGATGAAGGCGCTCCAACTCCTTGTACGCAACCTTCTTCGCCTCCTCCGGCAGGTTCGCAGACTCCAGTTTCTTTTTCAACTCCATCGCGTCGCGCGTAAAGACATCCCCTTCACCCAATTCGGTTTGAATCTGCTTCATCTGCTCGCGCAGATAGAATTCACGCTGGCTTTTATCCACTTCGTTTTGAACACGCGCGTGGATCTCGTCTTCGAGTTCGAGCACGTCCACTTCCTGCGCCAGCAGATTGTTCAACTGTCCAAGCCGCGCCTTCGGGTCGAGGATCAACAAAAGACGCAGTTTCGCTTCATATGTCAACGCCAGCGAGGTGGCGATCATGTCCGCCAGCCAGCCCGGCTCCGAAATGTTCAAGGCGTATAAATGCGCCTCTTCGGGAATCGAACGATCCAGTTGGATGCATCGCTCGAACGAACTCAAAACCGAGCGCATCAATGCCTGTGTCTGCCGATCGGCTGTACCCGGCTCGTGGATCACACGAGCGCGCACCTTGATATACGGCTTCAAACGAATGTATTCGACGATCTCCACACGGCGGCGACCTTGAACCAAAGCTGAACGCGAACCATCGGGCATGGTCAGCAAACGTCCCACCGCCATTTCCACCCCAATCGGCAAAAAGTCCTCTGAGCCGGGGTCGTTCACATCCGGGTCGCTTTGAGTCAAACCAATCACGGTCTGTTCATTGCGCTGCGCCTCATGCAATGCCAATAAGGAAGCTTCGCGCCCCACAAAGATCGGCGAGACCATGCGCGGGAACACCACCATGTCGCGTAACGGTAAAACAGCCGCCTCGATCAAACCATCGGCGTTCGGCTCCATGTTGGGAATCCGATACAACTCCTCGGTCCGCTGCGAGAGCGTCAGGTCGAAATTATCTTCCTCTTCATGCCATGTCGGTTGGCTCATTCAACAATTTCCATTCTCTCATTACTTCCGCGGTCACGAACATCGAACCTGCGGATAACACAATGCTACCATCTTTTGACGACAATTCCAGCGCGTGACGCAGCGCTTCCCTGACGGGAATCACCGCCTCCGACTCCACCCCAGCCTGTTCGGCGAGACCCTGAATGTGCTCCACGCTCAAAGCCCGCGGATGATCCGCCCGCGTAATCATGAGCTTCCTGATCTTCGGTTTCATCTCTGCGAACATGCCGGGGATGTTCTTATCCTCCGATGCCCCAAAGATAAGATAGACGGGCTTGCCGGGGAAATAGGTCTCCAATGTTTCGCTCAGCTTGGAAAACGAATCCTGATTATGGGCAGAATCAAATATCAGCGGAGGGTCGAGGCGGGCGATCTCAAATCGGGCGCGCCACTGCACTCGGGAAAATCCTGTTCGTATCTGTTCATCCGAAATTGGAATTCCGCTGGTCTTCAAAGCGGCATAGGCGGTGGCAGCATTTTCAATTTGATGCGAACCAAGCAGGGGAATTTTGAACGCTTCGCGTGAATTCTGAATTCTGAATGTCTGCCCATCCAATGACGACTCTACAAACTCAAACGTTACGTCTTTGCCAAGCAGTGTGAATTCGCAATTCCTTGATTTGGCTGCGCTCAGGAGAACTTCGAGCGCTTCATCCTTTTGCGGGGCAGAGACAACCGGTACGCCTTCTTTGATGATACCCGCCTTTTCGCCCGCGATCAGCGCCAGCGTATTGCCCAGTACCGCCATGTGGTCATACGAAAGCGATGTAATGACTGAAACCTTGGGCGTGACAACGTTGGTCGCATCCAGCCTGCCACCCAAGCCGACCTCGAAAACCGCCGCATTGACTCCGCTTTTTGCAAACGCCATGAATGCCAGCGCAGTGGTGATCTCGAACGTGGTCAGCTTCGGGATTTTCGCCACATGCGGTTTGATCTGCTCGACCAATTCGACCAATTCGAGATGCGAAATCGGTTCGCCGTTGACGCGAATCCGCTCGACGTAATCCTCCAGATGCGGCGAGGTATACAAGCCGGTTATGTATCCCGCCGCCTTCAAACCCGAAGCACAGAATGCCGAGACCGATCCTTTTCCCTTCGTCCCTGCCACGTGGATGATCGGATATTTCTCCTGCGGGTTTCCGAGCGACTCCATCAGCGCGAACATGCGGTCAAGATTGAAGTCCGCCTTCGCCAATTCGGATGAATGTTTCAGGCTATAATCCACGAAGGAATACAGGTAATCAAGGGCTTGGTTGTATCGGGTTTCGATGTCCATGATTGGGATTGTAAGGGGCTTTGGTGCATGAAAAGCTAGACAAAGAAGGCGTGAGGCAGTAACTTTGAGTT
>CAZLWG010000051.1:0-26899 GCA_964563315.1 uncultured Anaerolinea sp. | reverse complement strand
ACAAGAAACTCATCCTTTTTTCTCCTCAAACCCACCCTTTGCGTTACAGAGTCAAATGCCGTTTACAGGCAGCGCTTTTCATCTCATCCCTTGAATCTTGGGTACGAGCCCAGAACCCTCAACATCACTGCATACTCCCCCAAATGGTCAAGAGCGCGTTCGACGGCTTCATTCTGAACAGATCCAATGAAATCAATGTAAAAGAGATATTCCCACGGCTTGCCCTGCAAGGGGCGAGATTCGATTTTCGTCAGGTCAATGTCGCGCAACGCAAAAACAGACATCGCCTTGAACAATGAACCGGGGACATTTTTCAACGTGAATACAATGGAGGTCTTCGCTTCCTCCTTCGGGACGACTGCTTCACGTTGGACAGCAAGAAAACGCGTATAGTTTTCCGCGTTATCCTCGATGCCTTCTTCCAGAATTTGCATACCGTAAAGTTCGGCTGCCCGCTTCGACGCAATCGCCGCCACATCATGAGCGCCGGATTCTTTGAGCATCTTCACACTGCCCGCCGTGTCGTAGACCGGTACCGCCCTGATACCGTGATTGCGCAGGTACGCCGCACATTGCCCCAACGCCTGCGGATGGCTGATGACTTTCTTGATATGACCCTTCTTCACGCCAGGCTTGGCAACAAGACAATGCCTTATGCGTAAAAAATACTCCCCTACAATATTAAGGTCATGCCTCAAAAGCAGGTCGTAATTCTGATGGATACTCCCCGCCAATGAATTCTCAATAGGAGCCAGCGCTGCGTCACATTTTCTGGAGGCAACCGAATCGAACATGGACTCAAATGACTCACAGGGATAAGTTTCCACTTGACCGTAATAATCGAACACCGCCTGTTCACTGTACGCGCCGGGTTCACCTTGAAACGCTACTTTCATTTTGCTGCCTGTTTCTTCGCCCACTCCACAATCTTACGGAAACCCATTTCCACGTCTTTATCCGAAGCGGCAATGGACATGCGGATGAAACCATCCCCCTGACTTCCAAATGCGGAGCCGGGAACCAATCCGACACCAGTTTCCTCCAATATTTTTTCGCATAGTTCCACGGAAGACATGTTGAAAGCGCGAAAATCAAGGAAAAAATAAAAAGCTCCCTTGGGTGGAATTACGCGGAATTTCTCATTCATCTTTTCATCGTTTATATGCAAAACCAATTCGCGCCGACGTGCATATACAGCACGCATGGTTGCAGTCGCTTCTTGAATTGCAGGGTCAGTCAATGCAAAGGCGGCAGCTTTTTGAATAAAAGGCGCAACACATGTGATCGAGTTCTGCCCAGCCTTTAAGGCGTTCTCTATTACACGAGACGGCGCGGCAAGGAAGCCGATCCGCCAACCTGTCATCGCGTAGGATTTGGAGAGACTGTTCACAAGAATGGTGCGTTCGTGCGCGCCTTCAAACGCCGCAGCAGAAACCGGACGCTCGCCATAATATAGACTCCCATAGACCTCGTCACTCACAACCCACAAATCATGTTCCTTTGCAAGATCGTAAAGTTTTTGCAGATATTCACGCGTTGGATATGCGCCTGTCGGGTTTGAGGGGTAATTCAACACAATGATGCGGGTTTTGGAAGTCAAAGCTTTCAGCCACGAATCAAAATGAGGGATGAATCCGTTTTCGGCGGGGGCTGGGATGCGGATTACATTTCCGCGCAGCATGACTGCCATGTTGGCATGTGTCGCCCAGGAAGGGTCTGGAATCAGCACGTCATCCCCCGGATTCAAAATGGCTTGCATGGCGGTGTAATACGCATGGATGCCGCCATGCGTTATCAGGATTTCCCTTTCGGGGTCATAGGATATGCCTTCATCGCGATTCAGTTTTTTGGCAACAGCGTCCCGGAGGTCGGGAAGTCCGCGCGAAGGTCCATAATGTGTGAGACCCTGCTTCATGGCTTCGAGAGCGACATCTAAAATGGGTTGCGGGGTCGCAAAATCCGGGTCGCCCATTTGCAGTCCGATGATATCGTGCCCTTGCGTTTTCAAGGACATGATACGGTCACCCATCGCCACTGTGGCAGACTGGCGTATTAAATCAAACTGCGTGTTCAAATTTAACATAGAGGCGAGTGTATCAAAAAACCAAAACTCCCGTCAAATGTTGCCGGGAGCGGGGGGGGCATGCGGACAAAAGTTACGCGTGCTCGGGGGAGTCTTTCTGATGGTTGACAGGCAGAAGAAAAGTAAACGTACTACCAGAGCCTTCCGTGCTTTCCGCCCAGATACGTCCGCCATGCATTTCCACCATCACCTTTGCAACCGAAAGGCCAAGCCCCATGCCCCCGTGTCTGCGCGTGAGATGAGATTCGACTTGATAGAAGCGCTCAAATACTCGCGGCAGATCTTCAGCAGGAATACCGACTCCATCATCCTGCACAGAGACCTGAATAAAATCAGGTTGTTGTTCGCCGCGGATAAGCACCTGTCCGCCTTCGTTTGTAAACGTCAGAGCATTTTTCAGAAGATTGCTCAAGACGATTGCGATCTTGCCGCCGTCAATATCCACCCATAAAGCCTGCCCCGAGCCGATTTCGTTCCTGATGGTAATATTTTTTTTATCCGCCATTTCGCGGAACGAGGCAACCACATCCTCAATGATCCGCGCGATGGACACCTTCCGCGAGCGGACCAGTGCGCCTCCGGATTGAAAATTATCCACGCTGGCAAGGCTTTCGACGATCTCCTTCAAACGCGAAGAGTTTCGAATGATGGCGTCCACCTGTTCCTGATGTTCGCTCCCAAGCAGTTCCTTCAGGAAGGTGGCATAACCAAGGATAAGCCCCAACGGCGTGCGAAGTTCGTGGGAAGTGATGGCGATAAACTCGCTCTTCAAACGGTCAAGCTCGCGCATTTCATCCTGTGCCGAATGGATATTCTTCTCAAGAAGGTCATTTTGCAGGGACGTTGCAGTAAGCGCCGCCAATGCTTCGAGCACGCGCGCATCTTCAACTGTATAATTGGATTCTTTGTTGAATACTTCCAACACGCCCACGGGCTTTCCATGCACGAGGATCGGAACACCCAGGATGGACTTTGTTGTAAAACCTGCAATATCGTCAATCCTGCGGTAGTGCCGGTCATCCTTGGAAACATCATCAATCCCCAGCGGCTTAAGGTGCTGAAATATCCATCCCGCCACACTGCCTTGCAGCGGAATACGGGCAGTGCTGATCGCATCCCGATGGAACCAGGGTACAAATTTGAAGGAAAAATCCCGCGATGTTTCGTCGTACTCCAGCAGGGACGCGCTCTCGCTCTCCGTCAACTCGGTGGCGGCGGAAAGCACCGACTGCAGGTAGGCAGCCAAGTCTGTCATGGTGCCAAGATTGCGGGTAATTTCGATGATTCGTGAAAGAATTGTGGTCGATTCAACAGCCATTTTTACCTACAGTAAGATTATACTTTACAGATATATCTGGAATGCTGATTGACAGCCAAGATATAAGGAAACTGTAATCTAAATTCAAGGAGAAATATTCATGGCCAACAAAAAAGTACGGGTCGCCATCATTGGCGTGGGGAACTGCGCATCGTCTCTGGTTCAAGGTGTCCAATTTTACAAGAACGCAAAAAAGGACGAAAACATCCCCGGCATTATGCACACCCAGTTGGGAGATTACCACGTCAAAGACATCGAATTTACGCTGGGCATCGACATCAACGCGAACAAAGTCGGCAAGGACCTTTCCGAAGCCATCTTTGCCGAGCCGAATAACACCTACAAATTCACGGATGTCCCCCGCCTCAACGTGCCCGTTGTGCGCGGCATGACCCATGATGGATTGGGGAAATATTTGAGCGGGGTTATCCAAAAAGCGCCCGGTCCCACAGCAGATATCGTCAAACTCCTCCGTGAAACTCATACCGATGTGGTCATCAACTTCCTGCCAGTCGGTTCGGAGATGGCGACCAAATGGTACGTTGAACAGGTCATCGAAGCGGGCTGCGCATTTGTCAATGGCATTCCGGTCTTCATCGCCTCCTCCGAGTACTGGGGGAAACGCTTCGAGGACGCGGGCTTACCCATCCTTGGCGACGACATCAAGAGTCAGGTCGGGGCGACGATCGTGCATCGTGTGTTGACCAGCCTATTCGTAGACCGAGGCGTCAAAATCGACCGCACTTATCAGCTCAACTTCGGCGGCAATACCGACTTCCTCAATATGCTCGAGCGCGAACGTCTCGAAAGCAAGAAAATCTCCAAGACCAACGCCGTCACCAGCATGATCCCTTACGAGGTTGATCCGAACAATGTGCATGTTGGCCCAAGCGATCATGTGCCATGGCTGACCGACCGCAAGTGGTGTTACATCCGCATGGAAGGCACAACCTTCGGCAATGTGCCGCTCAACCTTGAACTTAAACTCGAAGTGTGGGACAGCCCCAACTCTGCTGGTGTGATGATGGACGCCGTCCGCTGCGCCAAGATCGCGCTCGACCGTGAACTCGCCGGTCCGATCATCGGTCCATCATCATATTTCTTTAAGACACCGCCCAGGCAATTCAAGGATGAGATCGCCCATCAAAAGGTGGAAGATTTCATATCAGGCAAGAGCGACGAATAGATTAGAAAGTCATGTGGGACGTCCGCGTTTGCGGACGTCCCATTTTTTCGGGTAGAATTCGGCGCATGAAATCACGCATCATACTGACCTTCAGCCTGTTTGCGGCGCTTCTGGTTTCGTGCCAGCCCGCGGCAGAGACTCCCGACCCTTCCCTTGCAATGACTGCTGCGTTCGAAACCGCATTTGCACAGATCAATATCCCAACCGAAACGCAAGCGCCGGTTGATACGCCCATCCCCACTGCAACTGTTCTGCGCACGCCGCCTGTGCTGCCCGGCATGTTCCAAACCGGGATCCTGAAACCTAACGATATTCCGCGTTTTTATGTTCAGGATTCCTGTCAATACTTAAAAAACAAGTGGGACCCGAACAAAGCCGACCCGGGCACGGTGGTGATGGTCATCATGTCCCATCGCATCAACAAAGATGCCGCCGAATCGGACTATGCAAACCTGACGATTTCCAGCCGCGATCTCAAACGCTTGATGAACGACCTGCACGATGCAGGCTTCCAAGCCATTAACATGCAGCAAATGGCGGATTTCATGTACGAAAACGCCAAAATCCCACCGCTCTCCGTGCTGATCATTGTGGATGACCGCGCCAGCGCTTCGAAATACAACGACCATTTCCGTAGTTATTATGAAGATTGGGGCTGGCCCGTAGTGAACGCCTATATCGGCTTGGACGAACGTGCCGACCTATGGGCCGAAAATGCCGCTCTCGCCGCAGAAGGCTGGGTGGATTATCAAGCACACGGGTACATTCACAACATCCCCATCAGCGAAGGCTCCACAGATGATTTCATTACAACAGAAATGGGCGGGGCGATCGCCTCTTTACAAAAATACATGAACAAGACACCCATTGCCTATATTTGGCCTGGAGGCGGTTTCACCCGGCGAGCTGTTGAGATTGGCGCACAACTGGGCTACAAGTTGGGTTTCACTGTCAACCCGCGCGGACCGGTGATGTACAACTGGGTTCCCCAAGCCGACTCGTTCAATGATGACAACCCATATGCCATCCCCGAAACGCCCGCAGGCAATCCGCTGATGACGTTGCCGCGTTACACTGACATCACCGCCCGCGACCATATTGACGCTGTCCGCGCGATAAGCCAGGAAGCCGCCGCATATGCCGGGCAGAACAAGACCGTCGAATTGGAATATTACGACATCGTCTGCTCACCGACCTACGGACCGATTCCCACCAATCCATAAACAGGAAAAAACCAGTACGAACCAGTTTATCGGCGCGTTCGAACATGCGCCTGATAAACTGGTTTACAATGTATTCGTTATGAAGAAACAACTTTATCCATTTGGTCAATTGTTTGGGCGGTTCCTTATTGTTTTAATTCTTATTACGCTGATCATTTCCTGTCAATCCTTGACGGAACCGGAGGTTGAGGAATCTGCAGACGCAACTTTGATGGAGCCTTATCTTGAGCCGAAGGCCACACCGCCTCCTTTACCTGCCACATTCCAGACCTCGTTGCTAAATCCGCTTGACACTCCTTATACCTACGTCGAAGAGACGTGCCGCTACCTGCGAAACAAATGGCATCCGTCGAATGCGGAGCCAGGCACAGTGGTTATGATCATCATGATCGAGAACATCAACCGCGGGCTGGCGGATTTGCCGGATAGCGTCAGCGCGAAGGAATTCATCAGATTCATGGACCAACTCAAGGCGCAGGGATTCGAGGCGATCACAATGAGACAGTTCCAGGCATTCATGGAACGAAACATCAAGATCCCGCCTCGTTCTGTCCTGCTCATCCAGGACGGAAATCACGATGAAGAGTATTACAACAAACTTTATCGCGACTATTGGGAGGACTGGGGCTGGACATTCGTCAACGGCTGGGTCAGCGACCCTGAAGTTTCAGAAACTCTGGTTCAGGAAAATATCGAACTGGAACGGGAAGGGTTCATTGACCATCAAGCGCAGGGCGTTTTCGCGGACACAAAACTTACGAACGAATCGGCTAAGAATGTCATTGTGCGTGAATTGCAGGGATCACTCGATGGATTTGCAGGGTACTTTGGAAAAAATCCTGTTGCCATCATCTGGCCCAACGGTGGATTTGGCTTTCGGCCGGTGGCAGCCGCGCGACAACTTCGGTTCAAACTTGGGTTTACCGCAAACTCGCGCGGACCGGTCATGTACAATTGGATTCCGCTTGCAAATGGCGAGGATCCGGAACGTCCGGATTACATTCCCGAAGGCAATATCAACGACCCTTTGATGACTCTGCCTCGCTATTCACCGGATCAGGTCTTTGACTCTATAGATGCAGTCCGCGCCATCGGCAAGGAAGCGGCGGCGTATGCGCAAAGCAATAAGGAAATCGAACATCAATATTATGAGATCGTGTGTTCCGAAACATACGGCCCCATGCCCACCCCGTAATCTTCAAGGAGGTTTTTATGTCCGATTGTATTTTTTGCAAGATTATCAATGGAGAGATCCCGAGCACAAGCGTTTACCGCGACGAACAAACCTATGCCTTTCGGGATATTCAACCCGCTGCTCCCACACATATTTTGATCGTTCCTGTCCGGCATATTGACTCTGTAAACACTCTGACTCAAAATGACGAAAAGATCATCGGACATTTATTTACAGCGGCAAAACAAATTGCCTCACAGGAAGGGCTGGCAGAAAACGGATATCGTCTTGTCATCAATACCAACGCAGATGCGGGACAAACCGTCTTTCACATCCACCTGCATTTACTCGGCGGCAGGCAGCTTACCAAAATGGGTTAGGCAACACAGCGATCAGCGCAGAAACAGGCTGGTCGCTTTTTTCAACATTATTCAATGCGAGAGGCTTCGCCTTAGCAAGCACAAATGGAGAATTCATGCCCGAACGAGATATTTACCTTCTATCCCCCCGCGCGCTCAGCCCAGAAACCATTGCTGTCGCTTTCGCCAAAACCTCACGCGCGCCCGAATCCTTCCGCGAGATCGCCGCAGAGTTAAGCGATGAAAAGTCGGCGCAATTTCACGAGAAGTGGGTCGTCGGTTACGGTCACGCCTCGGTTGCCGAACACGCCATCCTGCACATTGCGTTCGAGAACGTTTCCCGCGTCGCCATTGAAGCCATCGAAGGCAACCGCCTTGCTTCCTACACGGAAAAATCCACACGCTACCAGAAGTGGGGTCCTGACGACTTCACCATACCGCCCGAACTGGACGGACATCCTCTGCGTGACGAATACATTACAACCGTGCGCCTCCTTTTCTCGACCTATGCTGAATCGCTGGCCCCTGTCAAAAACCTCATCATCGAGCAGACCCCGCGCCGCAACAATGAGTCAGATGAAGCCTATGATCGCCGCATCCGCTCACAGTATGTGGATCGCTGCCGCTTCCTCCTACCCGCCGCCGCCAACGCAAACGTCGGCATGACCGCCAACGCACGCGTCATCGAAGCGACCATCCGCAAGATGCTTTCACATCCATTGGCAGAAGTCCGTCAGATCGGCGAGACGATGAAGGAGGTCTCCAAAGCCGAGACGCCTACGCTGGTCAAATATGCGGATGCGAATCCTTACACGATGGAAACCATGCGGGAACTCGCAAATCGTAAATCGATAATCGATAATCGTAAATCGGATTGGTGTTCGCTAATCGACTACGACAAAGACGGCGAAAGGAAAATTCTCGCTGCGGCGTTGTATCGTTTCGATGAAGCGTCATATTCTGACGCGCTTGCTTACGTTAAATCGCTCAGAAAAAAAGAACGGGAACAACTCGCCGAAACCCTGCTTGGCAAACTCGGCAAATACGACGTTCCTCTGCGCGAGTTGGAATACGCCGCTTACACCTTCGACCTCGTCATGGATCAGGGCGCGTACGCTGAGTTCAAACGTCACCGCATGATGACGCAGACGCCGCAGAGACTGACGACACGGCTCGGGTTTACGACTCCGCTCCTCATAACGGAAGCAGGTTTCAGGTCCAGGTATGAGGCGGCGATGGAAGCGGCAATCCAAATGTACGAAAAACTCCACGCCTTCAATCCTGACGTCGCGCAGTACATCGTCCCGAATGGATTCAACCGCCGCGTGCTGGCGCAGTTCAATCTACGGGAAGCGTTTGCGTTCTGCCAGTTGCGAAGCGCCGCCAACGCGCACTTTTCCATCCGCCGCGTGGCGCAGAAAATTTACGAGGATATTTCGCGTGTCCATCCATTGTTGTCGAAGTACATGAAACTCCGCGAAGAGACGTGGCAAAGCGTGGAGGAAAATTATTTTTCGAAAATATAAAAAGGGCGCGGTATCCGCGCCCTTTTCCTTTAATCGTCGTCTTCTTCCTTCTTCACCCCAAAGATCGTATCAATCCTTTCCATAATCTCCGGTGTAATCCTTTCCACAACTTCGGATGCTTTCATGTTCTCGTGAACCTGTTCCACGCGGCTTGCACCCGTGATGACCGTGCTTACAAACGGGTTCTTCAAACACCACGCCAGCGCCAGTTGTGAAAGTGTGCAATCGAGTTCCTTCGCAATCGGTTCCAGTGCGGCGACTTTTGCAAGCCTTTCCTTGTCCTTCATGCGGGGTTCGAGCCAGTCGTAACCATCGAGTGCGGCGCGGCTGTCTTTTGGAATGCCTTTTTGGTATTTGCCGGAGAGAAAGCCCGAAGCCAGCGGACTCCACGTAGTCGTGCCATAGCCGTATTCCTTGTAAAAACGGATGTAATCGCCTTCGAGTCTCTTGCGTTCGAACATGTTGTACTGCGGCTGTTCCATCACAGGCTTGTGCAGGTGATGCCGCTCCGCAATCGAGATCGCTTCCACGATCTCCGAAGCCGCCCACTCCGACGTACCCCAATACAACGCCTTCCCCCATTCGATGATATTATGCATCGCCCAGACCGTCTCCTCGATGGGCGTGGTCGGATCGGGACGGTGGCAAAAGAGCAGGTCCACATAGTCCAACTGCAAACGTTCAAGCGAGCCGTTGATTCCGTCAATAAGCCGCTTGCGGTTGAGCGTGTTCCTCTCGTTGACATTATCGTGCAAGCCCCAATAGAACTTGGTCGAAACCAGGTAACTGCCCCTACGCCATTTCAACCTCTTCAACGCCGCACCCATCACTTCTTCCGATTTACCCCCCGCATACGACTCGGCGTTATCGAAAAAGTTCACGCCTGCATCATACGCGGCGGACATCATTTCCACGGCGGCATTCACATCCGCCTGACTGTGAAAGGTAACCCACGACCCGAACGATAATTCGCTTACCTGAATCCCCGCCCTCCCAAGATGACGATAGTTCATTGTGCCTCCAAAAGTTTTGCAAGTGACAGTCCTTGCAGGATGGCTGTCACTTGTTTGCCTCCATTATAATCACCACATGCGAAAACTTCCGCTTCTTGGCATCTTGCTTCTCGCCGCGTGCTCTCCCTCCGCTGCGCCCGATACAAGCGTGTCACTTCGACCTTATCTTACCGCCACCTCCGAACCAACCTATACGCCGGATGTGTTGGTCATCATCGAAACACCCGTCCCCACCAGCACGCCGCAAACCTACATCGTTCAACAAGGGGATGTCTTCAGCAAAATTGCCGAGAAATTCAACGTCTCACAGGATGACCTGCGGGCGGCAAACCCGGACGTGAACCCCAACACCCTTTCCATCGGCGAGACGCTGATCATCCCAGACCCATCCGCCGTCATCGCCGCCGCCTCGACGCCCACGCCTTTACCTGCTCCTGTGACCCAAGCCGTCTGCCACCCGACAGCGGATTCGGGAGTCTGGTGCTTTGCCCTCGTCCAAAACAACACGGGGAATATTCTCGAAAACGTCTCCGCGCGAATCAATTTGCTGGATGAAAGTGGGAACACGGTTGCCAGCCAAACCGCATTTCCTCCACTCGATATGATCGCGCCGGAATCATCCCTGCCAGTTTATGTGTATTTCCCAAACATCACTTTGAACGTCAAACCGCAGGTGCAATTGTTGAGCGCCATGCCGGGGAATGCTTCGCTTTATCTGCCCGCCATCTTGAACAATACCACAGCCAGAATTGACAGTGACGGCAGTACCGCCCAACTTGGCGGAGAAATCCATCTGCTGCCGGAATCAACCGCCGCAACCCAGGTCTGGGTCGCGGCGGTGGCGTACGATAAAAACGGAACTGTGGTTGGGCTGAAACGCTGGGAGGGCGGAGCGATCCAGCCCGGGGAGACGATCCGCTTTGAGTTTGCAGTGGCAAGCCTCGGCGGAGTCATCGAAGCGGTGGAGTTTTTCCTGCAAGCCAGACCATAGACGATGGACGGTTTCATCGTCCATCGTCTATGGTCAATCGTCTACTTCCCGTCCAGCCACATGTACCGCTCGATGGGAACCGTGATCGGGGTGAAGACAAATCCCTTTACATAAGGCTGAACAAGCTCGAAGGATAGCGAGTGGGTGGTGAACAACACGGGGGCATCGTTCACGATCATTTGCTCGGCTTGTTGATACATGGCAATGCGTTCGTTTACATCCTGCTCGATGCGCGCTTTTTCCAGCAGGGTGTCCAACTCGGGGTTGGAGTAGCCGCCGTGATTTTGCGCCGACCCGCTATGGAAGAGGACATCGGCAAAGTTTTCGGGGTCGGCATAATCGGCGCACCATCCGCCGCCAAATATCTGACCGTGATTGCCGGAGTAGATCTGGTCGTAATAATAGTTGTATTCGATGTTTTCGATCTTGAGCGTAACGCCGAGCTCCTGCTCCCACATCTCCGCCAGCGCAGCAACATCCATGCCGACGTAACTGCCAATGCCTGCGTCCGTGTAAACGATCTCCGGCAAGCCTTCCGGTCCGCCGTACCTGGATTGGGCAAGCAGTTGACGCGCCGCTTCAGGATCGTGCGGCAAACCCTGCAATTGATAGTTGAAGCCGGGTAGACCCGGCGGGAAAGGACCAATGGCGGGAAGCGCCAGTCCGCGCAGGACGACTTCGATGTAGCGCTGACGGTCAAACGCCATGCTGAACGCCTTGCGGACGTTCACATCGTCGAAGGGCGGCTGGGTGGTATCGAACACGACATAGCCCGTGCAAAGACTTACGCCAGTAACCAGCCTTGAGTGAAGCGGCTCGGCGGGGTCGAGCATCCGTTCGACGGAGTACAAGCCGACGCCGGAAATATCCACTTCGCCTGTTTCAAACAAGCGGACATCATCGCCTGCATAAAGTTTCACAACAATATAAGGAATGGATGGCGCGCCAAGATAAAAATCGGGGTTGGCTTCGTAGACCATGTATTCAAAGGATTTCCATTCCGTCAAGCGGTAGGGCCCTGTGCCGTTCGGGGTTTGCACCCATTCTTCGCCTTTTTCCACGTTTTCCCTATCAACGACGAAGGCGGTGGCATAGGTCAACTTCAAAAGGAAGTAAGGCTTGGGCGCGTCAATCGTGACTTGCAGAGTCTTCTCGTCAATGACTTTCAAGCCGCTGATGGATTCCGCCTGCCCGGCGACTTTCTCCGGCACGCCGACGATGTCTCCCAGATAGGTCAGCACCGTATCAGATTTAATCTCGGGGCTGGCTGCACGTTCCCAGGAATAGACCACATCCTGGGCAGTCACTTCGCGCCCGTTGTGGAACCTCGCATTCTCGCGGATGTGGAAGGTATACACCGTGCCGTCATCGCTGACTTCCCACGTTTCGGCGAGATCAGGCGTGAGATTCAAGTGCGGGTCGAGAGAAACCAGTCCGCTGAAGAGGAGTTTATCTCCGGCGCTGTATGTGGTGGCAGGATCGTAATCCCGCAGGTTGGTTGATTCACCTCCACTGTACACCAACGCCTGATCGAGCGGAACACCAAATTGCCAGTTGACATCCCGTTCCATGCTGGCGGTCAGGAAAACGGAGGAAATGACCGCAAGAAGGAGCAAGGCAATGAGCGTTCTTTTCATCTTATCCATTTTCAGCCTCCTTCCCCTTTGCCGCTTTGTAATTTCCCCTGCGAACGACAAGCCCGAGGACAATGACACCGATGATGAGCAGAAATAGAAGACAGAAACATAGCAGGGCAATGGTCAGGTAAAGAGGCGGTCCTGTGCGCGCAGGCTGCTCTTCCGTCCCTGCATCGCCGAACGAGGAGGTTGGAATCGCATACGGGGTGGGCGTCACTGCGAGCGGCACGCCTGAAATCGGCGCATAGGTGGGGACAAAGGTCGGGGTGGGCTGAGAAGTCGGCTGGGCAGAGACAGGTCGCGGCGCGGCGTCGAGCGATTCTCGCCATTCGTCTTCCAGTCCATCGGTGTCGAATCCATAAATTTCGCGGAGCGCGTTATCAATGGGAGTTGCGTCGCGCAGGGCAGCCAGCAATTGCGTGATTTTTTCCTGACCGTATGTCTCGATCAAAAATTTGACGACGCTTTGCGATTGGGCGTAGGAAAGATTTGCTTTCTCAGGGAGTTCGGAGAATGAGCTGTTCAGAGAACGCAGGGAAATCAGACTGTTATCGCGAATGGCGCGTTCGAGCATGGACTTCATGCCGCCGTCCAGTTCGCCTTCGCTGTACATGGCAAGTCCCTCGTTCAGCCAGGTGGGGATCGTGCCAATGCAGGAGAACGCGAAGTGACCGACCAGCACGTGTGTCAGTTCATGGATGACGGTGTTTTTATCCCACGTTGCATCGGAGCCTGAGACGCCCATGATGACGATGTTGAAGTCGGAATACGCCAGCCCGCCCGTCCACGAGGGTTCGTAAAGGATGGCATCGCGCATGTCATCGTAATTTGGGTAAACATACACATCAATTGCACCGTCGGGAAGCAAGCCCGCCTGCTGCTCGTTGCGGCGTATGCCTTCCAAACCGGCATCGAGCATGGTCTGGGCGAAGGAAGCGTCCAACCCATACCAGTGGATGTTCAGATCGTCACCCGATATGGTCTGCCAAGGATGTTCGCTGTCCAGCCAAGTGGCGGTCTTAATCTCACTGATATATTCCGCGCCGGATTGGTCGGTATAACGCCAGCGCCACCAAAGGGTTGCGCCCGGCGGGAGCGAACCGCTTTGGCGCATATCCCATGTCCAGGATACTTTTACTGTGCTGGACGATGTGAACTGCGGAAAGGCTTTGGCGGTCACATCGCCGCAAGTCTGCTGCTCATTGCCGTACTCCAATGCAATGGATTCAATGGGTGCACTGGATTTGAGTGTGGCCGAAAAAGTTGCAGAATTGGGAAACGCCAGAGAAACCCGATCATCTTCGACGTCGGCGGGAGGCGCGGCGGAGACGCCACGCCAGGTAAAGAATATTCCAATCAGAAAAAGAATTACGATGATGCGGTATCGCACGGGGAACTCCTCCTCGAATTTTGCCTACTATACCACCAAAAGAAATGCGTCATTCCCAATTAGGACATATTCAGGGTGTTTTTATGACATCCATCCATGTTCAATCTCAGCGTCATTTAATGTCAACATGTAAAATGGACATTGATTGTTCGATTTGACGTTGTCATATTGCATTATATTTGGAGGAACCACATGAAGTTCAATAAGTTCATTCTCGGCGGCATGTTCATCCTGGCGGCTGTGATCTATCTGATCGCCTCTTCGACACAGGCAAGCGCCGAGTATTTCATGACCGTGGATGAATTAAAGGAAAAAGGCGGCGACGCCTACGGTAAAGGCTTGCGCCTTTCCGGCGCGGTAATCGGGGATACTATCCAGTACGATGCGCAGACTCTCACGCTGACTTTCGAGATCGCCCACGTCACCGGCGACAATAAGGAGATCGAGGCAATGGGCGGGCTGGCAGAGGCTCTTTATCAGGCTGTGAACGATCCGTCGCGCCAACAGGTGACGATTGTTTATGTGGGACCGAAACCCGACCTGCTCCGCAACGAAGCACAGGCAATCGTGACGGGCAAACTCGGTGAGGACGGCGTTTTTTATGCCGAGGAGTTATTGCTCAAATGCCCCACTCGCTACGAAGAGGCAGTCCCTGAACAAGCCTCGGAAAACTAACCAAATGACCTGACGGGCGTCTTGCCTGTCAGGTTTTGTTTCATCTCCACCTTCGTCTTGCCGCTTCCCTCCCAAGGGAAAATACCAGGATGAGGAAAAAAGGAAAATTCCATGTTTTCAGAATTTGGATACGGCGTTTTATTGGTAAGTTTTATCGTTACAGTGTACAGCGGGGTTGCAGCGTTGTATGGGGCAATGAATAAATCCGCATCATTGGTGGAAAGCGCACGGCGCGCCCAATTGCTCACATTTCCACTCATTACCATCTCAGCACTTTCGTTGATCTACCTGCTGGTCAACAATCACTTCGAAGTTGCCTTCGTCTATGAAGTGACAAGCCGCAGTATGCCCACCTACCTCAAAGTGACCGCCTGGTGGGGCGGGCAAGCCGGTTCGTTGGTATTCTGGTCTTGGTTACTGGCTGTTTTCACTTCCGCTGTGACCCTTCGCAAATGGGACCGGGATATCGAGTTCCTGCCTTGGGTCATTGTCGTTTCATCGGTCACATTGGCGTTTTTCCTCGGCATGGTGGTCTTCTACGAGAATCCTTTTACACGCTTCTGGCTTTCAAACGGAAATGTGGTACCGAGCATGTTCCCGCCCTCTGCTGCTGCGACGATTTTCACACCTCAGGATGGGCAGGGATTGAACCCGCTTCTTCGCCACCCGGGCATGATCATTCATCCGCCGATGCTTTATCTCGGTTTTGTCTCTTATGTCATTCCCTACGCCTTTGCAATGGCAGCGCTCATCACCGGGCGCACCGATGACCGCTGGACGCGCATCACGCGCCGCTGGTCGTTGTGGGCGTGGTTGTTCCTCTCGTTTGGCCTCGTTCTCGGTGGACGCTGGGCATACGATGTGTTGGGCTGGGGCGGCTACTGGGGCTGGGACCCAGTTGAAATCGCCGCATTCATGCCCTGGTTGACGGGAACCGCCTTTCTTCATTCTGTAATGATTCAGGAAAAGCGCGGGATGCTCAAGCAGTGGAACATGATTCTCATCATCCTGACCTATGCCTTGGTCATCTTTGGCACTTTCCTGACGCGTTCCGGCGTGCTCTCCTCCGTTCACGCTTTTGCAAACAGTCCGATCGGTCCGTTCTTCATGGGCTTCGTCAGTCTTTCGCTGATCGCTTCGGTAGCCCTGCTCATCAAGCGCTGGCCCGAATTGCGCAGTGAAACCGAAATGAAATCCATGCTTTCACGCGAGGCATTGTTCCTCCTCAACAATCTGCTCTTTATGAGCATCCTAGTCGTCTGTTTCTGGGGCGTGATCTTCCCGCTCATTTCAGAACTGTTCACTGGTCAAAAAGTGACCGTCGGACCTCCCTTCTACGAACGCGCGACGGGTCCGCTCTTTGCCGGTCTTCTCTTTTTGATGGCGATTGCTCCGCTCTCTGCGTGGGGACATTCCACCGTGCAGACTCTTGGACGCGCGATCTGGAAATCCATCGCCGCCGCTTCGCTCGTGACCGTGAGCCTGTTCGCCACCTACACACAAAACGTCTATGCCTTGATCGGTTTCTTCCTTGTGACGCTGGTCCTGTCCGCCACTCTGCATGAATTTTGGCGGGGCGCAAGGGCAAGGCAAAAAGCACAGGGAGAGAATTTCTTTTCCGCACTTGCCAACCTGATGGGGCGCAACCGCAGGCGCTACGGCGGTTACATCATCCACATCAGCATGGCGCTTATGGCAATCGGTATCCTCGGTATCGAGATCTTTCAAAAGGAGACTCAAGGAACGCTGTCATCCGGCGAGGAATTGAACATCTCAGGTTACACCGTTCAATATCGCGAACTGGCTTCATGGGATGACCGCAGCGCAGGCGTCAATTACACCCGCGCGGTTGTGGACGTGTATGAGAACGGCATCTATCTCGGTCAACTCACTCCGCGCATCGACTATTATTTCGACTCCCAACAGAATATGACCATCCCCGGTCAACGCTCCACGTTCAAGGACGACCTTTACATCCTGCTTGTGGACTGGCAGCCTGTTTCCACCATTGGCGCGACGTTTAAAATTTACGTCAATCCGCTGGTCAATTGGCTGTGGATTGGAAGTATCCTCTTTCTGTTTGGCGTCATCTTTGCCGCCTGGCCCGACAAAGACCCGGCAGACGAACCCGTCCGCCGCAAAGTAACGCGGGATAACCGCCAGGCAAGCGCTGCGGATTAATGCGTAATTCGTAAGGAGATCATCATGGAAAAGTTTTTCAGCAGGAAACCATTACGCATTACGCTCTACGCATTGATTCTCTTTGTGCTTGCTTTCACCGCAACCACCGTCTTCGCACAGGACGGAGTTACCGACGATGAAGTGAATGCGATTGCCAAGCAGTTGTATTGTCCCGTTTGTGAAAACACACCGCTCGACGTCTGTCCGACCGAAGCTTGCCGTCAATGGCGGGAATTGATCCGCTTGCAGCTTTCGCAGGGGATGACGGAAGAAGAAATCAAACAATATTTTGTGGATAATTACGGCGCGCGTGTATTATCCGAACCGCCGCGCACAGGCTTGAACTGGCTTATCTATATCCTGCCGCCGCTGATGATCCTCGCAGGCGCCTTCATCCTCTTCCGTTCGTTCCGGGCGTGGACCAAGCCCGGGGTTGCCGAAGCAGGCGAGAGCGAAGAAAGAGGCGAAGCATCATCACCTGCCGATGCAGATGACTATGTCGCGCGATTCGAAGAAGAGTTGAAGAAGAGAAAATAATCATACAGACGCAACAGGTTTTTATTAACCCGTACCGTCTTCTGGGAGAATGTCATGACAGAAACAACGAACCCGAAACGCGGCGTGCCACTCTGGGCTCAGATCACCATCTGGGTATTCATCGCTGCCCTGCTCGTGCTGGTTGGAATTACGCTCAATAAACGCCAGCAGGGAACGGTACAGCCGGGCGATAAGATACCCGATTTCACGTTGCCCTTGTTCAGCGGATATGAATATGAAGGGAAAAGCGAAGTTAAACTTTCCGATTTCCAAGGCAAGGTGGTGGTGCTGAACTTCTGGGCTTCGTGGTGCAAGCCGTGCGAACAGGAAGCGGCTGAACTTGAGGAAGCCTGGCAATTTTACAAACCGGGCGGACAAGTGATCTTCCTCGGCGCGGACTACGTGGACACCGAGCCAGAAGCACGCGCATACCTAAAAAAGTTTGGCATCACATTTGCCAACGGCCCCGATATGGGAACGAAGATCTCGCAAATGTTCCGCATTCGCGGCGTGCCCGAAACCTATTTCATTGACCAAAACGGCGGGTTGTATTTTGTGAAGGTGGGTCCGTTTGTATCCGTCAATGAGATCAAAAACATCGTCGACCAGAAATTGAAATAGGGAAACCATGGAACTAGGCTCCGTCTTTCTCATCCTTGCCATCCTCGTGATCGTCGGCGTATATTTGTACGCGCCCTTCACGAAACGGTCGCGCCGTCTTGATACGGAGGAAGCCCACGAAATTTCCGCATTGAAAGCCGAACGTGATCGCGCCATCAACGCCCTGCAGGAACTGGATTTCGATTTCAAACTGGGCAAGATCCCCGCGGAGGATTATCCCGACCAACGCGCGGCGCTTCTTCAAAAAGGCGCGGACATTCTCCGCAAGCTCGATGAACTCGAACCTCTTTCTTCATCTGCCAAAAATGCAGAGGCGCGCATCGAAAACGCCGCCGCTTCAAAACGCGCGGATTCAACCACGCAAACTGCCGACCTCGACGATGAAGACGTCGAAGCAATGATCGCCGCGCGGCGTAAACAACACAAGAGCAAGTCCGCAGGGTTTTGCCCAAAATGCGGCAAACCCGTACTCGTCACTGATAAATTCTGTCCCTCCTGCGGGAAGGCATTAGGCAACTAGCGATCGAGCGCCAACAGCCAACCGCTGACAGTTACATTGAGGAATTTCATGAAACTTCGTTACATACTATTTTTAGCAATTGGAAGCGTTCTACTAGCCGCCTGTAATATGACCCTTGCAGCAGATGTCACGCCACCGCCCAATTATGTCCCGCCGACGCCTATCCCTACGCTTGGACCACTCTACCCCGCCAGCGCGCCCGACGTTGCAAACGGCGAGATCATCTATGCAGAAAAATGCGCGCCATGCCACGGAGATACAGGTCTGGGCGACGGACCGCAAGGCAAGGAACTTCCCGTCACTGTCATACCCATTGGCTTGCCTGAAACCGTCCGCAAAGCGACACCCGCCAGATGGTATGGCGTTGTAACACAGGGCAACATTGACCGCTTCATGCCGCCTTTTGTCAGCCTGAGCGATCAGGAACGCTGGGACGTTATTGCATACGTCTTCACACTTCATACCACGAACGAAGAACTCGAAACCGGCAAAGATCTCTTTGACAAGAACTGCGCCGATTGCACCAAAGCGTTTACGAATCAAGAGATGATGTCTGCGCTTTCGGCAGATCAAATCGTCGGCATGATCCGTGAAGGGGGTGACAACTTCCCCGCTTTCGGAAGCGACCTGACCGACGACGAAGCTTACGCTGTCGCGGCATATATACGCACGTTGACGTTCGCGCTTCCCGCTGCGCCGGTGGTTGACTCTGCAACCAAGACACCTGTTTCCGCTGCGGCAGAAATGCCGTCAGCCGAGGAAACGCCCGCGGATGGCGAGCAGGCTCAAGTCACGCCGGAAGCGACGAACGAAGAAGTGGAAACCGTCAGCGCGGGCAAGGTCAGCGGTCTCATCGAAAACCGCACAGGGGCAGACCTGCCATCCGATCTTGTCATCAAACTTCGCGGATTCGATCACGGTACCGATCCCAGCGCCGGACCGCAGGAGATCGTCAATCTCGAAACAACCGTCAACGAAGACGGGTCGTATTTGTTCGACGTTGAAATTGCCGAAAGCGAGATATACCTGACCGAAGTGGAAGTGGGCGGCTTGAGCTATCAATCCGAATTTGCGGTTGTGCCTGCCGAAACGACCGAACTGACCCTGCCGACGATTGTCGTATATGAAACCACCGATGACTTCAGCGATCTGCAAATTGACTCATTGGAAATATTCTTCGATCTCGCCAGCGAAGACGCAGCGCAGGTTTTTGCTGTTTACAATATTTCCAACCCGGGCGATAAAACCATTCTCATCAAAATGGGAGATGGACAAAACGTGCCCTTCATCGCCTTCCCCGAAGGCGCCAGCGGGCTTGGCTACGAAGCCACGCAGGAAAGCGCCGCCTTCCTGCCCACCGCTGACGGTTTTGCCATGCCGCCCAGCGATATGCCATACGGCTTGATCGCGTTCGCGTCCCTTCCAAAGACAAAAGAAATTCAGATTTCACAGCCCGCTCTGCTTTCGGTCAAGGAAGTGACGCTTTACCTGCCCGAAGGCGTCGAAGCGGAAGGCGCGGGACTCTCCGACCTCGGCATTCAATCGCTTCAAAGCATCAACTTCCATATTTACACCGCTGCCGGATTCGATAAGGGCGCGTCTCTTGATTTCACGCTCACTGGAAAGCCAAAAGACACTGCTGTCGCGCCGGATATGACGCAGAACAGCACGCTGCTCATCGGCATTGGCGGGCTGGGTGTGGCGCTCGTCCTTGCAGGGGCATGGTTATACCTGCGCGATAAAAACAAACTTGACGAAGAATTTGATGACGAGGACGACGATGAATTCGAAGATTCCGAATCCATCATGGACGCCATCATAGCCCTCGACGATCTACACCGCGCAAACAAGATCTCTGACGAAGCCTATACACAGCGGCGCGCTGAGTTGAAGGATGCGCTGAAGAGAAAATCGTAATGATCGAAGTGAAAAAACTTGTCAAACGGTTTGGATTGAAGATCATCCTGCGCGGATTGGATTTCGAAGTGCAGCCCGGCGAATTCGTCGCCCTGCTTGGACCGAACGGCGCAGGCAAGACCACCTTCCTGCGGATTCTCGCTTCACTCTCCCGCCCAAGCCTGGGCGCCGTCAAAGTGGCGGGATACTCCCTGCCGCATGAATCGGCTAAAGTCCGCGCGAGGTTGGGAGTCGTTTCACACTTACCTCTCCTCTACCCCGATTTAACCGCAGAAGAGAATCTCGCGTTCTATGCCCGCATGTACGGACTCACACAGCACGCATCCCGAATTACAGAAGTGCTGTCAATGGTCGGGTTGGAAGCGCGGCGCAAAGACCTTGTCCGCACCTTCTCGCGCGGAATGCAGCAACGCCTTGCCATCGGGCGGGCGATCATCCACGATCCCGATGTAGTCCTGTTCGACGAACCGTACACCGGCTTGGACCAGGACGCATCCGAAATGCTGGATGACGTCCTGCGTTCCGTCGCCGCAAAAGGACGCACTGTGGTGATGACTTCGCACGACCTTGCCCGCGCCGAAGACCTCGCGACAAGATTTGACATTCTTTCGCGCGGCGTCATCGCAGCATCCGCAACGCGGGATGATTTCAGAAACTCAAACCTGCTGGATTTTTACAGGAAGGCAATTGTCAATTAAGAACAACCATGAATCGTCCCGCCCCTTCCCTCCTCAAAGCCACCTTCGCCATCGTCCAAAAAGACCTCGCCGCAGAATTCCGCTCGCGCGAACTGCTCTCCGCCATGCTGGTCTTTTCGATGCTTGTCATTCTCATTTTCAATTTCGCGTTGGAACTGGATGTAAAAGTCAGGCAGTCTGTTACGGCTGGCGTGTTGTGGACGACCTTCGCCTTCGCAGGCACGCTTGGACTTAATCGTTCAATGGCAGTCGAAAAAGACCGCGGCTGCATGGATGGGCTCCTGCTCGCGCCGGTTGACCGCTCCGCGATCTTCTTCGGCAAAGCCATCAGCAACCTCGCCTTCATGCTCATTGTGGAAGCAATTGTCATTCCGCTCTACGCCATGCTCTACAATGAAACCCGCATCTTTCAATTGGAATTTCTCGGCGTGCTGCTGCTCGGCTCGATAGGATACATCGCCGTTGGCACATTGCTCTCCGCCATGTCTGTGCAGACGCGCACGCGGGATGTATTGCTTCCGATCCTGCTCTTTCCGGTTGCAGTTCCCGTTTTGCTGGCGTCCGTCAAAGCCAGCGGAGGGATCATCGCAGGCGCAGAATTTGCAGAAATCCTTACACCGCTCAACCTGCTCATCGTCTACGACATCATCTTCATTGCTGTCGCCTTCATGGTATTTGATTTTGTTGTCGAGGAATAGAATCTTCAAAATCTACAGAGCCTCAGAATAGACTCTTATCTGCCATTATTCGGGCTGTGATTAAATTCACCAATCGTAAATCTTGAAATTTTAAAAGGAGTACGTCCAATGCAATCCAAACCAATCGCACTTACCATCCTTGATATAGTTTCTGTTCTTGTGCTTGGTGTCGCCTCGTATCTTGCGCTGGTCTTCGCCCCCACCGAGGCCGTTATGGGGCAGGTACAACGCGTCTTTTACTTTCACGTGGGCACAGCATGGGTCGGTTTGCTCGGTTTTGTCCTTGCGGCAATTTCCGGCATCGCCTATCTCGTCACCAAAGACATGAAATGGGACCGCTTCGAAGTCGCTGCGGTGGAAGTCAGCACCATGTTCTTCTTCATCACCATCGTCCTCGGTTCCATCTGGGCGCGTCCCGCCTGGAACACCTGGTGGACATGGGACCCGCGCCTCACCACTGCTGCCGTCACGGAACTCATCTACATCGCCTACTTCATGCTCCGCGCGGGAATCGAAGACCCCGAAAAACGCGCCCGCTTTGGCGCCGTCTACACCCTGCTGGGCGGGCTTAGCGCGCCGATCACCTTCATGGTCATCCGCCTCTTCCGCACCATTCACCCCGTCGTCATCGGCAACCAAAGCGCCGAGGCACAAGGCGGCTTCAGCATGACCCCCGACATGCGCACCGCTTTTTTCTTTGCCCTCTTCGCCTTTACCGTCATATTCATCGATCTGCTCTGGCACCGCATCCGCCTCAGCGGCCTGCAGGAAAAGGTCGAACAGCTCAAACTCAAAGTTTCAATGTAACTGGAGAATAATATGGAAACCATTCCCGATACATCAGGCTACATGATCGCAGGTTTTGTCGTCGCCTTCGCCACCATGGGTATCCACGTCCTCAGTATGTACGTCCGCAACCGAAACCTCCGCCGCGACCTGGAAATGCTCGAATCCATGGACAAACCAAAAAAGAACTAACCCAACAAAGAGAGTCCGTTATATAATTGAGACGGACTCTTTTTGATTCCCATGAAAAAGCGCGGGACGACAAACCTCTTTCTCCTCCTGATCGCCATCTCGAATCTGGCGTTCACATCTGCCGCCCCGCCCGCCTCCACGCTGGACCTCCAGCCTGTTCCCGCTTCCAATCCTCCCCCCGGACCTGACCGTTTTGCCATCATTGCAGTCGAATACACCGCTTACGAATGGAATCTACGCGCGTGGAAGGACAAGACCATTGCCTGTACCATCTATTCTGAACACGACAAGATCCCGCTTCCCTGGGAGGTCTATCGGGATTGCGGTGAGACCGTATACAACAAATGGATCGTCCAACCGATGTGTAACATCAACGAAGTGAAAACCTGCGTTGGCTACTACGCAGTACTTGTGGATAGTGTTCGGAAAGAAAAAGAGATCGCCATGCAACTACCCGCCGCCAGCGCGTGGATCTCGTTGGAAGATTGTGAGCCTGTATTAAGCAGCGCCACAAATATCTGCGAAACCAAACCCACCCTCGTGATCACAGGTCAGGAACCTCTCCCCAACTATGCCATCACAAGCATCCAAGGAACATACGACAGCGAGCCTTTCTCATGCGATGACACAGCAGTATGCAAATTCCGCATTCCCGAAACCGATGAAGACGGTGCAAAAGTCGAATTCTGGTCTTATTCCAATTATGGAGACAGCAGCCTCGTTTATACTGCCCAAGTCCGCGTGCAAATGGCAGATGAGGGTGACCCGGATCAACTTTACTGGTACGTGGATATCCTCTCTTCGCAGTGGCAGGGAATTGCTGTCGCAACCTGCTCCGATGCGTGGGGCGTATTCCCACCCGTTGGCGGAATGCCCAAATGGCTCCGTACGCCGAAAAACAGCGAAGCCCTCAGCAGCGACATTCCCTATACCTACCTTGCCGCAAACTTGATCCTGCAGGGCGCCGTGGACGCCAGCGCCTGCCCGGATGGCGGTCTCATGCCCGGGAACGTCGTCAACCAGTGCGGGCTGGAAAAGAGCCGCGATGCCGTCCGCGAATGGCAAAACCAATTCGATGAATTAATCCTCAATGTAGCCAGAGAAACAGCCGTTCCGGCGCGTCTGTTGAAAAATCTGTTTGCACGTGAAAGTCAATTTTGGCCTGGGATCTATCAGGCGATCGGCGATGTGGGACTGGGCCAACTAACCGAAAACGGAGCCGACACCACCTTGTTTTGGAATCGTTCCTTCTTCCACCAATTTTGTCCGCTTGTTATGGATTCTGAAGCCTGCGGCGCCGGTTATGCCAATTTGGATGAAGGACAACAACTTGAACTGCGTCGTGCGCTTGTGGGAAGCGTTAATGCAACGTGCGAAGAATGCCCGCTTGGGCTCGACTTGACGCAAGCCGATTTTTCGGTGGGCGTGTTTGCCCACACCATGATTGCCAATTGCGAACAGACCGGGCAGGTGATCTACAACTACACCGGCGAATCTCCCGGCGACGCGACCTCTTATGAAGATTTGTGGAAGTTCACGCTGGTCAATTACAACGCGGGCGGCGGTTGTCTCGCGGAAGCGATCACCTTTGCACAGGGGATCAGCGGTCTCCCGTTGACGTGGGAAACTGTCGCCCCGCACCTGACTGGGGCCTGTTCCGCTGCAGTGGATTACGTGAACGATATCAGCCAGTAATTCGTGACAAATAGTTGACGCCGCAATGACATGCGGCGTATTTTTTGCAGACCGTCTTGTGCTAAACTTAACAAACAAATGTCATTGCAGTGGCTCGCACGCCACGAAGCAATCTCAGGAGGCTTCATGCTCACACTCGTAGAAAAAATCCTCTTTGTCATCTTTACACTTGCTTCCCTATATTTCACTTACCAAGGTGTGATGCGCATTATCAAGCACATTGCCAGCGGGCAGGGGAAAGTCAACTGGTCTCTCATCTGGAAGCGGATCGGAGAACTGATCGTCAAGGTCGGTTTGTTCCAGCCCGTTTTTCGCTTCAGACTTGGACCAAGCATTTTGCATGCGCTCATCGGTTGGGGCTTTCTCTCCTTTCTTCTAATCAATCTTTCGGATTTAATCTACGCATTCACGGAATTTCGCCTGCTCGATAACACGGGCAGGTTTGGCGAAGTGTACCGTCTCATTGCGGACATTGCGAACGTTGCCATTATTGTTGGAATTGTAGCGATGATCATACGCCGCTTCATCCTTCGACCTGCGGTTTTATCCACACGCGAGACGACTTTGCTCAACCCGAAAGCGCGGACCGGCATCATGCGCGATTCAGCCATTGTTGCCGCCTTCATCTTCCTGCATAACTCAATGCGTTTTTTGGGAGAGTCGTTCAACCTCGCGTTGGCAGACCACATTGACAGTTGGCAGCCAACCATCTCAGCCGTATCAGTTTTTTGGTCCGGTGTGGATGCGAACGTTTTGATTGCGGGGGAACATATCGCATTTTGGCTGTCCATTGGCGCCGTGGTCGCTTTCCTTCCGTATTTCCCTTATTCAAAACATATTCACCTGTTCTTCGCGCCTATTAATTACGCATTGAAACCCGAACGAAAATCCATCGGCGAGTTGAGCTATATTAATCTCGACGACCAGTCCATCGAGCAGTTCGGCGCGGCAAAGATGAAAGACCTCGGCTGGGAACAAATATTGGACAGCTATGCCTGCATCATGTGCTTCCGCTGCCAGGAAGTGTGCCCGGCATACAATACGGGAAAAGCCCTTTCGCCCGCCGCGCTCGAGATCAACAAGCGCTATCATTTGAATCATGGCGGTACGACCGATGTGGCGATGACCGACCTCATCAGCGAAGAAGCGGTTTGGGCTTGCACAAGTTGCGGCGCCTGCGTGGACATTTGTCCCGTTGGAAATGAGCCGATGCGGGACATTTTGGACATCCGTAGAAATCTTTCGATGATGGAAAGCGCGTTCCCCAAGCAGCTGGAGACAGCTTTCAAAGGTATGGAACGCAATATGAATCCGTGGAACATCTCGCAGGCAGACCGTATGAAATGGGCGGAAGGCATGAACGTGCCAACCATCGAACAGAATGGCGAGCCCGAAATTCTATGGTGGGTTGGTTGTGCGCCTGCAACAGATTCACGCGTGCAAAAGACCGCGCAAGCCTTTGCAAAGATCCTTAATACGGCGGGGGTCAATTATGCGGTGCTTGGAAAGAACGAAGCCTGCACCGGCGACTCTGCCCGCCGCGCCGGTCGTGAAGACATTTTCTTCGGTTTGGCTTCGCAAAACGTGGAAATCTTGAATGAGGTCGCACCGAAGCGCATAGTAACGACGTGTCCGCATTGTCTGCATACCATCAAGAATGAATATCCGGCTTTTGGTGGAAATTATCAGGTGATTCACCACACGCAGCTTATCAATGAGTTGGTCGGCGCGGGGAAGATTTCGATGAATTTGGATGGCGAAAACATGAAGATCACTTTCCATGACCCGTGCTATTTGGGGCGCCATAACAAGCTCACCGACGCTCCGCGCGAAGCGTTGAAATCCGCAGGCGCAGAGACCGTGGAAATGCCGCGCAATGGCGCAAAGTCCTTCTGCTGCGGCGCAGGCGGAGCGCAAATGTGGAAGGAAGAGGAAGAAGGCTCGGCGCGTGTGAGCGAAGCGCGGTTCGCAGAAGCCAAAGCCACGGGCGCAGGCATGGTTGCTGTAGGGTGTCCCTTCTGTTTGACGATGATGACTGATGCCGCAAAAGGCGAAGATAGTTCGATTCAAGTCAAGGACGTAGCGGAAATCGTGGCAGAGAGATTGAAGTAAAACGGAGATTAAGTAATCGGTGGTGAGTGGATAAGATATGGGCGGGCAGAGATGTCCGCTCATTTTATTTCCATCTTCATCCTTTGTTATAATCGCCCCAACCAAATCTCAGGAGAGAGTTCATGCCCAAGAAGAAGGGTACTATTGCACTACCCCTCGAGAAAGAAGAAATTATCAAGGATTACCGCCTTGCCTACCAAAGCAGGCAGGCTTCACTGATTGGCAGGCGCGAAGTCCTTAGCGGCAAGGCAAAGTTCGGAATTTTTGGCGACGGTAAAGAGATCGCCCAGCTTGCCATTGCCAGAGCCTTTCAAAAAGGCGACTGGCGCTCAGGATATTACCGTGACCAGACCTGGATGTTCATGCT
>CAZLWG010000050.1:0-28307 GCA_964563315.1 uncultured Anaerolinea sp. | reverse complement strand
CAGCGACGGAGTCAACCACGACGACATCCACCGCGCCGGAGCGGACGAGGGTTTCGGCGATCTCAAGGGCTTGTTCACCGGTATCGGGCTGGGAAACGAGCAGGTTGTCAATATCCACGCCGACACGCGCAGCATAGACCGGGTCGAGCGCGTGCTCCATGTCTATGAAGGCCGCGGTCCCGCCCATTTTTTGCGCTTCGGCAACAATGTGCTGGCAAAGGGTGGTCTTACCGGAGGATTCAGGCCCATAGATTTCTATGACACGCCCGCGGGGTATGCCGCCGACGCCGAGCGCAATATCGAGGGAAAGCGAGCCGGTCGGGATGATCTCGGTCACCATCCCTTGCGCCTCGCCGAGGCGCATGATCGAGCCGTCACCATAACGTTTGAGAATGTCGCCGACTGCCTTGTCGAGCACGGCTTGTTTGGCGTTGTCCATATTTTGCGATTGTGCGGCTTCTGCCGATGCGGAACGTTTTCTAGCCATGGGTCAAGTCTCCAATATAAGTGTAAAAAATATAACCTCGAAAGGCACAAAGTGTCACAAAGGGTTATTAGCAGAATATACCTGACAGTATAGCACAGTTGTTCTATACGTCAAGGCTGCGGGGTGGCGGTGGCAGGCAGAGGGAGGGGCAGGAATTCCAACGTCGGTGCAGGCGGGCGGTTTGTATCGAAGCCTTTATCCCCCAAAAAAGTGAAATAGCTTACCTGTCCTGGGAAGATCTCCACCCAGGTTTGCATTCGTCTATCCTCATATTTAAGCGAAACTTTATAGATACCTGCCGGCAGGTCACCGATCACAAGGTTCTCGTTGTAATACGGGTCCGGGTTGGTCGCGCCTGCCTTGCCATACGTACGGACTGTGAATGTGCGGGAAGCCCGCTCGGGCGCGATGAGAACTTCCACTTGTTGAAGCAATTCCCCTTTCGTATCCATCACGCGTCCTGCCAACACGCCCCAGCCTTGAGGCGGAGCGATCCACAATTCAGGGTTATAGGTATAAAAGAAGGAGTTCTGCGGGAAACGCACTTCAAAATGGACATGCGGTCCTGTCGTCGCGCCTGTCGAGCCGACAAACCCAATCACCTCTCCCGCCTCCACATGCTGACCTTTTATAACGTTCATCTCGCTCATGTGTGCATAGATCGTATAAAGCTGTTGATCCTTATAGCCAAAGTCATGCCGGATGGCTACTGCCAGCCCATACGGATCGCTTTGATCGCCCGGTGTTTCACGGAACAGCCCCCAGCCCGTCCAAACCACGGTTCCCGATCCTGCCGCCATGATGGGCGTGCCTTCGGGTGAAGGAATGTCCACGCCGGTATGGACGATGTTTCGTCCAAAGAACACACCGCCATAACGATAATCTGCGATGGGCCAGTTGGTCTGATCTGCCGCAATGGGACGGGTAAAAAAGAAATGGTCGTACGGAGAGATCGCCCAAGGAACCGGGTACAAAGGCGGACGCCAGTTCGTAATCGGTTCCGCGCCAGGCGTGGGGAGACTGAACTGGAACGGCTCGGGCGAAGGACTCACCATCGCATCAAACAGGACTTCAGGCTGATTCTCACCATCGGCTATGACCGCCGTTGGAGCAGGGCCTGCTATTGCGGAAGTGCAAGCCGAAAGGAGGAATAGAAAAAGGATGGCGGTAATTCGCATGAATGTCATTTTATCGCTTCGAAGGAAGGGAAAGCCGACTCTTGCACCTGCTGACAAGATTAAGGAATCACCGTTGGCGGAGTGGACGTGGGAGTAGGTGGAGCAGGCGTCAAGGTAATCGTCGGAGTAGATGAAGGAGTGAAGGTGATTCGCGGGGTCCGGGTGGGACGAGGCGTCGGGGTGTAGGTGGCAGTGCTGGTCGGAGTCAGAGTCGGAGCCATAACCCTCGTCGGTGTGACAAGCGCCTCTGGCGGATACAATTCCTGCATGGCAGCATACCAGGTCATCTCGCTGGTCATGGCAAATGTTGTGAATCGCGCTCCTGCGTAATACGTGCGCCAGGTCGGGAGGGCAGGCAGGCGTTCCCAACCGTATGCGGCGGCGAGAGAGGTCAAGTCTACCCAATACCCCGGCGGGACGGCAGCATACTCGCCCCCCTGCTCATAGGTACGCGGATCGAGGTCATAACGCGCGTTCAAATTCCAGGGCGCGTTGTGAATCGGCTCGCCAAGCGAGCCGTCCTGCACGCTGGCGCGAATGTATACCCGCCAATAGGTCTGCGCCCCAATATCTTCGCGCAAGGTGACCATCCAACCGACATTGGACATGAGCGAGTTGACCGCAAAAGCGCGTCCTGTGTAAAGCCAGTCTTCTTCGAAGCCGGGTTCGAGACTTGTCGTGAGTGGAACGAAGGCGTTCTCAAGGCTGGCAAGCGCATCCCAACCAGATTCAAGAATGATCCGCAAGCGCAGCGCGTTGAATGACTCATCCACGAGATCATGCAATTGCGGATACGGAGCCTGCACATTTTCGATCGGTACGACATACCAACGCTGGTTTGGCACTTCCACACCGGACGCAACGGCTGGCGCCCACAAAGCAGGCGGCGTGACTTGTGCTGCCTGCGCGAACGTGGCAGGCAAAGGCGACCTTAATTTGGAAAACCCCCAGTCCATGCCGCGTATACGCCCTTTGAGAGGAACGGACGAGAGAAGCAAATTCCCTTCGAGATCATACGAAGTAAGGAAAGATTGGTTCGGCGCGCTGACCACTGCCATGACGCGGCTGGCATTTTCATTCCATGCGCCGACGATGCCATCACCCACCCAATGCGCGGCGCGGTTGGGATTCGCGGCATCCCAAATGTAGAGGCCGCTGAATCCAACCGTCTGTGAAATGGACGCCCACAGCAAACGAGACCCGTCGTAATTCCAAAGCGGGGAGTTCTCCGAAGCAAAAGGCGTGTTGCTCAGGTTCTGATAGCGTTCCTCCCCAGCAAGGTCGAGGTTTGCGAGCCAAACATCGCTGTCGCCGCCGCGCGAGGAGATGAACGCCACATGCCGTCCATCCGGCGCCCATGCAGGCGAATGATCGGAAGCGGGATGCTGGGTCAATGGAACGACCTCTCCCGTTTCCACACTGACCACGGAAATCTCCAGATTGTCGTTCTCGTAGGTCTCAAACGCGAGCCACTGTCCATCCGGCGACCAGGATGGAGTGGAGTCATATTGAGGCGAATTTGTCACCTGCAAGATGCTTCCCGTTCTCAGATCCATCACATACAGATCCCAAAATCCGCTTCGGTCGGAAGCGAAGGCGAGGCGGGTTCTATCCGAATTCAATGCAGGGGCGGTATCGTTCCAATCGCCGTATGTAATGCGTGTGAGGGGGACATCCTGCGGATGAAAGATAAAGAGATGGGCATAACCATTCTCTTCGATGGACAGGAAGACCAAATCACTTTCATTCACACCCGGCGTTATTTCGGGGATCTCTGTCGCTTCGCTGCTCAGGGACGGCTGGTCTGGCAATGGAGTCTCTTCCGGCTGGAGACAACCAGCCAGCACGAGACTGACAATTAGAAACACGATCTTCGCGCGATGAGATTGTATATAAAACGACATGGGGAATGTTCGGCAACCCTAAAGGTCTTCGATATCCTTAGGGTCTTGTTCCACATTGAACGAGAATTGACGCGGCTCATCCGAAGGTCCGTCATCGGGATAGTACAGCCGGGCGTTGACGGTGTACGGGTTGCGCAGTTCGCCGCGGATGTGCATGGTAAATTCCAATTTCCAACTCATCGGCTCGACGATGTTCGTAGAGGCGACTTCCTCGCCGTCCGCATCATTGAGCGAAACCTCGATATACGGGCGTTTCTGAAACGGCGTAACGTCAATGTTGACGCGCAAACGGCGCCCATCGGAATAAGGCGTGGCGCTCAACGATGTGATGCGTGTCTCTTCGGGCACGGCGCGTGTGAGATTGTCTTCGGGGAAGAAAAATTCCATGCAGGCGATTATACCCACAAAAGAAAGGGCGGGTTTGCAGGGTGGATTACAGTTTCATTAGGTGCAAATAAATGGAATTACCATCAACAAGTTATACAAATATCATAGTTTGGTTGTCATGAATTCACACATCAACTATGGGTCTTGGCGTAAAATTGGAAAAAGAGGAAAGATGCTACGACTTCGTCTTTTTTATGAATTTGTCATCAAATCACTCTGGACGGTTGTTGAGATTATCCTTGTCGCTCTCGGCAATTTTCAGACTATCATTTCTGTGTTTCCTACAACTCATACTTGGATCGAAGGAAACGTTGAGGCTGGCCCATTTAAGAGCGTTTTGGATTGGTTTTCTATCAATTGGATTTACTTGTTCCTAATGGTTCTCTCAATTTCCATTTTCGAGGGATTCTATGGAAAAACCAAAAAGTATTTAGGTGACAGAAAAAAAATTAAGATTAAATTTCAGGAATTCCCTCAGAACGAAAATCCTGTTCCATATCTAAGTTTTAAGATCATTAATCTTGAAAAATTCGATCTGGAAAATTGCTATGCAACACTTCTGGAACTCAAGCATTTTTATAACCCTACAACAACATTTGACGTTCTGGAACGAGTGAATCCAAACAATAAATTTCTCTCCTGGGGAGGTGGTTCACAATCTGAGCAGATTACTATACCAAGAAGCGACGGAAAAAATCCCGGTAATAAAGTATTGAATATTGCAAAGGGTGGTAATAATGGGATAGTATTCTTATTTTATGGGCATGAATATAATTACCAAATGGCAGGCAGTTTTAGGGCAAAAATTAAAATTGATGGTCTAGTTGATGATACGCCAATCGAATCCATTAGTGCTGAGTTTTGTTTCAAACTCGGATCAAATATCACTACATCTAGATTAAAAGCCCCTGAAACTGGCGAGAAACAAAGGGTTATTCTTATGCCCAGCCATATTTCACACAGATTTTTGTTTGAGGACTGCAACAAAATTTGGGAACAGGAAGAATAAAACCAAATACAAAAAGAGAATAAGCTCAGTTTACCTACACGAAAACCATGACCATTAAGAAAATGACGATACATCTTTTCAAATTTGTACCGTCATTTTTCCAAAAATGAACCGTCTTTTTGGCAGGCAGGTACTGTCTCCTTTGAGAAAACTTTTCGATGGTTCGGGAGGAAGACCTGACGGGCTTCAGGAGCCCGTCAGGTCTTCCTCTTTTCATTTGGGTGTATGATTACCTGCATGTCAAAAAACCGAATCATCATTGTCACTGCGGGGATCATGCTAAGCTTATTCCTTGCTTCTATGGAAGCGACCGTCGTCGCCACTGCCATGCCGACCATCGTCGGTCAACTGGGTGGATTGGAACATTATTCGTGGGTATTTTCGGCGTACATGCTAGCTTCGACCACAACCGTCCCGCTGTATGGGAAACTTTCCGATATTTACGGGCGGCGGAAGTTATATCTCTTCGCGTTGTTGTTATTCCTGGCAGGCTCCATCCTTAGCGGACAGGCGCAGACGATGACCCAGCTCATCCTCGCCCGCGCCTTGCAGGGCCTCGGCGCAGGCGGCATCATGCCATTGGCGTTTATCCTCATCGGCGAGATGTTTACGCTTCAGCAACGCGCCCGCATGCAGGGGCTTTTCTCCGGTGTGTGGGGGGTTTCATCGGTGGCAGGTCCACTGCTTGGCGGCTTTATCGTGGATCAACTCTCATGGCATTGGGTGTTCTATGTGAACGTCATCCCGGGTTTGCTTGCGGCGACGTTGGTCGGTTTGGGATGGCGGGACCAGGCTCGAGGTCAGGAAAGAAGCGTAGTGGACTATGCCGGGGCGGGATTGTTATCATCCAGCATCGTCGCTCTTTTGCTTGGTCTCACGGGCTTCAATATCGGCACATTTGGCAGTTGGCTGTTGATCGGATTGTCCATTTTGTTATTTGCCGCGTTGTTGCGGGTGGAAAGCCGCGCAGAAGATCCGATCCTCCCGCTTGCTCTTTTTCGCAGCGACCGTTTGTTTTCGACCTCCATCCTGCATGGCGTATTTGCGGGTTGGGCATTATTTGGAAGCATATCGTTCATCCCGCTCTTTGTGCAGTCGGCGCTGGGCACGAGCGCCACGCAGGCAGGCATTACCATCACGCCGCTTTTGCTGGGTTGGGTGACGGCAAGCATTATCGGCGCGCGCATTTTACTGAAGATCGGTTATCGCACGCTGATCATTTCCGGCACATCGCTGCTTGTTATCGGCGCATTTCTGATGTCGCAGGTCGGCGCGGATACCAGCCAAACTTTGATCATGATCTTTGTTACCTTGATGGGCATCGGCATGGGGTTTTCCATCCCGTCGTTTTTGATCGCGGTGCAGACGATGGTGGAACGGAGGCATCTTGGCACAGCCACGTCCACGATCCAATTCAGCCGTTCCATCGGCGGAACGATTGGCATAAGTGTGATGGGCGCGGCGTTGAGCATGCGGCTCGCCTCGAACCTGAGTACGGCTGGTCTGAACCCCGAACTTGTTTCTAAGCTGTTGGATCCGCTCCCTGGCGCTGAAGCCGTCGTTGACGAAGGTTTGCGCCTTGCCGTGGCGAACGCCATTCACGTCGTATTCGTCATTGCCTTTATCTCCGCTGCCATTGCGCTAGTCGCTGTCCTTTTCACCCCCCGCGTCAATCTGACGGATAAACCCTCCCCCGCCCCCGTCAGCGCAGATTGAACAAAAAGACCTCCGAAATTAGAATTCGGAGGTCTTCATTATCTCTACTGCCCAACTACTCTACCCGTTCTTCTTCTGAAAATCCCTCATGAACTTCACCAGTTCCTGAGCGCCTTCCACCGTCATGGCATTATAGATCGAAGCGCGCATTCCGCCGACGGAACGATGTCCCTTCAAACCAATCAATCCGGCGCTCTTCGCTTCCTTTGCGAAGGCGTCTTCCAGATCCTCGCTCGGCAAACGGAACGGGACGTTCATCAAGGAACGGGCTTCGGGCTTGGCATGTCCGCGATAGAAGCCGCCGCTTTCGTCAATCGCTTTATAGACCAAATCCGCTTTCGTGCGGTTGGTCTTCTCGATGGCAGCGAGACCGCCGACCTTCTTCGCCCACTTGAATACAAGTCCAACCACGTAGATGGCAAATGCAGGCGGGGTATTATGGAGCGACCCGCTAGTCGCGAGCGTTTTGTAATCCAGCATCACGGGCAGGTTTTCCGGCACGCGGTCCAGCATGTCATCACGGAGGATGACCACCGTCACGCCGGCAGGTCCAGCATTCTTCTGCGCGCCCGCATATAACATCGCATACTTGGATACATCAATCGGGCGGCTGACAAAATCGGACGATGTATCACAAATGAGCGGCACGCCGTCAGGCGGCGACGGCTCGTTGAAGAATTCCACGCCGTGAATGGTTTCATTGGATGTGAAATGGAGGTACGCAGCTTTTGGATCGAGGTCGAGGCTGGCGGGATACCCATTGAAGCCATCCGCCTCGGTATTGGCAGCCGCGCGCGCCGCGCCGAGTTTCTTTGCTTCTTTCAAAGCAATCTTGCTCCAAGAACCCGTCACAATGTAATCGGCGGAAGCGCCGTTCGGGCGCAGGTTCATTGCCAGCATCGCAAATTGAAGCGTGGCGCCGCCCTGCAAGAACATCACCTTGTAATTCGACGGGATGCCCAGAAGTTCGCGTAAATCCGCTTCGGCAGCCTGGATCACCGCCTCGAACTCCTTCGACCGATGGCTGATCTCCATCACAGACATGCCCGTCCCTTTGAAATCGAGCAGTTCTGACTGCGCCTCCTGCAATACTTCCACTGGCAGGACGGCAGGACCGGGATTGAAATTATAGACACGCTTTACATCAGACATGAAATGGGACTCCTGTTCTTGGATTTAATTCAATTCGCCTCGAACTAAACTCCGGCTTGATTCTGCTTCGAGAAATTCATCCTACACCGACAACTCAATCACCACATTATATCGTTTCGTCATACAAACCCACAAGAACAAAAGGCATACATCCAGCCTGAGGCTTGTCGTTGACAAAGATTTTTCCCGTTGTTAGAATGGCAGACGTGTTTGAAACCGCCTTCACAAACAGGAACACAGCCGATTCGCCGGTTGGGTTCCTGTTATTAATTTCAGGATAGGCAACAGGAGAAAAAGCATGAAGATCATTATCTGCGACAAGACAGAGAACGAATACATCGAGCAGATGCGCGCCGCAGGCCTCACCGTGGATGTGCGCGACGATATCACCCCCGAACAACTCATGGTGGAACTGCCGAATTATGACGGCATGGTCGTGCGCTCCCGCACCAAAGTAAGGCAGCCGCTCATAGACGCCTGCCCAAACCTAAAGGTCATTGTACGAGGCGGGGCAGGGCTGGATACGATTGACCACGAATACGCCAAATCCAAGGGCATAGCAGTGATGAACACCCCCATGGCAAACTCCGCCTCCGTGGCAGAACTCGCCGTCGGTTACATGCTCATGCTGGCGCGTTCACTCCATCGAGCAAGCGCCTCCATGAAAGCCGAAAAATGGGACAAAAAAAGTTTCGTAGGCGACGAGATCGGCGGTAAAACGCTTGGCTTGATCGGCATCGGCAACATCGGCAGGGAAACCGCCAAACGCGCCCTTGCCATGGGCATGACCGTGATCGCCTATGACCCGTATGTGAAGGAAGCCGACGGCATTAAACTGGTGACGCTCGATGAACTGCTTGCCCAGTCTGATTACATAAGCCTGCACCTCCCCAAGACAAAGGAATCCACGGGCATGATCGGCGCGGAACAATTTAAGAAAATGAAGGACGGCGTGCGCATTATCAATTGCGCGCGCGGCGGTATCATCGACGAAAATGCGCTTTACGACGCACTCACCAATGGCAAGGTCGCCGGCGCGGCGCTGGATGTCTTCGCCGAAGAACCTCTTGCAGATTGGAAATTGACGAAGCTGGATAACGTCATTGCCTCACCACACATCGGCGCGGCAACAAAAGAAGCCCAAGCCCGTGTCGGCGCGGAAGTGGCTGAGAAGTTGATCGCGTTCTCGAAAAATGGGAAATAATTTATAAAGACATGACAGGTTTTAATAACCTGTCATGTCTATTTAATAGGAGACCTTTATTCATGAAAATCATTAGCGATATTGGCATTCAAATCCCGCAGGTCTATCTCCCCAAACCCGGCGTTGACTTTCAGAAATGGGCGGTCATCGCGTGCGACCAGTTCACGTCCGAACCTGAGTATTGGCATGAGGTGGAGAAGATCGTCGGCGACGCTCCTTCGACCTTGAACCTGACCTTCCCCGAAGTGCATCTCGAAAAGCCGGGAGAAGCCGAACGAATTCAAAGCATTCAACAATCCATGCGGAAATATCTGGAAGAAGGCATTCTGCAGCCGCACGATGGATTCGTCTATGTGGAACGCACCGTCAACGGCAGAACGCGCAAAGGCGTGATCCTTTGTCTTGACCTGGAATGCTACGATTACAACAAAGGTTCTTCGAGCTTGATCCGCGCCACTGAAGGAACCATCGTTGACCGCCTGCCCCCCCGCATCAAGGTTCGGGAGGGAGCTGTTTTGGAGTTCCCGCACATTCTCGTCCTGATAGACGACCCGGATAAGATGGTCATCGAGCCGTTGGTGGCATCAAAGGAAAAATTCGAGAAGTTGTATGACTTTGATCTGATGCTGGAGAGCGGCCATCTCGCGGGGTATGCCGTGAATGCCGAACACGAAAACAAAGTCGTCGAAGCCCTGCGCGGACTTGCCAACCCTGAATCCTTTGCGGCAAAGTATAGCGTCGGCAAGGATGAGCCTGCCCTGCTGTTTGCGATGGGCGACGGGAATCATTCGCTTGCCACTGCAAAGGCGATCTGGGAAAAGAACAAGGCGCAGGTCGGTATGGATCATCCATCGCGTTATGCACTGGTGGAAATTGAAAATGTCCACGATGAGGCACTGGAGTTCGAACCGATCCATCGCGTGTTGTTCAATTTGAAGAAGGACTTATTCGCCGAGATGCAATCGTTCTTCGGCGCGGATTTCAGCTACACGCCCGTCGCCAGCGGCGCGGAGATGATCCAGCGTGTGGACAATGCCGATGGTCAGAATCAGTTAATCGGTCTGGTGGGAGGCGGGAAGCAGTTCGGGGTGATCGAGATCGCAAATCCATCCACGAATCTGGCAGTAGGTACGATGCAATCCTTCCTTGATGTCTTCTTGAAGGACGGAGGCGCGGAAAAGGTGGATTATGTGCATGGCGAGGATGTGGTGGAGCGTCTGGCTCTGCAAACCGGCAATGCTGGGTTTTACTTTGCAGGCATGCACAAGAATGAATTGTTCAAAACGGTGATCGTGGACGGCGCTCTTCCGCGCAAGACGTTTTCGTTGGGCGAGGCTAGAGAGAAGCGGTTCTATATGGAAGGCAGGAAGATCACGTTCTGAGAATAGACAATCAAAAAGAGACGACTGTGCAAAGCCAGTCGTCTCTTTTTGATTCAAAGATCTTCACTTCGGCCGGAAGGGAATCATCAACATGAACCCAAGGGCGATGATACCTTGACCGATCAACACGCCCGTCGCCTGCCACGGACCAAAGTATGGGATCGCCGGGAAGGTATGTGAACCCATGCCGAAAATATCGGCAAGCCCGGCGAAGGCGGAAAAGATGTAGCCGGTGGCCACCAAACGCGAGCCGATATCGGAAGTGATGGTGCGTTCGCGCCCCCACCACAGAGCGTGCAAGCCGATGTACCCGCCGAGGCATATGAGCCCAAGCCCGATGAGAAAAACGACGATCTGTACAAAACCGACCACAGGACTGCGATCCCAGCCAAAGAAATCGGGTTTGGCGCCGACGGTAAAGATGAACAACCCAAGGAAGGTGATGGCCATGCTCACACGCACACGCGGAGTGAGCGCATCGTCCCTACGGGGCGAGATTTGAATGGGATGGGAAGCGGGTAGAGGATGATCGCTGGGCATATTAAGGCAGGTCGCGCTTCAACCGCGCAAGCCAGTTGGCATTGAAGATGTTTTCGATATCAGCATCGGCGTAGCCGCGTACCTGCAATAAGGATACCAGATTTTGCAGGTCGGCGATTGTTTCTATCTCGGGGGGGACGGACTGCAAGCCAAAGCCGCCGTCGAAGTCGGAGCCGATGCCCACGTGTAGAGAATCACCGGCGATCTGACAGACGTGGTCCATGTGATCGACGACAAATTGCAAAGGGACTTCTTCACGGGAGTTTTTTCCGGTAAGCCAGCCGGATTTCAGATAGGTGTTGAACGGGACAATTCCCATCACGCCATCCCGTTCGATGATACCTTGAATGATGCGGTCGGAAAAATGGCGGTTCGAGTTCGAGTCGGGCAGGAGGGCGTCGCAGTTGGCGTGCGTGCCGACGATAGGTCCTTCATAAATATCGAGGGCTTCGATGGCGGCGCGTTCGTCCATATGGCTGAGGTCGAGAATGAAGTTGAAATCCGCCATGGCAGCGAGGAGTTCACGTCCGTCATCAGTGAGTGGACCGGGTTCCTTCCAGCCGCCGCAATAGCGAGTGCCAACCCAGGCGGGTCCGATGAGGCGCACGCCCATTTCATACCAGTCCACCAACTCGGAGGGGTGGCGTATACCTTCTGCGCCTTCCATCAGAACGACCATGCCAATCGGATGCCCGGTCGCTTCGGGGGCGGGGGAAGCCCAATGGTCGAGAACCATGCCAAGGTCATGTTTGGAAGCGATGAGACGAAATTTATCCGGCATGGAATCGGACATGCGGTGATAGGTCAGCAATTGTTGGCGATAGAGTTTATGCGCCTCATCGAAGTTTTTGTAGACTTGTTTTGTGTTTTTATCATGATTGAAGCGGACAGGGATGGCGAAAAGGGTGGAAAAAATGACTGCGACTTTCCCTTGTTGATATTCGTGCCAGCCAAGCAGGGAGTCGCCATTCTCCTCGACGGTGTCGGATCCTGATTCGAGGCGGCGCGTCTCCGAGACCGGGCGGGTATAATCGCGTTCGAATCTCAGCATGTTATAGGCAATGTCTGCGTGGGCGTCAACAAGGATCGGCATGATTATCAAAAGCGCACCTTTTCGGTGCGCTTTATTTTATTCTTTATTCTCTTCGCCGGTGTCTTCGTCCGGCTGCTCTACTGGTTGCTCGACTTCGTTCTGCTCGTCGAGCTGCTGGGCGAGCATCTTGAAGTCTTTATCGGCGAAGGCGGCAGAGTCCACTTTGCGGAGGCTCAAACCGATGCGGTGCTGGTCGGTGTCGATGCGGATGATGCGCAGGGTCTTGACGTCGCCTTCCTTGAGCACTTCCTTCGGATGTTCGACGCGGTTCTCGCTCAATTCGGAGATGTGGATGAGACCTTCGATATCGCCTTCGAGGCGGGCAAATGCGCCAAATTTGGTAAGACGGGTGATGACACCTTCGACGAGTTGACCGACGCTGAACTTTTCGACACGGCTCTTCCAGGGGTCATCCTGCAGGGCGCGGATGGAAAGACCGATGCGCTTCTTGTCGCGGTCAATGTTGATGACCTTGACATCCACTTCCTGCCCGACTTCGAGGACTTCCTTGGGGTGGGCGACGTGGTCCCACGATAATTCGGAGAGATGCACCAACCCGTCGGCACCATTGATGTTGACGAATGCGCCAAAGTCGGCCAGGCTGGTCACACGGCCTGTGTAGGTCTGACCCTCTTCGAGTTCACTGATGACGCGGTCCTTCATGGCAGCGCGGGATTCACTGCTCGCGGCGCGCTCTGAAAGGATCAGGCGGCGACGTTCGCGGTCCACCTCAATGATGCGGACGGAGATCGGCTCGCCGACCATCTTCTGCCAGCGTTTTTCGGGCGTATCTCCCGCGGCTTGCGCGCGGCGCATGGCGCTGATCTGCGAAGAAGGAATGAAGCCGCGCAGATTACCGACAGCGGCGATGAGTCCGCCCTTGTTGAAGCCGATGATCTTCGTGTCGATGACCTCTTCATCGGCAACCATTTTCTCGACACTCTCCCACGACATCTGTTCCAATGCGCGTTTGAGAGACAATACCACGTTACCGTTCTGGTCTTCAGGGTTAACCACGTACACGTTAACTTCCTGCCCCACCTGTAATTCGGCACGTTCCTCTTCCGTGAGTTGTTCCAACTCGCGCCCAGCCACAACCCCTTCGGATTTCGCTCCAATGCTGATAAGAATCTGGTTAGGTCCCACGCTCGCAATCGTACCGGTACGCATCTCGCCTGCCTGGGGCAGATCGATGTTTATCGCTTCAGATTCGAGCAAGGACTCCATGGTTTGATGATTATTCGCCTGTTCTCCCTGCGCGTTCGTTGCCCCGCTCAGGGCGTTGTTTTGATCCATCACTCGTGAACTCCAACTAACTGAAATGTAGGTTGGATTATACAAGTGAATGGTGAACTTTGCAACCCTGACAAGTTTATTTTTGATTTAAGATGAAATAAGCGATATAATCACGAGCCGGAGTACATAAATGCCATCCATTTTTCCCTTTACCGCCATCGTTGGACAGGAGCGCATGAAGCGCGCTCTTATTCTTAATGCCGTTGATACACGCATCGGCGGCGTTTTGATCCGCGGAGAACGCGGCACCGCCAAATCCACCGCATCCCGCTCGCTCGCAGCCCTTTTACCGCATGTAACTATCGTACAAGACTGCCGCTTTGGATGCGACCCGGACAAACCTGCAACCTGGTGCACGGAATGCAAGGAACGCGCTGACGGAAATAAAAAACTCCCGACATCGGAGCGCTCGACCCCTTTTATCAACCTGCCCGTTTCCGCCACCGAAGACCGCGTCGTCGGCACACTGGATATCGAAAAAGCGATCCAAAAAGGCGAACGCCATTTTGAACCCGGCGTGCTTGCCAGCGCAAACCGCGGACTACTTTACATAGACGAAGTCAACCTGCTCGACGACCATGTGGTGGACATTCTGCTCGACTCCGCCGCCATGGGCGTGAACACCGTCGAACGAGAGGGCATCTCCTTCGCCCATCCAGCCCGCTTCATCCTCGTCGGGACGATGAATCCTGAAGAGGGAGATCTGCGCCCCCAACTGCTTGACCGCTTCGCCCTCTCCGTGGATATTCTCGGCATCCGCGAGGCGCGCGAACGCATGGCGATCATGGAACGCAACATCGCCTATGAAAGAGACCCCGAAGCCTTCCGCAAGCAATGGCTTCCGAAGGAAGAAGAACTCTCCCAAAAGATCGCCCGCGCCCGCGAACTGGTAGACCAGGTCACCTACACCAGCCGCGACCTGCTCTCCATTGCCGCGTTGACTTCCTCGCTCAACGTGGACGGCCATCGCGCGGACATGGTCATCCTGAAAGCCGCGCGCGCCGAAGCCGCATTCGAAGGCAGGACGAAGATCAACGACCACGACATCGCCCTTGCCGCCGAGCTGGCGCTTCCGCACCGCATCAAGCGCACACCCTTCCAGCAGGCGGAACTGACCACCGATCAATTGCAGGAACGCATCGAGCAACTGGCGGGGCAATCCATGCCAAGCGAATCGGATGAAGAATCCGAAAGCCAGCAGCAAGGCGAAAAAGAGGAAAAAAAAACTTAAAACTCGAGGATGAACAGGAGGAAGGTCCGCAGCAGGGCAACCCCGAACCCATGCAGCAACAGGAGGTATTCGCCAGCACGAGCGCCAACTGGTGGGACGGCGGACAAAAGATAAAAGCAGGCGAGACCTTCCAACCTCGTAAATTAAACACCCCGCTCGATAAATTGACCAGAAAACAAGCCGGCCGGCGTTCGCTCACCAAAACGGAGCGCAAACACGGGCGTTATATCAAGGCGCGCCCCGCCGGAGACAAACCGACCGACATCGCTTTCGACGCCACGTTCCGCGCGGCGGCTCCATTCCAAAAGCAGCGCGAGGAAGAACGAAAGAAACTTGCCTTCTCCATCAAAAAAAGCGACCTGCAACGCAAAGTCCGCGTGAAGCGCGTGGCAAACCTTGTGCTCTTCCTGGTGGATGCGTCGTGGTCCATGGCGGTTGCGGAGCGCATGAACGCCACGAAAGGCGCCATCCTTTCCCTGCTTACGGATGCGTACCAACGCCGCGACCGTGTCGGGCTGATCGTCTTCCAGAAAGACCGCGCCACGCTCGTCCTGCCCCCCACCAATTCCGTGCAGCTCGCTCAACGCGCATTGATGGACATCCCCGTCGGCGGCAAGACGCCGTTATCCGCAGGGCTGCTTCTGGCGCATGATGTACTGTCACAGGAGAAACGCGTCCACCCGGATGTGGAGCCGCTTCTCATCGTGCTGACAGACGGCGCAGGCAACGTCTCCATTGGCACGCTTCCGCCGCAGGAGGAGTCGTTCAAGTTCGCGGAATTGATCGCCATCGAGAAGACGCGCTCCGTGGTCATCAACATGGAACACGCCGCCTTCGATCAGGGGCTTGCCCAGCAATTGGCGAATCATCTCGAAGCGCCTTGTTACTCTCTCAGCGAGTTGAAAGCCGAAAGTTTGTATAACGCGGTTGTGGATGAAATGTCCAAGCCTGCAAAGAAGTAAAAAAACAAATGTCATTGCGAGGGGCATCGCCCCGAAGCAATCTCAACCTTTGTGAACGGAGATTGTTTTGACCGCAACGCGGTCTCGCAATGACATTTTTCTTTAAGAATCGAACCCCAATCCAAGCGCATCCAAAGTCTTCAACCAGATATTTCTTCTCCCGCCGTGTTTATCTGCCTGCTCCAAAGACCAGCGTGTGAAATTAACAATCGGCGAGCGGAACGGCTCAGGCGGGAACGGGAACGGCTTGGATTTCACCATCGCCAGTTCAGTGCGTTCGGTCTTTTGACCATCGAGCAGATCCAGCATCACCCGCGCGCCGAAACGCGAAGCGCCGACTCCCAACCCGGTATATCCCATCGCATACGCAAGTTTGCCGCCATACGCTTTGCCCCAAAAGGCGGTGTATCGCGAGCAGGTGTCTATCACGCCGCCCCAGGCGTGCGTGAAGCGGAGTCCCGTCAGCGAGGGGAAGGTTTGGAAGAAGTGCTCAGCCAAAAGTCCGAAAGAGGCGGGACGGTTTTCGAGATGCGGCGCGACTTCATTATTCCGGTAATAGATCGCGTCGTATCCGCCCCACAGGATGCGTCCGTCCGCCGTCATCTGCGAATAATGGAATTGATTGCCGTTGTCGCTCAAGCCCTCGCGCCCATGCCAGCCAATCGACTCGCGCTGCGACTTGGAAAGCGGCTCGGTCATCAGCACATAATCGTACACTGGCACGATGTAAAACGAAAGCCGTTTGAGCAAAGGCGGGAAGGCGTTGGTGGCAAGCGCGACTTTCTTCGCTTCGACTTCGCCATGCGGGGTTTTCAAGACGACGCCCGCGCGCCTCTCTTCCAACGCCGTGACCTGCGTGCCCTCCATCAAGCGGACTCCCACGCTGAGACATGCCCGCTTCAAGCCCCACGCCAGTTTGGCGGGGTTGACCATCGCCACGGACGGGTCGTGAATGGCGGCGAGGAACGATGGTGAATTGATGCGCTTACGAATCTCGCTTTGCTCGAGGAATTGAATCTTCAAGCCATACGGCGCGGACTCTTCGGCTTCTTCGCGCAGTTCTTCGATCTGATATTCTTCGTTGGCAACGTTGATCTCACCCGAACGGATGAAATCGCATTCGATGTTGAATTCCCTGACCGTCGCTTCGATGCCATCGAGGTTTTGCCCGCTGAGTTGAACCAGTTTGACGAGTTCCTTCTCCCAGCGGTTCCTGCCGTTTTGAAAGGAATGCGTCAGCGACGCGGCGCAGAAGCCGCCATTGCGCCCGCTGGCGCCGATGGCGATCTCCCCCGCTTCGAGCAAAACGACATCCCGGTTCGGGTCGGCTTGTTTGGCTTGCAAAGCCGTCCATAGACCGGTGAAGCCCCCGCCGATGACGGCGAGGTCGGTTTGGACTTTGGTTGTGAGGGGCGGGGCTTTTTCCGGCTTGTTGGGGTCATCCAGCCAGAAGGGCATTAACTTCACATCCGCGAGCGCTTTGAGGCTTTTGGGTCGCGGAGTGGTCGAGAAAAACATGGGGTCTCCCGGTTCGCGGTTCACCCGTTTCACAGGGTGAAGTCATAGAGTAAGGCAAGTGTATCTTGAAGAAGGAGGAAGTGTCAAATCTTGGTCTGCCTTCGCTTTACACTCTGGCGGCGGATCCGGCGGAGATACGCAACAATGCTGCGACCCACAGTATCCCGGCGCACATTGAATATCATCTTGACATTCATTTCCCTCCCCCGCACACCCAGTAACTGCTGCCTTCACCACCCTCGCTTGCCAGCCCAGCATCACCCCCGCCACCACCAATATTGCTAAAGCAAAACCTACTTTCCTCATCCCCTCCACTATGTCACAAAGAGATTATGCCCGTCAACTCGCCTACTTTACTACCTCAAATCCCCGCGCCACTAGTTCTTTCCCTTTCGCCAAAACCGCATTACTGGTTTTAATGTTCGGTCTTCTTCCATTTGTGCCCTCAAATTCTACTACCCATCTATTGCGAAGAGTCTGGTTCTTTGCTAATTCAACCGATGCAAAATCTCTTCTAAATTGAAAACTTGAACTCCCCAGTAACACTAACTTTTGCTCCTCCTCATCCACCACTGTTCCAAATCCCCATCCAAACTTATCCGTTAGCACAAGTCCCGGTATATCTTCCTTAACAGTAATATCGAAATTATCTAGCGGACCATTGACATATCCCACCAAATCCAACGTCGAAAGCGAGTCAATCGGGATCACCCCTTCCGGCACCTCCATATCCGTCCCCATCCGAAACACTATTTTTACTTCGCTGTACTTCCCACCCAGCCCTTGCGAGAGAAGATACGCGGGGATCGTCATCACCGCTTCAGCAGCCGGGATCTCGCCCCGCTGCGCCTGAGCAATCCTCTCTAGCGCTGCCGCTATCTCATCTTCGCTCGGCTGCCCCTCCTGCCCTTCCACCCCAAAGCGGTGCATAAACCGCGCCATATACCCGCCCAGTATCTCCTCTGCCAACGCTTCCGGCATCTTGATCTCACAGCCAAAACATAACGCTTCATCCACATCAAACTTCCCGACTATTCTAGGCGTACTCTCGCTCCCCTCGATCTCAATGGGGAAACTGGAGGTGATCTTGATAAAGTCCGTAATGTGAGGGGTCTCGACGGGCGTTTCTGTCACCGTTGGCGCGGGCACAGGCGTGTCCGTCATTGTCGGCAGAGGCGTCGAGGTGGCTTCCAAAGTGGCTGTCACCTGCGGGGCGCTTGAGCAGGCTGAAATTAAAGCAAAAGCGGCGAGAAAAAGGGTGGATTTTTTCATGAAATACTCCCGTTTGGCAAGTCTGCCCAATGGCGGAATTATAGCAAATCCCCCTCTTGACAGAAAAGAACAAGTGTTCTAAAATTCCCCTCATCAACAGAACGCCCGTTCTACTCATTCGACAAGGAGGTCGAAATGACATACTACCGTCGTAATCCGCTGGGGGATGGCCTCAGGCGACTGTGGAACAGCATCGTCCACAACCGTCAGTTCAACCGGGGCGCGGCATGGGGCGCCATGATCATTGCCGCCCTGCTCGCCTTCGAAGTCTTCAACTTCAGCACCACCCAATACGCCCTGCACGACATGCTCGGCGACCTTGCCTTTGCAGGCATGAAATGGGCAACCATCCTTGCCATCGCCTTCTGCGGCATTGACTTTGCCGGAATCGCCCGCATCTTCACCCCCGAACAGGGGCGCGACGAGCCCGCCGAGGTCTACTACCTCTTCGGCGCATGGATGCTCGCCGCAGGCTTCAACGCCACCCTCACCTGGTGGGGCGTCTCTGTCGCCATCGCCAGCAACGGCGCGATCCAAGGAACCGCTGCCGTCAGCGCCGCCACACTGACCAAAGTCGTACCCATCTTTGTCGCGGCAATGGTCTGGCTGGTGCGTCTGCTCATCATCGGCACTTTCTCGCTGGCAGGAGACCGTCTCTTCACCACTGCGCAGGCCAACCAAAACTCCTATCCGCGCCAATACAATCCTCCACCTCAGCCCCGTTCCAATTACAAGGCGCCCGCGCCGCGTTCCGCCAGTTCATATAATGAACCCGTGAACCAGCCCGTTCTGCGCCCCGCATCGCAGATCAACCGCCCGGTCAATTCCTCAAATTTCCACCCTGCGCCCAAGCCGGTCTCCTCGCAGCAGCCCTCTTTCATCGCGCCCGAGCCGACCTATCACCCCGTCTCCTATGAAACCCGCAGATCGGAAGGCAATGACCGCCGCTACGACGCTTAACCATGGCATATAACCTCGCTCTAGCTGAACGTATCCGCGCCATCTTGCTGCCGCTTGCTCCGGTTATCGAAAAGAAAATGTTCGGCGGCATCGGCTTCCTTACAAATGGAAACATGGCAGTCGGCGTCCACAAGGAATATCTGATCGTACGCGTTGGCGCCGAGAATCACAAAGCCGCCATGAGCAGGAAGGGAGCCAAGCCCTTCGACATAACCGGAAAACCCATGACCGGCTGGGTAATGGTTTCACAGGAAGGCTGCCAGACCGAAGAAGCGCTCGAGCAATGGATAACCATGGCTCTTGAATTCGTCAAAACGCTTCCAAAAAAATAACGACCGGAAAATACCTTTTCGAGCCCGGGTCTCAAAGACCCAGAAAAGAGAATCTCACCCATGCCCCGCGCTCGCACATCTGAAACGTATCGGCACGCTACGCCAGCCGCTCTCTTGGAAGATGAAGGGAGCGGCTGTTTGTCTGGCTTTGCCATCGTCCCGCTTGCCGTCATCCTCATCAGCGCCATGCTCGCTTCCATCGCCTGGAACGTCAAACCGCTCCCCGCCGCATCAGCGCCAATCAATTCCCCATCAATGGATTCGACGCCCGATTCCATCTCTTCGAACCTTTCCCCCATCTTTCGCCCGGAAGTCCTCTACTGGGCGGATTCCATCTCCAAGTGGGCATCCGCCTCGAACCTCGACCCAAACCTGGTTGCCACCATCATGCAGATCGAATCCTGCGGCGATCCGCGCGCCACCTCCAGCGCCGGAGCAATGGGGTTGTTTCAAGTCATGCCGTATCACTTCCTCGCCAGCGACAATCCCTACAACCCCGATACCAACGCCCTGCGCGGACTTGCCTACCTCGTCCGCTCGCTCGCAGCCGCGAACGGAGACGCACGCCTTGCCATGGCAGGCTATAACGGCGGCATCAGCATCATCTCACGCAGTGAATGGACGTGGTCCGCGCAAACGAATCGTTACGTCCAATACGGCGCGACAATCTACAGCGACGCCGTCAGCGGCGCCGAGTCAAGCAACGCCTTGAACGAATGGTATTCAAAATATGGGGTCAGCCTCTGCAAACAAGCCGGCAAACGCCTCGGCTTGCCATAACTCCCCCTCTTACTCACTACTCACTATTCATTATCCATTTCACTTCTTCAATACATTCATCCAGATCACAAACGTTGTCCCCTTCCCCTCCTGTGACTCAACCTTGATCTGCCCGCCATGATGCTCGATGATCCAATGCGCGATGGAAAGTCCCAGCCCAAAGCCGCCGGCTTTCGAGCGTGTGCGGGATTTCTCGGCTCGATAGAAGCGGTCAAAGATGTGAGGCAAATCTTCGGCGGGAATGCCCGGTCCAGTGTCCCGGACGATGAGGCGGGCTTGATCTCCAAGCTTGGATAGGCTGAGGAAGATCTCTCCGCCCGGCGGCGTGTATTGGATCGCATTCGCAACCAGGTTCAGCAGGACTTGTTTCAAGCGGTCGCGGTCGCCGTTGACGATGACTTCGTCAATATCGTTGAGATGCACATACACTTTATTACCCGCCAGCACGCGCATTTCGGTAAACACCTCGGTCAGCAAGAGATCGAGCTCGACGGGTGTAAAGTTAAGGGCGAGCTTGCCCGATTCCGCTTGCGCCAGCATGAGCAGACCGCCGACCAGACGCGTCAATCTACCCGCTTCCTGATCGATGCTGTTCAATGACTCTTCATCCGCTTCCTTCATGCGGCGCATCAGATCCACATTGCCTTTAATCACGGTCAACGGTGTGCGCAATTCATGACTCACATCCGCGAGGAAACGCTGCTGCGAAGTAAACAGCGACTCGAGCCGTTCCAGCGTCTGGTTGATGGAAACCACCAGATCGCTGACCTCGTTTTCAGCCTCCCCGCGATAGGGAACACGGCGGGAAAGATCATCTGCGCGGTTGATCTGATCCACCGTTTCGGTAATGGATTCGAGCGGCGAAAGCGCACGGCCGAGCACCACCCACGAGCCGAAGCCCGCCAGAAAGACGGCAAGTACTCCAATTGCTGTCATCGTCGAAAGCAGGTTGGATTGTGTGGCATCCACAACAGCCAGACTCGCGCCAACCTGCAATGTGCCGATGTTCCGCTTGCCCAATTCGAGCGGCACACTCAAGACGCGCAGGTGAATCCCATTAAGGTAGGAATCTTCATAGATGGTCGAACCGGTACGAAGTCCAAGCGGATCGAGAGGCGTGGTCAATGCTCCAATGCTGGGGGAAGCTGCCACAAGCTTCCCATCCGAGCCCCAAACTTGAACATGCGAGTTGGAAGCCATATCCAATGGCGGCAGGCTGATGAGACTCAACTCCCCCACTGAATTGACCTTGGTCACGTTGACGATGTCGCGCGCCACACCTGCCAGCATGTTATCCACCTGGTTGAGCAGGATGACGTTGACCAGAAGATAAACAGCCGCGCCAAAGATGAGCAAAATTCCACCCATGAATGTCGAATAGAGCAAGGTTAGGCGCAGGCGCAATGACATTGAAAGAGTTTAACGTTTGGAGTTTAAGACAGCCTGAGAAAGAAAAACGGCAGGTGAACTGCCGTTATCATTCTACGGGTTTTCCCGAAGCACATACCCCACTCCGCGCACGGTATGGATCAGGCGCGGTTCGTTCTCGGCTTCCAGTTTCTGGCGCAGGTACCGGATGTACACTTCCAACACATTGCTTTCGCCGCCAAAGTCATAGCCCCAAACGCGGTCGAAGATCACTTCACGAGTGAGAACCTGCTTGGGATGACGCAGGAACAACTCGAGCAACTCGTATTCCTTCGCCGTCAATGCCACAGTGCGGTTCCCGCGCGAAGCCTGGCGCGAGCCCGTATCCAGGGTCAGATCGGCAAACTTCAAAACGGGGATGCGCTCCGGCTGGGTTCGGCGGAGAAGCGCGCGCACACGCGCAAGCAATTCATCCAGATTGAACGGCTTCACCATGTAATCGTCCGCGCCCGCATCCAATCCTTGAATGCGATCCTGCACTGTGTCCTTCGCGGTCAGCATCAGGATCGGAATCGAACCGCCCTGACGCAGGCGATGACAGACTTCCAACCCATCCATGCCAGGCAGCATCCAATCCAGAATGACAAGGTCCGGCGTATGGTCGCGCGCCGCGATCAACCCCATGCGGCCGTCGGTAGCAGTATCCACCGTATAGCCTTCATAAGCCAAGCCACGCTGCAACAATTTCAGGATAGCCTGATCGTCTTCGATAATTAGGATTCGCTCATTCATGGCATCGCTCCTGTTCAAAATATACCATAAATTCAAAAACGACTTATCTCGCGCGCAGCGCACTTACAGCCGCTTGAAAGTCATCGGGATACCCGGCTTGAAACGTTAATATCTCGTTCGTGTTCGGATGCGTCAACTTCAACGAACGAGCATGAAGCGCCGGGCGCGATATCACTTTTGTCTCCGGCGCACTGTATAGGACATCCCCCATCAATGAATGACCCAACGCATACGCATGGACTCGGATCTGATGCGTCCGCCCCGTCATCGGCATCGCCTCCACTAACGCTGATTCCTGCCAGCGTTCCAGAATCTTGAATCTCGTCTCCGAGCGGATTCCCTTCCTGTCATCCACCATCGTGCGATGCTTATGACCCACGTTCACCCGCAGTGGAAATTTCGTGGTTTTCTGGTCCCATTTCGGCACGCCATTGACAATCGCATGATATTTCTTTTCAACCTGATGCTTCTCGAATTGAATGTTCAGCGAACGATGCGATTCGGATGTCAACGCAAAGACCACGATCCCGCTGGTGGATTTGTCAATGCGATGCACCACCCAGGTTTTGCGTCCCAACTCCTCTTCAAGCATCTTCACCAAATATGGCGCGTCCTTATCCCACCCCTCCGGCAGGACGGACAACCCGGCTGGTTTATTGACGGCAAGGACGGCATCGCGAAAATAAACAATTTCCATACCATTCATTGTACACCAGCGGCTTGACATGGTTTCCACAACTGGCGTATGATGGCTTCCATGAATTATCAACCATCAAATGACCCAGTCAACCCAAATCTGATCGATTCGCTTAATCATCCATTGGCAGGCCCTATCCGCAAACTGCTCACGCGCACTGGCAGGCAGGAACTTGGCAAAATCCTGATAGACGATGAAGAGAATATCATGCAGGCGCTGGGGGCGGGTGTTAAAGTGGAATCGGTTTACTTTGCCGGGGAGGAAGTCCTATCCGCTGAACTGCGAAAACGATTACCGGCGGAAGCAACCATCCACGAAGTGGCGAAGCGGACAACCAAGAAACTATTCGAGAACGATAAAATCTCGCGTATATTTGCGATCGCAAAAACGCCCAAGCCCGTTGGTTTGGAGGCGTTGAAATCCATCAAAAGAGATGTGGTGATTCTGGAGGATTTGAGCATCTCCGGCAACATCGGCAACATCACGCGTACCTCCCTTGCGTTAGGCATCGGCGGAATCATTCTGCTCAACATGGACCCGGTTGATTTGTATGACCGCCGCCTGATCCGTGCCAGCCGCGGCTATCTTTTCTCCATGCCGATGATCACTGCATCCACCGGCGACTTTCTGACCTATTGCAAAACAAACCACGAGACCCTGCTTGTTACCGCAATCAACGCCGACAAGACGATTGATGACATCGCCTCCCTGCCCGAACGCCTGCTGATCGTCTTCGGCAGTGAAAAGGAGGGTTGTTCGCCGGAAATCGAAGCCGCCGCCACGATCAAGGCACGTATCCCAATCAACAGCCGCGTCGAGTCGCTCAACGTCTCCGCTTCGGCGGGAATTACACTCTACAGCCGGTCAAAATTCAATCGCTCCACTGAATAAGACCGACACCGCTTCTACGAAAAAACCAGAGAGGTAATCTCTGGTTTTTGATTCGGGAACATTTAATGGATATTCAGCGTTTCAAGAAAATAAACAATAACTGGAGAATCAAATGAAAAAAGCATCATTTTTTTCGCTTACACTTCTACTGTTAACCCTCTTTGCATGTTCTGCAAATGCAACGCCCGGTCCCGAGGGCGAATGGGCACTTGTCTCCTACAATGGTATTCCTGCCCTGCCCAATGTGGAAACGAGTATTTCATTCGGAGATGATGGGCACTTCGGCGGCAACGTGGGATGCAATGGTTTCGGTGCTGAATATAAGATAAGCGGCGATCAAGTCACCTTCGACGCGATCATCTCGACCGCGATGTATTGTGAAGCTACTGCTGAACAGGAAAGCGCTGTAATTGCAGTCCTTTCCGAAAACCCGGTCAAATTTCACCTGGATGGGGAGACTCTGAGCCTTACTTCCGCGGATGCTTCCTCGGTGATTATGCTCGCCCGCAAGTAATTAATTTTTTAATGCACGCTAAAGATGCGTGTCAGCTATTCGATTATGTTACTGTCAATTTTTGTTGGGGGTATTTCTCGAAGAGCTTCTCTTCCATCACTCGGCGGACGCGGTCGAAGCCTTCCCAAAGATCTGCAAAGGAAAGGTAGAGCGGCGCAAAACCGAGGCGGAGGTTATCCGGCGCGCGGAAGTCTGGGATGACGTTCATTTCTTCGATGAGTGCGCGGTTGATGCGGTAGCCGTCCGCGTGGCGGATGGAGATGTGCGAGCCGCGTTGGGCAGAGTCACGCGGGGAGCCGAGAGAAAAGCCGAAGGGGACGAGCCAGGTTTCGGTTAAGAAAGAGGCGAAGTCCGTCATCAAGATGGATTTTTTGCGGAGCGAGTCCATGCCTGCTTGAAGGAGCGGTTCGAGGGAGGCTTCCATTGTGAGCAAAGAGATCATGGGTTGAGTGCCGACCATGAAGCGTTGCGCACCGGGGGCGGGTTGATAATCGAGATCGAAGTCGAATGGATTTTTTTGACCCCACCAGCCCCAGATGGGCGACGACAGTTTTTCCTGAATGGCTTTGTTGACGTAGAAAAAGGCAGGCGCCCCAGGACCGCCATTGAGGTATTTGTACGTGCAGCCAATGGCAAAATCTACATTGCACTCGTCAAGATGGACTGGGACGGAGCCGACAGAATGAGACAAGTCCCAAAGAACGAGAGCGCCTTTTTTATGAGCGAGTTCGGTGATGCGCTGCATATCGTACATATATCCGCTTTTGAAAACGACGTGCGAGAGCGTTACGAGCGCTGTGTTTTCGTCCATGGCAGATTCGAGCGCGGCGATGTCGGGGGTGATATCGTTGTCAATCGCGCCGATGCGTATGATTTCGTGGCGGCTGCCCAGTGTTTGGTTTATGCCTTGCAGAATGTAGAGGTCGGAGGGGAAGTTGAAGGTATCGGTAACGATGCGCGTGCGGTTAGGCTGAAGCATGAGCGCAGAGGCGGCGAGTTTAAAGAGATTGACCGAGACCGTGTCGCTGACAAGGGTTTGACCTGCCGTTGCGCCGATGATGTCGCCAATCTTATCTCCGACGCGCGAGGGCGCTTCCCACCAGCCTTTGTTCCAGCCGCGGATTAAATCCTTGCCCCATTGCTCATCGACGATCTGGCGCGATCTTTCCTGTGCAACTTTGGGCATGGCTCCGAGGGAATTTCCGTCAAAGTAGATTAGGCTTGGGTCAGAAATAACAAACGCCTCCCTGAAGGAGGCGAGTTCATCCTGCTGGTCAAGTTGGAGTGCAAAATCGCGGGAAGTGGAAAAGTTGATCATGGGGATATTTTACCTTTTGAATCAAAAGAGGCGGACTTTCATCCGCCTCAAATTTATTCTTCCTTCCTCAACGCGGGAAACAACAAAACCTCCCGAATGGAATGTTTGTCCGTGAGAATCATCGCGAACCGGTCCACACCCATACCGAAGCCGCCGTTGGGAGGCATGCCATAGCGCATGGCGCGCAGATAATCCTCGTCCATTGGGTGCTTCTCTTCATCATCTGCTTCGTAATCGCGCCCCATTTCGAGGAAGCGTTGTTCCTGATCGAGCGGATCGTTCAACTCGGTGAAGGCGTTGCATAATTCGAAACCAGCCACATAACCTTCAAAGCGTTCCACCGTGAGCGGATTGCCAGGAAGGGACTTTGCCAGCGGAGAAATATCGCGCGGATAATTGTAGAGAAAGGTCGGTTGGATGAGCGTCGGTTCGAGGAATTCGCTCAGCAGGAAGTCAATCAATTTGCCTCGTGTGGACTTCGGATCAGGCGCCGCCCCGGGCTGTTTCTCCTGAATGGCTTTGATCAACGCCTCGGCGGTTTTGTGCTCGTCAATGTCTATACCGCTGGTCTCGAGGATACCCTGCCGCATTTCCAAACGACGCCACGGCGGTGTAAAGTCCAATTCATGTTCACCGTATTTGACTTTCATGGATCCAGTCACCTGTTCGGCGGTATAGGAGACCATCTGCTCGGTCAACTCCATCACCTGCAAATAATCCGCATACGCCCAATAGAATTCAAGCTGCGTGAACTCAGGGTTGTGTTTGAACGAAACACCTTCATTTCGGAAATCCCGCCCGATCTCATAGACCTTTTCCAAGTTGCCTACAAGCAACCGTTTGAGATACAACTCGAAGGAAATTCTCAAATACATGTCCTGATCGAGTTCGTTGTGATGCGTTACGAATGGACGCGCCGCCGCGCCGCCATATAAAGGCTGGAGGATGGGCGTTTCCACTTCAAGAAAGCCATGATCGTCAAGGAACGTCCGTAAGGACTTGATGAGCGCGGCGCGTTTGCGGAAGGTCTCGCGCACCCCAGGGTTGACGGCTAAATCCGCATAGCGCTGACGCGCGCGGAGTTCGGGGTCTTCCAGAGTGGCATATCGAACCACCGTGCCGTCTTCTTTTGTCACATCCTTGTCGGCGGGGAGCGGGGTTATGGATTTGGCAAGCAGTTTGAAGTCGTGGACATGAAGCGAAACCTCACCTGCTTTTGTCCGGAACATCACACCGGTCGCTTCCACAAAATCGCCGAGGTCGAACATCTTATTGAAAAATTCCAAACGATCTGCGCCGATCTCATTGACACGGAAAAACAATTGAACTTTGCCGTAACCGTCTTCGATATGGGCAAAGGTCAATTTGCCTTTGGGGCGCATGGAACGCAGGCGCCCCGCCAGCGTGGTTTTCACTTCCTTCGTTTCATCGGCTTCGAATTCAGCAATGGCTTCCACACTGGTATGCGTGCGCATTGCCCGCGTGGGATAGGGCTCCACGCCTTCTGCGCGAAGCTCCTCCACTTTCTGTAATCTTATTTTTTCGAGGGAATTGTATTCTGCCATGATCTTCCTATTTCGCCTCTCTCCAAAGGAGAGGAGCAGGTAATAAAAAAGCCCCGCAAGCCAAAGACAGGCGCGCGGGGCAAAGCATACGCGTCCTGTTTCAGGCAACCTTCATGATCTTCACGTTATACGTGCCGCCGGGGGTCTCCACCTTGACCACGTCGCCGACCTTGTGCCCCAGAATGGCTTTGCCGATGGGCGATTCGTTCGAAATCTTTCCATCGCGGGGATTGGCTTCCGCCGCGCCCACGATCACAAAAGTCTCGGGGTCGTAGTTGCCTTCCTTGATTGTCACTTTGGCGCCGACCTGGATGACATCGTGCTTTTTACCCTTGCCATTATCTTCGATGATCTGGGCGGTGGCAAGCAATAGTTCAAGTTCCTGAATGCGTCCCTCTACAAAGGCCTGCTCATTTTTGGCGGCTTCGTATTCGGCGTTCTCGATCAATTCGCCGCCCTCCATCGCCTCGTGTAAACGCTCGGCAACCTCCTGCCGCTTGGTCGTACGCAGATGGTCCAGTTCCTCTTGTAACTTGTCAAAACCCTCTTTGGTAAGGAAATTGGTTGGCATTTTAAACGTCCTGCTAAATAGAATTTTGCATCTCCAAATAGAGATGCAAGAGTTAAAAATTTCCGGTGGTTCTCCCGGAAAATCGCCCATACTATATCATGATTCAGGGACGGTTTCAAGACCCAAAAGTCATAGTTTCCGTAACATAGGTGGTGGGGGAAATCAGGAAATGGAAAAGGACAAGAGTA
>CAZLWG010000049.1:0-28425 GCA_964563315.1 uncultured Anaerolinea sp. | reverse complement strand
TTTATCCGCCGATTCCCTTGAGCAACGCCCCGACAACATAGGCAACGCCTGCTGCCAAGCCTCCGACGGCTAGCATTTCCAAACCACTACGGATCGGGTTGAGCTTGGTCACCAGAACCTTGGAAGCGCCCAATGCGAAGAGCGCCAACGCGGACGATGCAATCGAGATTGGAAATGCCATTTCAGGGGAAATAGGGAATGCCAACCCGATCAAATAAACCACCAATGGCACGGCTCCTGCAATCACGAAGGAACCAAACGTAACCAGTCCATTGATTAACGGATTGCTTTCGTCTTCCATCATGCCCAATTCATCGATCATCATGGCTTTCACCCAGCGTTCTGGATTGCGGCTCTGTATTTCCACCAATTGCCTGGCTTCTTCATTTGAATAACCGCGGCTGACATAAACCTCCTGCAACTCGGCACGTTCTCCATTCGGGAAGTGTTCCACCTCCCAGGCTTCACGTTCCCACTCCTTGCGATAGTATTCATGCTCGCTTTTGCTGGAAAGATATGCGCCGGTTGCCATCGAAAACCCGTCTGCCAGAAGGTTCGCCAATCCCAAAATGAGAATGACGGGCGTACCAAGCTGAGCTCCCGCCACCCCGCTGACGACTGCGAACGTGGTGATAATACCGTCCAGCCCGCCGTATACCATCTCGCCGAGGTATTGACTGCCTGCACCGCCATGCTGTTCTGCGGCTTCGGTAATCGCCTTGGGAGTGTGGGCAAGCGCTGAAGCTTGTTTGTCGCCGCGTTTAAAAGCCTTACGGGCTTCTTCGATCCGCTTTGATAAAGACATTCGCATTCCTTCCTGCCAAATTCTGTTCAGACTACTTTCCGTACCACATGCGGGCAAGCAGATTGTCTTTGAGGATGAATTGATGGTAGAACGCCGCGCCCACATGCAGCAGGATAGTCAATACCAATGCGGGGACGATAAAGCCATGCAGCGCGCGCGCGGCGAAGTCATAGAAATCTGCGGGCAGGCTTCCCGATCCGCCAAACACAACCGGGGCAAGCCCAGCCTGCATCGAGAGCGAGAGTCCGCTGACCGCCATCAAAAAGACCAGCAGGTACAACGCATAGTGAACCGCCTTGCTGATCCAATCGAACAGCGGATTCCCCGCTGTAACATGCCCGGGCTTGGGCAGGCGCATCCGCATTACAAAGCGAAAGATGATGACAAGCAGCGTGATGACCCCCACCGTCATGTGCAATGCCAACGGCGTGAGTTTGGCGGCGTCATTGGGCTGTCCGCTCATGGATTTGCCAATGACGAACGCGGCGAAAACAAGGATGGCTGTCAGCCAATGCAGCATGACCTGCAAAGGGTGATAGCGTTTGTTCGTTGTTTGGGTCATGGCTTACTTTTCCCCTTTCGAGCCGAGAAAGACGACGCGCGTCCTGGCATTCATGCCGCGTCTCGCGCCGCTCGGCACAATAATGGTCACGCCGGGTTTGATGGCGAAACTCTCATCGTCCACGGTCATCAGTCCCTCACCTTCGAGGAAGTGATACATCGCCGCCTCGCCCGGATGCACAGGAATCTGTCCGCCCTCCTCAAGCCCGACGACCAACGCCTTGAACTGAGGCGTGTCGAGCAGGAATTGCGGCTTGGGTCCCTCCGCCGAAAAAACGGCTTTTAATTTCGTATCTGCAAAATAGATGTCGGACATATCTTCTCCTTTTTGATATGCCCTGACTTTACTCCCTGCCCCCGCCTCCCGCCACGACTTTCGTCGGGTTTTCCGACCCAAACTTTAATCTCCCCGAAGTGTTGCCCGCTCCGCTAATTCGGCGCGATTCAGAATATTGTTTCGGTTTATACGACAAAAGTCGTATGGGTTTTTACAATTTCATTATATAAGCAACAAACTCTCTTTACATCCACCGTCTAAAGTTGATGTCTCTCAAGAATTCAATCAGGAGTAAATTATGGAAACAAAGACCCCCTCCTCGTCTCCGCAAAAAATCCGTTTTGCGCGAAAGACAAAGGTTCTTATTACAGTCGGCGTATTGATGGTTGTCTTGGCGGGGGCGTATTTCACCCTGCCATCCGCGGGCGCTGACACTGCCGAACCCGCCGTTCAAACAGCCAGGGTGCGCACGGGCGATCTCATCGTCACCGCCAGCGGCGCAGGGACGGTAGTCTCTGCTGCGCAGGTGGATTTGGGATTCCGCTCCGGCGGCGTGTTGACCGAGTTGAACGTGTCCGTTGGCGACGCGGTGGAATCCGCCGAAGTGCTGGCGCGGCTGGAGGAGAATATCCAGGCGGAGGCCGACTTTCAGGCGTTGTTCTCGCCCCTTGGGGTAATGCAGGCGGAGGGAGAGGTTTCCAGGACGTATATTGCGCTGGACGATGCCATTGATGCCTTGATGTACCTGATCAGCCCGGAGGTATATCACTACGAATTGAAACTGGCGGAAGCCCAATCCCTGTTCGACGACTTGGATTCGGATTCGAGCGCCTCACAGGAAGCCATTGACGAGGCAGGCAAGAATCTCGAACGCGCTGAAAACAATCTGAAATACGCGCAGTCTCTCTACATTAACGAATATGTCCCCGCCACCTTTGCCTACACATGGATTGACGAGGAAACCGGTGTATCGGTAACGGAAGCCATTCCCCCCAGCCCTGCCGATGTAACCCTTGCCCGCGCCAATCTTGAATCAGCGCATATGCTGGTGCGGGACGCGGAAGCTGCGCTGGAGATTGTCAAGGCGGGACCGGAAGCGTTGACCAAACCCCTCGCCGCGCTGGGACCGCAGATGACAAAACTGGAACAGGCTCGCCTCGCCGTGGAAAGCACGCGCCTGACCGCGCCTTTCGATGGCACGGTCACCAGTTTGAACGCAGTTGTGGGGCAAACCGTTGGCACATCCCCGATTTTGAGCCTGGCAACCACGCAGGATTTATTGGTGCGTTTCTACCTCGATGAAACCGATGTGGACAAAGCCGCGGCAGGCATGCGCGTAATCTTCACCTTCGATGCCTATCCCGATCTTTCAATGGAAGGCGAAGCCATCCGCGTCGAGCCGACCTTGCAAATGGTGGACGGCACGCCCGTGGTCGTCGTCTGGGCGAAACTGCCGAATGAAACAGAAGCAGGCATCCTGTCCGGCATGACCGTGGATGTGGAGATCGTCGCAGGCGAAGCGCGCGGCGCGCTCATCGTCCCGATTCAGGCATTGCGCGAATTGTCCCCTGGTTCATACGCTGTTTTCGTCGTTGACGCGGATGGTGAGTTGAAACTCACACCCGTTGAAGTCGGCTTGCGCGATTACGCCAACGCCGAAATCCTGAGCGGACTCAATGCGGGCGATATTGTCAGCACAGGCAATGTGGAAACGAAGTAAACCCTCGCGCAGATTGAAAACCCTCGCGTAGATTGCGCTCTCTAGCGCAATGGCGTTAGAGAACGCCAAATACGCATTAGCAAGCAGGATAAAGTTATGAACAACCATCTTATTGAAGTACAAGGCTTGACCAAAGTTTACGGCGAAGACGACGCGGCGGTACATGCGCTGTCCGGTGTGGACGCGGTCATCGCGCGCGGCGAGTTTGCCGCCATTATGGGACCGTCGGGATCGGGCAAGTCCACGCTGATGAACATCATCGGCTGCCTGGATCGTCCCACCGCAGGCGCGTACCTGCTGGATGGCAGCGACGTGAGCGGCATGAACAGGAACGAACTCGCCGCCGTCCGCAACCGCAAGATCGGTTTCATCTTTCAATCGTTCAATTTACTGCCGCGCCTGAGCGCGCTCTCGAACGTCAGCCTGCCTGTGATGTACAACGACGATGACATCAGCGATGATGAGCAGCGCGAACGGGCAGTCGCCGCGCTCGAATCGGTCGGACTCGGCAACCGCCTGCATCACCATCCCAATCAGTTATCGGGCGGACAGCAGCAACGCGTGGCGATTGCCCGCGCCCTGATCAACAACCCGCCGCTGATCCTGGCGGACGAGCCGACAGGCAACCTCGATTCACATTCCAGCAAGGAGATCATGGAACTTTTGCACGAACTCCATCGGAATGGCGCGACCATCGTCATGGTGACACATGAGCCTGACATCGCCGCGCATGCGGAAAGAATTATCTGCGTGCGTGACGGCAAGGTCATCTCGGATGGACGCGACGGACACAGCCCGTGCCTGGATCGCAAGGTGTTGACTGGGGATGAGGGCAGAATATAACCATGAAACTCAACAAAATTTTCCGCACAGCCTGGGAAGGGCTGATGCTTAACAAAGCCCGCTCGTTCCTGACGACACTGGGCGTCATCATCGGCGTGGCTTCGGTCATTGTCATGTTGGCGGTCAGCGCCGGGACGGAATCCGCCATTGCCGAGCAGATCAACGCCCTGGGCGCAAACCTCGTCATCGTCTCGCCGATGCGCGGCATCCCCGGCGCGGCGCGGACTCTGCTGATTGACGACGCCTACGCCATCGGCGAACAAGTAGTCGGCATCGAAGGCATCTCCGCCGAGCAAGCCCCGCCGCCCGTCAATGTGCGGGCGGGCGGCGCGACCCTCGAATCCATTGCCATCATCGGTACCACCGCCGACTTTCCCGACGTACGCGATTACGCCGTCGCCGAGGGACGTTACTTCGACGCGGGCGAAGACGAACGCAAAGCCAAAGTTGCGGTGCTGGGCGCGGGCATCGCCAAAGACCTGTTTGGTGAAGAAAGCGCTGTCGGGCAGAGCATCACCGTCGGCTCGACCAAAGTAACCGTTGTCGGCGTGATGGAAGCGAAGGGCGTCGTCTCCGACGTGGATTACGACGGGCGCGTCTACCTGCCCATCAACCTGGTCTTTCAAAAATTCATGACCTCCACCCCGATGGGTGCGGACCGCGTCCGCACGATTTACGTCAAAGCCGAAAGCCAGGATCAAATTGAAAGCGTCATCACGCAGATTACAGTGTTGCTGGCGGAGCGGCACGACGTTGATCCGTCCGCGCCGGACTTCACCGTCCAAACCCAGCAGGACATCATCTCGACCCAGGAAGCCACCACCGCCGCCTTTCGCGACCTGCTGGCATGGGTGGCGGGCATCTCGCTCGTCGTGGGCGGCATCGGCATCATGAACATCATGCTGGTTTCGGTCACAGAACGCACGCGCGAGATCGGTCTTCGTCAAGCCCTGGGCGCGCGCCCCGCCGACGTGCTGACCCAGTTCCTGCTCGAAGCGATCATCCTCAGCCTCGCGGGCGGCATCGCGGGCATCATCGTGGGCGTGGGCGGTTCATATCTCTTCGGCACATTCGGAGCCATGCGCACTGAAATCGTCCCGCTCTCCATTCCGCTCGCATTTGGCGCTGCCGCCATCGTTGGCATCTTCTTTGGATATTATCCCGCCACTCGCGCCGCCAAACTCGACCCCATCGAAGCATTGCGACGCGAATAACATGCACGACCTTCGACCTTCAACCTTCGACCTTCAACCCAAAAGGATTTTCCATGACTCGCATTTCCCTCCTCTCGATCATTCTCCTCTCCCTCTTCCTCGCCTCCTGCTCAGGGACAGCTGGTTCTGTTTCGACAGGCGATACCTACGCCAGCCCGAATCTGCCAACCGCCTACGAAGGCGCACTCCCCGTCCGCAACCAGCTTGCGCTCGGCATCATCGAACTGAACGACACCGCGCTCGCCGTCACCCCTGAGCAGGCGCAGGCTCTCGTCCCTCTCTGGCAGGCATTGCGCGGTACCCAACAAAGCGGCGGCGAAGCCTCCGCGGAAGTGAACGCGCTCCTGACCCAGATCGAATCCGTTATGACGCCCGATCAACTCCAGGCGATTGCCGCCATGCAGCTGACCTTCACCGACATGCAGGATTGGGCTTCCGCCAACGGAATCCAAATCGGCACGAACGGCGGGCAGCCCGGTCAGGGACAGGGTATGTCGCCCGAAGCCCGCGCCACCAAACAAGCCGCCGAAGGCATCACCTCCAGCAGCGCAAGCGGAAGCAAACTCTCCTCCGCGCTGATGGATGCGGTCATTGCATCATTGGAGGCGCGCGCGCCGTAATTTCAATTTCTCCATTGCAAACTTTGCCGGGTGGATGGAGAGGATCATGATGACAGTGATTAGGACGGCGGAGGTCAGGCACCAGGCGCAGGTGGCTCCGATGACGAAAGGCTCGAGGAAGGTCAGGTAGACGGAGAAGAACGTGCCGAATCCGCTGAAGATAAGCAAAGCAAGCGCTGCCCAGTTGGCTGCCTGTCCTTTTGTAAGGCGGGCGGTCAGCCAAGCGGCGGCAATGGCGATATATCCGGCAACACCAAGCACGCCGATGGGCAGGATGCCGAACAGGCGGGCGTAGGCGCTTTGCTGCACGGTGTTGCAGTCACCGACGGGGCCGCAAATGGCGGTGACGTGAGCCGTCTCCACGTAGGCGAGGTAGCCCGCCACGCCGAAACCCATCAGGCACAGGATGGGGATGTCCCATGACCATTTGATGGGGGATTTCAATTTTTTCTTTTTCCCAAGTTCAACCACAGACCAGAAGACTGCCGCAAGCATGAAAAGCAGGGTTAAAACCGCCAGCGAGTTCCCGGCGGGGTCTCTGGCGAATTTTTCCTGCCAGGTTGCATTGTCGGTCAGCGATATTTCGGGAAGGGCTGCCGGAGGCGGGGAAGAGGTTTGGGTGGCGGCAGCAGGTTCAGGTCCGGTTGGAGGCGTTTGTGCGGCGGGGATGCCCAAGGTCTCGCGCAAGCCGGGAATGTCCGGCCAGTCCACTCCGCCCTGGGCGAGGTAGGTTTCGATCAGGATGGGGAATTGTTCGGGGATATCGAGCGAGCCGATCAGGTACCTGTCTCCGACGACAAGGAAAGGCACACCGCTCTGTTCCAGACCGAATGTTCGAAGCGCGGAAAGGAAGAGGGTCTGCCCGTCGGGCTGAGTGACATCCACGCCGACGACTTGCAGCTGGTCGCCGTATTTTTCGATGAGCGGCGGGAAGGTTTCTGTGATGACGTAATGGCAGTGTCCACAATTGGGGGAGTAGAACAGCACGGCATGGACGACTGCGTTCGACGGCTGCGCGCGGACAGGGACGACCATAAGCAGGAAGGCAAGCGCCAGAATGCCTGCGGTAAGACGGATTCTTTTCACGATGAATCTCCTATTCGGTTTCATTTCAAATTGTATCGGCGTTGGGGACGGGGGCAAGTGAAGTATGTCCCTGTTTCATCCGTTTTTGCGCAAATCCAACCTACATGCGCCGATTATGCCTTTCCATTAGCGAATCTAATAGTTGATCATTATCTTTATCACTTCCTTATATGGGGGAATGGTTTAAAATCCATATTGTGAAATATATCACAATATGGAGATATGATGGATAATAGATTTCTATTTGGCGTCATCGTTGTGATGGGAATTCTGCTTTCGGGGTGCTCGACGCGGGCGGAAGCGCTCCCGGCGGCGGATTCGCCTACAGATACCGAAGCAGTTCCAACTCCCGCGCCGGAAGCGGGAGAGTGTCTGGCTTGCCATACCGATAAGGAACGCCTCATCGACACAGCCAAGCCTGAGGAGGAGGCTGGCGAAGGCGAATCCAAAGGGGTTGGCTGAGGGGGCGAGGTGGCTCCGTTGGAGCCATGGGAGAAAGTGCTTGTGGACGGCGAGGCCTTCCTGCAAACCGATCACGGCGAGTTGACGTGCATCGAATGCCATGCGGGCGCGAACGTTTCGGAAAAGGAACAAGCGCACGCAGGCATGGTTGCAAGCCCGAGCGCCCAGCCGGACGTCTATTGCGCGGAGTGTCATGAAGAAGAAACCGCGGCATATCCGAACAGTCTGCATAATACCCAAGCCGGCTATTGGACGACGATCAACGCCCGCAACGGGAATGCACCCGAAGATCACCCCGCATTGACCGAGATGTTTGATAACCATTGCGCCACGTGCCATACGACCTGCGGAGAGTGCCATGTCAGCCAGCCGCAGAACGTGGGCGGGGGGTTGTTCACGGGGCATGTCTTTGAAGCGACCCCGCCGATGACGCGCTCCTGCACGGCATGCCACGGAAGCCGGGTGGGCAATGAGTTCCTCGGCAAGAACGAGGGCATCAGCGGAGATGTCCACTTCCGCGAAGCGCGCATGAGCTGTGTGAAGTGTCATGAAGGCGCGGAATTGCACGGCATGACGGATACTGCCGCCGGGGCGGAACATCGCCTGAGTGGCGCGGAAAGCCCGATGTGTACCGACTGCCATATCGAAGTCGTCAACGGCGCGGACGGGATCGACATGCACGTACAGCATGCCGACGGAACGACCCTATCCTGTCAGGTCTGTCATTCCGTGACGTACACAAGCTGCGACGGATGCCATGTGGCGATCAGCGAGGTTAGCGGGAAACCATTTTTCCAGACGCAGGACACCTATTCGACCTTTTTCATCGGACGCAACCCGATCCAAAGCGAAGATCGCCCGTACAAGTATGTGCCTGTGCGCCATGTGCCGGTCGCGCCTACGAGTTACGAGTTCTACGGCGATACCCTGTTGACGAGTTTCGATGCCCTGCCCACCTGGGTGTATTCCACGCCTCATAATATTCAGCGCTTCACCCCGCAGAACGCCTCCTGCGAAGCCTGCCACGGGAACCCGGAGATCTTCCTGACGGCCGATAAAGTGAAGGAAGATGAATTGAATGCGAATCGACCCGTGATCGTGGGTTCCATTCCCGGCCCGGTGGATATGTTCCTGGCTGCCATGCCGCAGCCCGCCGGACATGCTGAACTCGCCACCGATTCGTGCATTGCCTGTCATGCGGAGGGAATCCGCGAGGCGACGGTATTTCCCGAAACCCATGCCGGTTTCTCGAACGAAAGCTGCACTGGATGTCACAAACTGCCGTGAGGCGGTTTGCTCAATCAAAAAAATCTTAAGGAGAAATCAAAATGTCCAAAAAGTTTCAAATGTTATTAGCCCTGCTGCTGGCGCTGAGCATGATCCTGAGCGCATGCGGATCGCCCGCCCCAGTGGAAGAACCCGCAGTGGTGGAAGCGACCGAGGCGGTTGTTGAAGAACCCGTTGTGGAGGAAGTCGAAACGGGACCCGATGCGTTTGCATTGTTCACCGAACTGCTCGCCTCCATCCCCGCCGACAAAGGCTACGGGTCCGTGGGCGCGGCGGCGCTGAACACCGAACTCGTGGAAAAGACCATCTTTATCCTCGACGTGCGCGAAGCGGCGGAACTCGAAGCCGACGGCTACATCGAAGGCACGGTCAATATCCCGACGCGCGATGTATTGAACAACCTCGATAAACTGCCCGGCCTCGATGAACCCATCGTCGTCACCTGCGCCTCCGGTCATCGCGGCGGCATGGTCATGTCGGCATTGAGACTGCTGGGCTATACCGACGTCCGCAACCTCGGCGGCGGCATTGGCGCGTGGAAGAAAGCCGAACTGCCCCTTGTCACCGGTTCCATGCCCGAAGCACCCGAAGCCATCAGCACGGCTGTCATCGAAGACCAGGCTCTGTATGAAATGCTCAATGGCTTCTTCACGAACATGCCCGAAGGCTTTTATTCCGTCAAATCGGACAAGCTCGCCGAAGAACTGACCGGTTCCGACCTGCCCTTCATTGTGGACGTGCGAAGCAAGGGCGAATGGGACAAGGACGGCAATATCGAAGGCGCCGTCAACCTGCCGTTCAGCGATTTCTTTGCCAACATCGATCAACTCCCCGAAGACAAGGATGCCCGCATCGTTGTGATGTGCGCCTCTGGTCATCGCGGCTCCATCGCCATGATGGGATTGCGCCTGATGGGTTACACCGACGTGGTCAACCTCGCCGGCGGACTTAACGCCTGGAAGAGCGCAGGACTGCCCGTGGTCGGACTCGTGCCCGAGATGGGCGCCTTTATCACCAACCTGCCCGCCGATGCCGGCTTCTACAGCATCAAGGCAGACAAACTCAATGAACTGCTGGTCGAAACCCCGCCCTTCATTGTGGATGTGCGCGAGCCTGCCGAACTCGAAGCGAACGGGCATATTGCCGGCTCCATCAACATCCCGATCCGCGACCTGCTCAAGAATCTGGATAAACTTCCCGCCAAGGACCAGAAGATCGTCATTCTGTGCGCTTCCGGTCATCGCGGCGCGCTCGGCATGATGGCGCTGCGCCTGCTCGGATATACCGATGTGGTCAACCTCGGAGGCGGGATCAACGCCTGGCTCAAGGCTGAATTCCCGATGGAAACAGGCGTTCCTGCCGCGCCGACGGCTGGCGCCGCTCCCGAAGTGGATGCCGCCCGACTCGCCGCCCTGGATGCTTATCTCAGCGGCTTGCCGGAAGGCTTTGGCGGAGTCAAATCCCCCGACCTCAACACCGAACTCGTCTCCGGCGAAACTCCCTTCCTGTTGGATGTCCGCACACAGGTAGAGTGGGATGCGAACGGCCACATCGAAGGCTCTGTCCTGATCCCTGTCAACGATGTGCCTGCCAGTCTTGCGCAGCTCCCCGCTGACAAGTCTGCGCCCATCGTCGTGCTGTGCGCTTCCGGTCACCGCGGCGCGATGGCGCAAATGTACCTGCAATTCCTGGGTTACAGCAATGTGCGCAACCTGGGCGGCGGTTTGAACGGCTGGATCGCGGCGGAATTACCCGTGGTCAAATAATAGATCGGGAGACAGCCGCTTCCTTGGCGGTTGTCTCTTTTGCAGAAAACATGACTGCCTGCGAGGAGGACTTGCAGGCAGTTTTAATTTGGGGTATTCGCCCCATGACTAAATATCCGGATTTTGACAAGTTTCACTATTCAGGCTTATGAGAAGGGCTTATCCTTATGCGAGGAAACCATCACTATTACTTATCGGATACGGAGAAACGAATGATCGAATTATCCACCCTGCGGGTCTTTCTCGCTGCCGCGGAGGAAAAGAATTTCAGCAACGCGGCGAAACGCCTGCATCTTTCGCAATCCGCTGTCAGCCAGAACATCCAGTCCATGGAAAAGACATACGGTGTGGAGCTGTTCATCCGCCGCGGGCGTTCCGTGGAGTTGAGTGAGGCGGGGCAGTCCATATTACCGATGGTGCGGGACGTATTGCGCGCCGCGCGCATTATGGAGGACGGCTTTCAGGAGATCCATGACCAAATTGGGGGCGAGCTGCTGATCGGCTGTTCCACATCCGCGGGGAAATACCTTCTCCCTGTCCTGCTCTCCGATTTTCAACAGGAATATCCTGCAGTGCATCCGCGCGTCAAGGTGATGGGACGCGACGGAGTATATGAACGTCTGCTTAGCCAAAGTCTGCCCGTAGGCGTTTCGAGCAAATACTTCGAACACCGCGACATAGAATGCCTGCCCTTGTTCGATGACCGCATTTATCTGATCGTGCCGTCGAACCATCCCTGGGCTGAATATGGAAAAGCCACACCCGACGACCTGCTCGACCAGCCCATTATCATGCGCGAAGAAATGTCCGGGACGTGTGATACGTTGCTGCAAAGCCTGAAGAATTTCGGCATTACACCGGACATGCTCAACATCACCATGGAACTCGGCAACCCGGAAGCGATCGAAATGGCGGTCGAACGGGGGGTGGGCATTGCCTTCGTCTCTGAAATGGTGGCAGCGCGCGGACTCGCTTTTGGGCACATAAAAAAAGTGGAACTACAGGGACTCAACCTGCGGCGCACGGTGTATATTGCCCGTAATTTACATTGTCCGTTCACCCGGGCGCAGTCGCTGTTTTGGGATTTTGCACAAACGCGGCGCGGGGTGTTGAATACAGAAATATGGGACAGTCTGGTGGATTTCGAGGCGGCATAGTATTCATTCGTCCAAGATGGCAGACTCTGCGTACGCGTGGAGTCTGTTTTTATTGATGGGACCAGGCGGCGGGGCGGGATGAAGCGTTGTGACTTAATTCATGGAACAACGTGATTTCCATCCATGTCTAAAATGGACGCTTCGCGTGATAATAAGGTCAGCCATAACATTAGTTGACAGGCAGACCTTATGAATGCGATGAGACCCCTGAGTGAAAGCGTCGAAATGTATCTTAAAACACTTGCGGAAGTGAGCGACCGCGAGACTGTGGCAGTGGCGCGCCTTGCGGAGTGTTTGGGGGTGACGCCGGTTTCCGCGAATGAGATGGTTCATCGTTTGAACGAGCAGGGGCTTGTTTCACATACACCATACAAGGGGGTGGCATTGACAAAAAAGGGGCGACGAGCTGCCAGCGACGTTTTGCGCAGGCAGAGGTTATGGGAATGCTTTTTGTTCGATCATTTGAATATCGAGTGGGCGCAGGTCTATGAATATGCCTGCTCGCTGGAACACGCCACCGCGCCCGAAGTGACCGAAGCGCTTGCGGCGTTTTTAAATCATCCCAAGACCTGTCCGCGCGGGAACCCGATCCCTGCGCCGGACGGTTCGTTCGAGCCGTTGGAAGGCGCATCCCTGAGCGAAACGGAAGTGGGTTCAACGGTGCGTGTGCTGGCAGTCCGGGCGACGGCGACGGATGTGTTGAAATATTTGCAGGAACGGAACATTCTGCCGGGACGCGGAATCGAGATCGTGGAAGCGGCGCCGATGCGGGGTCCGCTGACACTGCTGGTGGATGGGAAAGAAGTTGTGCTGGGCTTGTCGCTGGCGGAGTTCGTGATCGTACAACCAAAATAACATCGAGGAAAACGTGTCTGAATCGATCCAATTACATTTGTTACAGCCCGGTCAGAGGGCGGTCATTTCGAAAGTGAACGGCGCGGCGGACTTGCGTCGTCGTTTTGTGGAAATGGGCATCGTCAAAGGCGAGGCCATCCTGATCGAGCGCGACGCGCCGCTGGGCGACCCGGTGGCGTATTTCATCAAGGGGTATCATCTTGCGCTGCGCCGGGAGGAAGCCGCGCAGATCGAAGTCGTTTTGCAGGCGTAACCATGGCGGATATGACCATTGCGCTGGCCGGGAATCCCAATGCGGGGAAGACCACCATCTTCAATTCGTTGACCGGCTTGCGGCAGCACACGGGGAACTGGCCCGGCAAAACCGTCGAAAAAAAGGTGGGGGTGATCGAATTCGGCAAAATGCGCATCAATATCGTTGACCTGCCCGGCACGTACAGTTTGACCGCCTACTCTCCTGAAGAGATCATTGCTCGCGATTTTATTCTTGAGAACCGCCCGGATGCGGTCATCAATGTGGTGGATGCGACGAACCTCGAACGAAATCTATATCTCACCGTACAACTGCTCGAATTGGAAGTCCCTGTGGTGATGGCGCTCAACATGACCGACGCTCTGCAGAAGGACGGCTCGCAAATCAACCTCGACCATCTTTCACAGTTTCTCGGGAATCTTCCCATCGTCTCCACTGCGGCGAATCGCGGCATGGGAATTTCCGAATTAATCTCCCGGGCGGTGAAGGCGGCGAATCAATGACGGCATCCCTTTTTCGACTCGATTATGGCGGCAAACTCGAACGGGAGATTTCGCAGGTCGTCGAATCGTTTTCCGCATATCAAATCGACACTGCGCAATATCCGCAGCGCTGGATGGCGATAAAACTTTTGGAAGCCGATGCGGAAATACTTGCGCACGTCCGTGCCATGCCGAACGGACTGCTGGTCATCTCATTGGCGGCGCAAAGCGCGGGGAAGCTCAAATCCATGCTGGGCGACGATGTGGACATGCTCATCGCGGACCGCCGTTACGGCTTCATCAACGGCGTTGTGCGGCAATCCCTGCACCGCCCGCATCTGGACCGCATCACGCTGACCGACCGCATAGACGACATCGTCACCCATAAGTGGCTCGGTCTGCCGATCTTCTTTGCGATGATGTACGTGATGTTCCGACTTGTGATAGACGTCTCCGCGCCGTTCCTTGATTGGACGGATGCGGTCATCACCGGTCCGATCGCGGGCTGGTTTTCGCATCTGCTCGACCTCGCATCTGCTCCAGCCTGGATGCATTCCCTCGTCGTGGAGGCAGTGATCGGCGGAGTCGGAGGCGTGCTTGTTTTTGTCCCCGGCTTGCTGATCCTGTATTTCTTCCTTGCCCTGTTGGAGGACTCCGGTTATATGTCCCGCGCAGCGTTCGTGATGGACCGCTTCATGCGCGTGGTGGGTTTGCACGGCAAGTCGTTCATCCCGATGATCCTGGGTTTTGGGTGCGCGGTTCCCGCGATCTATGCCACACGGACGATTGCCAGCCGGCGGGATAGGGTATTGACTGCTTTGCTCGTCCCGCTCATGTCCTGCTCGGCGCGGCTCCCCGTGTATGTGGTGTTTGGTCTGGCGTTCTTTGGCTCGCGCGCTGGGACGGTGATCTGGGCGATGTATGCTTTGGGAATCGTAGTTGCGATGCTGGCGGGCATGGTCTTCACGCGGACGATCCTGAAGCCGGATGCTTCTTCCGCGTTTGTGTTGGAACTGCCGCCGTATCGCCAGCCTGCGTTGAAGAGTGTGCTGATCCATATGTGGGAGAACACCCGCGAGTTCGTGCGCAAGGCGGGGACGGTGATCCTGCTTGCTTCGCTGGTGATGTGGGTTCTGCTCAACTTCCCGTCGGGCACTGCGGACAAACGGGATTCCTATTTCGGCAGAGTGAGCGGCGCAATCGCGCCCGTCTTTGCTCCGCTTGGGTTTGGGGACTGGCAGACCAGCGGCGCATTGGTGACAGGTTTTATGGCGAAGGAGATCGTGGTCAGCACGCTGAGTCAGATTTACATCAATGTGGATAATGGCGCGGAGACGGTCGAGCCGACCACTTTTGGCGAAGATTTGGCAGGCATTGGTTTGGGGTTTGTGGATGCTTCCTTGAATTCGGGAAAGATTCTGCTGAGCATCATCCCAGGCGTGGATTTGATTGACGAAGGTGCTGAAGCGCAGGATACGGCGTTAAGCCGCGCCTTACGCGAACACTTCACGCCGTTGAGCGCGGCGGCGCTTTTGGTATTCGTTCTTTTGTATGTGCCGTGCGTTGCCACGCTGGGCGCCATTAAACATGAGTTTGGCGCATCCTGGGCGGTGACTTCGGCGGTCTATCAGACCGTGGTGGCGTGGATCGCGGCGTTCCTGCTGTATCAGGGCGGGCGGCTGTTCGGGCTTGGATAAATGTTGACGCAACTGGTCACTCTATTGGAAAATGAAAAGGACGGATTGAGCCTCTTCGAGATCAGCCGGTTGATGAATGCCCAGCCTTCCGCGGTTCAGGCGATGCTGGAACTGCTTGTGCAAAAAGGCAGGCTTGCGGCGGTCGGACCCGACGGTAAAATTTGCGCGGAGTGCGGGCTGGAATCGAACTGTCAATTACTGGCGGTAAAGGGGAAGCGGTACATCGTTTGGGGCTGATTTCCCCGCTTGCCATTCTTTCATTTATTGTTATACTTCGTGAAAATTCAATCAGGAGATGACCCATGTCCACCGTCCGAGATATGATCCGCAAAAAAGGAAGCGAAGTATTCTCCATTTCCCCCGAAGCGACCGTGTACGATGCGCTGGTTACGATGGAGAAGCATAACACCGGCGCATTGATGGTGGTGAACGGCAACAAAGTGGAGGGAATCCTTTCCGAGCGGGATTGTGTGCGGCGGGTGGACCTGGCGGGGAAAAGCTCGAAGACCACCAAGGTCAGCGAGATCATGACCAGGAAGGTCATCTATGTGGAGGCGGGGCAGCCGTTGGAAGAGTGCATGGCGTTGATGATCGACAAGAACATCCGTCATTTGCCTGTCTTCGACGGCAAGGAACTGCTCGGTCTTATTTCCGTCCGCGATGTATTGAAAGAAGTTGTGGACGTGCAGAAGTTCATGATCTCCCAATTGGAACATTACATCACAGGCGGCGGGCGGTGAGATGGACGAACTGACCATCCACGAGGCACAGGAAAAAATGTCATCCGGCGAGTTGACCGCGCGTCAACTCGCCGAACTGTTTCTGGGGCGGATTGAGACGCTCGACAAAAAGGTGAATTCCATCATCGAGTTGAATCCGGACGCGCTGGAGATCGCTTCCTCCCTCGACCGGGAGCGGACTCAAGGAAAGGTGCGGAGTCCACTCCACGGCATTCCGATTCTGCTCAAGGACAATATCGATACGCGCGACAAGATGCAGACAACCTCCGGGTCGCTGGCTTTGGAGGGACACATTGCCCCGCGCGATGCCTTTATCGTGAAACAGCTGCGCAGGGCGGGCGCGGTGATATTGGGAAAGACGAATTTAAGCGAGTGGGCCAACTTCCGCGGGAAACGCTCCATCAGCGGGTGGTCTTCGCGCGGCGGATTGACCCGCAATCCCTACGCGCTGGATCGGTCTGCGTGCGGCTCTTCATCGGGGTCGGGGGCGGCTGTGGCGGCATATTTTGCATCTGCGGCGGTGGGCACGGAAACGGACGGCTCGGTCATCTGCCCGGCGCAAACGAACGGGATCGTTGGCATTAAACCCACACTGGGCCTGCTCAGCCGGAGCGGAATCATCCCGATCGCTCACAGCCAGGATACGGCTGGTCTCATGGCGCGGACGGTCGCGGACGCGGCGATCCTGCTCGGAGCGATGACGGGGGTGGATGAGCGGGACCCAGCCACAAAGTCCAGTGCGAAGCGCAAGTTTTCGGATTACACAAAATTCCTCGATAAAGACGGTCTCAAAGGCGCGCGAATCGGCGTCGCCCGAAACATGGTCGGCACGGACAAACGCATCGTCGCGATCTTGGATGCCTGTCTGGATGTGATGAAACAGCTCGGCGCGGTCATCGTTGACCCTGCCAACCTGCCGAACTTCGATAAATTCAGCAAGAGCGAGATCGAAGTGTTACATTACGAGTTCAAAGCGGATCTGAATAAATATCTTGCCGGATCGAACGCGCGCCTCAAAACAATGGCTGAGATCATCCAGTTCAATGAAGAGAACAAGGCGCGGGTGATGCCGTACTTCGGGCAGGAACATATGCTGGCGGCGCAGGAGAAGGGCGGCTTGCGTGATAAAAAATACCGCGAGGCGCTTGCAAAGAACCGCCTGCTGACCCGCAGGAACGGCATCGATGCCGCGATGAAAAAATACAAACTCGATGCGATGGTTGTGCCTTCGGGCGGACCGGCATGGATGATCGACCTGGCGAACGGCGACGCGATCAATTGGGATATGGAAAGCACATCGCCCGCGGCGGTGGCGGGGTATCCGCATATCACCGTGCCGGCGGGGTACGTGCTCGGTCTGCCGGTTGGGATTTCGTTCTTTGCGAAGGCGTGGCAGGAGCCGACCTTGATCAAACTGGCTTATGCATTCGAGCAGGCGGCAAAAGCCCGCAAGCCGCCGAAGTTTTTGCGAACGGCAAAATTATAGCCAGGGCAGTTTTCCCAGATCCACATTGCCGCCGCTCAGGATCACGCCGACCTTCAAGCCGCGCAGGTCAATTTTCTTTTCCCACAATACGCCGATTGCCACCGCCGCCGACGGTTCGATGACGATCTTCGCGCGTTCCCAAACGAATTTCATGGCGTCGATAATCCCCTGTTCGCTGACCGTTACAATTTGTTCGACGCGCTCTTGAATGATGGGGAAGGTCAACATGCCGAGTGAAGTCAGCAATCCGTCCGCAATGGTATTCGGATTCACCGATGGGATGATCGCACCAGCCTGCATCGAGCGGAAGGCATCGTCCGCCATTTCCGGTTCGCCCGCGATCACACGGATGCTCTTCTTCGTTTCCGTTGCCGCAATGGAAGTGCCGCTCAGCAATCCGCCGCCGCCAACGGGCGTGATGATCACATCCAGATCGGGGACTTCTGCGAGGAGTTCCAGCGCCGCCGTCCCCTGACCTGCGATGACGCGCTCATCGTTATAGGGATGCACGACGCTCGCACCCGTATCGATCCTGATACTATCCAGCGTGTTTTCCCTCGCCTCAAGCGTCGGCTCGCAAAACGTAATCTGACCGCCGTACCCGGCAACCGCATCCTTCTTGACTTGGGGCGCATTGCTCGGCATGACAATATATGCCGGAATGCCCCGCAGTTTCGCCGCCAATGCCAGCGCCTGGGCATGATTCCCCGACGAATGCGTGCAAACCCCGCGCTTTGCCTCCTCATCGCTCAATGAAAAGACGGCATTCGATGCGCCGCGAAATTTGAACGCCCCCACTTTTTGCAGATTTTCGCATTTGAGAAATATCTGCGCCTCCACCCGTTCATTCAAACTGTTGTTCGTCATGACGGGCGTGCGGTGCGCATACGGTTGGATGAGTCCTGCTGCCTTCTGAATATCAGACAAGGTAACGGTCATGGCATAGTCCTTTCGGCGCGGTTAATACCCTTTTTCGAAATCAACCTGATGCTTGAGCGGCTTCCCTTCAATGTAAAGCTTATAGTTCTCGATGAATATCCCCGCAATATCCTCCGGCAGGCTGGGAGCGGCGGTGTGGAAGGTGATTGCCAGGTTCGGCGTTTCCCAAAACGGATGATCCTTCGGAAGCGGCTCCTGCTGAAAGACATCCAGCACCGCGCCCGCGATTTTGTTGTGGGTCAACGCTTCGACCAGCGCCGATTCATCCACTGCCGAGCCGCGCCCGACATTGATGAAAAGGGCGTGGTCCGGCAGGGCGTTCAGCAAGCCCGCATTGATGATGCCGTGAGTCGCTTTTGTGCTCGGCAGGATATTGATGAGATAGTCCAGCCCGCTTGCGAACTCCATGAGCAAATCGCCGTGAAAATACTCGTCCACATCGGCGCTTTCTTCGCGGCTGTGCGTGTACCCGCGCACGGTCATGCCGAAGAACTTTGCCATTCGCGCCACTTCCGCGCCGATCGAACCAACACCAAGCAAGCCGATGGTCCTGCCGCGCAATGTGCCGTTGTTCGAATCGTCCCACTCCTTTTTTCTTTGCAGCCCGTGTAAATGAAGAACCTTCCGTTCGTGGGAAAGGAGATACGTCAGCACATATTCGGACATCAACTGGCCGAACACGCCGCGCGCGTTGGTGAGGATGTAATCGCGTTTGAGGGCGGAGTCCATCAACGGCTCGACCCCAGCCCAAATGGACTGAACCCATTTCAAGTTCGGGAGCGAGGCGAGCGCGTCACGTATCAAGGAGGGGTCGCCGAGAAGGATGTCGCATTCATCCGATGGTTCTGAAATGATTTTTAAATCCGGCAGGTTCGCGGACCCGATGATGGAGCGATAGGTTTTCTGTTCGCTGGAGAGGATGAGGAGGGTGTGCATGTCGAATTCAATTTTACTCGACTATAATTATTCACATGACCGTAGAATCTTTTAAACAGTTCATGTCAGGCATCATTGATTATGCCGGTTTGTATCCGCCGGCCAGCCTATCGTTGGAGGAAGCGTTCCAGAATTTCATCCGTTATCAAGATAACCCCGAGTCGTGGATGCTGGCGCGCTTTGTCATCCCCGCCAAACGACTCGCCGACCTGACCGGTTTGATGGAACATTCCGCCGCTCTCGAAAAGACTTTGTCGTTTACGGCATTAGGGCGCAGCGGAGAGGGCGTGGGGGAGTTGATCCACGGCATCGAATTCGACATTGCCGATATCCGTTCCTTTCGCGCGTTGCATGAACCACGAATCATTGTGGATATGTTCGAGACTGCGTTGCCTGTTTCCGAATTGGCGGACCCAGCAAGATGTGAAGCACTGATTCGACGGGCGGTCGATCTGCTTTCCCTGGAAGGACTGACGGTATATTTGGAAGCGCCGTTCGGGGATGGCTGGCAGGAGCGTGCGGGGAATTTGATCCATTCGCTTCAAAAAACCGACGGAAAAGCCTGTTTCAAACTACGAACAGGCGGCGTCACTGCCGACGCTTTTCCCTCACCCGAGCATATCGCGTGGGCGATTGCCGAGGCGCGCGATGCGGGCGTCCCGATGAAGTGCACAGCGGGATTACACCATCCGATCCGGCATTTTAATGAAAGCGTACAGACAAAAATGCACGGCTTTCTCAATGTTTTTGGCGCCGGGATTATTGCGTCTGCAAAGAATTTGACCCAAGCCGAAATTCAACCCATCCTAGAGGATGAAAACGGTGAAAATTTTCTCTTTGATGAGAACGGCTTTACCTGGAGAGATTTGCGTGTAGTCAACCTGGAGATCCAGCAAACTCGCCGCTTGATAACTTCCTTTGGCAGCTGCAGTTTCGACGAGCCGCGGGAAGACTTGGACGTGTTGTTTCGCGGCAGAGATGTGTTTTCTTGGCAGAATTATTCACCCTGATTCCCGATTGGCTTAAGATTGTCAATGCCCAAAAGCGGATAGAGGCTTTTGAGCGTTTTTACTTGCTCAGAGACTTTATCAAAGTCCAAAATGACCGTCCAAAGGACAGCGTTTTGTTATTTAGCGATTATCCTGCAGGTTCCGTTCAGTGTTTCCATAGCAATTGTTATTTTCCAGCTTTGGGTCAGCTGTCGCGTTGATGAAGATCCCCCATTTGTTATAAGCACAAGTATTGCCTTTCACCAGACCTGCTGATTGCCCGAAAAAGATAATACCGGTTTCGTTGTTGCCATTGGTTGTATTCCCCTCCAGTGTGGCAGTCGCGTTGTCGCGAACGATGATACCGCTCAAGCCGTTATTCTCAGCAGTGTTTGTGTATAAATCTGTTACGCTTGTTCCAGCCAAAAGAAAGCCTGCCTCTTTGTTTTCCATGCTCTGGCTGTTTTCAACACTGGCATAGGACTGATCGTATACAGCGTAACCGCTTAGCAGGTTTCCAGCGGCATAATTGCCCCAAAACGCTCCGCTCGTGTCGTCGAAGACGGCGAAACCGGATTCTGTATTATTAAGACAGGTGTTATTTATTAAGGCATAAGATGCATTACCCCTTGCTTCAAACCCATATTTTCCATTGCCATTGCTCTCATTGTAGGATGCTTCGAGATATGCATCCTCTGTTACCACCACCCCTGTCCTTTTATTCTCATTTGTAATATTGTTCTCGAAAAGCACCTCCGCGGTATCATTCGCCGAAATCCCGTTTCCGCCATTGAAGCGAAATTCGTTGTAACGCGCGACAACCTGGCTCCCGCCAAAAGCAGAGAGCCCGGATATTTGGTTTTGATTAATGATATTGTGCTCCAAAGTTACCCGACTCTTGCCCCTTATTTGAATCCCGTATATCTGGTTTTCAAAAGCCCGGCTGTTTTGTATGGTGCCGATGGAGTCTCCGTCTACCCAAATGCCGGAGCCCCCTTTGTTTTCCGCTTCACTGTAAATGCCACCCTTTACTACGCACTCATCCATCCTAAATGTGCCGTCGACAATCTCAATCACATGTCCTTGCGTCGGACCTTGATACTCGATCCAAATATTTTGCAGGTTGAATTCTCCAGGCCCATCAAAGTGCATGACCCCATATTGACTTGAGGCATAGATATATGTTTGTTCGTTTGCGCTCCCAATGATGTTCAATGATTTATTTATTAAGAGGCGGCCCCTTAGATAAAATGCGCCACCGGCGAGCATGATAGTGGAATTGGCCGGGAGCGTATCTACTGCTTTTTCAATGCTGGGATAATCTCCGCTCCCATCCGCGCTGAGATAAACAGTCCGCGGCAAATCCGGAGTTGCAGCAGGGGGGAGGATGGTGCTTTGTTCGTGTGAGGGAAGATTTTCTTTTTGTGCAGATAACTTCTCCATGAGATTGGCAGGAAACTGACAGGCCAAGGCAGCTACAAGGAGACAGGCCAGAAACGTCAAGATGGTTTTTCTTTGCATCATATCTCCTCCTAAATTTGTATGATTGTGAAATATATCGCAAACTATTGTAACATAAATAAGGATGGTACTGTTCGAAGTGTGGGATATTGATTACTCGCTGTTGTACACGAAGCAAGTGGGATAATAGGTTGGGTGGACGGGTAAGCCGTACAGTCAGAAAAAGGCTGAGGTGTAGAAAAATGCTTATAAATCGCGCCGAATCCCCGCCGCCCGCTACACGCTTTGTTGGGCGGCATTATTTCTCAAATAGCCATTTCTTCGCTTTGTCAATATCCTGAAATAGCCTAATGTTTTGTCCTATATTCATCGTAACCGTTTCAAAGAACTGATAATCTATTAGACTTTCCTTTGCAATTATTGCTCGCTTGAACTTGCTTGGGTGAAGTCCAAATGAAACCACTATATCTGATAGTATTCTGGGTATGTCGTAAACCTGCAAAGTTGACATTTCAATGGTTGCCTTCCGATAATCGCCGAGACACAAAAAACAATTCTGCTCAAGGGCGATTTGGGCAATTTCGGAAATTATTTCTTTGGCTTCACTCAACATAAGTTTTCCTTGCGCTCTTGTTTCGATCATGCCTAATTCACGGTTGTAAGTGACCAAGTGGGTCATGATTCACCTCTATCTGAAGCATACTGATTTACCTGAAACATATAGCAAGAAGCAACAGAATCATGCTAATCGGACTATCAAAAAGAAGCTGAAAAAGGAAACCGCCTCTGGAACTGGCGGCTAAAATAACGATGTTTGCCAATGCGAATTCAATTCGTCAACTATTATATTTCTAAAACAACTGCCGAACGGTTTGGGTTAGCCGCAAGTGGGCGGGCGTGGACTCGGCTTGAGAGCAGTATAAACCCGAAGCCAGGAAAAAGCTTGTAAATCGCGCAGAATCCCACCCGTCAAGTGCGCGCTTTGTTAGCCCGCTTTATTATTTGTCCAACGTTTCAAATTTAATTCCAGTAAGATTTTCACTCAATTCCCATAATCTTTTTGCGTCTGTTTCGTTGTAAGCAGCGTCGCCTGCTCGGACCTCCACAGGGAAGCCTTTTGTGTCGTTTTCAGGTCCGTAATAACCACCAGCCTTTACATTTGGGTCGGTACTAGCATAAAGAACAGGCAGTGCTCCCATTGCAGCACTTTGATATGTTGTGGCGCTTAAGATCTTCCCAATGATTTTCATGAACCCGCTGAGATTGTTGTCTACCCAGCTCGTTTTTGCAAGACCTGGATGTACGGCAATTGATTTCGTTGTTGTTCCTTTCGCATCCAATCGCCGATTTAGCTCGAACGCAAATAGTATCTTAGCCAGCATACTTTGTGGATATGCTTTCATAGAATTGTAGGAATTCTCACTCATCAGATCATCCCATTCAATTTTTGCATTGACATGCATCCGACTGCCAACGGTCACAATGCGACTGGATGGAGTTTTCAATATTACATCCAGCAATAAGGCGGTCAGTGCGAAGTGCCCAAGGTGACCAACACCGAAATGAGATTCGAATCCATCCTTGGTCAAACTTCGAGCAGCGACTATAGGTCCTCCACTATTGATTAATACATCCAATCTGTCATACTTGCTACTGAACGTTTCGGCAAATTTACGAATGGAAGCCAAACTGGCGAGATCAAGTTCCATCAATTCCAATTTAGCGGAGGGAATATCTTTCTTGATTGCATCCATAGAGCGCTGTCCGCGTTCAAGATTGCGACAAGCCATAATGACGATTGCGCCTTTTTCAGCAAGAGCGAAGGAACTTTCATAACCTATACCGCTATTTGCTCCAGTAACTATGAAAACTTTTTCGCTGAGGTTCGGAATATTATCTTTCGTCCAATTAGTCATTATGATTTTCCTTTACTTAATAGGTTTTGGATAAAATGTTGTAACTACGACTGAAAAGTAGCGGGCTAACGGCTTGCGTTAGCGGCGGACGGGGGGAGGGTGTAGAAAAGTCCAAAGAGGCGGAAAAGACTGAGGTGTAGAAAACTGCTTCTCGAAGCCGCAGAATCCCCGCCGTCCGCTGCATATCATCCCAATTCTATCGGGACGCTTTGTTAGGCGTTTTTTGACAGGTAATCAAAAATATCTTCAATGTAATTATTGATGGTGGAGAAATGTCCGCCATTTTCTACTTCTATTAAACTAGCCTTTGGTAGAACACTTGCCAAGTAGCGACCCATTCCAATTGGAACTTGTTGGTCGTGAAGACCGTACCATAATTTTACTTCACGGTTTATGTCGCTTATTTTAAAGCCCCAATCGTTGACATACAAATGCCACTCCCATGCATCGCCTTCAATTCCATTGCGATGAGATTCTTTAGTGGCTCTCGCAAATATTTTTATAATTTCAGGGTTTCGTTCAATTAATTCAACATCTGGACGCGGTAATGCTTGCTTCATCCGCTTCATCATTTGCTCTTCATTGCTATAAAAACTCGACATTTGTTTTAATAGGAAGCGATTTACCGCTGGCATACTTTTTGCGGTTAGGAAAATGATTTTCACTGGAAGCCACATGCCATTGAATTTATTCGACATCTCTGGCGGTGCAGTACCGCTAACGATGGCAACTTTCTTAATCTTTTCAGGTATCTTGTATATAGTTGCCAATACATGTGGTCCACCGCCCGACAATCCGAATATTGAAAACGAGTCAATTGATAGGGCGTTGGCTAATTCAATTACATCATCTGACCAATCAAGAAGTTGACGGTTAGGCTGAAAGGTTGATAAACCAAATCCTGGGCGATCAGGAACAATGAGACGAATGTGTTTCTTTATTGCTGCATTTTCAAACCATTCACCTTCAAAACGGGAACTGTTGCCACCTGTAAAATAAAACACGGGCACACCACCTGCTGAGCCATATTCTGCGTAACCAAGCGTTCGTCCATCAAGTAGTTGAATGGTTTGATTAACTCTGCTAGTTTGCATTCTTTCTCCAATTCCTAACATTAATAATGTAAACGCCTAACGGTTTGCGTTACCCGCAAGTGGGCGGGCGTGGACTCGGCTTGCGAGCAGTATAAACCCGAAGCGAGAAAAAGGCTTGTAAGTCGCGCAGAATCCCCAGCGTCCAGTGCACGCTTTGTTAGCCACGTTTTTGACTTTGGATTACAAATATTGAAACTTAAGACTTTCCCATTTTGTAGATTAATTTTCTTTAGTATCTTTTTCTCTTGCATAAAGATACGCTGGTACGGCGCACGAAAGCCCAATTACTAAATTAAGCACAATAAAAATATATGGGCTAGGACTTGTGTTTTTAGTTCTATGTCGTTCGACAAACATTACCATCCAGAACACAAACGACGTGAACAGTAAATCTGAAGTAAAGCCTGATGCCGCTGGGTTTGCAAACAATGCGGAAGCAAACTTTGGGAGGTCTACTCCTTCACTCATAATGAATTGCGCAAAAAATACATATGGGATGATTGCACCCACAATTGCCAAAATTAAATAAAGTTTTTTCATAACTTATTTTCTCCTTGTTTCTGCTGTAAATGAAAATACTTTTTTATTGTATTCTTCAATGCAAGCAAGAGAACTGCAATTCCCAATAATACCCTGAAAACCATGCTAGGTATTGAAGTGTCGTTGACTATTGATTGTATGTATGTTTAAAAATCAACTATGGAACCAAGAAACATACAAACCACTAGACCAATTAGCACGGCGCGGGATATTGGCGAAGAATGTGTTTGGTTGAGGGCTTCAATATGGCAAGGAAACGCCTAATGGGTTGCATTACCTGCGCGGGGGCGGGGGCGCTGTCAAAATCGGGCTTGGATAGCAGGTTTTACTCGTAAAAGGCGTGTTTTCAGCCCAAATTCGACCTCCGTTCTGAGAACGCTTTGTTAGCCTGTGTTTGCTTATAGGTTACGCTCTGTTAACCAGTTGACTATTCTGCTCGCTACGCTTTCCCAATTTGCTTCCAACATCATGTCATGAGCCACAGGGAAAGTTTCTAACTTGGTATTGTAGACTTGCGCCAACGACTCGTTGACTTTGTAGGGAATAGATGAGTCCCTTTCTCCACCGATTACTAACATGGGCGTTGTAATCTGACTGGGGTTTGGCTTATCAAACATAACTATATCCATGAACGCTCGAAAAGATTCGTTTCCCATACGGGAAAAATACGATTTCACCTGTTCTCGAGGCATATCTGCCGAAAAGAAAACATTTTCGAAGGCTGGACGTGAATACATCATATTGGCGGTAAGAAATGTTTTGAGTATAGGAACAGGATGCCGTAACATTGTTTTGAAAGATGCGCTAGCCATATCACGCAATGGAGACGAAGCAAGTAGAACGCCTGCGGGCGAATTGTGGCTTTCCAGATATTTTTGTATAACAATCCCGCCTAAAGAATGCCCTATCAATATAGGCGACGTTGCTAACTTGGAGATAATGGTTTCTACATCAGCAACATAATCAGCAATGCGCCATCTGTTAATATTTTCATGCCCATCACTTTTACCATGACCGCGCAAACTCAAAGCGTGAGACTCGAATCCGTGTTCTACAAAGTAGGGCAAGAAATACTCATCCCAACACCATGCTCCATGAAACCCGCCATGAACGCATAGAATCGGCGTCTTGCGTTGATTAAGTTGTTCGGGCTTTCGGGTAATAACTTCAATATTCAACATATGTACAAAATTCCTCCGATTATTGAATTTCAGGTGTTTATGTGTTAAGTCAAGCGCCTAACGGCTTGCGTTACTTGCGGGTGGGCGGGCGTAGATAATGCTTGGGAGCAAAGAAAACTCAAAGCCAGAAAAATACTTGTAAAACGCGCAGACTCCCCGCCGTCCGCTGCACGCTTTGTTGGACAGCATTATTGCACCTTATCTTACCCATACGGTTGAAGATAGTTTTGCTTCGCCTACAAAATAATCTCAATAATGCCTTTCCAAGGGAACTCAATCTTTTTTCTATATCTCGCTCTCCAGTATCTGTTTGAGGCGTTTAAGATAGGACTCAATAGTTCTCTGGTACAGCGGTGTCATGGCCGGGAGTAGCAAACGAAAGAACCATTCTTTCGAGATATCAACTTCGAGGCGATAGGTGAATTGTGTGCCCGCTCCAGCAGGCGTGACAAAGCGATATGAAATAACAGGGGTCGGACCGGAAATCGAGCGCGAGGTGATTTTTTTATCTGGCTCGTACTCTGTTACCTCAGTGAGCGTTTCTAGCCGCCTCCCAAAGACTTTGGATTTTTCAAGAGCTTGACGTCCGATGCCCGTTGGTTCGGGGCCCTGGTAGCACATTTCTAGGACTTCAGAACGCCATCTTGGATCACGTTCGTAGTCACTGATGAAAGCAAAGGTATCCTGCGGCGTGCGGTTAATGTAAATAGTAGATTCAACAGTTGCCATATGTATCTCTCGTAGTATTTTATACCATCTTGCTGCCCAACGGTTTGCGCCACCGTCCCCGAGCGAAGCGAGTGGGATACCTGCGCTGGGGCGGGGACGGCGAAGCCGTCCAGCCAGAAAAAGGCTAAGGCGTGAAAACTGCTTGGGATGTGCGCAGACTCCCCAGCGTCAGGTGCATGCTGTGTTGGGCGGCATCTATCAGGTGTTCAGTAGAGGCGATGGCTTGCGAATTAGATAGATTGGGCCAAATACGATTATCACTGCAACAGTAACCAACCATAGTAATCCCAAAAACAGCCAGAAAGTAGTAATCTGACCGGTAAACTCTGGCAAAAGAGAAAGATAATTGAATGTGGCATTGGCTGCCACGTGCATCAAGATTGCCATCAGGACACTTCTGGTATTGTTGTAAACCCAGGTTATCAAAATGGTTGCGCCAAAGACCCACAACATGAACACATAGAACGGCATCTCCAGCGGAACCCCAACGCCAATCAGATAACCTGGAAAATGCCAAAACCCCCAAACCAGCCCCAAAATTAGACTTGCCACCAAGGCATTGTGCTTTTGTTGCAGTCTGGGAAGAGCATAGCCCCGCCAACCATATTCTTCCCCAATGGCTATCAGCAGAATAACAATCATTTGTGGCAACAACTGAGTTGTTCTTAATGCCAGTGCTGGTCCACCAAATAGCGAATGAAACCCAATAGCTATCGCTGTGATGAACGGAAACGTGATCACTGAAATGACAAGCCACCGGAAACTACCCCGTTGTTTCGTTTGCTTAACCAGGAGTTCTCGTAATCCCGCTTTCCCACTGACAAGAGCGGTCAAGATAATGGCTGTAAGGGAGGGTGTAAAAACACTCAAAATGGTGATATTCTCATCACCAATCATTACAGCAATCATAGCCAAACCTGCGCTTAAGGCCAGGGTAAGAATGAAAAAGATTGTTAGCTGGTATTTTCTTAGGAATGAAGAAACAAATCCATTGCTCGTTTTATTGATAGTATCCATAAAATAAAATCTCCTGTTTGATAGTTTAGACTTTCTCACCTTTATACGGATGACTGACAATAAAGTTTTGAATCACGAATTGTTTATTGCAAGAACTTCAAAATAACAAAGACTTGCCCGCCCAACGGTTTGCGCCACCGTCCCCGAGCGAAGCGAGTGGGATACCTGCGCTGGGGCGGGGACGGCGAAGCCGTCCAGCCAGAAAAATGATAAGGCGTAGAAAACTGCTTGGGATTGCCGCAGACTCCCCAGCGTCAGGTAGTATCTTTAAGAAGGACATGGCAGATCGATGTCAGGTAGGTCGTCAGGGGG
>CAZLWG010000048.1:0-29244 GCA_964563315.1 uncultured Anaerolinea sp. | reverse complement strand
GAGAATTGTCTCTTCGTGCACGTGACCTGGCTCCCTACTATTGGCGCGACCGGCGAGATAAAAACAAAACCGACCCAGCATTCGGTGGCGGCGCTGCGCTCCATTGGCATTTCGCCCAATATCATCATCGCGCGCGCCGATCAAAGCGTGGATAAGAGCCTGTGCGAAAAGATCGCACTCTTCTGCGATGTGGAAAAGGATGCGGTCATTCCGATGAAAACCGCGGACGTTCTATACGAAATCCCTCTGCTGCTGGAAAAATTAGGCGTGGGCGATTTGATTCTGGATAAACTCGGTTTGAAAGCCACGCGCAAACCCAATATGCGACCGTGGAAAAAATTGGTGGAGGAAGTCCGCAAATCGAAGCCGACGGTCAATGTAGCGCTTGTGGGAAAATATGTCGAATTGCAGGATGCTTACATGTCTGTGCGCGAGGCGCTTAAACATGCCGGCATCGCCAACAGCGTCGAAGTGGAGATCGGCTGGGTGCATTCCGCCGACCTCGAAAAGGACAAAGGCTGGGATGTCATCAAAAAAGCGGATGCGATCCTCGTGCCAGGCGGCTTTGGTTCGCGCGGCGTGGAAGGCAAGATCATGGCGGCGCGTTACGCCCGCGAAAATAAAATTCCATATCTCGGTCTGTGTTTGGGGATGCAGGTGATGTGCATCGAATTCGCGCGCAACGTGCTGGATCTTGAAGAGGCAAACTCCTCCGAATTCGACCGCAGCACCGAACATCCCGTCATTGATTTGATGCTCGACCAGCGTGCGATCACCGACATGGGCGGGACCATGCGCCTCGGACTCTACCCGTGCCTGCTCCAAAAAGGGACGAAGGCCGCCAACGCCTATGCCGTCCCCCGCGTGGACGAGCGTCATCGCCACCGCTTCGAGTTCAACAACGCCTATCGAGAACCTTTCGCAGAACGCGGCATGGTCTTTTCGGGTCTATCCCCCGACGGAAAACTGGTCGAGATCGTGGAATTGGAGAATCATCCCTACATGGTGGCGAGTCAATTTCATCCGGAATTTTTATCGCGCCCGATGAATCCGCACCCGCTGTTCGTTGGGTTGTTGAAGGCGGCCAAGGAGAGGGTAAAAAAGTGAATGTAGATTCCACTTATTTGGTTACAACAATCGTCAAACCCAGCGTTGTCCCAAATGCAGTTCCTCCACCATCGGTCAAGCGATAATAGGTTGTATACGTCCCTTCTTTTTTGGGAGCTTCCGCCACAACCGATAACTCGGTCCAGTCCCATGGCTTTACAATCCTGCCAATCTGCGACCATGTTGACCGGAAATGGTCTTCGCCGACGGTGGTTAAAGCGTAACCATAGAGCCAATCACAGGTGCCAATATTCTGCACTTTCCAGGTTTTTGTAAAAGTTTCACCCGCTGTGACAGCCGTTCCGCTCGGATAATTTACATCACGGATGAATGCCAGATTGTTACAGCCGCTTCCCAGCGCAAAAGGATCGACAGTAGCAGTGGAAAGGGTGCCGGTCACTGAAGGAGTTACCGAGCCTCCCGGCATTGCTGTGAAGTAAACATAGGTGGGTGTCCACGTTGCGGGTATCACTATTGGACTGGGCGTCGTCGTTGGATAGGACGTATTTGCAGGCGGCGGCGTATCGGTGGAGGGAAGCGTCGGCGTGACCATGGCTGTCTGCGTTCCAAAGAAACCAGAGACCATTGTTCCGACAGCTGCGGTCAAGAGAGTATCTTTCGAGGATCCCGATTCACCGCCCTCCTCGCCGCAGGCAGAGAATATCATAAGTACAGTGAGAAAAAGCATTGGAAATTTTTGTTTGGAACGCATTAAAGCAACCTCTTTCTTTAATTGATGATTCATTATAAAGGAAATTGTCCCTGAGAGTTTCTCGCAAATCTGGCAGGTATGTAAGCGAAAATCAATATAAAATCCAATAATGTCCATAATACAAAACACGAATCGGATAATTAAAGAATGGATTCAATCCAATGGACAGCCAGAAATTTCTCTGCCGGAAATCCAGGCATGGATATATGCGTGAGCCGAAGATAAACGGATATCCAACCGAGTCCAGCCAACCAGCCGTTTGCAGGTATGGTGAAGGCGGAAGCTCTGACTTGAGTGCCTGAATTTTAAGGGCTAGTACCGACGCCCCCTTTCAAATGATTTTTTCAGGTATAATCGGCGGCATGTTATCCAACCCGAACCCGTCCCCCCGCACGTACAAATCCACCTTGTCTGGATAGGTTCGTTCCATCACGCCCAAACGGCTCCCAGACTTGGCGAGCCGTTTTTATTTGCAGAGGTCAAATGCCCGTTACAATTGCCGAACTGACGGAACAAATGCACGCATTGGTGAAATTCAAAGGCTGGTATGCCGCGGACAGCAAGCGTCCGCAGACGCCGCGCAATCTGGCGGTTTCGCTCTCAATAGAAGCGGCTGAGATACTGGAACATTTCCAATTCACCGATGAGATCAAGGATAGGGATGAATTGGGAAGTGAGCTGGCAGATGTGATGTTATACCTCCTGCAATTGGCATCCGTTTCAGGAATAGATCTGGGGGGCGCTGTGCTGAAGAAGATTGAAGTAAATAAAACAAGAACATGGGATCAAGATGGTTAACACGTCTGAATGTATTAATTAATAAACGAGAGTTGAAATGAACATATCCGTATTTGGCGGCTCACAAGCCAGGGAAGGCGACTCAGCCTACACCGAAGCGATGCAACTCGGAAGTCTATTAGCCCAACGTGGGCATACCGTCCTGACCGGCGGCTACATCGGTACGATGGAAGCCGTCTCGCGCGGCGCGTCTGAAGCGGGCGGGCACGTCATCGGCGTGACGTGTGAAGATATTGAAGCGTGGAGACCAGTTAGACCCAATCCATGGGTGAAAGAGGAACGGCGCAAGAAAAGCCTGATGGACAGGTTGCAGGCTTTGGTCGAAGGATGCGATGCGGCGTTTGCCCTCCCCGGCGGTCCCGGCACATTAACCGAGATCACCCTGATGTGGAATCTGATGATCGTGGAGTCCCGTCACCGGAGCCCGCTGATACTGATCGGACACGGTTGGCAGTCCACGTTCGATCAGTTCTTCCAGGAATTTGACGGATACATCCCCGTAAAACAGCGGGAGTTGGTGCAGTATGCGGAAGATGTGAGCACTGCTGTAAACAAGTTGGAAAGCTAGCAGATTTGAACGTTTGAACGTTCAAATCTGTAGACATGTAAACGAATTAAGAGGAAACATGGCAGAAGATAAATTACCCACACGCGCGGAAGATTTTGCGGAATGGTACAACAAACTCGTCCTGAAAGCGGACATGGCGGATTATTCCCCCGTGCGCGGCTGCATGGTCGTCAAACCCTACGGCTGGACGCTTTGGGAGAACATGCAGGCCGGACTTGACAGGCGCTTCAAAGAGACGGGTCACGTCAATGCGGCGTTCCCAATGTTGATCCCCCTTTCCTTCTTTGAAAAGGAGAAGGAACATGTGGAAGGCTTTGCTCCAGAACTTGCCGTGGTCACCCACGGCGGCGGCGAAGAATTGGAGGAAAAACTGGTCGTCCGTCCCACATCCGAGACCATCATCGGATACATGTACTCCAAGTGGATCAAGTCCTACCGCGATCTGCCTGTCCTCATTAATCAATGGGGGTCGGTTTTGCGCTGGGAATTGCGCACAAAACTTTTCCTGCGCACCGCCGAGTTCTACTGGCAGGAAGGTCACACCGCCCACGCCTCCGCCGAGGAAGCTCGTGAAGAAACCCATCGCATGTTGGATGTATATGCCGACTTTGCCATCAACGACTGCGCCATCCCCGTTATCAAAGGCGTGAAAACCGAGACTGAAAAGTTTGCAGGGGCGGTCATGTCCACCACCATCGAAGCGATGATGCAGGACAAGAAAGCGCTGCAATCTGGCACATCCCACTACTTTGGCCAGAACTTCGCGAAGGCGTTCGAGATCCAATTCCTAAACAAGGAGAACACTCTCGAATTTGCATATACTACTTCATGGGGTCTGTCCACTCGCATGATCGGCGCCATCATCATGACCCACGGCGACGACCAGGGTCTCATCATGCCTCCCAAGATCGCACCCATCCAGGTCATCATCGTGCCCATTTATAAGAGCGACGAAGAAAAAGCCAAAGTGATGGAAGTGGCGGACAAGGTCTTCTTCGAACTCAAGTCCGCTGGCATCCGCATCAAGATAGACGACCGCGAAGGACTCACACCCGGATTCAAATACAACGACTGGGAGATGCGCGGCGTCCCCCTCCGCCTCGAGATCGGGCCCAAGGATGTGGAAAAGGGATCAGTCGCGCTGGCAAGACGGGACAAGCCCGGACGCGAAGGCAAATCTTTCGTCGCACAAACGGCTCTCACGTCGACTGTGAGCGGGCTCCTGCTCGAAATCCATGACTCGCTCCTCAAACGCGCCACCGAATTCCGCGACGCCAATATCCACGACCCCCAATCCTACGAGGAACTCAAGCGGGTTGTCGCAGACGGCTGGGCGTTCTCCTACTGGTGCAGTGACAGGGCTTGCGAAGCCAAAATCAAGGAAGATACCAAAGCCACCGCGCGCTGCATCCCTCTTGAGGGACAACCCGAAGCCAAAGGCACGTGCATTGTCTGCGGCAAAGAAGCCGAAAAGAAAGTACTGTTCGGTAGAGCGTATTAAAGGTATCAAGTGCCAAGTGTCAGGTGAGTTGGTCGCAACCTGACATTTGGCATGTAACACCTCACACCTATTGAAATGCCTGCCATTGATCTCGCCCGCCTTCGTAAGCAAACCACCCGCCTGGCAGATTTCTTCTTTTTGCCGGACGAGTTCATGAAGCATTTGCACGGGATTCTGGAGTTCTACGTCAACTACACGCTCCGCACAGTTGAGAACGTGGCTCCCGGCTCGAACCTGAAGACCTATCGCACCCCGCCCGCTGTTTTGACACAAATCGAAAACGAGCTTCGCACCATTGCAGAAGAAAATCCTCACTTTGCATTGGAGCTTGCCGATGTACTTTGGGATGAAGGCGCTCTCGAAACACGCTTGCTCGCGGCATTCCTGCTCGGGCGCATACCGCCCCAGGAGGAACGCCTGCTGCCGCGTATTACTGCCTGGACACAACAGATCCGCGATCCGAACGTCCGCTCCGCACTGCTTTCCACCAGCATGTCCCGCATGCGCAAGGAAGTTCCCACCCAGTTCCTTGCCCTGGTGCGGGAGTATCTTCACCCCGAACGTCCGCGCACGTGGTCGAACGGCATTCAAGCGCTCATCCCCATGATCGGTGATACCGACTTCGAAAACCTCCCCGCCATCTTTGACATCGTCGAACCTGTTATCGAAGAAGCGCCCACGCTGATCCAGAACGACCTATTGGATTTGATCGTTACGCTCTATCGCTCCTCGCCAAACGAAACTATTTTCATGCTCAAGCATATACTGGTGAACACCGAAAATCCGATGACCGCGATCACCCTGCGCCGCATTTCGTCTTCCTTCCCTCCCCCGTTGCAAAAAGAACTGCGCGAACTTCTCCGCCCGCAGCCCATTGTCCCAAAACCTTCCGAAGAAATGAGCGATTTCGTCGAAGAGCCTGCGCCAGAACCTGAAAAACAAAAAAAGCCGCGCAAAAAGAAAACGACCGAAACGTCCGCAAGCGCAAACACAAAAACCATCCGCCGCAAACGGACGCCCAAGAAGGAATCAGAATGAATAACGAAAATATCATTTACCTCCACGGGCTTGAATCCAACAGTCAGAGCGGTAAAGCCCGCCAGTTCGCCGAAAAATTTCCCGGCATGGTCACCCCGGATTTCACGGGAGATTTCGAAGAACGCATGAAAAAACTCCTGCCCATCCTCGGCGGTGAAAAGGATTGGACCATCATTGGGTCATCCTTTGGTGGTTTGATGGGGACAGTCTTCACCTGCAAACATCCGGGTCAGGTACGGAAATTGATCCTGCTCGCGCCCGCCCTTCTCCGCGAACCTTTCGGCTCGTATCTGGACCTCGAACCTGTTTCTGTTCCCACGATCATCATCCACGGCCGGGTGGATGACGTTGTCCCGCTCGAACCTGTGCGGGAAATCGCCCAACAACTCTTCACCAACCTTAAGTACATCATCGTGGACGATGGACACCGCCTGCATGAAGCGTTCAAGGAATTGGATTGGGAAGTCATATTAAAATGACCGTGGATGAATAAAAAAATGTCCATCGCTGGTAAAGGAGGCGCAATGAAGCAACACAACTATTGGGAGACCACTGTCCAAATGCCGGATGGATCAGGCCTGACCCCCATCCCCGTCAAAGCGGATGTGGCGGTCATCGGCGGCGGGTATACGGGCTTGAGTGCCGCGCGAACGCTGGCAAAACAAGGCGTGGATGTCGTTGTCCTTGAAGCAGAGACGATGGGTTGGGGAGCGAGCTCCCGAAACGGCGGCATGACCTTGACCGGGTTGAAACCCGCCATGCAAACGGTCATCAAGAATTATGGGAAGGAACTGGCAAAAGAGCTGTTTCAGTGTTCGTTGGATTCGGTCAGCCTGGTGGAGCAGATCGTCAAGGAGGAAAATATCCAATGCGGTTTTTCTCGGACAGGTCATCTATTGACCGCAAACAAACCGAAACATTACGAAGCACTCCAAGGCGAAGTGGAGTTCATGGCAAAGGAGTTCAACCATGACGTGCGGCTTGTCGCGCCGAAAGATTTACGCTCCGAGATCGGAACGGACGCATATCACGGCGCATTGGTGGACGAGGTCAGCGGCGGGTTGAACCCGGCTCAATATGTGGCGGGGTTGGCGGGAGCGGCGGGGAAGGCGGGGGCAACCCTGTGCGCGCGAGCGCGGGTCAACAGGCTCGAGCGGAGAGAGAAGCGCAGTCCTGAGCGTGGCGAAGGACGGTTCTTCATCCAGACAGAAAGAGGGGATTTGGAAGCAGAGTCCGTTCTGGTGGCGACATCCGGTTACACGGGCAATGTTACAAAGAAACTGCAAAAGAAGATTATCCCGATCGGGTCATTTATCATTGCAACCGAAAGGCTTTCGGATGAACTCGCGCATGAACTCAGCCCGAAGAACCGCATGATCTTCGATTACAAACATTTCCTCAATTATTTCCGGCTGTGGGATAACCGTATGATCTTCGGCGGGCGCGCGGCGTTCTTCCCTGAAAACGAAAATACGACCGCGCAAAGCGGAGAAATTTTGCGGCGCGAGATGATCCAGATCTATCCACAATTGAAGGATGTGAAAGTTGAGCACGTATGGGGCGGCACGCTCGATTTTGCGTTCGACCAGATGACCCATGTGGGCGAAGAGGATGGGATGTATTACGCGCTTGGGTATGCCGGACATGGTGTGGCAATGGCGACTTACCTTGGCGCAACGGTGGCGGACGCGATGTTGAAAGGGAACATCCGGGAGCACCCGTTTGCAAAGTTCGGTTTTCCCGGCGCTCCTTTGGGGTTATATAACGGCCGCCCGTGGTTTTTGCCGTTCACTGGAATGTGGTATAAATTTTTGGATTGGATGGAATGAACAGATGACGGTCATTTTAAAGAAGTGACCGTCATCTTAATGGAAAACCGTATTAGAATTGCAAAAATTTCATACAGAGGAGAGGACCCATGGCGAAGAAAAAGCAAATGGAAGGTGAAGTCTATTATCCATCCGAGCAAGTGGTCGCCCAGGCGCGCCTGAAGGATTGGGATGCGCTGGCTGAAAAAGCGGAAAAGGACCTGCAAGGTTTTTGGGCGGATGAAGCCTCTGAATTGGAATGGTACAAGAAGTGGGACAAGGTGCTCGACGACTCGAACAAGCCTTTTTACAAGTGGTTCGTCGGAGCAAAAACGAACATCGTTCACAATGCAATCGACCGGCATTTGAAAACCCACCGTAAGAATCAACTTGCGCTCATCTGGGAGAGCGAAGACGGCAAGGATCACCGGACGTACTCATACTTCGCCATGAACCGCGAGGTCTCCCGCATGGCAAACATCATCAAGGCAATGGGCGTCACCAAAGGCGACCGCGTGACCATCTACATGGGGCGCGTGCCGGAGATCGTCTTTGCCATGCTGGCATGCGCGAAGATCGGCGCTATCCATTCCGTTGTGTTCGGCGGATTCTCGGTCGACTCTCTGCAAGGACGCGTCGAAGACAGCCAGTCGAAACTGGTCATCACTTGTGACGGCTCCTACCAAAACGGGAAGGTCGTCGAACTCAAAGCCATCGTGGACGAGGCGCTCAAACGCTGTCCCTCCGTGGAAAACGTAATTGTAGTCAAGCGTGTCGGCAACGGCGTGACGATGGAAGCGGGGCGCGACCATTGGTATCACGACCTGTGCGTGCTCCCCATCGCCAACGGCAAATGCCCCACCGAAGAGATGGATGCGGAAGACCCGCTCTTCATCCTGTACACCTCCGGCTCCACCGGCAAGCCGAAAGCCATCCTGCACACGCACGGCGGCTACATGGTTGGCACATATTCAACATTGAAATATGTCTTCGACGTCAACGACATGGACCGCTGGTGGTGTACGGCAGACCCGGGTTGGATCACGGGGCATTCCTACCTCGTATACGGTCCCATGATCGCGGGCGTGACTTCGTTCATGTTCGAAGGCGGACCTGCCTTCCCCTATCCCAATCGCTGGTGGCAATGCATCGAGCGTTACGGCATTACGATCTTCTACACCGCCCCCACCGCCATCCGCGGATTGATGCGTTTCGGGGAATCGTGGCCCAATAAGCATGACCTTTCGTCACTTCGTCTGCTTGGCACGGTTGGCGAACCGATTAACCCCGAAGCATGGAAATGGTATTACCGCGTAATAGGAAAAGAGAAATGCCCGATCATCGATACATGGTGGCAGACGGAGACCGGCGCGTTTCAGATCACACCGACGCCTGTCTTGCCCCTCAAACCGGGTTCCGGCACCAGACCTTTCTTCGGTCAAAAAGCTGAGGTCGTGGATGAACAAGGCAGCCCCGTCCCGGATGACACCGAGGGCTATCTTACTCTGTTGAACCCGTGGCCTTCGATGCTCCGCACCATCTACGGCGATGATGAGCGCTACGTCAACCAATATTGGAGCAAATATCCCGGTCGTTACACCACCGGCGACTCCGCCAAGCGCGACAAGGACGGTTACTTCTGGATCATCGGTCGCGTTGATGACGTGATCAAAGTCTCCGGCCACCGCCTCGGAACGGCAGAAGTTGAGTCTGCGCTGGTCAGTCACCCGGCTGTGGCGGAGGCGGCAGCGATTGGATTACCGCACGATGTCAAAGGTCAGGCGATCCACACCTTTGTCTTGTTGCGCGCCGGGCAGGCGCCATCGCCGGAATTGGCGGAAGAATTACGCCAGCACGTCGCCACTCACATGGGCCCCATTGCCCGTCCAGAAGACGTGAAATTCGTGGATAAGCTGCCGAAGACGCGCTCCGGCAAGATCATGCGCCGCGTGTTGAAAGCCCGGGCACAGGGACTGCCGGAAGGCGATATCAGCACACTGGAAGAATGATAGAAAAAAGAGACCTCCAAGAAAAAACCTGGAGGTCTCTCATTTAAATTCCTCCCCGCTCCTTCATTACCTTGCGGATCTTCTTTTCGAGTTTGTCGGCTTCCTTTTCAAGAGAAGCCAGCTCATCGAGATAAGGCTGTCCTGCTTCTTTATTCGGAAGGGAATTGACGTTGATACGCACGTTGTAGGCGGCGGCAGTGAGCGAAGCGCGCGCCATGGCAAACCCCGACATGGCATCGCTGACGGCGTTGAGATTGCCATGCTCCGCGCACTTGACCGCAAGCTCCATGATCTTGACGGAATTCTCGGCGGAGTGAAGCGGAATATGCGCCGCATTCATCGTGGCAACCTGGATCGCCGCCCTCCGCGCTGTTTGCTGGTCTTCGGTATCCTTTGGCAGTTTGAACGCGCCGATCACCGCTTCGAACGAAGCGGCATCATCTTCGACGGCTTGGGTCATTTCGGCGCGGAGTTTTTCCGCCATGACATGCACAGCTTGCATCCCGGCTTCCACTTCGGCATACTTCTTGCGCCCGATCGTCAAACCGGAGACCATTGCCACGAGCGCGGCCCCCATCGCGCCGGCATAGGCGGCGGCAGAACCGCCTCCGGGAGCGGGCAAGGCGGACGCTAGTTCGTCGAGAAACGAAGCAGGCTGAGGCGTGGAATGAGGCGCGGCGTCGGATGAAGAAAAAAGTCTGGTTTCGAGAATCTGTTCCTTGTCAAACTGGTCCAAATGCGTGTACCAGACCGCCGCATCCACCAATGCCTCTTGTGGGATCAATCCGACCAGTTCGCTGTGATGGATGCCGACGCCGTACCGTTGGGCTTCGCGCCGGATGAATTCGACCACGCGGGCGATGGGCGTTTGATGAAAGTCGGTCAGGTTCATTGAAACTTGCGCGCGTCCATCCACAAGCAGACCCAGCCCTTTGACATAACGCAGTCCGCCGGATGAATGACGGATGGCTTTGGCGATCTTTTTGGCGATATCCACGTCGTCCGTGGTGAGATAGACATTGAAGGCGATCAGCGGGGCACGCGCGCCAATGACGGTTGCGCCCGCCTTCGGGAGTTTGTCGGGACCGTAATCCGGCTTGCGTTCAGGATTGGTTTCGATCTCGGATTTCAGACCTTCGTATTGCCCCTTGCGGACGTTTTCGAGATTGGTTCGTTCGGGTCGGGCTGCCGCCGCTTCATATAAGTAGACCGGGATCTTGAGTTCGCTGCCGACGCGCTCGCCGAGGCGTTTGGCGATGGCAATGCAATCGTCCATGGTTGCGCCGCTGAGCGGGACGAACGGGACCACGTCCGTTGCGCCGATGCGGGGGTGCGCGCCTGTGTGCGCGTCGAGGTCAATCAGTTCGGCGGCGGTTTTGATGGCCAGAAATGCGGCTTCTTCCACGCCCTTCGGGCTGCCTGCAAAGGTCAACACTGTGCGGTTGTGGTCGAGGTCGGAGGAACGGTCGAGCAGCTTTACGTCGGCGACCGACTGGATGGCGGCGGCGATCTGGTCCATCACTTCGGGTCGGCGTGCTTCAGAGAAGTTGGGAATGCATTCTATGAGTTGTGACATGTGGTTTGTTTTCCGTTTTCCTGTTGTTAAAACTAGTTCAGCATGGTTTTTCTTTGTATCAACAAAAGCAATTATAAATGAATCGCACCCTGGAGGCGTGTAAAATTGAAATCATGCCAGCCGCCAACAAAATCCTCTACATGCTGATCGGGCCGAAAGGCGCCGGCAAAACCCATATTGGCACGCTCGTCGACCGGCACACGGATATTAAATTCCTGCGGGTCGAATCCGTGTGGCTGACGGTTCAACCCGGTCAGGATGGCTGGCAAAAGATCGAGGATGCGATCGATGCGGAATTTCAAGTCTACAACAGGGTGATGGTGGAAAGCCTCGGCGCGGGGGAAGACTTCGAACGGTATTATGCCTCGCTCACGGAAAAATATGCGGTCAAAATGATCCGGGTCCATGCGGGTCTTGATGTCTGCCTCAAGCGTGTTCACAGCCGCAACGCCGCGGATCACATCCCCGTTTCGGACGACAAGGTGATGGAATATAACAGGATCGCGGCGGCAATAACCTATGAGTGGGATGCGGAGATCGACAACAACGCCCCTGCTTCCGATGATGAAATACTGCGCATCATACTTTCCATCTAGCTTTTGCCCGTCCCGAGCTGTCCGCATTTTTAAGGTATGATTGCCCGAACTGTCATCTTAGAATACCGGAGGAAGCACATGGCTATTGTAAAGATCACCCAGGCGCAGGGGCGGGTCCCCGTCACCGTATTTCACCTTCAGGATCGCATCAATCTGGGTAATACCGCGGAGATGGAAAAGGCAGCCAGGGAATCCTTTGAAGGCGGCGCGAGAGACATGGTCATTGACATGACCCTGACCCCCTCCATCACAAGCGCGGGCATCCGCACACTGGTGATCATCTTCAAAATGTTCTCCGCGGATGGCGCAAAACACGTCAAACTTGCGGGACTGTCCGAATCCATTCAGGAAGTGCTCGAGATTGCCGGAATCACCCAGCATGTTGAGATCTACAAGACCGTGGACGAGGCAGTCGCGTCTTTTTAAGCGCCGAATGGTTCCCGCGCAGCGCTTCGTGATACAATACCGCAACTACATGAACAAAGGCGGGTCATAAAACGGAAAGAGCGCCACTCGAACCAACGCCTGGATGCTTATCGATTCGACTTCATGTAGGGTCTGTTCACCCGCTCATTGAAGTCCGGGCGGTGCTTTTGTGAAGCGGCGTCCCCGGCGCTGCCCACCATCCAGGAGATATAAAATGGAATACAAACTCTACGTCGGCAATCTGGCGTACTCCGTCACCGAAGAAGACTTGCAAGCCCTGTTTGCGCAGGCGGGTGCGGTCAAGTCTGTGGCATTGATCAAGGAACGCGACACAGGCCGCTCGAAAGGATTTGCCTTTGTCGAGATGGAAAACGAAAAGGACATGCAAAACGCCATCAGTCTGCTCGGCGGAAGGGACTTCCACGACCGTCCGCTGACCATCAGCATCGCTCGTCCGCGCGAAGAACGGGGCGGGTTTGGAGGCGGCAATCGCGGCGGCTATTCGAACGACCGCAAGCGCAAACCCAAAGGCGGAAGCCGCGGGCGAAGCTGGTAAATTCCCAGAACTCAAAAATCCCCTGCTTACCGGCGGGGGATTTTAATTTCTCAATGAGAAGGATGCATCCTTTTCGAATCCACCGCAGGTATAATTCCCCATTATGAAAGCCGCTGTTTTCTACGAATGTGGTGACGCCTCCAAGATCCAGGTCGCGGACGTGCCAGACCCCGTAATCGGACCCGGGCAGGTGCTGATCCGCGTGCATGCCAGCGCCTTCAATCATTTGGAGCTCTGGGCGCTGCATGGACCCGATGACGGGAGTTACACATTCCCGATGTGGACCGGCTCGGATATTGCAGGCGTGATCGAACGCCTCGCTCCCGACGTTTCGGGCTGGTCTGCCGGTGACGCAGTGGTCGTCAACCCGTCGCTTTCGTGCGGGGAATGCGAACACTGCCTGCGAGGCAATGTCACGTTATGCAATGACTACGACATCCTTGGCGCGAATGGGAACGGCGGCAACGCGGAGTTTGTTGCTGCAGATGCGGATAAACTGATGAAGATACCGGACGGATTCGACTTCGTCACAGCCGCAGCCGCTCCGTTGGCTTACCAAACCGCCTGGAGAGCCGTCGTCACACGCGCGAGAGTTAACAGCGGAGAAACGGTCCTGGTGCTGGGAGCAAGCGGCGGCGTGGCTGTGGCGGCGATCCAGATCTGCCGCATGCTTGGCGCGCGAGTCATCGCCGTCACCAGTTCGAGAGAGAAAATGGAAAAAGCCCGCCAGGCTGGCGCGGATGTCGCCGTCAACCGCAAGGAGGGCAAGCCCTTCGAAGAAGCGCTCAACCTGACCGGCGGGCGCGGCGTGGATGTGGTGGTCGAAAACGTCGGCGCCTTGACGTGGGGTGACAGCCAGAAAGTGCTGCGAAAAGGCGGGCGCATCGTCACGTACGGGCGCACAACGGGGCGCGAAGCCGTAACGAACCTGTCCCTGCTGTTTTGGAACGAGCAAACCCATATCGGCACAACCATGGGCAGTTTGCAGGATTTCCGCGAGATGATGGAACACGTCTTCAGCGGAAAATTGACCCCGATCATTGATTCGGTCTTTCCGCTGGAGCAGGCGCGTGAAGCCTATGAACGCTACGAGCGCGGCGAGCAGTTCGGGAAGATCGTGTTGAAGATAAGATAATGACGCTCCCTTTGAACAAAATCCTGCAAGGCGACTGCATCGAGGTCCTACACTCCCTGCCCGAGAGTTCGGTGGATTTGATCTTTGCAGACCCCCCCTATAACCTCCAACTGCAAAACGACCTGTACCGCCCGAACAATTCGAAAGTGGACGCGGTCAATCAGAGGTGGGATAAGTTTTCGAGTTTTGCCGAATATGATGAATTCACTCGTTCATGGCTACACGAAAGCCAAAGGGTGCTGAAAGACATTGGCACGATCTGGGTCATTGGAACCTATCACAATATTTTTCGGGTCGGCGCGATCCTGCAGGACTTGGGCTTTTGGATTCTCAACGATGTCATCTGGCTGAAAACGAACCCCATGCCGAATTTCCGCGGCGTGCGTTTCACCAACGCGCATGAAACCCTGCTTTGGGCGCAAAAGGAAAAAAGCACGAAATACACTTTCAACCACCGGGCGATGAAAGCCCTGAACGATGACCTGCAAATGCGCAGTGACTGGCTCCTCCCATTGGCGACGGGAAAAGAACGCCTCAAATCCAACGGGACAAAGGCCCACCCCACCCAGAAGCCTGAAGCCCTCCTCTACCGGATCCTCCTCTCCAGCAGCAATCCAGGTGATGTTGTCCTCGATCCCTTCTTTGGCAGCGGCACGACAGGAGCCGTAGCAAAGAAATTAGGACGTCACTTCATCGGCATCGAGCGCGATGAAAATTACATCAAGGTGGCGCAGAAACGGATCGACGCCGTCAAGCCTGCGCCGGATGAGGCGTTAGACCTGCCCGAGAAACGGAATCAAACTCGGGTCCCGTTCGGGGCGCTGCTTGAAAATGGTTACCTCAAGCCGGGGCAGAAACTCCAATACGCCAAAGGCAAACGCGAAGCAGTCATCCTCGCCAACGGACACATCCAATGCGGAAAACTAACCGGCTCGATTCACAAGGTGGCCAGCGAGTTATCCAACGCGCCCGTCAACGGCTGGGATGTGTGGCTGTACACGGAACGCGGTACACTTAAGCCGATAAATGAGTTACGCGAAAGATTTAGAAAAGGTTGAATTCGAAAAGTAGTACCGATGGAAAGTCAACCCTCGACTGAAAACAAAAGGAACCCATGTCCAAATCATTTACTCTAGTTCAAGAACAACGAATCCCAGAGATCAACTCGCTCGTGCAGTTGTGGGAACATAAACGCACAGGCGCGCGGCTGCTCTCGGTCATCAATGACGACGAGAACAAGGTCTTCAGCATCAACTTCCGCACCACGCCCAAGGATTCGACGGGTGTTGCGCACATTCTCGAACATTCCGTGTTGAACGGCTCGGAGAAGTATCCCGTCAAGGAACCGTTCGTGGAATTACTGAAAGGCTCATTGGCAACCTTCGTAAACGCCTTCACTTATCCCGACAAGACCTGTTATCCCGTTGCTAGCCAGAATGACAAGGATTTCTACAATCTGATCGATGTGTACATCGACGCGGTCTTCCATCCGCTCATCAGCGAGCAGACGCTCATGCAGGAAGGCTGGCATTATGAGATCAACGATCCGAACGAACCGCTTACCTACAAGGGCGTGGTGTTCAATGAAATGAAAGGCGCGTATTCTTCGCCCGAAAATTTGCTTGCGAGAACCATCCAGCAATCACTCTTCCCCAAACACATCTACGGTGTGGATTCGGGCGGCGACCCTGCCGAGATCACAAACCTGACCTACGAAAACTTCCGCGCCTTTTGGGAGACCTATTACCACCCGTCCAACTCGTTCGTTTTCTTCTACGGCAATGACGATCCGGATATGCGCCTCAAACTGATGGACGGCTATCTCAAGCCCTTCAAAAAGAAAAAGGTCAAATCGACGGTGCCGCCGGGCAAACCGTTCAAGAAACCGAAGAAGGTCGTTCATTCCTACATCGCCAGCGCGGGAGAAGACCTCGACAAAAAGCACTACTTCACCGTCAATTGGAAACTGCCGGATACATCCGACCCGGTCCTAAACCTCAGTTTCCAAATCCTTGCGCACGCCCTCATCGGCACGCCCGCTTCGCCGCTTAAAAAAGCGCTCACCGATTCCGGCCTCGGCGAAGACCTTGCCGGCATCGGGCTCGAAACCGAACTGCGCGAGATGATCTTCTCCACCGGTCTCAAAGGCACCAAAGCCCGCAGCGCGAAGAAGATCGAAACGCTTATCTTCGACACCCTGCAAGACCTCGTCACCAACGGCATCGACCAGGACATGATCGCCGCGTCGCTCAATACGGTCGAATTCGCCTTGCGCGAGAACAACACCGGCGCCTTCCCGCGCGGCATCGCCATCATGCTCCGCGCCCTCACCACCTGGCTGCACGATGACGACGCCTTTAAACTGCTCACCTTCGAAGCGCCGCTGAAAGAGATCAAGAACCGACTCGCCGGCGACCCGCGCTACTTCGAGAAGATGATCCAGACGTATTTGCTGGAGAACAACCATCGGACAATCCTCCGCTTCCAACCGGACCCGGAGCTGGCTCAACGCCTCGAAGCGGAGGAAAGATCCAGGCTGGATTCTGCCAAACAGACCATGAGCAGCGATGACATCCGCAAACACATCGAAAATACCGAGAAGCTCAAGCTCCGCCAGGAAACGCCCGATTCACCTGAGGATGTTGCCAAACTGCCCGTGCTCGATCTGGAAGACCTCGAGAAACAGGTTAAAACGATCCCCATCGAAGAGATTCAGGTGCAGGATTCCAATGTCCTGTATCACGACATCTTCACCAACGGCATCGTCTACCTCGACCTTGCCTTCGACCTGCGCGCCATGCCGCAGGAACTCCTGCCGCTGACGGAGATCTTCGCGCGCGCCTTGTTCGAGATGGGCACCGAAACCGAGGATTTCGTCAAACTCTCGCAGCGGATCGGGAAAAGCACAGGCGGAATCTACGGCTCGGCGGTCACAGCGACCGTTCAAAAGTCCAGGGAGAGCCGCGCCTATTTAATGATTCGCGGCAAGTCCACGATGGGTCAAGCCAATGAGATGTTGAGCATCCTGCGCGATGTCCTCCTGACCGCAAAGTTCGACGACAAGGACAGGTTCAAGCAGATCGTGCTCGAGGAAAAGGCCGGGCTGGAATCCGGGCTGGCCCCGTCGGGGCATCGCTTTGCCAACATGCGGCTGCGGGCCCAGTTCGGGGGCGCCGGCTGGATCACCGACCAGACCAACGGCATCGGTTATCTCTTCGCCCTGCGCGACCTGACAAAAGAAATCGATAAGAAATGGCCGGACGTTATGAAAAAACTGGAGACCATGCGCGAGACGCTGATCGACAGCAAGACCCTGCTGTGCAATGTGACCCTCGACGCGGCAAATTGGAAAACCCTCCAGCCGCATTTGGAGAATTTCATCTTTGCCATGCCCGTAAAAAGCGCGGAGTTGAATCCTTTCGATGCGGAACGCAGGATCGAAAAGGAGGGACTGGCGATTCCCGCACAGGTCAATTACGTGGCGAAGGGCGCGAATTTATACGACCATGGCTACGAACTGGATGGCTCGTCCGAGGTCATCACGGGTTATTTACGCATGGCGTATCTGTGGGAGAAGATTCGCGTGCAAGGCGGCGCGTACGGCGCTTTCTCGGTCTTCGACGATGCGACGGGTGTCTTCAGTTTCCTCTCCTATCGCGATCCGAATGTGGACAATACGCTGGCAAATTACGATAAAGCCGCCGGGTTTTTGAAGGGTCTCGACTCTTCGCGTCTCAACGACAACGAGTTGAAGAAAGCCATCATCGCCGCCATCGGCGACCTGGACTCGTATCAACTGCCCGACGCCAAAGGCTACACGTCCATGATGCGCTACATCACCGGACGCAACGACGCCCTGCGCCAGAAATACCGCGACGAGGTGCTCTCCACCAACGGCGAAGACTTTATCGCCTTCGGCGAGGTGCTGGAGAAAGTGGCACAGTCCGATGCGGTAGTGGTGCTTGGGTCGCAGTCCGCGTTAGAAGAGTCGAAAGCCGGGTTGAAGGTTACGAAAGTGGCATAAATGCAGAACGCCTGATCAAGCATATGGAAAAGTTCAAATGATCGTTTTATCCCTTTACCAGAAGGAAACGAACAACGCGGAATTTTCATTGGCAAATATGGCGGTGTAACCGCCCTCGTATTCGATCCGTACAGCATCGCGCTCAGCAAAATAGACCGCGGTCTTGACACCGATATTGAAGATGTAATCTTCCTCGAGAATTTGAGAAAACGACTTAAATGAGAGCACGTCTCTACAGGAGTCTCCATGAACATCAACCTAAGAATAAACGGCATAGAGCATATCCTTGACGCCCCTCCAGCCACCACCCTGCTGGCCGCCCTGCGCGGACTGGGTTTTCATGGTGTGAAGTTCGGCGATGAGCAGGGGCTGACCGGCGCGGATACCATCCTGCTCGACGGCAAACCCGTCAATGCGGGCTCGCTGCTGGCGGCGCAGGCGGAAGGACACGCGGTCGCCACCATCGAAGCGTTGGGCGAACACCCCGAACAAGGCTGGAAGAAAACCGACGGCTTGCATCCGATCCAGCAGGCGTTCGTCGAATCGGGCGCCATCCAATGCGGGTACTGCACGCCCGCACAAATCCTTGCGGCGAAGAGTCTGCTCGAGAAAAACGCGAACCCGACCGAGGCGGAGGTCCGCGAGGCGATCTCGGGAGTCCTCTGCCGCTGCACGGGTTATCTCAAACCCGTGCAGGCGGTGATGAAGGCGGCGGCGGTCATGCGCGGCGATGAGCCGATCGATGTGACCTCCGTTCACTGGGATTTTGGAACGCCGCAGACCGAGTCGCCGTCCGGGGAGTCGCCCGCTTCTGTCCTGACCTCGATCCTGACCCGCCCCAAGGTGGTCCTCACTCCCGAAACCCAGACCTGGCAAACCGTCGGCAAACCGGAAAAGAAAGTGGATGCCGTCAAGCTCGTGCAAGGCAAACCCGCCTTCACCGCGGATATCGACATGCGCGGCATGCTGCACGCGAAGGTTCTTCATTCGTCGCATGCCCACGCGCGGATAAAGAAAATCGACGTCAGCAAAGCCAGGGCGCTGAAAGGCGTCGCTGTGGTGCTGACGTGGAAAGACCTGCCGCGCGTGGTCTATTCCACGGCGGGGCAATCCGACCCGATCCCCGGCCCGCTCGATACATTTTCTCTGGATAACAAGGTCCGTTTTGTCGGTGACCGCGTGGCGTTCGTGGCAGCGGAGACTCCCGAAATTGCGGAGAAGGCGCTTTCGCTCATCGAAGTCGAATACGAAATCCTGCCCGCCATACTGGATTCGCGCCAGGCAATGGATAACAAGACCAAAATCCACGACGAACCTGAATATGTCAACTTTGCGGATTCCAACCCAGGGAAAAATCTCGCCGCTGAGATTCGCATCGACATTGGAGATGTGAAGAAAGGCTTTGCCGAAGCAGATGAGATCTTCGAAGCCGAATACCTGGTGCCGAAGGTCCAGCAGGCGCATATCGAACCGCACGTCTGTGTAACGCATTGGGACGAGGATGACAGGCTGGTCATCCGCACCTCCACCCAGGTTCCCTTCCACGTGCGCAGAATGCTTGCGCCTGTGCTGGGACTGCCCGTCAAACGGATTCGCGTCATCAAACCGCGCATCGGCGGCGGGTTCGGCGGCAAGCAGGAAGTGTTAATGGAAGACGTCCCCGCCCACCTGACCATCGCCACCAAACGCCCGGTCATCTATGAATACACCCGCGAAGAGGAATTCATCGCGGCGCGCTCGCGGCACCCCATGCGGGTCAAGATGAAGACCGGCGTAAAGAAAGACGGGACTATCACCGCCAACGAAATGTACTGCCTCTCGGATACGGGCGCGTATGGCTGCCATGCGTTGACCGTCACGGGCAATACGGGGCACAAGGCCATGGCTTTATACGTCGGCGACGGCGAATACCGCAAATCACCGAACATTCGCTTTTACGCGGATATTGTCTATACGAACACACCGCCTGCGGGCGCTTTCCGCGGGTACGGCGTTCCGCAGGGGTACTGGCCCCTCGACCGCCACATGGAAAAGATCGCGCGAGCGATGGACTTCGACCCGATCGAATTCCGGTTGAAGAATGCCATCCGCCCCGGCGAGTATCATCCCTTCTCGACGGCGTGGAATGAAGGCCGCGAGCCGCGCCCTGAGATCATCCATACGGTTGGATTGGAACAATGCGTGGCGCAGGGCAAAGCGGCCATCCGTTGGGATGATAAGTTCGGGAATGAGGAGTGGCGCACCCAAGTGGCGAGTCCCAAGCCTCAGGCAACAGGTGTAAAACCTGGAACTTCAACAAAGCGGAAAGGAATTGGCGTGGCGATGGTCATGCAAGGGACGGCCATCCCATACCTCGACATGGGAGGCGCATCCATCAAAATGAACGACGACGGTTCGTTCAACCTGCTGGTCGGCGCAACGGATCTGGGTACCGGCTCGGATACGGTCATCGCGCAAATGGCGGCGGAAGTGCTTGGAGTTCCATTGGAAGACATGATCACGTATTCATCGGATACGGACTTCACGCCTTTCGATAAAGGCGCATATGCCTCATCGACAACGTACATTTCAGGGACCGCAGCGGTCAAAGCCGCGCAAATCGTGGCGGAGCGGATCAAGGTCCGGGCGGCGGCATTGCTAGGCGTCGAGGACTCCAACTCCATTGAACTGAAAAATAGACATGCCCACGCGCCGAACGGAAAATCGGTTTCGCTGGCGGAGATCGCGCTCGATACCCTCCATAAGAACAACCAGGAACAGATCATGGGCGTGGCAAGCTACGTCTCGCCCGTGTCGCCGCCGCCGTTCGCGGCACAGTTCGCCGAAGTGACGGTGGATACCGAAACAGGCATGGTCAAAGTGGACAAACTGGTGATGGCAGTGGATTCGGGCGTGATCGTCAATCCGCTGACGGCTTCGGGACAGATCGAAGGCGGCATGACACAGGCTCTCGGTTACGCCGTCTGCGAGGAGATGCGGTATGACGAGAAAGGCGTCGCTTACGAACGCGACCTTGACCGCTATCATGTCTTCCGCGCGGACGAAATGCCGGAACTGGAAACCATCTTCGTGGAAACGTTCGAGCCGAGTCATCCGTTCGGGGTGAAGGCTGTGGCGGAGATCCCGATGGACGGTGTCGCTCCGGCGGTGGGCAATGCCATATTGGATGCCATCGGTGTGAATGTGGATGAGATCCCCGCCACGCCGGAAAAGGTCTGGAAGGCGATCCAGCGTCAGTAAACAGGAGCAGCTCAAAGCCCAAACAAGAGGCGCGGCTGTTTTGTCCGGTCGCGTCTCTTGTTATCCCATCTTTCGAATAAGGCGGGATATAATCACCTCGTTATTCATGTTCTTGGAGAAGTTGTAGATCCATGTCCGATCAAATATTTGTGGTGGGGCACATTAATCCCGATACCGATTCGATAGCCTCTGCGATGGGGTATGCCTGGCTATTGAAAGAACGCGATGGAAGCGATGCGCTCGCCGCGCGCGCCGGGGCGTTGAACGCGCAAACGTCGTGGGTGCTGAAGACGCTCGGACTCGATGCGCCTCTCCTGCTGACGGATGCGTCGCCGCGCTTCCATTCCGTGATGCAGCGGTTCGACACCATCCGCCCCGATTCGCAGATCGGCATGGCGTGGAATCTCGCCAGCCGCACCGGCGGTCTTGCGCCGGTGGTGAACGAAGACGGCACCCCGTATGGGCTGATCAACGGTTTCAGCCTCTTCAAATATTTTTCCGAAACGCTCGGGCCGCAGCCGGGAGATACTACCGTGCGCGAGATGATGTCCGCGCCATGCAAGGATGCGGCGAACACGGGCATTCCAAAGTTTTCCGCCAACGCGCACATCCGCGATTCGCTCAACCGCATTCTGCGGGACGAGATCGACGATTACTGGGTGGTGGACGAGACCGGGTTGTATCTCGGCATTGCCCGTCAGCGCAACCTGCTCAACCCTCCGCGCTTGAAGATCATTCTTGTGGACCATAACGAACCGCGTCAGGCGATCGCCGCGCTCGACGAGGCGGAACTGCTCGAGATCCTCGACCACCACCGACTCGGCAACCCATACACGCATCAGCCCATCCGTTTCAAAGTGGACGTGGTCGGCTCAACCTCGACGCTGGTGACGGAACAGACCGCCGAGGCGGGACTCTCCGCCCCGCCGGCGCTGGCGGGCGCGCTTCTTGCGGGACTTTTATCTGATACCCTTATATTGACCTCTCCCACGACCACGCCGCGCGACCATGCCGCGGCTGAGAAGTTGGCACGTTGGGCGTTCGTTGGCGGAAGTCCGCTCAAAGGCGAGACGGTTGATTCCTACGGCAAAGCCGTACTCTCGGCGGGCGCGGGGCTTTCTCATCGCAAACCGGAGGAGATCGTCAGCACGGATATCAAAGCCTATGAGGCGGGCGGTTTCAAACTTGCCATCGCACAAGCCGAAGTGACCGACCTGATGCAGCTTTCCGAGCACCTCCCCCCGCTGACGAAAGCCCTCAATGAATTGAGGGACAAACGCGGGTTGGACTTTGCCATGCTGCTGGTGACCGATGTGGTGCGCGGGTCCAGCCGCCTGTTGATCTCGTCCGATCATCCGCCTGTCCTCAACGACCTGCACTATCCGCCCCTGCCCGACGGCACGCGCGACGCGCCCGGCGTGGTCTCGAGAAAGAAACAGTTGCTGCCGGTGGTATTGGGTCTGCTGGAGAGATGATACATTCAAGGTAAAATATTCACATGGATAAGTACGCCGAAATCCGCAGGAAAGCCCTGCCTTTGCTCAAGCCGTACATTACATATATGGCAGTTTTCGGTTCCATCGTCCGTGGAGAAGAAACAAAGAAAAGCGATCTGGATCTATTGATACGTCTCAAGCCTTCCCAAGAACGTCCAAAACTTGGGTTGTTCAAATTGCTCGAAATCGAAGAGAGGCTTAATGAAACCTTGGGGCGCGAAGTGGACCTGGTGGAGGAAGGAAGCTTAAGCCCGTACATCCGCCCATACGTGGAAAAAGAAAAGGTTGTCTTGTATGAAGAGGGATGACACGGTGTATTTGCGTCACATTTTGGATGCCATTGGGCTGATCGAAGAATATACTAGCGACATGTCTGAAAATGAATTCTTTTCCAATTCAATGGCACGCGACGCCGTGGTGCGCCAAATGGAGATCATGGGCGAAGCTGCAGGTAATGTATCCGATGATTTTCAGGAAAAGCACCCAGAAGTCCCCTGGGGAAAAATGACAGGGATTCGAAATAAGTTCGTCCACGAATACTTCAACGTCAATTATGCAATCGTTTGGGATACGGTAAACGAAGATTTGCCTGTTCTTAAAAAAACGATCGAAACGATCCTTGAATGATCACCATCCATCAAGCCATCTCTGACATCGAAAAGAACAACGGTTCCGCCGCCTTATGCACAGTGGTGAAGAGCGAAGGCTCCACGCCGCGGCATGTGGGCAGCAAGATGCTCGTGTACCCCGACGGAAAGTTCATCGGCACGGTCGGCGGCGGGGATCTGGAACACCGCGTTCTCGACGAGGCGTGGATGGCAATCAGCGACGGCGAGCCGCGCCTGCTGCATTACAACATGGCTGACCCCTCGCGCGGCGATCCCGGCGTGTGCGGCGGTCAGGTGGAGGTGTTTGTGGAACCGATCCTTCCAACCCCAACGGTGGTGGTCATCGGCGCGGGGCACGTGGGCAAGGCGGTCGTGCATCTGGCAAAATGGCTGGGGTTCCGCGTGGCAGTCAGCGACGACCGCGAGGAATTCTGCAATCCGGAAACCGTCCCCGGCGCGGATTCGTATCATCCCGTCCCGATGGAAAAGCTCGGCGAACAGATTTCCATCAACAAGCGCACCTTCCTGATCCTGACGACGCGCGGCTCGAACGTGGATGCGGCGGGACTGCCCGCGCTTCTGGACTCCCCCGCCGCTTACATCGGTGTGATCGGCTCGAAACGCCGCTGGGCAACGACCGTCAAAGCCTTGAAAGATAAAGGGGTCTCAGAGGAATTAATGTCGCGGGTGCATTCGCCGATGGGGATCGAGCTCGAAGCGGAGACGCCCGAAGAGATCGCCGTCAGCATCATGGCGGAAGTGCTGATGATCCGCGACAAGGGCACAGGAAAACCGATGAAAGGTTGAGTCAACGATCATGGACAGCAGCCGGTTTCCGGTCCGGAAACGAGGCGCGAAACGAATCCGTCCAATACACGTAAGGAAATAGGATAAACGGTTCTTGACCAGCCGGTCACTTGGACTATAATCAAACCGTTATTCATCAAAAGGAGAATGAACATGGCCAGAATTTTTGATGTCATTGAATACGCCAATGAAATGTCGGATGAAATCGTACACCGCTTCCCGGAAGAGGGCATCGGTGATTATCGCGTCGGCTCGCAGGTGATCGTGCGCGAGAGCCAGTGGGCGGTGTTCTTCCGCGACGGCAACGCGCTGGACGTTTTCAAGCCGGGGCGCCACACCATCGCGACAGCGAACATCCCGATGCTGATCGACCTGATCGGCAAGGCATTCAATGACCGCACGCCCTTCCCCGCGGAAGTGTATTTCGTTTCCAAAAAGGAATTTGCGAACAAGAAGTGGGGCACGCCGCAGCCCATCATCGTCCGCAACCCGGGCATGGGGCTGGGAGTGGCGTTGCTGCAGGGTTTTGGCACGTACTCCTTCCAGGTGAAGGACCCCCAACAGTTCGTGACCCAGATCGTGGGCGTGCAGCACACCTACCGCACCTCCGACATCGAGGAACGCCTGCGCACGATGCTGCTTTCCAAACTGCAGGATGCGCTCGGCGAGACCGCCGCAAAGAATTCCGTGCCCGAAATGATCGGCCTGACCGAAGAATTGGGCGCGGCGGTGCGCGCGAAGGCGCAGGATGACTTCGACGCGCTCGGGTTGACTCTCAAGACCTTCTACATCGGCAACCTGAAACCCAGCGATAAATCGGCTCAGGAACTGCGCGACATGGGCATGCTGGACATGGCGACCTACACCCAACTGCAGGCCGCGGATGCGATGCGCGATGCGGCTCAGAACGAAGGCGGCGGCGCAGGTCTGACCGCCGGAATCGGCGCGGGGATGGGAATCGGCAATTTGATGGGGCAGGCGCTTCAGGGCGGGATGCAGACTCCCGGGGCGGCTGGAGGTGGAGCCAAGATGCCGGACATCATGACTCCCGCCGAGGCGGCGCAGTTCATGAAGGTGACCGAGGATGACATCCTCGAAGCGATCAAGGACGGAAGCCTGAAGGCAAAGAAGGTCGGCAAGGCATTCCGCATCAGCAAGGACAACCTTGAAGCGTTCATGAATAGTTAGCGATTGACGATATGAAAAAAGAGGCTTTCCAATGTGAAAGCCTCTTTTTGTTTTGTTCGTAGTATGTACCGTGAGCGACAACAGTTACGGGATTCTTCGCCGCAAAGCGGCTCAGAATGACATATCAAAATAAAAATCATTCCAACTCTGCGAGGATTTCGGGGACTGCGTTCAAGACATCGCCCGCCAGCACGGAGGCGGCGGTTCCCAAATTTTCGGCGGCGCGAAGCCCGGCTTGCGCGTGGATGAACGCGCCCGCAACGGCGGCATCATACGCGGGCAAGCCCTGCGCCAAAAGCCCGACGATCAACCCGGCAAGCACATCCCCAGTGCCGGCGCGGGCGAGGGCGGGCGTGGCCACCGGGATGACCGTACTACGTCCATCCGGGGAGGCGACGACGGTGAAGGCGCCTTTCAGAACGACGACCCGCCCCCACTCCTGCGCGTATTTGCGCGCGATCGCTTCACGGTTCGCCTGAATCTCAGGGACGGGAAGTCCCGTCAGCGCGGACATCTCGCCGGGGTGCGGGGTTAATACAGACCTCACCCCCAGCCCCTCTCCTGAGAGGAGAGGGGAGTCCGACCTCACCTCCGGTCCCTTTTCTCGCGGGAGAGGGGAGTCTGACCTCACCCCCGGCCCCTCTCCTGAGAAGAGAGGGGAATCCGACCTCACCATGGCCTCACCCCCGCTCCCTCTCCCAAAGGGAGAGGGGAGGCGAGAAAGATGTCTCAAGCCGTCCGCGTCAACAACGAGCGGGATTTTTATGGAGGGAAGCAGGTCGGCAATAAACTTTCCTGTGGATGGTTTATCGCCAAGCCCGGGACCCAGCAAAACGGCTGTGACGCGATCCAAATTTTTCAACACAACATCACTCGCAGACTCAGCGATGAATCCGTTTTCGTGCGGGAGGGGAAGCCAGGTGGCTTCGGGCAGATGACCGGCAAGCGCGGCGTGCAACGGTTCGGGCAGCGCCATGGCGACCAAGCCTGCGCCGATGCGGTACGCTGCCCTGCCCGCCAGCAGAGCCGCGCCGGTGTAGGAGGTCGAACCCGCCAACAGCATCACCGTACCAAACGTCCCTTTGTGTGAGGCGGGCGTGCGCTCGGGCAGAAGCGCGGAGACCATGTCCCAATCCGCCACAAGGGTCTCGAGGGCAGACCACGAATCCAGACCGCTTGGCAAGCCGATATCCACCACCGCTAGGGCGCCGGTGAGTTCGAAGGCGGGCAGCCTGAGCAAGCCCTGTTTGACGGCCGCCATGCAAACGGTGAGGTCGGCGGGGAGGGTTTCGTCTGCGGCGGCGCCCGTGTCGCAATCCACACCGGAGGGACAATCCACGGCGACGATCAGGGGCGGAAGGTCGAGTTCGGAGGTGATGCGAAGCGCGGTTTCGAGGACGCGCGCCGCCTCCTTCTTTAGGGGGAGTTGGATGCCCGTCCCAAGCAGTCCATCCAGCAACAGGTCTGATTCCGCGAGAAAACCGCGCAGGGTTTCGAACGATTGGTCATCGGCGGAATGGGCGATCTGCCCGCCGATCTCGAGATAATGGGAGATGAGCGGGTCATCTTTGGGGCGCTCTCCTGAAAGATAGGCGCGTGTTTTCCAGCCAGCCAAGGCAAGCCAGGAGAGAGCAACGAGGGTATCGCCGCCGTTGTTGCCGGAGCCGACGAGGCCGACGACGGAATCCCAGCCGTTCTCCTGCCCGATGGCGTGGACGATCTCCGCCAGTCCGCGCCCGGCATTTTGCATCATTTGAGCGTAGGAAAGCCCTTTGGCATCGGCTTCCTTTTCGATCGCACGCATTTGGTTGATGGTGACAAGTTTCATGGGCGGGTTCCTAGGGTCAGGTGTCGAGAGGCGATTTGACGGCAAGTCCGCCGCGCTGCAGGACGTGGGTGTAGATCATGGTGGTCTTGACGTCCTTGTGACCCAATAATTCCTGCACGGTACGGATGTCGTAGCCTGCCTGGAGGAGATGGGTGGCAAAGGAGTGACGGAAGGTGTGAGGGGAGACCGGCTTGGTTATACCGCTTTGTTGAGCGGCTTTTCGAATTGCCTTTTGCAGGACGCCGGGGTCGAGGTGATGGCGCTTTTCCCTTTTGGAAGCAGGGTCCATCGAGCGGGCAGAGGCTGGAAACACGTATTGCCACAGCCAATCTTTCGAGGCGGACTTGTATTTTCTCTCCAGGGCATAGGAGAGGGAGGTTTCGCCGAAGCCTTCCTTGAGGTCTTTTTCGTGAATGGCTTTGACGATGAGCAAGTGCGCCTGCAGGTCCTCGATTATGGAATCGGGCAGGATGGTGAAGCGGTCCTTTTGACCCTTTCCTTCGCGGACGATGATCTGGCGGTTGCCGAAGTCAATGTCTTTGACGCGCAGGCGTAAACATTCCATGAGGCGCAGTCCGCTTCCGTATAAGATCCTGGTCATAAGTTTTGGGAGTCCGTTGATGTTCGTTATGATGGAGCGGGCTTCCTGCGGAGTGAGGACAACCGGCAAGGGTTTCGACCTGCCGGGGCGGATGGTATCGGCGGGGAAATGGAGTTCAGTATTGAGGACATGACGATACAGGAAGGTGACGGCGCTGAGCGCCTGATTTTGGGTGGAGGCAGATACATTGCCTTCATTGACGAGGTGCTGGATGAATTGCTGAACTTCGGGAACGCCCATTTCGCGGGGGTGTTTTTTGTCGTGAAAGAGAATGTAGCGGCGAATCCAATCTGTATAGGTCTTTTCGGTGCGCTGGGAGTAGTGTTTGGTGCGAATGGCATCGCGAACCTGTTCGAGGAGTTTTTTTTCCTGAGGTTTTGGGGAATTTTGCATGTTGACCTTCGTTTTTTAGACGATTATAATTTGCTCATTCTATTTTAACCTATGACCGTCTAACGTCCTAATTAAATTAGGCGTTTAGTTGGAAACGTCGGTCTATAGGCAGTTAGTTGGAACTGACCGTCTAAACACTAGTTGGGCGTTTCCTTGCACAACATAAAAGTACAGAAATTGGGGCATTTGCCCTTAAAACAAATTATTATAGGAGGCTAATATGAGCAAGTGGGATTGGATACATGCAGGTCTTGAGGCTGCCGCGTACACAGAGGCACAGGCAGCAAGAAGAAATTTAGAAGCAATGAAAACTGCTTCTGAAATCGAAACTGCTCGACGACTTCTTCTTGAAGCCATGAAAAATTTTGTTTTTGATATTTCGCGGGATATTCAAATGGTTGAAGAACAAATCCCGACCGCGCCATTGCAAACATACATCGTATCAAAATTGTTAGACCGAAGATTTTCAGATAGTGGTTTGTCCGCTGATTTATTCCCAGACTTTCAAGATAAAGAATACGTTTTCAAAACCCAGAAAAAATTATCTGAGGTCATAGAAAAATCAAAAGTTACCCTGTCAACTGAGCAAATCCATAGTGCAGAATCAGCAATAAGGTATATTACAGAAATGCCTTTGCTTCAAAAAGCCAATTCTGCAAAAAGTGCTCAAGAGAATTTAGCAACAAGTGAAGAAAAATGGAAGGGTTTAGAAAAAGCACATAGTCAAAAATCCTTATACATCGTTTTTGGGGTAATACTTGTGATGGTAGTCATAACCATAGCCTCTTTTTCTGAAAGCGATGTATTATTATCCTTTTCATGTTTAGGGTTGGTTGGATTATTTGCATTCTTGTTTACAATGGCAACTCCCTCACCAGAATATAAGACGCTCAGAGACGCGAGGGAAAATCTACAAAAAAAATTATTGCCTCAAGAAGAATGGCAAACAATAGTATCAACTATTGGCGATTTACCCAGCGAGCAATTTCAAAATATGATTGTACAACGTGAAAAGTTTTTAGTTGAAATATTAGGTAATGATGTGCAAAAATTCTTAAACAAATAAATGAAAAACGCCCAACAAAGCGTGCACCTGACGCTGGGGATTCTGCGCACATCTCAGGCAGTTTTACACGCCTTAGCCTTTTTCTGGCTGGACGGCTTCGCCGTCCCCGCCCCAGCGCAGGTAACGCAAACCGTTAGGCTTCTTCCTTGCATAATCAGGTATC
>CAZLWG010000047.1:0-29623 GCA_964563315.1 uncultured Anaerolinea sp. | reverse complement strand
ACAGAATCGGCAACACTCACAGCTGCAGAAACAGCAACTGAAACTGAACCAGCCGTCCCGCAGGAAGAAGCGGACGCGGCTGTCCAGTGTGGAAGGGAGCAGCCATGGTTGCGACCACCCGAATTTTGAAGGGTAACCCACAAAGTGTGGCGAATTGGGTTCAAATCTACACGGCAAAACTGCCGCTGGCTCCATTGTCAGCCAAGGTGAAAAGGCTGAGTTGGATGAACTCTACACCTTTTAGGCAAGAAAAACAAAACCTACATCCTAGTCATCGTCAATCGGGATAATCGCTTGTTTTGAGGTGGGATGTCTGTCTGAAAGGACTTATGAAGCCTTACAAGCCTGCTTGGAACGTGCCCCACCAGCCAAACAATACTACAATGATGCCTTTTCGGTATATGACACGTTATATTTTATATTATGGGGCGCCCTATGGAATGTGGGCGGACAAACACGAAATGCACTCAGTAGAAGCTGTCAATGGAATTTGCGACATTACTTGAAATGGCTGGCTCGTAAATCCTGGTATTTCTCGCAACGAATGCAGGCCTTGGCTGGAAATCTTCGCCTCTTTATTTATTGTTACAATCACCGTCAGATCATGTAAAACGCCTCTATCCCAAATATACCTTTCACTTCGTTGGTTTGGTATCACCTCAAGTTTAGACACTCCCTGTCGCCTTTGAAAAAACATAATTTATGACTGCGCTAGGTATAATAAAATCCATGCTCATCGCCCCCCTCATCTCCGTTGTCATTGTCATCTGGAACAGCGCCGCGCACCTGGCTCAGTGTCTGTCCGCGCTTTCAAAGCAGACCGTTCAGGGCTTTGAAATTATCCTGGTAGATAACGGATCCACCGATAATGGGGCTGATGGATTGGATACCCGCTGGATCGGTCTTCCATTGACCGTCCAACACCTCCCTTCCAACCTTGGCTTTGCCGCCGCCAACAACATCGGCTCCCGCCTCGCGCGCGGGAAATGGATCGTCCTGCTCAACGCCGATGCTTTTCCCCGACCAGACTGGCTCGAACAGCTTGTAAAAGCAGCGGAAGACAATCCCGATTTCAATTTTTTTGCTTCCCGTCAAATTCAAGCGAACACCCCCAATTTACTAGACGGCACAGGCGACGTATACCATGCAAGCGGACTGGCATGGCGGCAGCACTATAACCGCCCTGTCCGTTATTATGGGCTTCATTCCGGGGAGGTGTTTGGCGCCTGCGCCGCCGCCGCCATGTACCGCCGGGAGGATTTTCTCAGGATGGGAGGGTTTGACGAGACTTACTTCTCCTACTTCGAAGACGTAGACTTGAGTTTCCGCCTGCGCCTCGCCGGCGGACGGTGTTTATATGTTTCGGATGCGGTTGTTCATCATGTCGGCTCCGCCAGCACGGGGAAAACCAGTGACTTCACGTATTATCACGTGCATCGCAACCTCGTATGGACGTTCTTCAAAAACATGCCCGCGCCATTATTTTGGTTTTTTTTACCGCTTCACGCTGTTGTCAATATCTATTTGTCCCTTTACATATTAATAAAAGAAGGCAGGGGGATCGTCCTAAAAGCCAAATGGGACGCGCTGCGCGGACTGCCTGCGGTCTTGCGCAAAAGGAAACAGGCGCAGTCCATGCGGAAAGCCGGCTTGCGCGACTTGTATCGCGTCATGGAAAAAGACCTGTTTGCCCCGCGCCGCGCTTCGCATACCCGTATTCGGGAACAACAATAATGCCCGCCATGATAAAAACGCCCGGTCTGGTCATTACGTTCAATCCGCCCCCTGATTTTTTCCAAAATCTAAAAACCCTTCTTGAACAATTTGACGTTGTCTTTTTGATTGACAATGATTCCAACCGCGAAACCCGCCTCCGCCTTGAGCAGGAGGCGCTTCAAAACTCGCCCCGTTTGCAGGTTTCATTCAACGATAAAAACAAAGGCATTGCCGCCGCCTTGAATCAAGGCTTCCGCTGGGCAATGGAACAGGGATACGACCACATCATCGCCTTCGACCAGGACAGCCTCCCCGCCTCGAACATGACCTCGGAACTGCTTGCCATCTATCGAACCCATCCCGCCCGCGAGCGGATCGCCATTCTCGCCCCGCAGATCCAGGATGCGGTCACAGGCGAACGGATCACATACCTGAAAAAGCGCGGCGCATTCTCCATGCAGCGGGTCTCCTGCCAAAATAATACAATTGACGATGTATCAATTGTCATCACGTCCGGCTCATTGAATAATTTGAAAGCGTATAAAAAAATTGGGCCGTTCCGCGACGATTTCTTCATTGACTATGTGGATACTGAATACTGCCTGCGCGCCGCCCGGCACGGATACAAGATTGCCGTGGCGTGCAAGGCGGTTTTGCATCACCGCCTCGGCGACCAACAGCAGAAACAAATTGGCTCCCTCAGCCTACGCCCAACCTTTCACCCGCCTTTGCGCTGGTATTACATAAACCGCAACCGCATTGTTATGTTGGGGATGTACGCCTTCAAAGCCCCCCACTGGGCGTTATATGATGTGATGGTGGGGAGTTACGCCTTCCTGAAAATGCTTCTATTTGAAGACCGGAAACTGCAAAAAATTTTGGCGGTGATCATGGGAATCTCCGACGGTCTCTTCCGCCACATGGGACCCATTGCTCCCTCCCGCAAACGCTGGCTGTCCCCCCCCCCGTCCATCGGTGATGGACGGGGGGGGAGGAAAAACTGCTGATACAATCTCCCCCATGCCCATGTCGAGCGTATCCATCGTCCTGCTGGTTTGGAACAACCAGGAATATCTGTCTGTCTGCCTGAGCGCTCTACAAGCCCAGTCCTTTCAGGACTTTGAGATTGTGTTGGTGGATAACGGCTCTGTCAGTACGGATTATTTGAAGGATGTGCGAACGAACCATCGCGGTTTGAGTATCATCATTGATCGGCAAAAAACAAATGTGGGTTTTGCGGCGGGGAACAACATCGGCGCAAGACTTGCGCGTGGAAAGTGGCTTGCCCTGCTCAATGCGGATGCCTTCCCCAAACCGGATTGGTTGGAGAACCTTTTACTTGCCGCAAAGCGCAATCCGAAATACTCTTGCTTCACATCCCGCCAAATCCAATTTCACACACCCGACCGGCTGGATGGAGCCGGGGATTCCTACCATGTCAGCGGGCTGGCATGGCGAAAATACTACAATAGACTGGTTCGGGAGTATGGGTTGAAATCAGAAGAAGTGTTCAGTGCCTGCCCGGCGGCCGCCCTTTATCCCCGCGATAAATTTTTGCGCATCGGCGGCTTCGACGAGGACTATTTCTCCTACTTTGAAGATGTGGACTTGGGTTTCCGAATCCGCTTGAATGGAGGTAAATGCCTGTATGTGCCGGAAGCAGTTGTCAGTCATGTGGGAAGCGCAAGCACCGGCAGGCGCAGCGACTTTTCTGTCTATCATGGGTATCGCAACTTAATTTGGACTTTCATCAAAAATATGCCTGCCCCCTTGATCTGGCTCTTCCTGCCCCTTCACATTGCAACTTTGTCTTTCTTTGTCATTCATCTTTCATTGCGCGGGCAGGGAAAGGTCATATTACAGGCGATCCGAGATGCACTGTTGAGCATGCCACATGTGATCAAAAAAAGAAGGTTCATCCAGAAAAACAGAAAAATAAAATCCTCCGACTTGCTCAGGGTGATGTCCACAGGTTTATTGGAACCATACCAGGAATTTATTCAACGAAATAGGACAAAATGACCAGCCAGCCGCTCATCACGATTTCCATCGTCAGCCACGGAGATGCCAAAAGGGTCGATAATCTGCTTGCCAGCCTGCAAAAGTTTGAAAACAATATTTCACAAATTCAGGTGATCCTGACGGATAATCTGGGAAACGACCTGCCCGAATTCGATCCCGCCCCCTGGGCTTCCATGCGCATCTTGCGGAATGGACAGCAACAAGGCTTTGCCCGCAACCACAACAGGGCTTTTGAATTTTCACAGGGAATATATTTTGCAATCCTCAACCCCGATTTGAAATTCGACTCGCCGGTCTTTGAAAGATTGATTGCCCGTCTTCATGACCATCACGCGGAATTGATCGCGCCTCAAATCGTGGATGAAAATGGAGTGGTTCAAGACTCGTTTCGGTCTATGCCCACACCTTTTGAGATCATTCGCCGCCGTCTGCCCGGTTACAAGTTCAAGACCATTGAACCTGAGAATAAGGGAACTATCCATCCCGATTGGGTGGCAGGCATGTTCTGGCTGATGAAAGCAGAGTCGTTTCGCCGCCTGGGCGGGATGGACGAACGTTATCGTCTTTACTTCGAAGATGTGGATTTTTGCGCGCGCGCACGATTGGAAGGAATGAGGCTTCTTGTGGATGCTGAAGTTAGGGTCCGACATGATGCACAGCGTTCCAGCCGCAAGAGTCCGTATTATCTTTTCCTGCACATTCAGAGCGCTGTGCGATTCTTTATGTCCCCTATATATCGCCAGTTCAAACGGCTTCTCCAAACATAACGCAGAAAAAATATCATCCTGCGCCATGATACAATCTCCGCGTATGTGGCTCCCCTTCTTGGCGTTCATTACCAGCTTTCTCCTCAGCCTCGTGTGCGGCTATCCTGCCATGATGCTTGCCCGGCGACTGAACCTACTGGATATTCCGGGCTCAGCTCCACACAAAACACACGATCATCCCACTCCGCTCGCAGGGGGGATTTCGATTTTACTTGCCCTTGGTGCAATGGCGTTTCTTTTTCGACAGTGGTTGAGTCATGACATGATGGTGGTATTGACAGGTGCGGGAATAATCTTTCTTTTTGGCCTATGGGATGATCATAAGGGGCTTTCCGCTGCACCAAAATTGAGCGGTCAGTTCATTGCCAGCATCATTCTGATCTCATCTGGCGTACAAGTACATTTTCTAAATATATTTTCCCTGGCAGGGTATTTTTCCTCTGAAATCACACAAATTCTGAATGTCATCATAACTCTGTTTTGGCTCATTGGTATTACCAATGCTTTAAATATGATTGACAGCATGGATGGAATTGCCGCCGGACTAGGTGTGATTGCATTTGCTTTTTATCTGGCAGCCACTCAACTTGCAGGGCAATCCACCCTTGCCCTTTGGTCAGCCATCGTGTTGGGCATATGTGTGGCGTTATATTTCTGGAATGGACTTAAAGCCAAATTCTTCCTCGGCGATTCAGGCTCGCAAACCATTGGTTTTTTACTGGCTTCTTTTGGAATTATGTATAATCCTCTGAACCGCAGCCCTGAATCATCCTGGATCGTTCCGATCATGTTGTTGGGAGTTCCAATATTCGATACCACCCTCGTAGTGCTTTCCCGCATTCGCCGGAGGCAAAGAATAGGGAGTGGCAGACGCGACCATACTTATCACCGCCTGATCTCACTGGGGTTTCCCCCAAAATACGCCGTACTGGGAACACATCTTGCAGCATTGATAATCAGCTGCCTTGCATATGCAACTTTATATTTACCGCCAATTATTACATTGACATCCTTTTTTACCACACTTGTATGTGGGTTGTTGCTGTTATTCTGGCTGGAACGAAAACCACCCCTTGACATAGACATTCCTTCCCAAGAAAGCGATCATGCATAGAATTACTTCGTTTGTTCGATATTGGAAAAAGCCGTCCATGCGCTTCCCAGCCTACGGACTGTTTCTTGTTTTGAGTTCCATATTTCCATTATTCGCGATTCTCAACTCCCCTTCGGACCCTCAAAACGCCTTTATTTTAGGATACTCGCTTGAACGGATTCTGCTGGGAATTGGACTCATCTCAATCATCGGTTCGCTTCTTTTACTAACCTTGAAATTGATTCGCCGGCCGGGGCATTCCATTCGCCTATGGAAAAGATTCTTCACACAAAAAGAATCCGGACATTCTTTCATTTGGCTGACACTGACGGTTTTCCTCGCATGCTGGATCGCCTTATTCATGCCCGCATATCGTCTTTCAGGAAAATTGACAGGGTATGTTACGGGCTTGTTTCCATTTCTTATCTGGCTGGCAGTTGTCAGCGCCATCACCATGCTGGTTCTCATCTACGAGCGCGGGCGGAAAACTCTAGCCTCGGTCATAATCACGAATAAATCTACAGTTAATGCGGCAATGATCGTATTCACATTTGTGGCATTGACCGGCATTCTGATATTTACTACCGGCATTGGCATACGCCAGCCTGAAGATTACTGGTATGGCGCCGGTGTGCCTGTGCTGGGGTTACAAATCCTGTTTTCACTGGTTGCTGGCGCAATACTTTTGCCATTGGAATTCAGGTTGAATATCAAATTCGATCTGCTTCTATGCGTAATTTTATGGGGTGTCACTGCATGGCTTTGGATACGAGAGCCGCTCAGCACAAATTATTTTTTTCCAGATACAGCCAAGAACGATATTTACCCTTATTCCGACAGCGCCACATTCGACCTCGGTAGCCAATTCGCGTTGATCGGGCAGGGCTTGTTCAATGGGCAGTATTTTGACCGCGCCCTGTACAGCGCCTTTCTCACGTTCCTGCATGTGGTCGCCGGGCAGGATATCGAACGGCTCATGAATGTTCAGGCGGTTATGTTTGCCGTCTTTCCGATAATCGTTTACCTGCTCGGCAGGGAATTGCACAGCCGCGCCCTGGGCGTTTCCGCGGCATTATTGATTGCATTGCGCGGCGCAAATGCAATCATCGTCTCAAAATGGGTGGACACCGCAAGCCCAAAAATGATGTTGACGGATTTCCCCACTGCAATTGGCGTGGTGGCATTTATGCTGTTCGCCATAAAGTGGATCAGGGAGCCACAAAAGGTTCACCTTGCAGCATGGTCAGGCGGCATGCTCGGTTTGACAATCATGCTTCGCACTCATGTACTATTGCTATTACCAACATCCCTATTACTTTTTTTTATTTTTTTCAGGCATCGCTTGAAATATGCCACGGCAGGGTCGTTATTATTAATTCTAGGAATGCTGACCGCCACTCTGCCTTGGGATATTCGGAATTATCTGAACGGCGCGCCCTTATTTTATACGTATTATTCCAGAATCGAATTAATCCTTCAGGAACGATACGGAATAACACAAGATATCTACAGCCCTTCATATACCACAATTCCTTTAGTAATTCAGCAAGAAGCACGAGTCCCCTTCCCCCTGAGGGCGTCAGCCAAGCAGGCTGTAATTTACAATGCACGCGATAATACTTGCAATACAATAGTTTGCTCAGTCGCCAATCATTTCATACATAACATCATTACATCCACTATTTTCCTGCCAACGTCCTTTGCATTAGATGATTTATGGAACGTTGTCAAGCTAAGGGAGGCGTTCTGGAAGAATGACTGGAGCAATGTCAGACTTTCTCCATCAACAACAATTTTTCTCCTTGCCAACTTGTTTGTCGTTTCGTTGGGTCTGGCAGCAATCGGGAAGCGGAGCAAAGTAGGATTATCCCTGATCATTTTTACGTTTTTAGCATATCAAATGACAAATGCGCTGGGGTTAACATCTGGGGGGCGTTACATTGTGCCTATTGATTGGGTAGTTTGTATTTTGTTCATGTCAGGATTATTACAAGTTACTTCGTGGTTTTTACAGTTGAGTGGTGCCAAGTTCGATTCTGATATTAAATTTAATAACTACAATCAAATAACACAGAACGACAATCTACGATTGTCGTATGTCTTAATTGTTAAGAATTTGACAATGGTTCTTATGATAGGCTCCCTAATTCCATTGGCAGACGTATCCTTCGAAAAGAAATATCCTAATCGTACGACTACTGAGTTAATTATGATGTTGGAAGAACGAGGCTGGCTGGAGATGGCAGAACTTGAAAGAGATGATCTTCTTGAATTTTTGAAAGATCCTCAAGCAAGATTATTGGAAGGCAGGCTGCTTTATCCACGACATTATCCGGCAGACATGGGCCAACCAGACCGTTCAACCTATTTCATGGTGCGTAATTATTCTCGTTTAGTTTTCACATTGATTAGTCCTCCATCACCTGCCGTTGGAGACGGCGTTGTCATTGCTGGCTTCAAACCAAAAATTCCATTGCATTCCACTGACGTAATTGTGATTGGATGTAGGAATACAAGTGATTACGCACCATTCACAGATGCTTTTATTATAATAACCCTAAGTGATTCCCCCTATATCTACCACCGTTTTCCCGAATCCCCACTGCAATGTCCGCTTCAAACGCCCTGATCGTTTGAATTTGCGCTTCCGGCGCACCGGCTTGAATGGGAATTATCTGTTAAACTTGCGCTTGCTTTCCACCCTGCCGTGAACACCAGCCGTCCCATGTTCCTCTTCTACTTTTCCATTACTCTCGCCATCGCTTCCAGCGCGTTGTATCATTTTGTTGCCAGGAGTACTCCGGTTAATGTCAATTTCACGGTTTCCCTGCTGGTGACCTACGCAGTCGCATTCATAATCACTTTATTTGGCTTCTTTTTCTTCCCCGTCAGGAACGGGCTCACAGCCGAGCTCAAACAACTCAACTGGGCAAGCATCGGTCTTGCCATCGCCATCGTTGGCATCGAGTTTGGCTTCTTGCTCGTCTATCGGTCAGGGTGGAATCTTGGAATTGCCGCAGTGCTTGTGAATGTTGTTGCATCGTTGATCCTTGTCCCAGTGGCAATTCTCCTTTTTAAGGATAAGATTTCATGGATAAATATTCTTGGAATAGTGGTCTGCTTGGTGGGACTTGTCATGCTAAATTGGAAACGATAAATCATGCTCTCCCGTTTTAAAGCTGCCGCCCGCATTCTCATCAAGGGCGAAGTCAAAAGGAAAAGCCGCAATCCCATCCCCGCCATTACGCCCGAGGAGTTGACGGAGATCAAACAATTCTTTCCGCGCGAAAAATTCTTCATCTTCGGGCACGCCCGCTCCGGCACAACTCTGCTCATGCGTTTGATTCGCCTGCACGATGAAGTTCACTGCAATTATCAGGCGCATTTTTTCACGCGCAAGCCGATGCTCAAATCGCTTGTCGATTCGCCCGAAGCAGGGGAATGGCTGGCTCGCAAGTCCAACCGTTGGAATCAAGGGCATGACCTCTCGCCTCTTATCCTGCGCGCTGCGGCGGATTTTATGATGGAGCGCGACGCCGCGCGTGCGGGAAAAGGCATCGTCGGAGATAAAAGCCCATCGTCCACGATCCATGCCGAGGTCGTGCGCGATGCGCATGCTCTTTATCCCGATGCAAAGATCATCTACATCGTCCGTGATGGACGCGATGTCCTGATATCGGAACGCTTTCGAAATTTTGTTGAAGAATCAAAATTCCTTACCTCCGAAGACAGGCGCATCATCTCGGACCTGAAAGTTGATTCGGCTCCATTCAGCAACGGACGCCGCTCGATCTTCACCGAGACCTTTATCCGCAACATTGCCCAACGCTGGGCAGACGACCTGCACGAGATCGATGCCGAAGGCGCGAAGTTGTATGGTGAAAATTACATTTCCCTGCGTTATGAAGATTTGCTTTCTCAACCCTTCGATGAACTGACCAGGCTATGGAAATTTTTGAATGTAAAGAATATCAGCCAATCGCTCGAAAAGAAAATTCATGCCGAAATGTCCACCAACCCGGATGAAGAATGGCAGGCAAAGCGCAATGAAGACATTGCCTCTTTCCTTCCAAAGGGACAGGCTGGAAACTGGCAGAGACTTTTCACATTGAGGGATAAAGCTTTGTTCAAGCAAATTGCGGGAGAGATATTGATCAAGTGGAAATATGAGAAGGATTTGAATTGGTGAGAATATGAAATATCTGATTGCCGGTCTTGGTTCTGTGGGCCGCCGCCACATGCGAAATTTGATCGCCCTCGGCGAAACGGACATTGTCCTTTTTCGCACTCATAAAGCGACATTACCCGATGACGAGCTGGCAGGCTTTCCTGTTGAAACCAGCTTAGCCGAGGCGTTGAAGAAACATAAGCCGGACGCCGTGATCGTTTCCAACCCGACGGCTCTGCATTTGGATGCCGCCATCCCTGCCGCGGAAGCGGGATGCTCCATTCTGCTTGAAAAGCCGATCTCCCACTCGATGGAACGACTGGATGTACTGCAAACCGCAGTTCAAAAAAGCGGCTCGAAAGTGCTGGTTGCATTTCAGTTTCGCTTCCACCCCGGAATGGTGAAGACAAGGCAATTGATCGAAAATGGAGAAATTGGGCGCGTGGTTTCGGCTCATGTTCATTTCGGAGAATACCTGCCTGCCTGGCATCCATGGGAAGACTACCGCAAAGGCTATGCTGCGCGCGCCGATATGGGCGGCGGCGTGGTGGCAACTCAATGCCATTCGTTGGATTATCTGCCCTGGCTGGTTGGAAAAAAGGTTGAATCCGTATGGGGGTTTGCCGCGAAGTTAAGCGACCTTGAGGTGGATGTAGACGACACCGCGAAGATTGGTCTGCGTTTCGAGGGAGGTGCGTTGGGAAGCCTGCACCTCGATTACAACCAACAACCGCCCGAACACGAGTTCCGCATCATCGGAACGAACGGTACCATCAAGTGGAACCTCGCCGACGGCGCGGCGCGCATCTATCGCCCTCACCCTAATCCCTCTCCCTCAGGGAGGGGGGAAAGGGGCGAGGGGAACTGGGATGTGTATCCACTCCCGGCGGGATGGGAGCGGAATGTCATGTTTGCCGAACAAACAGAACATTTTGTGGATATTGTCAAAGGCAAGGCATCTTCCTCCTGCACGCTGGAAGACGGCATTCAGGTGATGAAGATCATCACAGCAGTACACGAATCGCAAAAGACAGGGCGGTTGATCCAATTGAGTTAAGCAAGAACGGCGGTCTGCACTGCCGTTCTTTTTAGTTCACATTATCCCATAAGATGTTTGGTGAGCCATTTCGAAGATACACGCGTATTCCGGGGGCAACCGCCGTATAAATATATTCTTCAAGATAAGGCGCGGCTTCTTCGCTCGTACCTTCCCAAATGGACACAATCACATCGGGTTTGAGTTCACCAAACGTGTGAGCATAGTCCCATTTCATGTGACCCGGACGCATATTCGGAATATCAGGAATGCCCATTGGCGTGCGGACGTTTTGATGTGCTATATAGGGGTCTGCCTTGCCGAGGATGTCGATCGCATAACGATCCGGAAGGAGGTAGGGTATTGTCCCTGCGCCGATGACAGCAATGGATGCTCCAGGCTTTGTCACTTGTTCGAGCGCCAGCGCGATCTGCAAATTTCGGTCACCGCCCGCCACGTAATCCGGTCGGCGGGATAAATTCCAGCGTTCGATGGATTTCCATTCGCCGATCAGGGCGTTGAAGTTGAGAAGCGAAAAAGCAAAAAAGATCATGAAGATGGCACGCCAGCCGATCTCCGCTGCATACCGGACCTTGAGACTGTTCGCGGCTTTCTGAAGCAGTTCCACCACCGACCAACTGAATGCCACAAAGAACAAAGGCATGGCAATGACAATGTATCGATTCGCGCCGCCGTGGTGCTCCCACGCATCCCCGCCGACATAGACCGAGTAGGCGATCTGCCCAAGTAGAATAAGAACAGGCAGGGCCACCTTCCAATCCCTGCGAAAGAGGAACACAGTGAAGGGGATGAACATCAAGGCCCAGTTCGAAAAATAAACGAATTGAATCAATGCATACAGTCCACGCAGAATTTTGAGAGTATTATTCCAGCCTTCCACCTTTAGATAATACGTGTTTGGGAGCCACTCGCCGTAATACCAAAACCGCGCCAGAGTTTGCAACCCCAGGAAGAGGATGAGCAAGCCCAGCCCCCCAATGACATGCTGTCTGCGGTTTTCCTTTTGCGTGAAAAACAGAACCGCAAAAATGACAAAGTACGGCACGGCCATGTCAAAACGGACAAGGGTGGAGAGGGCAAGCAGAATGTAGATCCAAATGTTAAAGCGTGGGCCGCTTTTCAATGTCATCCACACCGACGCGCTGACAATCACAGCCAGCAGGCTCACTTCCATGCCGAGTAAACCAAACGAGTTAAGTGGCGCATAGAACGCAGTCAATGCCACGGCGGAAAGCATGGCAAGGAGATCGCCGGTAAAGTGTTCGACAATCTTTTTAACCAGAAACAGGTTCAGGGTCAGGAGGGATGCGCCAAGGATTTGGATGTAGAGTCCGGTCTCGTTCAGTCCAAACGGAAAGAGATGAAAAATCGCCATGATCCCCACCCACAGCGGATTGGTGAATCCCTCCACACGTTCGTCCGCGTTCCAAACAGGTCCGAGGCCATGCGCCAGATTGTAGGCATATCGCATGGAAATCATTGCGTCATCGAACAGGACAAAATAGGTCTTACCTTCAATCTCAAAACTTGTAGCGCCAACATATCGATAGCAATAATAGACGTACGCCAATACAAGCATCGAAAATAACAAGTTTCGCAATAATCGGTTGTTCATGGCTGAGATTATACATTGTACATCCAAAATTCATCTGCTGAATTTTGGAGTATAATTGGCGCTTGTGTAAATAATAACTTTGGGCGTCTTCCCGCACCTGAAGACCAAAACCAGACCGAAGTCAATTTTCAATGGAGTAACAATGGCAAAAGCAAATCTGATTACCCCCTATGGTGGAAAACTGGTGAACCTCGTTGTTTCAGTAAAAGAGCGCGAGGAGTTGATCGCCAAAACTGCGCAACTGCCTTCCATCAAAATTACCATGCGAAACCTGTGCGATCTCGAACTGATCGCCACCGGCGGCTTTTCTCCCCTGACGACCTTCATGGGTAAAGCGGACTATGAGCGGGTCCTGCATGAAATGCGTCTTGCGGATGGTACCTTCTTCCCGCTTCCCATCACGCTGACGGCTGATCCCGCTGAATTGCCGACTGTCGGCGAGGAGATCGTTCTGCGCAATTCGAATAACGACGTGATCGCGATTATGGCACTCGAAGAGGTGTATCATTGGGATCCTGAAACCGAAGCCAGGCTGGCGTATGGTTCCAATGATCCCAAGCACCCGATGGTCTCGGAAATGGAACGATGGAATAAAGTATGCATTTCCGGCCCGATGAAGGTTGTCAACCTTCCCAAGTATTACGATTTTGTGGAACTACGCCGCACTCCTGCAGAAGTCCGCAAGGCGTTGGAAAGCATGGGACATGACAACGTGGTTGCCTTCCAGACACGCAATCCCCTTCACCGTATTCACGAAGAACTGACCAAGCGCGCTGCCGCGCAGGTCAACGGCTCGCTTATCATTCATCCTGTCGTCGGCATGACCAAGCCTGGCGACGTGGACCACTACACCCGCGTCCGCACCTACAAGGCGTTGACAGATAACTATTACGACAAGAAAAGCACAATCCTCAGCCTCCTGCCGCTCGCCATGCGCATGGCAGGACCAAAGGAAGCCTTGTTGCATGCGATCATTCGCCGCAATCACGGCGCGAATCATTTCATCGTCGGGCGCGATCACGCGGGGCCGGGCAATAATTCGAGCGGCAAACCGTTTTATGGTCCGTATGATGCGCAGGAATTGATGAAACAATACGAGCACGAGATCGGCGTCAAGATGATTCCCTTCGAGATGCTTGTCTATCTTCCCGATGAAGAACGCTACGTCGAAGAAAAGGATGTTCCCAAAGGCGCAAAGACCGCCAACATCTCCGGCACGCAGGTCCGTGATGAATTCCTCGCAAAAGGCAAACTCCTGCCCGAATGGTTTACCCGCCCCGAAACCGCGGAAATCCTGCGCGAGATGTATCCGCCGCGCCACAAGCAGGGATTCTGCATTTGGTTCACCGGCTTGAGCGGCTCCGGGAAATCCGCCACCACTCAGGTGCTCACCTCCCTCCTGCTCGAACGCGGACGCGAGATCGCCATCCTCGATGGCGACGTTGTCCGCACGCATCTTTCCAAGGGACTCGGCTTCAGCAAGGAAGACCGCGATACCAACATCCTGCGGATTGGTTTCGTCGCCGGTGAAATCGTTCATGCGGGCGGCGCAGTCATCTGCGCGGCGATCAGCCCTTACCGCGCCACACGCGCCGAAGCGCGCAAAATGGTGGGCGAAAACTTTATCGAAATCTTCATGGATACTCCGGTCGAGGTCTGTGAAGAGCGCGACGTGAAAGGTTTGTATGCCAAAGCCCGTCAGGCAATGGAAGCGGGCAAACCAATGGGCTTCACCGGCGTGGATGATCCCTACGAGCCGCCGATCGCTCCAGAGATCACGCTCAAGGGATACGGCGCGACTCCCGAAGAAAACGCGCGGAACATCGCCAAGTATCTGGAAGATCAGGGGTTTATTCTCCCTGTGAAATGAACAGGTTTTGTTACGCATTACACATCGATCGAACTTGGAACGTGTAATGCGTAACATTCTTTTATGACCGCTCGACAATCCCCTTTCGCCTCATTTCTAATCCTCGTTCTGCCTGCCGTGCTGGGAACATTTCTCGTCTTATACGCGACTCCGCAAGGGCTGGGTCTCTCGGACGATTCCATCGCCTACATCGCTGGCGCGCGCAGCATCCTGAATGGAGACGGCTACCGCGAAGCGTGGCTGGCGTCCAACCAGCCGATGACGCATTTTCCGCCCGGCTTTTCCTCCGTTCTGGCGCTGGTCGGCTTGAGTGGACTCGACCCTCTGCGCGGTACACGTCTTGTCAATTCCCTGCTGTTCGGGATAAATACTTTCCTCCTCGGCCTCATCGGCTGGCGCATGACCAAATCCCGCATTGCTGGCCTTATCCTTGCCATTCTATTTTTACTCAACAGTTCCATCTTCCGCGTTCATACGACAGCGATGAGCGAACCCCTTTATATCTTTTTCACGCTTGCAGCATTTCTGGCATTTTCGCAATACATTTTTGCGGCTGCGCCCACAGAGGAAAACCAAAACCTTGGCAGGCGCATCGGTTCAAATGGCTTCCTGATCACCGCCGCAGCCCTTACCGCCTTCGCCTATCTGACCCGGTATGCAGGACTCGCTCTGCTGGCGACTTTTTTCGTCTCGCTTTTCATACTTCACGACACCTGGAAAAAACGCTTTACAAGCATCGGAATCTTCATTGCAGGCTTTGTACCTTTTGCTCTGGCGTGGAGCATTCGGAACAAGCTCCTTGCGGAAACCGCCACGAACCGCGCAATTGTCTATCACCCCGTCAGCGCTGAGAATATTCAACTGGGCCTTTCCAACTTCGCGGCATTTCTCATGCCAGTGGATGAGTGGCGGCGCGTCATGATAAAAGCCCCCAACCTGATGGTCGTCGTCCTTTCCGCCATTGCGTTGGTCTTGCTCGTCTGGGCCGCGGAAAAAGGCTTGAGAAAACTGTTCCAGCCGTCGGCGGAGACGACCGAGGCGCTTTCCTTCCTCAACACATTGTATATCTTCGGCTATATGGCTTCTATCGTTGCATCCATGACGTGGTTCGATGCCGCAACAAAATTCCAACTTCGCATCCTCTCTCCGGTTTACGTCAGTCTGCTGGTCATGCTTGTTTACTTTGGTGTTTGGTTTTGGAACAGACAAGCGGCAATTTGGCGCATTGCAGCGATCTTGTTTGCAGTTTGCATGTTCTCGCTTTCCATGTACGGCATGTCCGGCGCGCTTGCCCATTTGCGAAAAGGCGGGCAGGGATTCGCATCATTCCAATGGTTCGACTCGGAGGCGATGGAATTTCTGCGCGGGCTTCCCGAAGGAACCCGCATCTATTCCAACCAGGTCGGGCCCGTTTATCTTTATACAGATCGTTCGGGCTATGTGCTTCCTGATCTCGTTGACCCCGTCACGGGCTTGCCGCGCGGGCGCTTCGACGAAGGTGTGGCGGCGCTTCAAGCCGATGTTCTTTCCAGCGAGGCGGTGCTGGCGCTTTTCGATGTCGAATCGAATGATGAGGAAGTACAATCCGTCTATCGCATCCTCGCCGACGGGCTCCATCCTGCGTTCAGCAGGCAGGGTGACGAAATCTACACCGCATTTCCGTAAGAGGTATTCATGACCATTTTCGATAAATTCAATTTGAAAGACCGCGTTGCAGTCGTCACCGGCGGCGGCGGGCAATTGGGATTCGAATTCTGCAAGACGCTCGCCGAAGCGGGAGCGGCAGTCGTTGCGGCGGATTTAAATATGGAACTCGCCACAAAGACGGCGTCTCGACTCAAGGATTCTGGATATGAGGCGATGGCATTTCCGCTCGACGTGACCCGCCTCGAATCGACCCGGGAACTGGTCGCTGAAACTGTGAAGCAGTTCAGCCGCCTCGACATTCTCGTCAACAGCGCGGCGCTCGACCCCAAATTCGATCCCGACGCCGCCACGAAGGGAATTGCCCCCGGCGCTTTCGAAGATTATCCCCTCGTGGATTGGAACGCCGCCCTCAACGTCAACCTGACGGGCATGTTCCTGACCACGCAAGCCTGCGTCAAGCAAATGATCGCGCAGGGTAAAAAAGGCAGTATCATCAACATCTGCTCCACGTATGGGTTGAATGGTCCCGACCAACGCATCTACATCAAGGACGGGAAGCGTGTGGCATACAAGCCCGTGTATTACACCACCACCAAAGCCGGCGTGATGGGTTTTACAAAATATCTTGCCGCCTACTACGCCGAGACCGAGATCCGCGTCAATGCGCTCACCCCCGGCGGTGTGTACAACAACCACGAAGAATACTTCGTCAAGAATTATTCCGCCAAGACCATCCTTGGACGCATGGCAAAGAAGGATGAAATGAATGGCGCTTTGTTATTCCTCGCTTCTGATGCCTCCTCGTATATGACGGGAAATAACGTCATCGTGGACGGCGGCTGGACGGCGTGGTAATTTATGGTAGAACGTGTTGCCTACACGGTGAATGAATGACCAATGTATTAGCCATCATCCCAGCGCGTGGCGGCTCGAAAGGAATCCCGCGTAAAAATATCCGTTCGTTTGCAGGGTATCCATTGATTGCATGGAGCATTGCCGCCGCAAAACAATCGGAACTGGTGACGCGTATTATTGTCTCGACGGATGATGAGGAAATAGCATCTGTTGCCCGCGAATGGGGCGCGGAAGCGCCCTTCCTTCGTCCCGCCGAGTTGGCGCAGGATAACACCACCGACCTGCCCGTCTTCGAACATGCGCTCAAATGGCTGGAGGATGTGGAAGCGTATCGCCCCGATGTTGTTGCCCAACTCCGCCCCACTTCACCCATCCGTCCCAAGGGAATGGTGGATAAAGCGGTCAGCATTTTGCTTCATCATAGGGATGCCGACTGTGTCCGCGGTGTTGTGACGGCAGGGCAAAACCCATTCAAGATGTGGCGTTTCGACAGTGAAGACAAACCGCTGAAGCAATTGCTCGAAGTGGAAGGCATCGCTGAGCCATATAACGCGCCGCGCCAGATCCTGCCTTCTGTTTACTGGCAAACGGGGCACATTGACGCCATCCGCGCCGGGACGATTGCCAATAAAAAATCCCTGACAGGTGATGTCATCTATCCGTTGGTGATAGACCCGAAATATACAGTGGATATTGATACGCTGGCAGACTGGGCAAAGTATGAAGCAGTTATCTACGGCGGTTTGGAAGTGGTCTCGCCGGGAAACCCGCGCCGGAAAATGCCGAACACGGTAAAAATGGTCATCTGCGATTTCGACGGCGTGGTGACGGATAATCTTGTACTTACGGATGAAAAAGGTAAAGAAACGGTTTCCGCTTCACGAAGCGACAGCATGCACATCAAAACCCTGCGCGAGAAAGGCGTGGAGGTGATGATCCTTTCCTCGGAGCCGAACCCGGTCGTCAAAGCGCGGGCGAAAAAGATGGGGGTGGAGGCAATTCACGGGATCGGGATGCAGGACAAAGGTCGTGTGATGCGTGAAATCCTCGAGAAGAAAAAGGTCAAGGCGGAAAACGTCATCTACATCGGCAACGATCTCAACGACCTTCCGTGTTTCGAGATCGCAGGCTGGTCTGTGGCGGTGGCAGATGCCTATCCGGAAGTCATCCGCGCGGCGGATTATGTGTTAACGAAAAACGGCGGACATGGGGCTATCCGTGAATTGTGCGAAATCGTATTGAAGGAATTATTTCAAAAGGAGAATTGACGATGGCTCGTGAAATCAAAATGGGAAAGCGAATGGTTGGCGATGGTCATCCTGCATATCTTATTGCAGAGATCGGCATCAACCATAACGGCGACATGGACATTGCGAAAAAGATCATTGATGCAGCAGTTCATGCAGGCGCGGACGCGGTGAAATTTCAAAAGCGGACGCCGGAAGTCTGCACGCCTCCCGAACAGCAAAAGCAAATGCGCGAGACGCCGTGGGGTTACATCACATATTTGGATTATCGTTATAAAGTCGAATTCAATGAAGAGCAGTACCGCGAAATCGACCGTTACTGCAAGGAAAAAGGCATTGATTGGATGGTCTCGGTATGGGATGAACCTTCGGTGGATTTCATGGAGAAGTTCGATACACCCGCCTATAAAGTGCCGTCCGCTTCGCTTACCGACCACAATTTGCTGAAGCACGTCCGCAAAACGGGCAAACCCGTCATCATCTCCACAGGCATGTCCACCATGGAACAGATCCACAATGGTGTGAATGCGGTTGGCAAAGACAACCTCCTCATCATGCACTGCACGAGCACCTACCCTTGCGAGCCGGAAGAATTGAACCTCAAGATGATCGATACGCTTCGCAGGGAATTTCCAAAGAATCCCATCGGCTATTCAGGTCATGAGGTTGGGCTTGTGCCTTCTGCAGTAGCGGTTGCATTTGGCGCGTGCTCGGTGGAGCGTCACATCACGCTGGACCGAGCCATGTGGGGCAGCGACCAGGCAGCCTCGGTGGAACCGGGCGGCTTCGAGCGGCTGGTCAAATATATCCGCGTGACGGAAGCGTCGCTTGGAGACGGGATAAAGAAAGTCTACGAATCCGAAATGGGTTCAATGAAGAAACTCCGCCGCGTGGGAAACGAATGATCATGCAGGGGTGACTCGCGAGCCTCCCCTGCGATGTCGAACATGGCAATCCCACAAAAAATCCGCCGCGCCCTTCGCCCTTATGGCAAAACCGCGCAAGCCATCGCAAGATGGAAGCGCCTTTCTTTCAATGATGCCCCGCCCATCTTCGGCAATTCCAAACCTAAGAGCGGATCGCATCTGCTCCTGCAAATCCTCGATGGCTTTACAAGAATCATGCCGTACCGCTATGTGAATGCAGAGCCAGTTCGCACCATCACAAAAGACGGAAAAAGAAAAACGAAGGAAGAAATACTGGATGAATTGAAGAGCATCCCAAATGGAGTGATCGGCTGGGGATATGTGGATGCCACGCCCGAAAACGCCTCTTTCCTGACTTCAAGCGGACGCGTCAACTTTTTCATTTACCGCGACCCAAGGGACATGCTCATCTCACAAGTGTTCTTTGCAACCGACATGCACGAAGAACACGGAATGCATGCATACTACAAGTCCCTGCCTGATTTCGGCGAACGGCTTAAAGTCGCCATTACAGGTATCGAACAGGACGGCTTGAAAATGGTCAGCGTGAAGCAAAGATATGAAGGCGTATTCGCTTGGCTGGCGCAAAAGAACGTGATGTGCATCCGCTTCGAGGATTTAATCAACAACCGCGCCGCCACTCTCTCATCCATGCTGGATGAGGTGGAGAGGGCAGGCTATAAGATTCCCATCCGCCGCGAAAAAGCATTGTCCATCCTAGTGGAGGCAATCCAGCCAAGGAAAAGTCACACCTTTCGCTCAGGGAAAACCGGCGGTTGGAAGGAACATTTCACCGAAGAACATAAGAAGTTATTTAAAGATGTGGTAGGGGATTTACTCATCAAATTAGGATATGAGAATGGTAACGATTGGTAAATCGGGCACAAAGTGACAATCAATACGGAAATATAATATCCAAATTATACAAGCGTCTATGTTCCAAAAAAGGTTTCTATTCCCCCTCTTTGTTGCTTTTTGTATTGCCATCACTGTATTTATATTCTATCCGGGGTATATGGACAATGATGCCCTCGATCAATTCAAGCAAGGTTTGAATGGAGATTTTAACGATTGGCACCCCCCAATCATGTCGTGGGTTTGGGGTCTTTTAAGTCTGGTCTTTCCCAATGCCCTGGGCATGTTTCTTATGCATGTGATTTTATATTGGGGCGGATTAAGCATGCTCATTGATTATTCCATCGAAAGTCGGGCCGGTAAGAGTCTGTGTCTACTTGTCGGCTTTTATCCTCCTGTTTTCATGCTTTTAAGTACAGTCGTGAAGGATGTTGCCATGGCGACATCCTTGATTTGTGGTTTTTCATTGATGCTGCATTCAGAAAGGAAGCAATCCCTCTTGCTCTTTATCTCTGGCATCGTGTTACTAGGGTATGGAATGTTCATCAGACATAACGCGCTCCTGGCGGCTTTGCCTCTATTTTTATTCTCAGGCTTGGCGCTTTCCAAAATATACACCTCAAGGATTGGGAGAATACTTTCAGCAAGAACGACCTTCATATTCGGGATTGCCCTTTTTGGCATTATGTTTACAGTCGGTAGTTTGGCAGATAATCTCCTGACGCAAAAAAGGACTTATCCTTTCCAGCAGGTCATGCTGCATGACCTCGTAGGCATGTCATTACAGTTGAAAACATACCTTGTTCCAGAGTTTCTGGCGTCCAGCGAACAGCCATCCATGAAAGACTTGAGGCGGATCTACCAGCGAACTTCAATGAAAAACCTGTATTGGCCAGATTTTACAACCATTCACTATAAGATACTATATGACCCTGACCAAGTCCAGGAGTTATCCAATACATGGGCTAAAGAGGTTGTAAATCATCCAAGGGCTTATTTATTGGAACGTTCAAACGTATTTGCAAGCATCATAAATCTGCAGGGAGGCAAGAATTGCGCGCCTTATTATTATGCAGATACCGTGTATAAACCCAGAGGTCATTACGAAAGCACTACCCTATACGATTATTATTCGATAAAACCAGTTACCAATCTTGTTTTTACAGCGGTTGAGCCCTTGCGAAACAGCCTTATTTATCGAAATTGGGTTTATATAGTTTTTTCATTGGCATTGTTCACAGTTTCGCTGTACGCCGGGATAAAGTCAAAATCTCTTGAGAATCCGCTTCCGTCTGGCGCACTCGCCTTGAGCGCAAGCGGTTCCTTGTATGGGTTGGCTTATTTTTTCGTCGCCACAGCCTGTGACTTTCGGATGTTCTATTGGAATGTTATTGTGGCATTATGCACCATTATTCTTCTGCCTGCATCAGTTCTGAAACATCGACGCATGAACAAGTGAAGCCAGTATTACATAATAGAGTTTCAATTTAAAATTTGCCCATCATTATCTTATTTGTAGCCCTCAAAACCATAAAAGCATATAACAGACCAATCACTTATGCACGTCGTTTATAATGATTTGATATCTTGTCCACTTTTATTGGGCGTGAGGATCAATCAATGAATTCCTACTCGGCAGATCTGTGCAAACAACTCGAAAGAAGTTTTGCCTCATATGGATTAAAGAGGCCCATAAGAAAAGAGCGGTACGATACGGGAGATCGTCTCGATTACCAAGTAAATACAATCCTGCCCAAAAGCGGGATATCTAGAGTTTCGCTAGTCATTGATAAATTTGTGGGAGGGGGTTTTGCAGGGCAAGTTTATAAGGTCAGGATATTGGATATAAGGGGGACGCCTGGAACTCTTCAAGCAGGAAAACCTTATGCATTGAAAGTCTTCATCCCTCCGTCAAGATGTGCTTTATTTTTCAGGAATTTATTGTATTGGATTGGCTTTCAAGGACCTTTTCAGTTACAAGTCAATCCTGCAGCGGCGCGCGCAGGCGCGCTTTGGCAGACATTCATCCGTCGCGCGGCGTCTAGGCGATTCAACGATGAAGAAGCGGTGAATCAAATTCATGCAACTTTTGTAGACCAAACGCTGGGAAGTTGCGGCGAAATAAGCGGCTGGGTCGAAGGACGTACATGGCGCCTCGAAGTGGATGATCATATTGATCTGCTTGCCCTCTGGGAAAAGGGAAAATTGAATGCGGGAATTGAACCAGGCTCTCAGGAGTACCGTCATAAAAAATGTTTCATGCGCAACTTTGTGGAATTGCTTCATGAAATCGGCGCTCATGAGTTTGCCCGTCAGTATGAATGGTCAACGTGGAAAAGCCAACCCAATGTGCTTAAGCGTCTAGAAATGGACCCTGCGCCTGATCGGGGGTTAACCGCTGTCGACTTTCGCGCAGGCTTGACTCTTCTACCTTTCCTGCCCATGAGCCCAGGCGACATCAAATTGATCCTTCAAGGGATGAAACGCGGGAGTCTGGTTCAGTTCGACCGGGGGGACTTGAAGAAACTTGAAACTTTTATTGCCAACAACTCGCAAGAATTTACTGATCTTCTTCCCCTTTTGGAAGAACTCAAGCACTGCGAAGATATCTATCGGAATTCCACCCCTGATATTACTCATAATGGAATACGGACAATGTTCGACAAGTCACTCCGATCCATGATCATGGACAAGACCATCAACGCATGGCGCATTAAAAACACCATTGATCAAACGGCGGAGGAGCGCCTACATAACGATACTTTACTTTTCTTAGCGTTCCTTTTCCTTGGTTTTATCCCATTCTTCGGCATGATGATTCAAAAAGCGATAGGTCGGGCGGATTACCGCACTCATTACTCATTCATTTTCCGCAACCTGTTATACATTCAAAAGACCGCCCTTGGCGTGCGTATCGAATCGCTCATTCGATGGCATCGTGAGGGCAGAATTACTCCTGCAATTGTGGAAAAGATCCACAAGTCCTTTATCCTTTATTTGTACCATGTACCCCTTTCCATTCTGCCTATCGGTCTACACCGTTTCTTTTCAGACCGAGAATATTTCCTCAAAACCCTTTACGTGATACTTGTGCATCCTGTGCAACTTTATTTCAACTCACTCATGCGGGAAAAATGGCTGAAAGAGATGGTTGAGGATGGGAGGAACAGGCAAATCATCAGTTCGGCGGATGCGCAAGAAATCATACAACAAGCAAGCGAACCCTACATCCATAAATATCTGCAATCGCTTGCGGTCCATATCCTAATGTCGCCAACCACTCACATCGTAGCGTTTGGGTTGGCTGCATACTTTCTCATCAGTCATCCTGAAATGCCCCAAGTGCAAGCATATGCAATCGCCGCTGGAATTGTGGCATTTTTCCAGCTGATTCCTGTTTCGCCGGGTTCGCTTTCACGCGGATTGTATGTATTGTATATCGTCATTCGGGAACGCAATCTTAAGGATTACAGCATAGCGCTCTTTCTTTCTTTTTTGAAATACATCGGTTATCTCTCCTTCCCCATCCAAATGACATATCGCTACCCGACTCTTGCCAGATTTATGGCAGGTTATTGGGCTACTCATACCGTTCGTTTTGTTCCAGTTTTTGGTGAAAGCGGAGCACTGCTTGAGCATAAGGTCTTTACGGTCTTTTATAATTTGCCGTTAACCATGCGCCGAAAGATGATGGAACGGGCGGAAAAACGCCGTGAGCAAAAGCCTCGCATTTGGCATTCCATAGCTATCGTACTTCTTTTTTCAGTCCTGGGCGGCATCACTGAATATTTTTTCTCGTCGCAGTTGAATGCATCCACTGATATTGCGCGGGTCTCCCCCGTCTTGATCGTCAGCGGGTTGATAAGCGGGATTCTGATCAATTTAGGAAGCAAAGGCGCATCTTCCACGGGAAGGATTATCCTCGCTGTAATAAGTGGGATCGGCATCGGTATTTTATGGACCTTGTTTTCTTTGGCAATCGGCTTTTACACAATTCATTCCATTCTAAGCATCCTGTCCATTGTCATGTGGAGAATTTTTATCTCAGCAGTATGTTGTACTGTCGGCGCACTCATAATAGAATTCAAAGTATGAATCAATTACGATCAGCAGGGAGCACATTATTTCAAGAACTGGCGGAACAAAAATTCTTCAGCAAATTTGACAAAGTTTCCTTAATCTCCATACCGGCTTTTGCATACAATCCTGCTGTAATCAATAATATCAAACCGAATAGTCCACTTAAAATGCTTTAGATCCATTTCAATGCTTTTTTATCTCTTCGCCTTTTACCAATAAGTCGTCGAATAAAACCTGCAGGAAATAAAAAGCGGCAACTATCTACAGAGGCAAGTTTACTGTGCAATTTAGGCAAATCCAGAAAAATTTATTTGAGAATCTATTTAACGCTGATAATAAATGCAACAGTTCGTTCAGATTCAAAAGCATCTGAGGGTGGAAAACTTCCAAATGTGATTTGTACCTGACCTATGGAAACCGCTTTAAATGTCCAAATGTCCATGCCGCCGGAGCCGGCAAGGACGGGCTCATCCGCCATGTACTCGCGGGAGATGAATTCAACGCTATTGAGTTCGCCGATAATTTCCCAATGGTAGCCAGTGGTGGGATTGGAATCAATAATGATATTAAAAGCATCTCCCGCTTGGACTTCAATGGGTTGCGCAGGGTTGGTAGGATCAGTTGTTTTCGAAACCGTTACTTGTTCAGGCAAGGGTTCCAGTTTGATTGTTGGATTAAGTGTCGCACAACCAATGGACAATACGACAAATAATAAAAGAGAGTACATCTTTTTCATGGAATCATCCTTCTGAATTGTTATAAGATTTGGTTTGGCAATGATATTTTATCGCATGAAAAAAATATGGGTGGAACGATGATACAAAAACCCGCTGAGTCGACACGGCGAGTCGCCCCAGCGGATTACCTCTTCAGTTTTTTACTATTCACCAAATGCGGCGTTATATCCTATAGCCTGCCAGTTTGCCAAGGAATCCCAGCACATTCGCAACGGGCGCGGGTGGGTTGATCGGGATGATCTCTTCCTTGAAATTCACCATCAGCAGGGACAGGTACAGGATGGCTTTGAAAGTCATCTCGCCGTTTTTTGTCACACCACTGTGGGCGATCTTGTGCAAGCCTTCGAAATATTGAGCCATTTTCAGCGCGGGTTGATGAGTGTTGTAGACGCGCGTCTTCGCGTCGCTGCTGTTGCGGAAGGCGTGCGGTATGCCTTTCGGAACCTCGACCTTTTCGCCAACCTGATAGGTCTTCCACACTCCACCCACATAGGCATCGAAACGACCTTCGAGTACCTCATAGGTTTCGAGCGCATGAGGATGAATGTGGATCGGAGTCCCGCCAGAACGCGGTCCCAACTCGATCTCCACATCGAGGGTCTCAGCGGTGAACTTCTTCACCGTCATCTTAATTTGAAACGGACCCATATCCAGGACATCACCGACTTTTAACATCTTGTTCTCCTTTACGAATAAAACTCAAGCCATTTTCCAGGCTTGTTCAAACACCCTGACCGCGTCAGGGATAAGTCTGCCAAATCTGCCTTCGCCCATGGCCGCCTGCGGATCGTTTGCAAGATGCATGGACACCAACCCGTGCATCATGGCATTGACCAGGTCGAAGGCTTTGTCCATGGGGATCTTCGGATCAAACCCGCCTCTTTCCACCCACAAGTTGATTCTCGACAAGGTTTTTTCCATTACCCCGTTGACCACCTTCATACTTTTCTCTGACGGCACAAAGCCCGGCACGTGACGTTCAAAACATAATTTGAAGAGTTCTGGATTCTGCAGCGCGAAGTTCATGTAGGCTTCCATGCTTCGCCGCATGTCATCGAAAGTCGTTTCCGCCGCGTCCGCGGCTTCCTGCATGGCATGACTGAACAGCTGGAAACCCAGACGGAACAATTCGTCGTAGATTTCCATTTTGCTGTTGTAGTAGTTGTAAAGCGAGGGCGGGCGGATCTCAAGCCTGCGAGCCAGTTCGTGCATGGTCAAGGCAGCCACGCCTTCCTCGCGCATGATCTCACGCGCTGTGTCGAGGATTTCCTGGATCATGGCTTCGCGGTTGCGCCGTCGTCTGACAGAGGGGGTGGGTTTATGTTTTGTTTTCATAAACTAATAATGTTAGATATAACTAATTATATTAGCTTATATCTGATTGTCAAGGGTTGGGAAACAAAAAAGTCGCCTTGCCAAGCCGCCCCATAAAACCCTAGCTTTCCAATGTTCTATACATCACTTATGAGGAATGGGTTCTCGCTGAATTTTTTCTGAATCATCGTTTTGTGATCAGCCCGCACGATGATTCGATCTGTTCTGTTTTTCGAACAACTCAGGCAAAAAGCGCTCTAAGTTCCCCACTTCTTCAATGTTGTGTTTGAGCCATGCTTTTGCCATTTCGTAGCCAATAAATAACGGGCGGACAATGGGGTTGATGATCCATTTCCCGATACTCGAATCCAACCCGATCAACAATCGGGATTCGTAGCGTGTGCCGTTCGACACGGCGAAGAATTGATGTTCGAGTGTGGAGAGCTGGATCGGCAAAGGCATGAGCAAGTTGCCAAAACCGAGCGCCATCCCTGCCTGTTCGGTGGCAAGCAAGATACCCTTGTCATCAAGGTGGGCAACACGGTCAATGATGTTGATGAGGTAATTCTTGTTCGCGCCGAAAGCTTCCACAATGTGACGGCGCGTGCCTGCGCTGCCTGTACCGTCAGGGGCGCGGGAGAGATCTTTGTAGTAGATATGATCAAAGGGATGCCAGACGCGGTAGCGGTGATGAGACTGACCGTTGTATTCCATTGTGTCGTCGATGCGGCAGAACCACCAATGCAGCATCTGCGGTGTGACACCTTTGAGGATGTCATGTGATATGGTCAATTCGAATTGCCTGTTGGGCAGGACTTTGATCTCCGCCTTTGATGCACTGGAGACAGGTTTCATCTGCCAGTTGAACGGAAGCGGCGGATGAGGTACCCAGTTGCGAAAGCGGGTAAATGGCCCGGTGATGAGGTAGTTTTCTGTCATGACATTCTCCTTGAAGTGACTGTCACTTGGGTCTACCGTTTCACCGTTCGGTGCTTGATTCGATGCGGAGTCAAATCTTTGCCGAATTTTTCGATCATCATGGTTTCGCAGTCGGACCAGTTGCCGAGGTACATCTTCGCAACGGAATCACCTTCGAAGACGATGAGGTGGGTGCAGATGCGGTCGAGGAACCAGCGGTCATGGGCGACGCCTGCAAATTCTTCGAGGGCGCGCAGGATATTGACGCTAATGAGAAAGTGACAGCCGCATTGTAATCGACTGTCTCAAGGATTATTCGATAGTGTTCGACGTTATGCAGGATGGCGAAATCTGTTAATCCCCGCACGGAACGCCCAACCCGCATATGCGCCGATGAAGGCGATGATGATCGCGATAATTGATCCATAATTATGGCTGATGAGTATTTCGTGAAGCGGAATCCACGCGCCGACCACGAGAGCCAATAACCAAGGGCGTTGAAACCCAATCAATGCCAGCAGTCCGCACACAAATAGAATTCCCATTGCAAGAACGCCCGTATCATCCCAGGTCGGGCGGGTATCCACATAGAGAGAGAACAAACCCGCGATTGCCGCAATTCCAAGCAAAATTTTTTGCATGACAGTAAACCTTTCTTCTTCGAATGAAGATAAAACAACGTTGACCGATCCGAACCTATGCATCGCTTCTTCCTCCGCCTCAGCCTGATTCATCCCACGTTTGAGATTCGCCTCCACTGCTTCAAGCAAGTGACTTTCGAGTTCCTCGAGATGGTCTGCATGAAATGTGCCATTCCTTTTCATCTCCCGTTGGATGACTTTCAAATAAGAAGCAATGGTGTTCTTCATGTTACATCCCCGCTGTAGCGTTGACCGCTTTCGAGAACGCCATCCACTCAGACTGGCGCTTCGACAAAGATTGCTGTCCCTTCACGGTTAGCGAATAGACTTTTCGTCGGCGCGGCGCGGATTCGTCCCAGCGGCTTTTGAGCAAGCCCTGTTCTTCGAGACGGTGCAGGGCGGGATAGATCGTACCTTCAGGCAGGTCGAAGTGACCGCCACTGCGCTGTCGCAGGGCTTCGATCACGGCGTAGCCGTGCGCCGCGCCATCTGCAAGCACAGCCAGTAAAAGAAAATCGAGATGTCCTTTTAGGATTTCGTTGTTCATGTACACAAGTTTATACCTAGTATTACTAGGTGTCAAGAGGAAAATATGGGGGCGACCCATCCCACAAGGGGACAATGTTGGGTCGCCCCTGCGAAATACTATCTCTTCAATGTTCTGTACTTCACCCGATGCGGAGTTAAATCTTTCCCGTATTTTCCATCATGAAGGTCTCGTAATCGCTCCAATTTCCAACATACATTTTCGCGATGGATTCACCTTCAAAGGCATTGAGATGGGCGCAGATTCTATCGAGGAACCAGCGGTCGTGGCTGATGCCTTCCTATCCTTCAGCCTGAGTCTGGCGGACAAAGACCACACCTGTGGCAATAATAATGATATGGATCACAATGAAGATGGCATAAATGGAGACAGCATATCCGCGCGTGATCCAAATGGCGTCTGCCACAATGCCGCGAAAGACCTCGGCCCAGATGATGACCCAAGCCATGATTATGTTTTTCACTGGGTCACGTGAAGCGACCCACGCCATTGCGCCCAGCACACCCAGCTCAAAGACAAATACCATCCACGCATCGGTGAAGGTTCGCACTGCGGATGCATCGGCGCCCAAAGGGGCTGGTAAAGTATCGGCGAACATTTGCCCGTTGGTAAAGAACAACGCGTACAAGTTCATTGCTGTCAGGAGCAGGTAAAACGCACCGACCACACGAAACCACCATTTCAGTCTGTTCATTTTTGTATCTCCTTTTGATCTATTGGATTAGAAGGATAGAAGTTGTACAAACCATGTTTACAAACACATCGAGTTATTAAAAGTGACGGTCACCTTAAAGGTGACCGTCACTTGGAGTATGTCATTGCGAGCGATAGCGAAGCAATCTCCGACACGATGAGGGGATTGCTTCGTCGGGATTTCGATGCTGTCGCATCTCAACCCTCCTCGCAACGACATGAATGTTGTTTATCGTTTCAGTGTTCTGTATTTCACACGGTGCGGAGTCAAATCTTTTCCGAACTTCTCAACCATCATCGTTTCGTAATCAGACCAGTTGCCGATATACATCTTCGCTTGCGAGTCATCTTCGAACACGATCAAATGCGTGCAGATGCGGTCGAGGAACCAGCGGTCGTGACTCACAACCAGCGCGACGCCTGCAAATTCGCTGATGGCTTCTTCGAGGGCGCGCAGGGTGTTGACGTCGAGGTCGTTGGTGGGTTCGTCGAGCAGGATGACGTTGGCGCCTTCGGTGAGGGTCTTGGCGAAGTGGACGCGGTTGCGTTCACCGCCTGAGAGGATGCCGACTTTCTTTTGCTGGTCGGAGCCTTGGAAGTTGAAGGAGGCGCAGTAGGCGCGTGAGTTGACTTTGCGTTTGCCGAGTTCGAGGAAGTCGGCGCCTTGCGAAATCTCTTCGTAGACGGTCTTCTCGGGGTCGAGGGTGCGGTTCTGGTCAACGTACGAGAGTTTGACGGTCTCGCCAATTTTGACGGTGCCGCTGTCAGGTTTTTCTTGTCCTGTGATCATCTTGAGCAGGGTGGTCTTGCCTGCGCCGTTGGGACCCACTATCCCGACGATAGAGCCTGGGGGAA
>CAZLWG010000046.1:0-29749 GCA_964563315.1 uncultured Anaerolinea sp. | reverse complement strand
CGCTGGCATTGGCGTCGACGTTGACGGTGAAGTTGAAGACCGAGGTGGCGTTGCCGCCCGCAATGGGCGTGCTGCTGGTACAGGTCACCACCGTCGTGCCCGTCGAATTACACGTCCAGTTTGCGCCGTTCGTCCCGCCCGTTGTGATCGCGCTGTTGTTCGCCACGCTCAATCCCGTCGGCAGTACGTCCACCACTGTGATCTCCCCGCTGCTCGCCGTGTTCCCGCTGTTCGTCATCGTCAGGGTATACGTCGTCGTGCCTCCGGCCGTTACGCTCGAGACGCCGTTCGTCTTCCCCAAGGTAAGGTTTGGCGCTGTATTGAGTGTTACCGAATCTTCCGGCGAAGTAACGCCGTCCGCGCTGGCTTCGGCGGTGTTGGTCACTGAGCCGTTCGTCATGTCAGTGGATGTGATGGTATACGAGGCCGCACAAGTGATCGATTCCCCTGGATCCAGATAGTCATCATTATCCCCAACTGTACTTACAGCAGGGCAGGTAACTGTAACCTTGTCATCGGAGACAGTGACGGGGCCAAGAAGAGGGAATCCGCCATTGTTGGAAACCTGATAACTGTAATTCACCGTTTCGTCCACAACCGAGTAGCTGGACTTGTTTGCAGTCTTGTCGAGTGAAAGCGATTTGGTGCCATACCGGGCGGAAGATGTACCCTCTGTTCCGGGGGTGTAGGTATCCGTGGTAACTGTTGCTGTATTGACAAATGGGTTTGGCGTTGGAGCAGCGGCAATCGATATTGGTCCGATGGTACAGCTCACAGATGCGCCGACTGCAAGAGAAGTGGGCAGCGCAGGCGTACAGGAAGCCATATTGACATCCGGGTCGGTTACACTGATATTGGTCAGTGTGGTTTCACCGTCATTGGAGATCGTGAATCGATAATAGATGTTCGCTGTTGGAACCAGACCCTCATATTTGACCCAGGTGGAACCATCCGTCGATATTTGCTTGGAAAGACCGATCAGGGACAGGGGATCGCTGACAGTCAGGGTTGCGGCTGCGGCACTGCCGCTTCCACCTTCGGTGGAGCTGACCGCCGAAGTGGTGTTGTTCTTTTCCCCGGTTGTCGCGCCAGTGACCGTAACATCAAAACTGCAGGAATTATTCGCCGTGACCGAGCCGCCGCTGAACGTGATCAGGTTTCCGCCGGTAATGTTCAGAGTCCCGTTACACACACTTGTACTGCCATTGGCTGCCGTAACCCCTGTGGGCAGCGTGTCGGTAAAACCGATGCCCGTCAGCGTGGTGCCTTGATTGGGGTTGGTGATCGTGAACGTCAGCACTGATGTCTCGTTGACTAGTATGGAGGATGGCGCAAAGGATTTCGCGAGGTTGGGCGGTGCAATGACGGTCAACGGCGCCGTGGCATAACTGGTGGTGGTCCCGCTTTGAGTGGAGGATAGGAAGCCGGTGACGTTCTCATATGAACCTTCCTGGGAGCCTGTTACGGTCACATCGAAGGTACAACTCGCGCCCGCCCCCAAGGAACCGCCCGTCAGGGCGATCGTCCGGGTGGAGGCGGTCGTTGTCAGGTTATTGGTGCCGTTGCATGCGGAGAAGGTCCCATCCGCAACCGATAACCCTGCAGGCAGAACGTCATTAAAGGAAATACCGGATTGCGCCACATTTCCAACCGCAGTGTTGTTGATTGTAAAACGCAGGGTGGACGTGGCACCTTTGACGATAGGATTGGTCAGGAAGGATTTGGACATCGTGGGCGCAGGGGCGGGGACACGGCAGCCGGTGAACGTCACATTGTCAATCGCCATGCGTGAGTTTACATTTTGCTGGCCTGTTGCAGATATCCTGAAGAATGTCGTATTCGCAGGTGCGTTGAAGGAAGCATTTGCCAGTGTGGCACCGAGCGTGGCAGATTGCGTTCCGGAATATGAAACGCCATCCGTGCTGAATGAAACCGTAACCGTTGCACCAGCATTCCAAGCGGCATTGGTCTGAATATGATCGAATGCGATCGTCACATTCGTATATTTGCTCGTATCCACCTGGAATTGGAAATAGCCAGCGGGGAATCCCTGCGCAGCCCAAGAGGGTTGTGGATTACCGTTCGCGGTGTTGGTATCAAGTGCCGGAGAGCTGGTCGTCGTGCTGGCGGTTGCCGTGGCAACATCTGAGGCTTTCGTGGCAAATTCGGGGGCGGTGGCGCTCGTTGAGTTGGTGAATGTCCATTGGGCAAGTTGTTGATTAGGTAAACAAGCTGAAGCACTTGCAACTTTCAATGTATCCGAGGCGGTGTTGCCGGTGCTGACATTGGTGTTGATGTAAAGGATCCCGGTCGTGTTGGGGTAATCCGCCGCCGTATCCGCCGTGACCGAGACCGTGATAGTACATGTACTGTTCGCCGCAATCGAACCACCTGAGAACGACAATGAGGTGGCGTTGGCAACCGGTACGGGGGAGAATGCGCCGGATCCGCATCCGTTGTAGGTAACGTTGGGAGTGGCCGCCACCTTCAATCCGCCCAGCAGGGTATCGGTGAAGTTCACCCCGGTCACGGTTTCAGCGGTGGGGTTGGTGAGTTTGAAGGTCAACACCGAAGTCGCGCCTGGGGCGATCGATTTTGGGCTGAAGGTTTTGGCGATCGTAACGGAGTTCGGCCCGAGGATGGACACTGTCCGGGCGCTGGTCGAAAAATCCGCATTGTAATGATAGCTGGAGCCTGAGAAATCATAGATCAGCGTATTCAGGGTCGAATTGGTCCCCGCGCCGCCGATGATCGTCACATTATAGTTAACGGTGACATTACCGCCGTATTTCCCAGTACTGATGCAGGAGCGGTAATTCGGTGAATTTGGATCGTTGACCCAGATACAGCCGTCGGCATAGGGTCTTGTACTCGCAAGTGAATCCGTGCCGGCATCGGCAGAGTAAGTCGTCGTTACGGAATTGACCTTGAAGATCGTGTTCGGAAAATTGATGAAACTTTCGATCTGTTCGTACCCCTGGGTGGCCGTCTTTCCGACCAGTTGAATGTTGTAGGTATTACCCACGATCAGGCTCATTGTTCCGCCTGCCGCCACCGACGTGCCGTTCAATTTAACATCCGTTACAGCATTGCGGTTTTGCGAGATCAAATACTCAACTAGGAGCTCGCGGGGCCGCGGAGTTGAAACTGTTCCCAGGGTATCGGCAGTCGCGGTGATGTAGTACCGGCGTGTATCGAGGTATGCGTTCGAATTCCGGGTGACCGATACCTCATAATAAAAATCCACACATAGGCCGGCTGCCAGGGTAACCCCGGAATAGGAGGAATTGGAACCTGAACGGAGGTCTATATAGTTCTTTGAAGGGGTCGGGTCAGTAGCCTCCCAATTGAATGCCGAACTGACATTGGTTGCAGGGTCGGTCCCAATATTACAGACCCGCGCCCCCACCGGGAAATTGCTTGGTCCTACGTTGACGTTGTTCGAGTCCAAACCGATCACATTCCATGTGAGGGGCGTGATGGTTAATTCCGCGGCAGCCCGGACATTTTGGGATGGAAGAAGGGATAGAAGAAAAAAGAACACAAAAAAGATGTGAAAAATGACCTTCGGCTGGCGTTTATTCATGACATCTCCTTGAAAGAAAAGACTCTTTCAGCCATCTTTTACATCTATACCAATAATGGGATTTAAAGGACGTACTTTGATCAAAAAAAGAAATGTAATTTTTAGATTATTGTAGCATTCTGTAGTAGTTATTGGTAGGAAAGCTGTAGGTTGCTTTACATTCTTGTTAATACTCTAATGTTGTTTCTGGGATGAAAAAAGCAATGCGATTTCAGTTTGAAATGGGTGATCATGGTGATCGACCCCTAAAACATGGCAAGTTTAGGTCCACTTTGCTGGTTTTCCTGACATAATATTGGACCATGCTCAAAATGTTTGCGATCTCTGCGAGCGAGTCGCTTGCGAGAAACATATCCACCTAAACTGTAGTTCCGCCCACAAACCCGAAGTAGCCGGCCCCCAGCTCCTCGAAAGCCAGGCCATAGAAGAATTAGAGGAGGATCAATTATTGAACCTAACAAGCAGACATATCTATTGTGAAATATTCCCCAACTATTTTAGTGTTTTTTGTACGAGTTGACAAATGACTAATATCACTACTTTGTGTTCCGATTGTCCGCCCATGCTTCATATGTGCTCATGCGGTTTTTTAAGCGTCAACTGAACTGCGTCTTAAACCATCAACTTGGGACGATACTGCAGCGCCTCTGCCAAGTGTGGCGACTGTATCTCTTCACTCCCTGCCAGATCCGCAATCGTACGTGCCAGTTTGAGGATGCGATGATAAGCCCGTGCCGATAAATTGAGTTGGCTCATCGCCGCCCGCATCAGGGACTGACCATCAGGCAGTAACGTACAAAATTGCCTTACCTCCCCGATGCGCATATCTGCATTACAAATAACCTCGAGTGTATCTGCAAATCTTGCATTCTGAAGATCCCTTGCAACTTGAACGCGTTTACGAATCGACTCGCTGGTTTCGCCCAAACGATCTCCGCTGAGTTTTTCATAGTCTACACGTGGAACTTCGATGTGGATATCGATGCGGTCGAGGATGGGGCCGGAGATACGTTTTTGGTACTTGGTCACCACGGCGGGCGCACAGGTGCAGGGCTTCTGAGAGTCTCCAAAGAACCCACATGGGCAGGGATTCATGGCAGCGATCAATTGAAAATTTGCAGAGAATGTCAATGATCCCTTGGCGCGGCTGATGGTGACGACTTTATCTTCCATCGGTTGACGCATCACCTCAAGGACGCGGGTGCCGAATTCGGGAAATTCATCCAAAAATAAAACGCCCCTGTGTGCGAGTGAAATTTCCCCAGGCTTGGGGATGTTCCCGCCCCCAACAAGACCTGCATGGGAGATGGTGTGGTGCGGTGCCCGAAAGGGACGATGTTTGATGAGTGGCGTGCCGGGCGGGAGTTGGTCTGCGACGGAGTAGATGCGCGTGACATCCAACGATTCTTCGATGGACATTTGAGGCAGGATTCCGGGCATAGCGCGAGCGAGCAGGGTCTTTCCGGCTCCGGGTGAGCCGACCATCAGGCAGTTATGCCCGCCAGCCGCAGCGACCTCGAGCGCGCGCTTGACGTGTTCCTGTCCCTTGATCTCGGCGAAGTCTGTTGGGGTGAAGAGCGGATCAGGGATGTCGCCGCTTGAGGGTTGATAAGGCTCGATTAAACGCCGACCAGCCAAATGGTCGAAGAGATGCGCAAGCGATTTGACCGGGTACACTTCCATGTCTGGAATCAAGGCTGCCTCAGGCGCATCCACTTCGGGAACGAACATCCGCTTGAATCCATTCGCGCGTGCGGCGGCGGCCATCGGTAAAACACCGCGAGTATGACGGACGACGCCATCGAGCGAAAGTTCGCCGACGACCATTGCGCCTTCAATGACTTCGTGAGGAAGAAAGCCTGCAAGGATGACAACGCCAAGCGCGATGGGAAGGTCGTAAGCGGGACCTTCCTTGCGAATGGCTGCGGGAGATAAGTTGACGACAATACGGTGACGGGGGAAATGCAAGCCCGCATTTTTGACAGCGGTCTGCACACGCTCGCGGCTTTCCTGTACGGCAGCATCGGGCAGACCTACAATGATGACGGCGGGCAATCCATTGGTGTAATCTACTTCGACTTCGACGATTACGCCTTCAAGTCCCACCACAGCGCATGAGTAAACTCGGGCGAACATGAGGGGAATTTTATCAGACTTTGAAAACAGTCTGCATGTATAATGCCCTTCATGCAAAACGAAAAACAACGGTTCTGGACGCGCGACTCGCCCGTTCTCCTTGGCGGTTTCTTCGTCACGATCTTTCTTATTGTTTATATCTGGTGGCCGCTTGCCGAGGAGTATCTATCCTATGTGGATTGGAGCGGCGCATGGTGGCGTTACATGGATTGGCTTTTGCTTGGTGTATTTTTGTTTATGTCTGTCACCATCGTGGCGCGCGCTAATCTCAAAACTGATGGGTTGATCGTATTTGTCGGTATCTTCGGCGGGCTGGCAATTGAAAGTTGGGGCACTCAAACCAACCTCTGGCATTATTACACTGCCGAACGCCCGCCATTGTGGATCATTCCTGCCTGGCCGATTGCGAGCCTTTCCATTGACCGCATCGCAAGATTTGTCAATTGGACGATTCAAAAAGCAGAGGATCGGACTCGACAACCTGTTCACCATTCCATTTTTTCTTCTCTTTATTGGATCACCTTCGCCTCTTTCATGACCTTGATGCTGGTCTTTGTTTCCCCAACCTTTGACAAATCCTATACCGTTCTAGCTGCCCTGTTGTGCGTTTTGCTCATTATCACGCCCTCAGATCATCGTTTTGCGTTATTGACATTCATTTCCGGCGCCGGGCTCGGATATTTCCTTGAACTGTGGGGTACAACACGCGAATGCTGGACATACTACACCTTCGAAACGCCGCCCCTGTTTGCCGTCCTTGCGCATGGCATGGCGGCGGTCGCTTTTTGGCGGGCCGGATTGTTAATGAAATTGATGGGGGAGAGGATTCGGGAAATAGCCGGAAAAACTATAATCAGTGATTAGCAACCAGTGCCAGGTTTAAATCCGCGAGAGTGAAATCCCTCGCGGATTTTTTTCGCATATCCGTCAGTAGCGACACAGGATTTAATACCTTGACAGGAGAGCAAATCGTCGTAAAATATGACCTTATGGTCATATGACCAGGTAGTCATATGACTTGCAAGTCATTTTATTTGTCAAAGGAACAGATGGAGTTTTTTGAATGAATTACAACCTTTCGAACAAAACCGTTATCGTTACTGGCGCGAATTCAGGCATCGGTAAAGCCGCGTCCACCCAATTGGCAGGATATGGCGCTCATGTCGTCATGATGTGTCGTAACAAAGAGCGCGGCGAACAAGCGTTGCAGGACGTAATAAAAGCGTCGAAAAACGATAAAGTAGAGTTGATCCTCGTGGATATGTCCTCGCAGGCGTCGGTGGGGCGTGCGGCGGATGAGTTTCTTGGCCGCCATACGCGCCTGGACGCTCTCATTCACAATGCGGCAAACTTCGATCATCGGCAGAAGAAACCTGTGATCACCGAAGACGGGTTGGAAAATGTCTTTGCTACCAACCATGTCAATATCTTTTTAATGACGGAGTTGTTGCTGGACGCGCTCAAAGCCAGCGCGCCGAGCCGCATTATCACTGTTGCGAGCAAAGGACTGATTACCTACCCGTTTTTGGATGTGGATTTCAACAACCTCGCAGGCGAAAAGAAATTCTCCATGCAACACGCCTACTATCAGGCGAAGCAGGCGCAGGTGATGTACACCTTTGACCTGGCTGAACGTCTAAAAGACTTGGGTGTGACCGTGAATTGTGTGCGTGTCGGCAACGTGGCCGTCCCTGATACACGGCTCGATCATTTACCGAATTGGCTGTTGAAGATCTATCATGCCAAACGGAGGTTCGCGCTCACGCCCGAAAAAATGGCGGAGACCTATGTCTGGCTTGCGGCTGACCCATCATTGGACGATGTCACAGGCGGATACTGGGACGCGCCTAATGTGGCGGTTAAAGCCAATAAGAACGCCTATGACCACGAGAGTCAGAAACATTTGTGGGAGATTACCAGGGAACTGGCTCATATTTAATGGATGCCGGACTTTATTGGAGAGGCAAACATGAGCAGTAATCAAAATACATCCTCCCAACCGCTATCCAACATAATTATGTTTGGTTGGCTGGATAAAGTCCTGAAACAGAAAATTTCATCCGGGTTGTTTTGACAATGATCCGATCGGGCGGGATGAAATTAATCTTTAATAATTATTTGACATGTAAAATTCGGCGAAAGGAATTTCATGCCAAAACAAACCTTCTTCAATCTTCCCGAAGAAAAACGCAAGACGGTTGTCAATGCGGCCATAGATGAGTTTGCGGAGTACGGATTGGAAAATGCCTCCACGAACCGTATTGTTGCGAACAGCGGTATCTCGAAGGGAAGTTTTTATCAATATTTTGAAGATAAACAGGATGTTTTCATGTATTTACTCACTGTGCTGGAGCAGGAAAAAGTGGAATACTTCAACCGCAAACATCCGCCGTCCATGAACATGGATACGTTTGGATATTTCCGCTGGATGATCAAGGAAGGCATGGCGTTCAACTCCACTTACCCGCGTCTTGTACAAGCCATCAGCCGCGTGATATTCGGTGAAGGTTTATATTATGGAAAAAGTTTTGCAGAAGTTCGCGATCGTTCCACACAGGGGCTGCGTGCGATGATTATGCAGGCCGTCAAGAACGGTGAAGTGGACCCAAGTGTGGATGTGGACCTGGCGGTCATGGTCATGGAAACATGGAGTAACGCCATCAGCACCTACATCCTCAATGAAGGTATGAAGCAAAAGGACATCATGAAATGGGTGCGCTCCGCGAGGACGCAGGAAAAGATCGACAAATTATTGTATGTCATGGAGTACGGACTTCGTAAGACCGAATCGGAATTCACGAAAGGCTTATAGGTAGACGTGACCTTGTATTTAAGGCTGGCATGGCGAAATGTATGGCGGCAACACCGCAGGACTTTCCTGATTGCAGGCGCAATGGGCGTCATTGTCATGCTCCTGATGGTCTACGACGGTGTCATAGTCGGGTACGAGCAGGCTATTTACGGGAACGCCATCCAGGTTATGGGTGGCAACATTCAAGTGCATGCCTCAGGTTACAGCGGAAAATCTGACAGCAAGCCCTTGCTTCCGCTGGAAGACCCGGATGCTGTTGTTCAGGCGGCGGAATCCCATCCAAATGTGGTCATGGCGTCAAAACGCATCATTACCAGCGGATTGTTGACCAACCGTGAGGGAGCCTTTGCTGTCACGATTGTGGGATTGGAACCTGAAAACGAGGCGCGTATCAGCATCGAAGCGCAGAACATCTCATCAGGACGCTTTTTGATCCCGGATGATGGCGACTTGGTTGTGATCGGTCAAGGGTTGGCGACAGCAATGAGTGTGGAGGTCGGTGACCGTATCACCATGGCCGGGAAATCCACGCACGATCAAACCCGTCAACGCACAATGACGATCGTGGGTATTTACGATTTGGGAGTGGCTTCTGTTGAAAAAGACAGAATATTTATCTCTCTCAATGAAGCGCAAAGATTATTCGGCTTGGATGGCAAAGTGACTGAAGTTGTTGTCAGCCTGGATCAACTCGGAAAGGAACCTGGTGTGGTCGAAGATCTCAATACAAAGCTTGTCGGTTATGAGGTCGACACTTGGGAAACTATTTTTCCCGAATTGAAATACGGCATCGATTTGGATCAAGCTGTCATGAGGGTTTTCAGCCTTGCCATGCTGGGGATTGCCTCCATTGGCATTCTCAATTTATTAATGATGGCAGTCTTCGAACGTACGCGTGAGATCGGCATATTGGGTGCACTGGGATTGAAACCGGGGCAGATCACCATCCTTTTCTTGCTCGAAGGAATCCTGATCGGACTGACAGGCGCTGTATTGGGTGTAATTCTAGGCACGATCGTCGGTGGGACGCTTAATTATTATGGTTTCGATTTCAGTGCATATGCGGGCATGGCCGATTTCACCGCATTCTTTAGCGAACGTTTCTATCCACCTCTCGTGCCGCAGAAAATCATCGATCACGGCTTGACCGTGCTCATTGTTTCCACTCTGGCATCCCTGTATCCCGCTCTACAGGCATCCCGGCAGGAACCGGCTGAAGCTCTGCATTATGTGTAGGTTGCTGTTTTTGAGAGTCATTGTCAGCCATGGATTATGGATATATTGAGATCGTTTTGGAATTCGTGGTTGGATGGATGTATTGAAGTAAAAGGAGATCAGATATGGTTTTATATTTGAAGTTGGCGTGGCGGAATGTCTGGCGGCAGCGCCGCAGGACATTTTTGATCGCCGTGGGCATGGGCGTTGTCATGGCTTTGCTGGTGTTTTACGACGGAATCATAGGTGGATTTGAGCAAGCCATTTACGGCAATGCCATTCAATTGCTGGGCGGCAATGTTCAAGTCCATGCGCCGGGGTACAACGAAAAAGCCGGGCGGAAACCTTTGCTTGCGCTGGAGAATCCAGATGCCGTTGTGCAGGCAGCGGAGTCGCATCCCGAAGTGGTGATCGCATCGAAGCGGATTGTCACCGGAGGATTGGTCACGAACCGTGAAGGAGCGTTTGCCGTTTCCATTATCGGTGTGGAAGTCGAAAAGGAATCCAAAATCACGCCCGTAGCGGAAACGATCACGCAGGGACGCTATCTCAATGTAAATGACGGCGACTTGATCGTCATTGGACAGGGTTTGGCGACCGCAATGGAAGTGGAAGTGGGCGACCGCATAACCATGGTCGGCAACTCGACTCATGAACAGACCCGTCAGCGGACCATGACCATCGTCGGCATCTACGATGTGGGCGTTCCTTCGGTTGAAAAAAATACGATTTACGTCTCGCTCGGCGAGGCGCAGCAATTGTTTGGTTTGGATGGGGAAGTAACCGAAGTTGTGGTTTCCCTGAAACAGATCGGGCAGGAAGCCAGCGTTGTGTCTGCGATCAATCGGTCTGTGCCAGGGTATGAGGTTGAGAGTTGGGAAACCAGCATACCCGAATTGAAAGAAACGCTGGAAATGAAAACCGGCGTAATGAGTGTGTTCGGCGTATTTATGCTTGGCATTGCCGCAATTGGCATTTTGAATCTGCTAATGATGGCGGTCTTCGAGCGGACGCGCGAAATTGGAATCATCGGCGCGTTGGGATTGAAACCGCGCGAGATCACCCTCCTGTTCCTGTTGGAAGGAATCTTGATCGGCGTGATGGGCGCAGTGTTGGGCGCAATATTGGGAACGATGATCAACGGCATACTCGGCGTTGTCGGCTTGGATTACAGTCAATTTGCCGATCTGACCGAATATACCGCTTTGATCAGCAGCAATATTTATCCGCAATTGGTGCCGATGAAAGTGCTTCAGCACGCGATCACGGTTGCCGCCATTGCCGCACTCGCTGCGCTGTACCCCGCTTTGGAAGCTTCGCGGCGCGAGCCGGCGGAAGCACTGCATTACGTGTAGGAGTTCCGAAATGATGAATTACTTCAAAATCGCATATCGCAATCTGGGCAGGCACCGCCGCCGCTCCGTTCTTTCAGCACTGGCGCTGGCGTTGGGAACCGCCTTGTTGATGTTCATTGCCGCCTTCTTTCAAGGAGAGATGCGCGGCTCGATGGAAACCACCCTGACATTGAATTCAGGACATTTGCAAGTATCCAATGCGGAGTACGACCCCGATAAGCTCAGTGTCGCATGGGAGTATCTGATCGAGAAACCAGATCAAGCTGCGGCGCAGATCGAAGCGCTCGATCAGGTCAAGGTTGCCACACCCCGTTTGGTCGCGAGCGGAATCGTCTCCGTACGTGATGAGTCGGCGGGTGTCCAGATCATGGGTATTGATCCAGCCTCTCCGGCGAGTGAACCGTATCAAACCTTGGTGGAAGGTGATTTCCTGACCGCGGATGATCGTTCGGGCATTCTCATCGGTTATCCATTGGCGCAGAGTTTGAATTTGAAAGCCGGTGATTCGCTGCAACTGCTGGTGAACACATCCGACGGGGATGTGGATGAACAGCAGTTCATGGTGCGCGGCATTTTCACCACAGGCACATCGGGCTACGACAAGGGTATTGTGTTCCTGCCGCTCGCGAAAGCGCAGGCATTTTCGGGCGCGGAAAATCGCGCGAGTTATATCTTCATCCTGCTGAATGACCGCGAACAAGCGGACGCTGTTGCTTCTGCCATTCAAGGGCAAAACCTTCGAATCCGCACCTGGACGGAAATGAACGAACTGCTTGTGTTGATCAATGATTTTTCGAACGCCTATCTTACGTTTATCAACTTGATCGTGTTGGGCGTGACCGCCACAGTCATAGTCAATACATTGCTCATGTCCGTCTTTGAACGCACGCGTGAAATCGGCATTCTTTCGGCCATCGGGATGAAGGGCAGGCAGGTGATCGCCCTGTTCATTACGGAAGCTACACTGCTTGGCGTGGCTGGAATTACCGTAGGCTCGCTTGCCGGTTGGGCGCTCTCGGCATATTTTGGAAAGGTCGGCGTGTACTTTGGAGACTTGGGCATCAGCGGCGATATGCTTCTGGCAGACCGCATTTATACCTACCTTCCGCTGGAGTCCGCCGTCAGTTTGATCGTCACCGCATTTGTAATCACACTTGTTGCTTCGCTTTATCCTGCGCGGATGGCTTCCCGCATGGAACCGGTCGAAGCCTTGCACAGCGCACAATAAAGGAGATTCAAAATGGAAGTCGCAAAATTAACAGATGTCACCCGCATCTATAAAATCGGTGAAGTTGAAACCCGCGCCTTGAATGGCGTCAGTCTTGCAATTCAGGATGGCGAATTCACGTCACTTGTTGGTCCGTCCGGTTCCGGCAAGACCACACTTCTGCAGCTCATTGGCTGTCTGGACCAACCTACTTCCGGAAAGGTTGTCATCGTCGGAAGGGAAACCACCAATCTCAACCGCAATCAACGCGCCGACCTGCGCAAAGGCACGATTGGTTTTGTGTTCCAGTTCTTTGCCCTCATCCCCACGTTGACCGCGTACGAGAATGTGGAGATGCCGCTTTTATTGAACGGCAGGACGCCCGCCGAACGCAAGCAACGTGTGATGGAATTGCTGGAGGCAGTGGATATGACAGACCGCGCGCATCACCGTCCCGATCAGCTCTCCGGCGGACAGCAGCAGCGCGTCGCTGTCGCCCGAGCGCTTGCTCCTGACCCCAAAATGATCCTCGCTGACGAACCGACCGCCAACCTTGATACTGAGAATGGCGAGCAGGTGATGGAGATCATGAAACGGCTGAACAAGGAAACCGGAACGACCTTCGTCTTCGCAACGCATGATCCGCGTGTTATCAAGTATGCCAGCCGCGTCGTCACTTTGCGCGATGGCGTGGTTGAGAAGGATAACCAGTCGTCCGCAAAATAGATATCGGAGCATGAAAATGAAGAAGACCATTTTAATGATTTTGATTTTGGCGTTCGGGTTGACCGCTTGCGGACAGTCCAATGTTTCGGAGGCGATTCCAACCGTCGTATTGGATGGAGGCGTTCCCTCATCCGACACACGCCCTGCCATTAACAGTGATTCAGTCTCCGCATCTGCGGTGGTTGTGCCCATCACTCAGGCACGGCTTTCGTTTACCAATATTGGCCGTGTGACCACTGTCAACGTGGAAGTGGGGGATGTAGTAAAAACCGGGGATGTACTGGTGCAGTTGGATACGTCCATTTTAGAGGCGAAGGTTAGGGAAGCAGAAGCCAATCTGGCATTTGCAGAGACTGAACTCAAGTATTTGATCCGCGTCACTGGCTGCCAGGGGGAGGGATGCACGCCAAGTTATAAGCATATCGAGGTCGCTGAAAACGAAGTGGCGCGCGCTCAAGCATTGCTTGATTCCGCAAGGGCAGTATTGGCATCCCAATCGACCCTTGCGGCGCCATTCGATGGAGTGGTTGTCTCTGTGGATGTTTCTCCTGCTGAAACCGTTACACCCGGCAAGGTTGTGATCGTGATGGGTGATTTGTCGCGTTTCCGAATCGAGACAACCGATTTAAGTGAAGTGAATGTTGGCAGTGTGAAGATCGGGCAGGATGTAGATGTTTATATCAAGGCCTTGGGTCGCGATATGAAGGGTAAAGTGATGGATATTTCCCGCATTTCGTCCACGCTTGGCGGCGACGTGGTTTACAAAGTGACGATTGAATTGGATTCACAGCCGAAAGGCTTGCTCTGGGGCATGAGCGCTGATGTCGAGATCCTTGTAGGTAATTGAACGAGGAGATGAACATGAAGCGCTTAAACCGGTCCATTTTTATTTTGACGATCTTATTGGCAGCTTGCGCCAACCCTACCACACCCACAGTTGTGCCTGCAGCGCCCGCGCCAGCCGAATCCGCGCCTTTTTTGTCGACGGATGATGTTGTCGTCGCCTCAGCCAATGTGTCTCCGGCGCAGGTCTCGGATCTGAGTTATACGATCTCCGCGCTTGTAAAGGAAGTATTAGTTGATGAAGGAGATGTAGTCAAAGCCGGTGATGTGTTGATGACCTTGAACACACCCGACTTTGAATATGCTGTCATTGCTGCTGAAGCGGATTTCAAGGCAAAGAGTCAGGCTGCCGAGTTGCAAAAAGCCGACAAGGTGCTTTACGTAAACCCCAATACTGGTTTCCGGCGGTGGTACCCTCTCCCGAGAGAAGTGTACTTAAAGGCGAAATCACAGGCTGACCAAAGATACGCAGTTCTGGAATCCGCTCAGGCAATTTTGGCGCAATCCACCCTTCTTGCGCCGTTCGATGGGACAGTGGTTTCTGTGAATGTCATTCCCGGCGAACTCGCATCGGCGGAGCAGGTTGTGATCACACTCGCAACATTGGATAAAATGCAGATAACCACAACGGACTTGGGCGAACGCGACATTGCCCGCGTGAAGATCGGTCAAAACGTGAATGTTTTCATCGAAGCTTTGGACGTCACGATAAGCGGCAAGGTATTACGTATCTCACCCATCGCTCAAACGGTCGGTGGAGATGTAGTCTTCCCTGTAGTGATCGAATTGAGTGAACAGCCCGAGGGCATCTTGTGGGGGATGAGCGCCGAAGTGGAAATAAAAATCGAATAACAGATTGATGCGGAAGATCCATTTATCGAAGTAAAATAGCCGCACTGGAGAGAATCCAGTGTGGTTGTTTTAACACAATGGCACATTCAGGAGATTTCCATGACAATCATTGCCGTCATTGGGGCGGGGAGCGCATCGTTCGGCGAAAATACGCTTTCAGCATTGCTTCGTTCCAAGAAGTTGAAAGGTTCCAGCCTGCGCCTTGTGGATCGTAATCCGCAGAGCCTGGATATTGTTTATCGTCTAGCAAAAAGATTGAACCAGGAATGGGATTCCAATTTTCAGATAACTGCACACAATCATCACAAGGATGCGTTGGACGATGCGAATTTTGTCGTCTCCGCGATTGAAGTGGGTCCTCGCGAAGAATTATGGAAGTCTGATTTCGAAATTCCGATCAAATATGGAGTGCGCCAGCCATATGGCGAGAACGGCGGACCCGGTGGTTTTATCCATGCAGCGCGTAACGTAAAACCTGTTTTGGAAATCGTTGGTGATATGGAGCAGGCGTGCCCTAGTGCTTGGTTTATCAACTTCACCAATCCGATGGTTCGCATTTGTGACCTGGTCAATCGTCACAGCAAAATAAAAGCAGTTGGCTTGTGTCATCAGATCTATACCGGGTACGGCATGGTCGGAGTTGCGTTAGCAAAGGATCTCGGCATTCAGATCCCTGATGGGTTGGAAGGCATGCACGCTGATGTCATTCAACATCCGCTTCAACAGCAGGTCATCCACCAAACCGTTCCACTGGTGGATATCCGCGCTGCGGGAACCAATCACTTCACATGGATCGTATCCATTCATGACAAGCGCACGGGTGAAGATCTATATCCGTTATTAAAGGAACGCTTCTTCGAACTCGATCAATCATTTGAACCGTTGACGCGCCGCATCTTTCGTGACTTTGGCCTGTTTCCGGTTCCCGGAGATACCCACCTCTGCGAATATCTTCCGTGGATGAGCGACCCAAGTACAAAGCCTTGGGAAAAGTTCAACATCCGCCTCTACGATTGGGAAGTGATGGCTGGGTTGCGCGACTTCAGCCTTGACCGATTAAATGAAATGGCAAACGGCAGCATGACCGTGGAGGGACTGCTCGAAGCAGATTCTGAAGGTGCAGTGGAGATGATCGAGAATATTGGTTTTGCCGGCAGCCACTATCACCTGGCTGCGAATCTTCCCAATGTGGGGCAGATCAGCAACCTGCCGTTGGGTGCGATAGTGGAAACTCCCGTCCATGTGGATGGGGCAGGGATTCACCCTGTGCATATTGGCGCATTGCCAGAACCCGTTGCAGAGTTATGCCGCCGCGAATTGACGATGGCGCAGCTGGGAATCGACGCGGCAGTGGAGGGAAATTACGAAAAAGCCCTGCAATGTCTTCTCCTTGATCCTGTTATCGTTGATATGGATGCCGCAAGATCGGTCTTGGAAGATTATTTGAGGATATATCGGGAACACCTGCCGCAATTCCACTAAAGCTTTCCACTAAACACCTGGCGAACCAAATTAAAAGAACAGGCATTTAGCCTGTTCTTTGTCTCTTAAAAACCTTAAAGACCTTAAAAACCTTAAAGATTTATTGGCATGTCGATGAAATATGAACGAATAATACTTACAATATTTTAAGAAAATGATACATCAAAAAACCTTTACTTAAATCAATAGTTATGTATAAAATAACATATAACTATGCATTGATCATTTCATCATGAATGAATGATAATGAATTGATCAATGAAGATGCGATTTATTGAAATCGAATCAATGCATCAACAGATAGTGTGTATTTAGAAAGACAATAAAGGAAACATCATGTACATTTGCGTATTGACAAGCCTGCCGGATGAAAACGATCCCCCTTATGATCCATCTCCTTATATGGATGGATACCGCTGGAAGCAGCACATGGTCCAGCCGACAAACGTCGAAGTGCAGATAAAAAGCCTGATCGATGAAGGGGTGGATGTATTCATCAATTTATGCGACGGCACACCCGATGACCCACTTTCGGGAATTGCGCTTGTGCATGCTCTGGAGAAATACAATGCCGCATTCAGCGGAGCCAATTCGAAATTCTTTGACCCCACGCGCGATGAAATGAAAAATGCGGCGAAGCGTATCTCCGTCCCGACCCCGAATTGGATTTTTGTGAATCGGGTCGAGGATGCCGAGAAGGTTGTCAAGCGCTTGAAATTTCCCATGCTTGTCAAGCCGCCGCATGGCTATGCAAGTGTGGGTATCCGCCGCAACTCCCGTGTGGAAAACATCGAAGACCTGCGCGAACAATTGAAGATCGAGATCGAAGAATTCGGGCGCGCGCTTATTGAAGAATTTGTTGATGGACGGGAATTCACCTGTCTTATTGCCGAAAACCCGGACGATCCTAAAAAACCGCTTACATTCACCCCGGTTGAATTCATATTTCCCGAAGGCGAATCGTTCAAGCATTACGATATGAAATGGGTTGACTACGAAAAAATGGCAGTGGCTGTTGTTTCGGATCCGCGCATCGACAAGATCCTCCGCGAGCAAACTGTCCGCGTGTTCAAGGAACTTGGCGGCAACGGTTATGCACGTTGCGATTATCGCATGGATGCGAACGGCGATATCTACATGCTTGAGATCAATCCCAACTGCGGGATATTCTATGCGCCCCATGAGCCGGGCTCTGCAGATTTCTCACTTCTCAACGATCCAATAGACCACAACAAATTCATGAGACTCATCATCCGGAACGCCCAATTACGTCAAACGCGCATCGCCGCAGAAAAGATCATTAAACGCCAGCGCCGCAAACGCCAGATGGAAGTGGAGCAGATGGCATTCACCTAGATAAACAACGGGACACCTCAACAGTGTCCCGTTTTATTTTGAACGATGCTTGCTCCTTGGCTTGCCTTGCAGATATAAACACCCGCCTCCATCCCTGACTTTTGCCTGTATGCTCTTGCAATAGCCTTTTCAAACTCCCGAGTGTTTTCCCGCCTGACCAACGCCACCGCACACCCTCCAAAACCTGCGCCGGTCATACGTGCTCCATAGCACCCTTCCTGCTCCTGTGCGCATTCCACCATCAGATCCAACGCTTCATTGGTGACTTCAAAATCATCCCGCAAACTTTTGTGACTGGCATTGAACAATCCTCCCAAATGCTCTGGATTCTTATTTCTGATTGCTTCGACCGATTCCACAACGCGCGCATTTTCTGTGACAACGTGCCAGGCTCTATTGAACACCTTACTCAAGCCAATCTCTTTTCCGGTTTTCATTTCTAACATTTCCACGCTGACGTCGCGCAGCGTCTTTGCACCAAACCATTGTGCCGCCTCTTCACACTGATTGCGACGAGTGTTATACGCGGATTCCCTCAACCCTCTGCGAGTGGATGTATCGAGCACGACAACCGAAACGTTATCTGGAAGAGGGACGTGCTGAAATTCAAGCGACCGGCAATCCAAGAATAACGCGTGACCTTCCTTGCAGGCGGCGCTTGCTAACTGATCCATAATTCCGCAATGGACCCCGACCCATTCATTTTCGGCTTTTTGCGCGATTCTTGCCATTTTCTGCGCATCCCATTCGAATCCTGATACTGCGGCAAAGGCACGCGCAATTGCCAGCTCAACAGCGGCTGAAGAAGACAAACCTGCCCCTCGGGGGATATTTCCTGTCATAACGCCGTCAAAGCCGCGAAGGCGATAACCTGCTTTCATCAATTCGTTCGCGACTCCTTTGGGATATTCGATCCAACCACTTTCTCGGACGAGGGAATTCAATTGAAAAGCAGCAGCAGCTTTCAGGTCAAGAGAGAAGAGGCGGATTTTATCGTCGGAACGGGGACGAAGCGCGATCCAGATGGCGCGGTCAATTGCCATCGGCAGGACAAATCCATCGTTGTAATCGGTGTGTTCGCCGATCAAATTCACGCGTCCTGGTGCGCGGACAATGATTTCTGATTTGGCGTTAAAATAGGCGGAAAATTGCCGCTCCAATTTTTCAATATCCATCATTGCGGTTATACCATAGCAGAGGCAATGTGACCGATCTGGAATTGCTCGAAAAATATGAACCTGTATTGAGCTTTGCTAAAAGCGAACGTTTTTTTCCAATGGCGGTTGAACCTTATTTGGAAAAGTGTTCCCTTTTTCCCGACGGTCCACAGGGGGCAGCCGAGTTGTTTGCTCACTTGAACGAACCGCTGATCCATAAGATCGGCAACCTCAAAAGCGGCCAGCATTTCCTTCGTTTTGTAAACCGCCCCCTGAACGATTTCGATGCGTGGATATGGTGGGGGATCAGTTCTGTTTTGAGCGCTGTGGCAGGGTGGTTTTTCTTTGGACTTGCAGGGATTGAAATTGCGATCGGTGCTTCACTGGTCGCCGTGTTGATCATTTTTATGCTGGCTTCGCCGATTCGGTTGCGGATCATTCCCGCCGTTCTGGCCGTGATCTTCTTCATTGGGCTTGGCATTGCGCCCATATGGTTCTTTCTCCGCCCGAGCGAGTATATCAGCATTGAGGTGGAGTATCTTATTCTTCTGCCCATTTATCTGTTGTTCCTGTTTTATTTCATGATGCGCACTTTGAAGTTCATCATCGAGCACATCCTGCCGGAAGGCCCTGGTTTGATCATGGATATGCTTTCGCAGGCAACGGAGAAGATCGCGCGGGAGGCATACCACCAGTATGCAGAGATTTTAAAGGAACATCCGCAGCCGGTTTATTATGGGCGGGTTTTGCGTGAAGAGGATGAGAGGGGAGGCGAGTGGACAATCCTTCAATATCATTTTTTTTACGCATTCAACGACTGGCGGCTGGCAGCCAACGGCATGAACCACCATGAAGGCGATTGGGAAATGGTGGCTGTTTATCTTAAGAATGGTTCGCCGCATTCGCTTTTGTTATCGCAGCACGGAGCGGGAAACATTGAGAAGTGGGAGAGAACGATCAAGGCTTTGGACAAGAATGGGGGGGAGACCACACATCCCATTGTATATGCGGCGCTTGGATCGCATGCCAATTACAGCAAACCGGATATCATCCGTTCGCCAAACATGTATCAAACTGGCAGGGTTCAACGCCTCCTCTTCTGGATTGACGGCTTGATCCACTACCTGTTCCTTTTATTCAACCCGGATCAGAAGGCGCGTCATATTGCTTTGGAGGAAATGCGCCAGAAGCAGGCTCATCTTTTTGAAGAGGATGCCTTCGAAGAAATGAAGGATGAAACCGATCATTATATTGTGCGGCTGCCGATGGAGATCGCCGCAGGGGACGGCATTCGAATCCATCGTGCCGAGGTAAGCCCTAAGGCTCCACATAAACGGTCGGTTGATTATCTCAAAGCGATTATGTCTGAACGGGAGGTTACACATCCTCCCATAAAGGAATGGAAGCCCATCCTATTGAATTCCGAGCAGGGATGGGTACAATATAAGGGTCTTTGGGGTGTAAAGAGCCTGTTAAGAGAAGAATCTGGTCCGCGCGGACCAAAATGGAAAAGGCCGGAAAACAAGCACGTTGAAATAAAGGAACGCGTCCGTTGGAGCAAGCCGCTGGACTGGCTTGTTGAATTGGAAAAGCTTAAACATTAAACCACAGCGAGGAGAACACCATGTCCATTCCACAGATTCTTGAAGTTGTCATCGGTTTGATATTCATCTATTACGTTCTGGGATCCATCGTTTCATTGATCACCCAATGGATCAATGAATCTCTGGAGACGCGAGGCAAGGCCTTGCAGCGATATTTGATCAAGATCGTTGGCGATGCAAAGTTGGGAGATCTGGTTGAGCTCCCGCAGATCAAGGCATTGCGTCCGATTCGGTATAAAAACTTCCTGAGTGTATTCAACTCGACGACCGAACCGAAGATGGTCGAAAAGATACCCGTTGCCACGCTGGTGGACGCCTATTTCGATATTGCCGGATTTACTGCAAACACCCGGTTGGATGCAAGCCAGTTGATCGCGCTGATGGAGAAGTTGCCCCAGTCGGAAGGCAAAGAAGCGTTTGTCCAGTGGATCAACCAGGGCGTGACCAATCTCGAAGACTTGCGCAAACGTACCACAGCTTATTTTGCCGGTTTGATGGACCAAGCTGCGGCGACCTTCCGTTCGAATGCGCGCAGCTTTGTCATCATCCTATCGTTCGGAGTGACACTCCTGCTTGGCGTGGATAGCATCCAGCTTGTGCGAACATTATGGTTGAATGCCGAAATCCGCGCGCTCGCTGCCGCGAAAGCCGAAATGGTCGTTCAGCAAGAGGGTGTGGATGCCACCATCACGGATTTGCTTCAAGAGTTAAGCGACTTGACCATCAACATTGGCTGGTGGCGGACGGGACTCCCTGCCGCTGGCACAGCCGCAACTGATTGGGCGCTATTCGTCTTCTTGAAAGTGTTGGGGCTTGGACTGACAGTAATGGCTGTCTCACAAGGTTCATCCTTCTGGTATGACCTCCTAAAGAAGATCGCTTCTCCCGGCAAGGGGTTGGGAGGCGGTGGAAGCAGCGGCGGAGATACCGGAGAGGCGAAGGGATAGATCAAAAAATCCGAGGTTTTCAAAAGACCTCGGATTTTTCATTATTTGACGGACCACCTTGCATAGACCGCTTGTGAAAGCAGGCGGTTTGCGCTTTTTTCACGCGTCACCAGTTCGCCGCTATCCATCTCGCCTTCGAATTTCTTCATCATCTCAGCGACCGCTTGCGACACGTGGATCGCGGAGGCGCGCACCGCATAAACCGTCACGATCATAAATAGCGGGTTGTCGGCAAGGCATTGCCGGCAGGTGTCGAGCAAATTCGGCAGGGACTTGTACACTTCCCACACTTCCCCCTTCGGCCCGCGCCCGAACTTGGGAGGGTCGAGGATGATGCCGTCATATTTGACTCTGCGCCTTGCCTCGCGTTGAACGTATTTCAACGCATCATCCACGATCCAGCGGATGGGCTTGTCTCCCAAGCCGGAGAGTTCTTGATTCTCACGCGCCCAACTCACGGACTTTTTGGATGCGTCCACGTGTGTCACCGACGCTCCCGCCGCCGCCGCCGCAAGCGAAGCCAAGCCTGTGTAGCCAAATAGATTGAGAATCTTCGGCTGACGGTCCGCTTTCTGGATGGAATCAACCATAAAGTCCCAGTGAGAGGCGACTTCGGGAAAAACGCCGAGGTGGCGCCCAGGCGTTGTCATCGCCCAAAACTTTAAGTTCCCGTAATTCATAATCCATTTTTCATCCACTTTCTTTTTGAAATCCCAATGGCCGCCGCTTTCTTCGCCTGTGGGTTGGAACACTGCGTGAACATCCTCCCATGCTGATTTTGGAAGGGCGCGGCTCCACATCGCCTGAGATTCGGGTCGTGCGAAGACATATTTGCCAAAGCGTTCGAGTTTTAAGCCGTCGCCAGAGTCAAGCAATTCGTAGTCATGCCAGTTGTTGGCTTCAAGAAATGTAAAAGAGGGGGAGTTTTGCATGGATGACAGTGTCATAAATATGGAACTAAATTACCAGTCTCTTTACTTGATTTTTCGCTCAAAAAGCGTATAATGTGGTAAGAAGTGGTAGAAAGTGGTAAGAGCGCCGGGTCTCCGGCGTTCGTCTCATTAAAAGGAAAAGTAGCACAAATGTTCTTAGGTCACTTCCAGCACAACCTCGATGATAAGGGTCGCCTGATGATTCCGGCGCCTTATCGTGAGTTTCTGGAAGGCGGCGCCTACGTCACGCAGGGTTTCGATAAATGCCTCATGGTGTTGACCGAGGCGTACTTCAAACAGGTTTATGCGCGCATCGAAGCCATGAACCTCGCCGACCCAACCGCCCGTCTCCTGCGCCGTTTGATCATTGCAAACGCCTATTCGGTCGAAGTGGATAAGGTAGGGCGCATTCTCGTCCCGCAGAACCTCCGCTCCTTCCTGGGCATTGCGAACGGTGAGTTGGTGGTCGCGGGGCAGGGCGATTACTTTGAAGTGTGGACTCCGGACGAGTGGAATTCGCAAATGGCTTTATTGCAGGATGCCGAAGCCAATAATGCGCGCTTCTCCACACTGGATCTTTCCAAAACAAATTCCGCTTCGTCGTAACGTTTGTTATGACTGCGCACACACCTGTACTTTACCAAGAGATTATACACGCTCTGCAACCCCGCAGTGGCGGGCGGTATGTGGATGGCACTTTGGGCGCGGGTGGACACGCTCGCGGCATCCTGGAGGCTTGCGCGCCGGATGGGCTTTTGCTCGGTCTTGATGTAGACCCGCAGGCTTTGGCGCTTGCTCGTGAGACCTTGGCTCCTTATGAGGGGCGCATTCATCTCGTGCAAGCCTCCCATACCACCCTCAGCCAGCAACTTGTTTCATTGAAATGGGATTCAGTTGATGGCATCGTCCTCGACTTGGGCGCGTCGTCCATGCAGTTCGATAATCCGGAACGCGGCTTCTCCTTCCTGCAGGATGGTCCGCTGGACATGCGCTTCGGTCCTCATGTGACGATGAGTGCGGCAGACATCATCAACACTTATGATGAGAAGGAACTGGCAGACATCATCTTCAAGTACGGTGAAGATAGAGATGCCCGCAAGATCGCCAAAGCCATTGTGATGAACAGACCGCTTCACACGACCCGTGAGTTGGTTGCCGCCATTGAGAAAGCCTCCCCCCGACGCGGTGACCGAGTCCACCCCGCCACGCAGACCTTTCAAGCCCTGCGGATCGTCGTCAACGAGGAATTGGCGGCAGTGGAGATAACGCTTCCGCAGGCAGTGACAAGCCTGAAGTCCGGTGGAAGATGCGCGGTCATTTCCTTCCACTCGCTGGAAGACCGCATCGTCAAAGAGTATTTCAGAGAGCAGAGCAAGGATCTTATTAATCCGCCTTACGAAATGATTTATGAAGAGGAACGCAAGGCGGTTGTGAAGCTGGTCAATAAAAAACCGATATTGCCTTCGGATGAAGAGAGAAAGGAAAATCCGCGGGCGCGCAGTGCAAAACTTAGAGTCATCGAAAAACTATGAACCTGCAAAACGTCAATCATCTTATTCATGCCTACCGAATCGCTCCATGGCGCGTCCAGCGTCAGTGGTTTGGCAGCGCTTTGCTGGCGGTGGTTGTCTTTGCGATGGTGGCGGCATTGTATTTGAATGTGACCTCACGTACCGCCATTGCCGGGCGCGAGATCCAGGACTTGACCTCCGCGATAGCGCTCAGTCAGCAGGTGAGCAGTGACCTCCAAACCCAGCTCGCTTCCTTGACATCTGCCGACGCCATGGAAAGCCGCGCCTTCGAACTTGGCTTCCGCCCGACAGAGCCGGATGAAATGGAGTATCTGGTTGTGCCGGGCTATAGCGCTCCGGAGCCGGTTGACCTTTCGTCCACGGCGTTGCCGCAGTTGAGCGCGTTGACCATTCCGCCGGAATTCAACCAGTCCCTGCTCGATTGGCTGGACGAATCCATATCTTCGTCGCGAGGCATACAATGAGACAGCAGTACGCGCGGCGAAGTCAGGTATTGGCTGGCGCGATGGCATTCTTTGCATTTGCCATCATCGTCCAAATGACTCGTATTCAAAACAGCCCTGAGGCGGCAGTCTTTCGTCAGCAGGCTGAAAACTATGCGTATGAATTGAGGACTTTTTACCCGAATCGCGGCGAAATCTATGATCGCAATGGTCGTCTGTTGGCGGGACAAAAGACCGTGTACGAGATTGGCGTAGACCTGAACACGATGACCGACTCGCATGCCATTGCCTTTGCAGTGAGCGGCGCGTTGAATTTGGATTACAACCAAGTTCTGGATGTCATTCAGGATCCGCCCGAAGGTATTTCCTATATTGTGATCGCCGATTTTGTGGAAGCGCAGACAGCGTTGTACCTGCGTGAATTGAAAACCGCTTTGCAGGAACAAGCGCCCGAGGGAACGCTGGGTGGTTTGACCGGTTTGCAATTCCAGGCGCACCCGATGCGGAGTTATCCCGAAAACGCCCTCGGCTCGAATATCATTGGTTTTGTTAACCGCGAAGGGAAGGGGTACTTCGGTGTCGAGGAGAATTACGATAATCTGCTGGCGGGCAATCCGGTGCAAGTGCTTGTTCCCACCGACCCGAATAAGGCATTTGAGATTCCCCGCGTGCCCGATGGTACAACCTTAATCCTTACCATCAACCGCGATCTGCAAGCTTCCGCTGAAAAGATTTTGGATAATGCGCTGTACGAATACGGCGCACAAGAGGGGACCATCGTTGTCATGGATCCACGCAGTGGCGAATTGCTTGCAGTTGCTGCCTCCCGTCGCATGGACTTGAACAAATTCTGGAATTATGGCGCTGTATACAACAATGCCACCGAATTCAATCCTGCCATTTCCAAAACCTATGAGCCTGGTTCAGTTTTGAAGATCCTTACCATGGCTGCCGCTTTGGATAGCAACACAGTGACTCCGAACACGACTTATCTGGATACCGGCTCCATTTTGATCGGCGGTGTGATCATCCAGAACTGGGATCAAAATCCCTGGGGCGTTCAAAACATGGTCGGGTGTTTGCAGCATTCCTTGAACGTCTGCATGGTCAACATTGCCATGCAAATGGGACCGGGAATCTTCTACAGTTATTTGGATGCCTTTGGACTCGGCCATTTGACCAATGTGGATCTGGCCGGGGAATCGGCAGGCAGGCTCAAGGTTCCTGGTGATTCGGATTGGTATCCCGTTGATCTTGGCACGAACGCCTTCGGTCAGGGTGTCGCTGTCACGCCGATCCAAATGATGGCGGCGGTATCGGCTGTTGCCAATGATGGGCGCATGGTTACGCCGCATGTTTTGTATGCGATGGTGCGCGACGGTCGCCAGTATGAAGTCCCGGCACAATTTGCAGGCTCGCCCATCTCCACTCAAACCGCTGATACATTAACGGAAATGCTTGCCATTTCCCTCGAATCCGAATCGTCATTGGCGCTTGTCCCCGGCTATCGGGTTGCAGGAAAAACCGGCACGGCTGAAATTCCTGTGAATGGTTTTTACAGCGCCGCCCAAACCAACGCATCCTTTATCGGTTGGGGTCCGGTGGATGACCCTCAGTTCATGATCTATGTCTGGTTGGAAAGACCCACTGCATCGCCTTGGGGTTCCGAAACAGCCGCCCCGGTCTTTTCGGAAATGGCAAAGAAAACCGTCGTACTGCTGGATATTCCTCCTGATTCGATCCGGCAGCAGATACGAGCCTCGCGATAACATGCTGACTCTTGCAGATGTCCTGGAAGCCCTAACCTCGGTTCGCATTGCGAACGCAACCGCCATCGTCACTGAAGCGGCAATCGACTCGCGCCAGGTCATCCCTGGCTCGCTCTTTGTCGCGATTCCCGGCGAAAATGTGGACGGGCATGACTTCCTCCCCGATGCTTTCAAAAGGGGGGCGTCTTTTGCTTTAATTCAAAAAGACGTTCCCGCCCCCTTCTTGACCCTTGATTTGCGCGGCAGTTTATCGGCTGATGCAACTCTTGAACTCGATCCGCCTCTCTGCCTGCGTGTAGACAATACCGTCTCCGCTTTGCAACAGATTGCCCGTTTCTGGCGCCGCAAACTGGATTTGCGCGTGGTCGGCATCACTGGCAGTGTCGGCAAATCCACAACGAAAGAAATGGTAGCGGAAGTGCTTGGTGTGCGTTACCGCACACTGAAAAGCCCTGGAAACCTAAATAATGAGATCGGTCTCCCTCTGACGATTTTGCGGCTTGGTTCAGGTTACGAACGCGCCGTATTGGAAATGGGTTTTTATGTGCCCGGTGAGATTCAATTCCTGTGCGACATTGCCCTGCCTCATATCGGCGTAGTCTCCAACGTTGGAACGGTCCATGCTGAACGTGCCGGTTCGCAGGAAGCGATTGCCCGAGGCAAAAGCGAATTGATCCAGTCGCTTCCAGAAGACGGTGTTGCCATTCTTAACTTCGATGATCCCTGGGTTCGTAAAATGGAGGAAAAATCCAAAGCGCGCGTCTTCTTCTACGGGCTTTCCCCTGAAGCCGACCTTTGGGCGGATCAGATCGAAGGGCTTGGCTTGGATGGCATCCGCTTCCGACTGCATTACAAAGGCGAAGTCTTGCACACCCGCGTTCCGATGATCGGGCGTCATTCCGTCCATACGGTTTTACGCGCCGCATCCGTCGGTTTGAATGACGGCTTGACCTGGCAGGAAATTTTGGAAGGGCTTTCACATGGGCATGCTCAGTTAAGGCTCGTGGCAGTGCGGAGCCAGATCGGCGCATTGATCCTCGATGACACTTACAACGCTTCGCCTGAGTCCATGCTTGCGGCTTTGAATTTGCTCAGCGAATTGGACGGGCGGAAGATCGCTGTGCTGGGCGATATGCTCGAACTGGGTCCCTACGAACGGCAGGGACATGAGATGGTAGGCATGCGCACGGCACAAGTCGCAAAGATTCTCATTACCCTCGGTACTCGCGGACGTATGATCGCCGAAGCTGCGCGGCGCGCCAAAATGAAGCCGACGAATATTCTCGAATTCGAATCGCCCGAACCCATTGTGGATTGGTTGAAACAGAACCTCACCTCGGACGATACGGTACTTATCAAAGGCTCTCACGGCTTGCGCATGGATCGCATCACCGCTGCGTTGGAGGTGCGATCATGAGACAGATCGCTCTCTCCCTCAGCCTTGCAAGCCTGGCATTTATCATGACCGCGATCTGGGGCGGACCGCTGCTCCGTATTCTCCGGCACTTCAAGATCGGCAAGATCATCCGCGTGGAGGAGCCAGGTCATCACGGCGTGAAGATGGGCACTCCCACCATGGGCGGCGTCATGTTCATCCTGCCGGTGCTCATGTTCAGCGGTCTGTTGAATGCAGTGGCATTGATTGGAGTTACCACAAGCGGCGTGGGTCGCTCCGTCCTTTTGCCAATGGCAGTCATGTTCGCATACGCTGTGCTTGGCGCAGTGGACGATTGGGAAGGGATACGGGGCAAACGTCGGGGCGATGGGATGCGGGCGCGTACCAAATTCATGTTCCAGGTTGCCCTTGCATTGGGTACGGCCTATGTCCTGAAGTATATGATCGAAGCGCCCGATCTGTATCTGCCTGGATTCTTTTTTGAGTTCGAATTGGGTTGGTGGTATGTGCCGATAGCCGCCTTTATTATCGTGGCGGAGTCAAATGCGGTCAACTTCACGGACGGGCTGGATGGACTTGCCGGTCTTATCGCCGCCACCGCCATCGCAGCATTCGGCGGCATTGCTCTGATGCAGCAACAATGGTATCTGGCGCGATTTTGTTTCATCCTGGTTGGCGCGTTGTTTGGCTTTTTATGGTTCAACGTTCATCCCGCCGAATTATTCATGGGCGATACAGGCTCGCTTTCGCTTGGCGCGGTACTGGCTGTCATCGCATTGATGACGGGTCAATGGCCTATGCTGTTGGTCATCGGCATCATCCCGTTGAGCGAAATGTTGAGTGTTGTCATTCAGATCGCCTACTTCCGTTGGACGGGCGGCAAGCGCTTCTTCAAAATGGCGCCGATCCATTTGCATTTTGAATTGCTTGGTTGGAGCGAGACGCAGGTCGTACAACGCTTCTGGCTGATCGGATTGATGGCTGCGTTGATCGGCATAGGACTTTCTCAAGTATAGTCATGGCGACAAATTGGACTGGCAAACGTGTTCTCATCCTCGGAGCCGCAAGGCAGGGCATTGCCCTTGCGCGCTGGCTTTCTCATCGCGCCTCTCGCGTGACTTTGAGTGACTCGCGCCCCGCCGAAGCCTTTGCCTCCGCCCAAGCCTCTCTTGCAGACTTAAATGTCTCGTGGGCGTTGGGTGGTCATCCGCTCGAACTGTTGGATGAGGCTGATGTGTTATGTCTCTCCGGCGGCATTCCGTTGACGTTGCCCATCGTTCAGGAAGCCATCAAGTGCGGTATTCCACTTTCCAACGACTCGCAGATCTTCATGGAAATTGCACCCTGTAAAACCATTGGTATTACAGGCTCGGCTGGCAAGACGACGACCACAGCGCTGGTGGGTGAGATGGCAAAGTTGATGTATGGTAAGCGGGCATTTGTGGGCGGCAATATTGGCGACCCGCTCATAAACTATGTGGATGAGATGACTGCCGAAGACCTTGCCATCATGGAACTGTCATCCTTTCAACTTGATCAGATGACCATTTCCCCGAACATTGCCGCGATTTTGAACATTACCCCGAATCACCTGGATCGTCACGGCACAATGGAAGCCTATACAAAAGCAAAGGCACGAATTTTGGATTTCCAATCTGCAAAAGATACTGCCATCCTCGGCAGGGATGATGCGGGCGCATGGAGTTTACGCGACCAAGTGAAAGGCAAACTGCTTACCTTCAGTTTGCACGATCTGGATGAAGACTTGAACGGTGCGTATTTGCATGATGACGGTTTGCTGAGTCTCCGTGATGGGTTTGCCTATGTTCCGCTTCTATTGCGCGAGAAGGTGCAATTGCGGGGCGACCATAACATTGCCAATGTGCTTGCAGCATTTGTCATCGGCCACGCGGCAGGATTTAAACTGGATGCCATGCTCGAAGCTGTGGAGGAATTTCGCGGCGTTCCGCACCGGCTGGAATTGGTTCGCGAGTTGAACGGTGTGCGCTGGTACAACGACTCGATTGCAACAGCGCCTGAGCGAAGCATGGCGGCAGTCCATGCCTTCGATGAGCCGATCGTGTTATTGCTTGGCGGGCGGGATAAGAACCTTCCTTGGGGCGATCTTGCCAAACTGGTCTGCGAACGTGTGGATCATTTGGTGGTATTTGGCGAGGCGGGGGAGATGATCCAGAAAACAGTGGCGGGTGTCGGCGGAGAAAGAGGCGCGGACGTTCGCCGTGCAAAAAGTCTGAAGGAAGCTGTTGTATTGGCGGCGGAGGTTGCATCCGCCGGAGATGTCGTCCTTTTATCGCCGGGCGGCACGAGTTTTGATGAGTTCAAAGATTTTGCCGAGAGAGGAGAAGCGTTTCGAAAATGGGTGCAGGAACTTTCATAAA
>CAZLWG010000045.1:0-29773 GCA_964563315.1 uncultured Anaerolinea sp. | reverse complement strand
GTCCCGGCTGGCACATCGAATGCTCCGCCATGAACCTCGCCGAACTCGGCGAACAAATCGACATTCACGGCGGCGGCAACGATCTTATCTTCCCGCATCATGAAAACGAGATCGCCCAAACCGAAAGCTACACTGGCAAACCCTTCTCGCGCTATTGGGTTCACAACGGCATGTTGCAGCTTGGCGGCGAAAAAATGTCCAAATCCATCGGCAACATCATCAGCATCAAGGAATTTCTATCGAAACGTTCCTCCGATGTGATGCGCATGCTGGTCTTGAACGGGACGTATCGCGCGCCATTGATGTTCAACGACGAAACGTTGGACGCCGCAGAAAGGAATGTGGAGCGCCTCAAATCCGCGCTCAAGCCTGCTTCGCCGTCTGCCAGCGGACTCCCCGCCGACATCTTATCCGCCCTCACTGCCGCCATCGAGACCGCCAACACCAGTTTCACTGAAGCCATGGATAACGACTTCAACACCGCCGGAGCCATTGCTGCGTTATTCGAGTTTTCCAAATCCATCAACACCGCCCGCGATAACAGCGCAACAGCCGAACAACTCCAGCCCGCGCAAGCTACTTTCAAACAACTGGCAGGCGTCCTTGGTTTGACTCTCGAAGAAAAGAAAGGCTCGAGCGGGGACGAAGCCAGGGTACATACGCTCATTGAAGAACGCAACCAGGCGCGTAAAGAAAAAAACTGGAAACGTTCGGATGAAATTCGGGATCAACTGAAGGAAATGGGCGTTACCCTCGAAGACAGCAAAGACGGCACCACTTGGAAATGGAGTTAATTTTGCAGGGGTGACCCGGTGGGTTGCCCCTACGGTACAATCGGGGAATATGAAAGAAAACATTTACTCTCGCAACGCAGTTCATGAAGCCTTGCGCGCGAAACGCAGGCAGATAATCTCAATAAACATTGCTGAAGGGGCGCAGGAAAAAGGCACACTGGCTGAGATCGTCAAACTCGCCAGCCAGCAAAAAATCAAGGTCAACCGCGTGCCACGCAGCAAGTTGGATAAAGTCAATCAGCACCATCAGGGTGTAGCTGCCGAAGTCAGCGGATACCCTTATTCGGATGTGGTCGAGATTTTGGACAGCATCAAAAACGAGCCGCCGTTCATCCTCATTCTCGATTCCTTGCAAGACCCTCAGAACTTTGGCACGCTTATCCGCACGGCGGAAGCCGTTGGCGTGCATGGCATCGTCATTCCGCTGGCCCGGTCGGTGGAAGTCACGCCGTCGGTGGTCAATGCGTCTTCGGGGGCGAGCGAGCACATGCTCATTGCCAGGTCAAATCTTTCGCAGGCGATGGACGCGCTTCGAGATGTAAACGTCTGGCTCGTGGGTTTGGACCAGGCCGGAGCGGAGGTCGAGGCGGGGTCGCGTCATCTCAAAGGCGCGCTGGGACTCGTCGTGGGCTCGGAGGGCGAAGGTCTGCATGAACTCACGCGCAAGAAGTGTGACATCGTTTTGAAACTTCCAATGAAGGGCAAAATTGAATCATTGAATGCGGCGGTGGCGGGGTCGGTGGCGTTGTATCTGGCGTATTTGAATAGGAAATAAATGTCGTTGCGAGGGCGTTCATTCTCTTTGCCCGAAGCAATCTCCTACTCAGCAGGAGGCTGCTTCGCCAAAGAACGGCTCGCAGCGACATAGCCCACAGGAGAAAACATGCCTCAGGGAACTTATCATTTTCCAAAAGGATTTTTATGGGGGACGGCTACTGCGTCGCATCAGGTGGAGGGGAACAACACCAACAATAACTGGCACAAGTGGGAGGAGGAGGGACATACCGCGCATAAATCGGGACTTGCCGCCGATTGGTGGGGCGGACGCTGGCGCGAAGATTTCGACCGCGCCGCCGAAACGGGGCAGAACGCGCATCGTTTATCGGTGGAGTGGAGTCGCATCCAGCCAACGCCTGATACATGGGACGAAGAAGCCCTCGAAAAATATCGCGCCATGCTGCGCGGATTGAAGGAACGCGGCATCATGCCAATGGTGACATTGCATCACTTCACCGATCCGTTGTGGCTTGGCGAATTGGGAGGCTGGGAAACGGAAGCCGTTGTCCCGTTGTTCGAGAAATACGTCCACAAAACGGTGGATGCGCTGAAAGAATATTGCACATTATGGTGTACGATCAACGAACCGACCGGATACGCGCTGAATGGATATGTTGCGGAAAGCGTTGATTCGTTTCCGCCCGGAAAGAACAACTTGAAACTTGCCATGCAGGTGCAAGCCAATCTGATCCGCGGACATGCCGCCGCGTACCGCGCCATTCATTTGATCCAGCCGGAGGCGCGGGTCGGTTTTGCACATCACTACCGTTCCATCGCGCCGCGCCATGCCTGGTCGCCGTTGGATAAATGGGCGGCGCGTAATTTTTTCAACGGCATTAACATCGGTTTTCCCTCTGCATTGGCGGAAGGCGTGATGCGCTCTCCCATCGGCTCTGTGCGGATTCCCGAAGCCAAAGGCACGCAGGATTATTTCGGCTTCAATTACTATACGCGCGAATACGTCACGTTCGACCTGCGCAAACCCGGCACTCTGTTCGGGCGCAACTTCTATAGAAAGGATGCCGAGTTGAGCGATGGCGGTTTTCTTGCCATCGAGCCGGATGGAATGTTCGAAGGCTTGAAGTGGGTCGCGCGCACCTTCCCAAACCTGCCCATCCTTGTTGCTGAAAACGGCGTCAATTCTGCCGACGATTCGATGCGCCCGCGTTACATTACACAACACATCCATCAGATGTGGAGGGCGGTGAACTTCAACTGGCCCATCAAGGGATACTTCCACTGGTCGCTGGTGGACAATTTCGAATGGAGTTTTGGATGGAAGTACCGCTTCGGTCTCTGGGGACTGGATGTTGATACACAAAAGAGAATCAGACGCCCATCTGTGGATTTGTACGCAGAAATTTGCACGGAAAACGGCATTTCCAGCGGAATGGTGCAGAACTATTGTCCTGAAGTGTTCAGCGAGATATTCCCCTCATAACCTGCAGGGACACGGCATTGCTGTGTCCTTTTTTTATGAAGCTTCCTCCCGGTTTTATTAAAACCATTCAAAGCACATTCGGCGACAAAGCGCGGGAATGGTTGTCTCAACTTCCCGAACTGATCGCAGATGCTTCCGAGCGTTGGGGGTTATCCAATATAAAGCCTGTTCCCAATCTCTCGTATAACTTTGTCGCGTTTGCCAAACGAGGCGCGGAGGATGTGGTTCTCAAGATCGGAGTGCCGAACCGGGAACTGGTCAGCGAGATGGCGGCATTGAGATTGTTTAATGGCGAGGGAGTTTGCCAATTGTTGGAATGCGACGAGGAAGGAGGTATGTCTCTGCTGGAGCGGCTCAAGCCGGGAACGATGCTCTCAGAAATGGAAGATGACGACGGGCGCACTCACATTGCGATTGACGTGATGGAGAATTTGATATTGCGCGGGGGCGGGGCAGTTCCGCCTCTACAGAATAAATTTATCAATCTATCCGATTGGTTCGACGGGTTGAAAAAGATTCGTCCGCGGTTTGGCGGCGGGACGGGTCCTTTCCCAAAGAAAATTTTGGGGCGGGTGGAAACATCACTGCCGCAACTGTTCGACGAGGAAGCTAGGCTCATTCACGGAGACTTCCATCATCACAACGTGCTTTTATCAGAACGGGGCTGGCTGGCCATTGACCCGAAGGGCGTGATCGGACCTGTCGGTTATGAGATCGGGCCTCTGATGTTGAATCCGTGGATTAAGCCGATGGATGGAAGCAGATTTGAGGTCCGAACAAAGAGACGGGTGGATATCATCCACGAACGGTTGGGCAGGGCGCGGGAAGTCATCATCGAGTGGGCGCTGGCTCATGCAGTCCTGTCCGCATGGTGGGATTTTCAAGATGCTATGGACTGGGAATATTCCATGCGCTGCGCAAGAATTTTTTTGAAAATATCACCCTGAGCCGACAGGCGAAGGGTCTTTAAATAAGAGATGCTTCGCCGCCGCTCAGCATGATATCAATCAGATTAAATGACACAGCCTCCCGAGTGGGAGGCTGTGTCATTTATGAAAAGTGAAATTACTTTCCGATCAATGCAAAGACTGCATAACCCAGGGCAAGGACGCCGGCAATGACGCCAGCCATCGGCAGCGCCACGAACGCGCCAATACCGACCCACAGGAAGTACAACCACATGCACCAACCAGAAATTGTTTTCGGAAGCGACATTTTACACTCTCCTTTGAGCAGAAATATCGGCTGGCAGGATTACCAGTCCGAATATGACAACCCCCATCCAAAATAATGGTTGCGGGTTCCAGAGAATTCTAAAATGGTACAATTGTTCTATGACAACCATTGGGATACCGGCAGAGTTCACCCTGCAAAGAAAGAACAAGTTCAACCTCTCCTCGCCCGCGTTGTGGATCATTTCGCATGCCACCCCCTACCTGTGGATCGTGGGCATGATCCTGATTGGCGCAATCGGGAATGCGGTGCTGGCTGTGGTGGTGCCAATCTTAACGGGCGATGCGTTCAATGCCATGCTCGAAACACCGCCGGATACTTCGGTGCTATTGCCGCTGGCGCTTACCATTGGCGTCTCCCAGATCATTCGCGGTGTGCTTCAACTGGGACGCAACTTCGGCGCGGAACTGCTGGCGCAAAAAATGGAGCGCGACATCCGCGACGAACTGTACCTTTCCCTGCTCGGCAAAAGCATGACCTTCCATAACATCCAACCCGTCGGCGATACGATGGCGCGTTCCACCAACGACGTGCGCGAGATCAACTACATGTTCAGCCCGGGCATCAACCTGGTGGTCGGGTCGTTCATGTTCATCCTCATGCCGATCTTTTTTGCGCCCCGGTACCACCCCTCGCTGATCATTACCCCGCTCGTTTTCACCGTCATTTATTTTATTGCGCTCGCGCGGTATCTGAAACAACTTGCACCGATTACCGATGAAGTCCGCGCCACGTTTGGTGAGATGAACACACACCTCTCCGAATCGCTGGATGGAGTGGAGATCATGAAAGGCGCGGCGCAGGAGGGCGCGGAGGTCGAGCGTTTCGTTACCAATGCGCGCAAGGTTCGGAATGCCTTCGTCCAACAGGGCGACCTCGAAGCAAAATACATTGCCATGCTTTTGCTCGGTCTTGCCTATGCAGGCGGGCTTATCCATGCATTGTTCCTCTTCCGCGCTGGTCTCATTGATGTGGGCGCGGTGATCGCATATTTCGGGATGCTGCAACTGCTTCAATTCCCGACCTTCACTTCCACGTTTGCATACTCCCAGATCTCTTTAGGAATTTCTTCTGCGCGCCGCATTCTTGAGCTTATCAATCGTGAGACCCATCTCGATCAAAACGCCTCCGGGCGGACCTCGAAGATTCGCGGTGAAATTGAGTTTCGCAATGTCTCGTTCCGTTACCCACACACCTCTCCCAATGAGAGAAGTGACATGGGAGAAAGAGAAAACGTCCTTGAAAACGTCTCGTTCAAGGTCATGCCGGGACAAACAGTCGCGCTTGTCGGGCAGACAGGTGCCGGAAAAACCTCTCTCGTCAAATTGATCAACCGCACCTACGACGTCACAGCCGGTCAGGTGCTCGTGGACGGCGTGGACGTGCGCGAATGGAATCTCGCATCCCTGCGTTCGCAGACCTCCATCATCGAGCAGGACATCTTCCTTTTCTCGCGTTCGCTCAGCGATAACATCGCCTTCGGCAAACCCGGCGCGACAAAAGATGAGATCATCGCGGCGTCCATCGCCGCGCAGGCGCACGATTTCATCCTCGACTTCGACCAGACCTATGACACCACTGTCGGCGAACGCGGTGTGACTCTTTCGGGCGGACAACGTCAGCGCATCGCGCTTGCCCGGGCCTTTCTCACCGACCCGCGCATTCTCGTCCTCGACGACTCCACCTCCGCCATCGACTCTGCCACCGAGGACAAGATTCAGCGCGCCATCGCCAACGCCGCCCGCGGACGTACCACCTTCATCATCACCCACCGCCTGTCGCAGATCCGCTGGGCGGATTTGATCATCGTCCTCCGCAAGGGTCAAATCGCCGCCATCGGCACGCACGATGAGTTGATGCGGACCTCCGAGGCATACTCTCGAATCTTCCGCGAGTAAAACCATTAACCGCAAAGTTCGCCGAAACGATAAGGTATCCCGTTTTTTTCTTCGCGACCTTTGCGGTCTTGCAGGTTAAAAATATAAATCAACAATCGCAAATCGGATATAACTTATGGGTTTCTTTGCAGGACTTAACGACGAAAAATATGACCGCCAGTATTCGGACCGTGTGTTGGTAAACCGCATGGTCGAGTACTTCGGCTCGCAGACCAGAAGGCTGGGGCTGGCATCGCTCTTCATTATTCTGCTGGGGTTCATCGGCGCAGCATTGCCAGTGGTCGTCAGCCGCATGGTGGATTTGATCCAGGGGCAGCCGAGCGTCTCATCCATAGCATGGGTGGGGCTGGCATTAATCGGTGTGGCATTCGGCTTGTGGGGACTGAACTGGCTGAGGCGGAGTCTGATCGTGCGCGCTGTCGGGGATGTGGTCTTGGAAATGCGGTCCCGCGCCTTCCGCGCTGCCGCAGAGCATGACCTCTCGTTCTATGACCAGTTCTCTTCAGGGCGCATCGTCTCGCGTATCACCTCCGATACGAACGATTTCGGGCAGCTCGTGGTCATCGTCACCGATGTGATCGCACAGATCTTTCAAGCGGTGCTGATCGCCATTGTCCTCTTCCGCACGGAGTGGCGGCTTTCGCTTTTGTTGATCGGTTTCCTGCCCATCATCTTTGCAATTGCGGCAGGTTTTCGCGCGATGGCGCGGCGCGTGACGAAACGCGGCATGAAAGCAATGGCGGATGTGAACGCCGCCATCAAGGAAACCATCAGCGGCATTTCGATTGCAAAGAATTTCAGGCAGGAAGAAAGCATCTTCCAGTCGTTCGACGAATCAAACCAGCAGTCATACCGCGTCAACGTCCAGCGCGGCTTCGTGCTTTCGCTGGTCTTTCCCACGCTGAACGCGCTGGGCGGGATTTTCGTCGGCGTGCTGATTTATGTCGGCGGATGGAGCGCGGCGCAGGGTGCGGTCAGCATCGGCGCGTGGTATCTCTTCATCATGAGCCTCGACCAGTTCTTCTTCCCCGTTCTAAATCTCACTTCGTTCTGGGCGCAGATCCAAGGCGGGCTTTCCGCTGCCGAGCGGGTGTTCGCATTGATCGATGCCGACCCGAATGTGATCCAATCAGAGACAAAGGATGTGCCGCGGCTCAAAGGCGAAGTCCGATTCGAGCATTTGCACTTCCGTTATTCGGACAAGGAAGCGGTTCTCACGGACTTCGACCTGCTCATACAACCCGGAGAGAATCTTGCCCTTGTCGGTCACACTGGCGCGGGGAAGTCGTCCATTGCCAAGTTGATCGCGCGGTTTTATGAATTCCAGCAGGGACGCCTGCTCGTGGATGGGCGCGACATCCGCACATTCGACCTGATCCAATACCGACGCCAGCTCGGCATCGTTTCACAGGTTCCGTTTCTGTTTTCAGGCACTGTGATGGATAACATCCGCTATGCCGCGCCGGGCGCGCCCGAAAGCGAACTGCTCCGCCTCGCCAGACAGATCGGCGATGGGGAGTGGCTCGAGACGCTGCCCGACGGTTTGCATACTGAAGTCGGCGAACGCGGCAACCGCCTCTCGATGGGACAACGTCAACTGGTGGCGTTGATGCGGGTCCTCGTCCAGAATCCAGCCATCTTCATCCTCGACGAAGCAACCGCCAGCATCGACCCGTTCACTGAATGGCAGATCCAACAGGCGTTGAACCTCATCTTAAAAAACACGACCAGCATTCTCATCGCGCATCGCCTCTCCACTGTCAAGGCGGCGGACCGGATCGTAGTGATGCAAAAAGGAGCGATCATCGAGGAAGGCAGTCACGAAAACCTGCTTGGTCACGGCGGTCACTATGCAGAGTTATACAACACTTATTTCAGGCATCAATCGCTTGCCTATGTGGAACAAATGAAGGAAATGGTGGCAAAGTAAAACGAAAATCTCCCGACCTAATATCGGGAGATTTTCGTTTTACAAAACAGATCGGTCTGGCGGTTCGAGCAGGATGGCAAGTTGTTTTGCGCCTTCGTCATCGGTAACGGCGAGCACTTCATCGCCTGCTTCAAATGCGATCGTGCCGCGCGGCAAGGTCACTTGTCCCTTGCGAATGATGGCGGCAATCACGCATTGCTCCGGCAAACCCAGGTCCTTGAGCGGAATGCCGACGGCTTTTGCGCCGGGAGGAACCTTTTCTTCAACAAGTGAATATCGTCCGCGGCGTAGTTTGAGGAGGGTCATCATGTCGCCAAGCGACATTTCCTCCTGAATGAGATGCGCCATCACATCCGCCTGGTTGATGGTCTCATCCACATGAAAGTTGTCGTCGAAGAGCCAGGCATTACGCGGGTTATTAATGCGAGCCACCGTGCGGCGGACTTTGAACAAGGTGCGCGCAAGGTAGCACAATACAAGGTTGGCGGCGTCGTCGTTGGTGCAAGCCACGAGCACGTTCGCTTTTTCCAAACCAGCCTGTTTCAACACGGAAGGGTCGGTTGCCTGTCCCTCGTAGATGACTTCGGTGGGCAGTTCGTGGTGAAGGCGGGCAAGCAGTTCGCGGCGATGTTCCACGAGACGGACTTCATAGTTCTGGGCGAGCAGGTCGGCGGCAAGTTGGGCGCCTGTGCGCCCGCCTCCGGCAATGAATACGAGCATGTTAAGCCTCCTTGCCTTCCCGCAACTTTGCGCGCAGGGCTTTTACACCTTCAAGAGTTGCGCTGACAGTAAGCACGTCGCCAGCCTTGAGCATCGCCTTTGAGGAAGGCAGTTCAGCGCGTCCGGCGCGGGTGAGCGCGGCGCACACGATCTCGCCGCACCCCTCCAGAAGATCGGATATGGTCATTCCATCCCATTTTGGGGAGATGTACATCTCGTACATTTCCACTTCGCCGTTTCCAGCGGAAAAAACCGCGCGAAGCGACGGGTCAATGAGCAGTTCCTGTACACGTTCCGCGCCCCAGGCAGTGGAGCTGACGATCTGCAAGCCAAACGCTTCCAGCATTTCACGCATGGCGGGGTCGTAATTACGGACGATGACCTGCTTCACGTTGGGGTAATGCATGCGGATGGTATGCCCGATGACAGCGTTCATTGTGTCCGAGTTGGTGACGACGGCGACGCCATCGGCTTTGTCCATGCCGGCGCGGGATAAGGTGTCGGCGGAGAGTGAGTCTCCTTCAACGGTACGACCTCGAAAGTCCGGGTGGAGGCGGTTGAACGCCTGATGGTCATTATCCACCACCACCACTTGGTATCCGTTTGTGAAGAGTCGATGAGACAGCTCCGCCCCGACCCTTCCACAGCCGATGATAATAAAATTCATTTTATAACTCCTTAGTGCCCGTTGCCTTCGTGAACATGATAAGGCACATTGGTGATGACGATGCCATGCTGGTTCTTGAGTTGATCGCGCAGAATGTTGGCTGTGTTGGTATGCAATGCGCCGCTGAAGCGGTTATCGGAGACGAACTCCGGCACAACGACCGTGATGGTTTCGCCGGGCTGACGTTGTTCGGAAATATCGGCAATATATTCGAGAAGGGGTTCGACAAAAAGCCGATAGGGGGAATCGAGCATTACGAGGCGGACGCCCTCGCCCCAGGTTTCCCATTTCGTGCGAACTTTTTCCGCATCTTCGGGTTCGATGACGATATGTACTGCAGTTACATCATCCGATAACATGCGGGCATAACGAAGCCCGGAAAGCGTGCCTTGGTGCACGCCGCTGATCGGCATGATGACGCGATGACGCATGGTATGAGGCGGGATGACGCCGACGTTATCCAGGGAAAGTTTTTTTGCAAGATTTCTATAATGTACGTGTATCAGCCATAAGACCCAGATCAGTGCTGGGATCAGAATAAGAACGACGTACGCGCCGTCTTTGAATTTCGTGATCGCGAACACCACCATGACCAGTGCGGTACAAAGGGCGCCGAAACCGTTGAAAATCATCTTTACCCGCCACAACCGGTCATAACGAAGTTTGGATATCCGCTCAGAGCTCTGATGCCCGTCATGATCCGGGTGGATCCTGCCGCTTCGCCACCAACGCAGAGACATGCCAAATTGTGCGAGAGTGAAGGATAAAAACACGCCAATGGCATAAAGAGGGATAAGGCGCGTAACGCTCGCCTGGAAGATGATGACCAGAAGCGATGAAAGAACTGCCAGCGCCACAATGCCGCGCGAATATACCAGGCGGCTGCCGCGATAGGTCAACTGACGGGGGAGGAACCCATCTCCAGCCATCAGTGCGCTCAAACGCGGGAAGCCGGCAAAGGCGGTGTTTGCCGCGAGGATCAGAATGATGGTTGTGCCAAGAATGACGGCAAGGTACATGAATCCCTGACCACCGAATATGGTGCGTCCCAGCTGGGAAATGACCGTTTCGATCTCCGAGGGCACTGCGCCCACACGGCTGGCAAGAAAGGAGATACCAAGGAACAAACTCGCCAGTATGAATCCCATCCACGACAAGGTGGTGGCGGCGTTCTTGCTGCGCGGTTCCTTGAAAGCCGTGATGCCGTTCGAAATGGCTTCAATGCCTGTCAACGCGGCCGTGCCGCTGGAAAAGGCATGCAGAATCAACAAAGGACCAAGCACGGATGTTATCCCATGAGCGTGTATCTCAGGCGGGTCTATTACAGTACCCAACGAACCGGTGAGGTATTTGAAGATACCTGCGCCAAGCGTAATGAACATGATGACAACGAATGACAAACTTGGTACGGCGATAGCGGCACCAGATTCGCGCACGCCGCGCAAGTTGATGATCATGATAAAGAAAACCGATGCCACCGCAAGAAGAACGCGATATTCATACAATACCGGGTATGCTGAAACAATTTGTGCCACGCCGGAGGAAATCGAAACCGAGACTGTCAGGATGTAATCCGTCAACAGGGAGGATGCAGCAATTAGACCCGCCAGTTCGCCGAGATTATCACGCGCGACCACATACGCGCCGCCGCCATCGGGGTAAGCGTGAATGACCTGAATGTAGGAAATGGAAACAATGGCAAGCAGGGCAACAATCGCAAGGGAAATCGGAAAAACATATCCAAAGGCAATCGTCCCTGCGGCGGCAAGAACCACCATCATTTCCTGCGTTGCGTAAGCGTTCGATGAAAGCGCATCCGAAGCAAAGACCGCCAAGCCAACCATCTTTCCAATGGTTTCGTGCGGCGCATCTGCTGTGGAGAGCGGGCGTCCGATCAGCCAGGAACGCCATGAACGCGTAGGTTTATGAGCTGTTGTCCGTTCGATAATGGGGGTTTGCGAACCGTCGTTTGGATTAATCATGATTACCAACTTGATAATAAGTGCCGTTCGTGTAAAAGCACAAGGACGGATTATAGTACAAATCCGTGTTTCAGGTAGATTTGATTTCCCTGACTTGACTGAGAGGGATTTGCAAATAGAAAGTACTGCCCTTGCCCGATACACTATCCACCCATATGCGCCCGCGATGACTTTCAGCAATGGAATGAACAATGGCAAGTCCCAAACCGGAACCGGACTGGGAGCGGGCTTCGCGTTGTCTGCCGCGATAGAATTTTTCGAACAAATGCGGCAGATCTTCCGGCGGGATGCCAATGCCGGAATCCTCGATGGCGAAGATCAGATAACCGGGCTGGGAAAGCGTGCGGATGGAAACGCTTCCATTCTCCGGCGTATATTTGATCGCATTCTCCATGAGGTTGTACAACGCCTGATGCAGAAGAGCCTGATCGGCTTCCACCGCATGGGGCATATCCCTGTGAAGTTCAACATTAATCGTTATGTTCTTCTGCGAAGCCTGCAATTGCAGGGCGCTGGTGACACGCTCGATGATATCCAGCACGGTCACACTCTCCACCTGAAGACCAACGCCAAATTCAATGCGCCCCAGGTCGAGCAGATTATTCACCAACCGCGACATGTTCTCTACCCCCGAGACGATCTTCTTAACATAACCCTGTTGCTGCTCATTCAGATCACCGACAGTATCCAGCATGGTGGCATATCCCCGCATCAAGGTCAAGGGGGAACGCAAATCATGGCTTACCGTGGCCACGAATTCCGATTTCATCGAATCCAATTCCTTGAAATGCGTCACATCGCGCATGATGCACACCCGCCCGATCTGACGTCCCTCCACCATCACAGGAGAAGCCGTCGCCAAATAGGTGCGTTTATCTCCCAGGATGATCTCCGTGGATTGCCGTTCTGATGCGGCGCTTTGCAGAAGATTCAGCAGAGGTTTCAGTTTGATGACCTTTTCGGTTTCCATACCGCTGGAATCGTCAACGCTTCCCCCAAGCGCGGAGGACGCTGCCCGGTTTGCCAGCAGCAACCGGTTGCGATGATCCGTTACAAGGACGGGGTCTGGCGTGGAATTGAGGATCGCTTCGAGTTGTCGGCGCGAAGCTTCAACGTTCAGAAAGAGATGCGCGTTCGCAACCGCCAAAGCCGCCTGACCTGCAAGCGTATTCACAAAACGCACATCCGATTCTGAGAACTTGCGCGGCTGTTCATATCCCGCCCAAACCACACCGTAATATCGATTTTCGTGACGCAGCGCCACAGCCAGCAATGCCAGCGGCTGGGCTTTGGAAAGTTCCAAATTTAACTCTCGTGAACGCGCTAAATTTGGCAGCACGATCTTTTCCTGGCTGTGAGCAAGATCGAGGATTTGATCATCAAGATGGGCATATGAATCCTGCGCCGGACCCAATGCAAAGCGGGACGGCAACTCGATGATGGCATCGGGAAGGATGCTGGGCGACAACACCACGCGAACCGAATTTGCGCCCGTGGAAAGGATCGCCTCAAGCACCGGCTTGACCGCATCCTGCATCTCCAAACTGGATGCCACTCCCTGACTGACCTTCAAAAGACGGTTGATCTCTTCCAGCCGCGCCTGCAGGCTGATTCGCATTTGCTCGAACGCGCGCCTCAATTGTGCGACCTCATCCTCGCCTCTTACCTGAAGCGGATGATCGAGATTCCCCTGAGCAATGCGATTCGCCTCCGCTGCCAGCCCCTGCAGGGAACCTGTCACAACGCGCAGACCCAGCCGGAGCGAGATCATTGCCACCGCCGCAAGGACGACGATCATCATGGCAAGCGGCATGGCAATGTTCAACGCCAATTGCTGCGCACGTTGGGCAGGAACCGTCAACACGACAGCCCATGGACGTCCAACCACAGGCTGGTAATACACCATCTGGCGCGTTCCATCGGCGGCGGTATCGTCATAGAAGAACGGCTGGCTTCCGCGCTCGCCTGCATACGCCGAAAGGGATTCGGCCCTATTCGAGTGATAGATGATCTGGTTGTTTTCATTCAACAGCATGCCTGCTCCACCTAAATCACGCATATCGTTCAGGCTTTCGATCAATGGCAGCGTAAGCGGATTCGACTCGAGGGTGGTGCGCCCGATCAAAATTCTTCCCACCTGTCCGGAAGGATCCACGATCGCCGCAAGGAAGGACACACGCGACGCATCGTCCAGAGACACAGGCGGAATGGAATAGATCTGTGTCAGAACGCCGTTCGTTGCAAGGAGCATCCCCGCCTGTTCCTCGGGATAAAGTTTGAATTCTGCGCGGGCGGCGGCAGGATAGACCGCCAGCAAGGCAGTGTTGTCGGCATCCAATACCATGAATTGATCGAAGTAAGGCACTGCCTGCATTCGCGAACCGAGGACAGACGTCAACTCTTCTCCGTTCGTTTCCAACAAACGGGGATCCAATGCCAGTTGCGCAGTCAAGTTCTGACCGGTTTCAAGGATGAAGGGAATACTCTGCGCCGCAGATTCACCCGCGCTAGAAAGCCGGTCTTCGAGGAGTTCGCGGGCCGCGCGCCCGGCCACCACCCAATTCCCGATCAGCAAAGTAAGAAGCAAAAGCAAAATGAATGTGCCAACCACAAAGAGAAAACGCGATTGCAGACTCCTTTCGCCCGGCGAAGGCAGCAAAGGCTGTTTGCCGCCCCACACGTTTGGAAGCGCCACAGAAACGATCTGCGCCACCAAACCTCCGATCAACATTTCACCGGCGAACGCCAGTGTCGCAATCCCTGCGTTGCTCAGCGCAAAATCCAGCCGTGCGGTGGCAGGCGCGGCGGCACTCACGCCCCACTGTGTGAAAAGCGCGCTTAAAATATAAAAGAAGGTATGGAAAGGGATCAACAGCAGCGCTCCAACCAGCGGCTGCCGAAGCAGTCGATAAGCGGATGTGCGATACCGCTGACGTGTATTAACCGAAAACCAAACCCCAAGAAACGCCAGCTCAAGAATGGAGAAGAGGGAATAACCATCCCATGCGCCGCGCAGCAGGCCCGCAAACGCTCCAAGCACCGCCGCGCCAATGGGTCCGAGCAAGCCGCCGCCCAACAGCAGGGGAATGGCCGAAAAAACCATCAGCGCAGAACCCGGCACATCGGCGGGCAGACCAGGAAATGGCCGGGCTGAGGCGGAAGTCAGTCGAATTCCAATGAACAGAGTCGTAGCGGGAATCAAAACGAAAAAAGAAAGAAAAATCCCCCACTCGCGCCCCTTCCAAACCGGCTGGTAACTTCGCCACCCATACAATAGATAGAGCAAAACCCCCAACAAAGCTGCCCACACGAACATGCCTGCAAGAGTAGGCGGGGCTGGAAACGCAATGCCAGCAAGAAGCGTAAAAATGAAATCCATTTTTTGGAATTATAGCCCCAAAACTTTAGGCAGGCTTTACAAGATTGTAGAGATGGAAGCCAATCAGGAATATTTTCCGCGATATTTTTCCGGAAGGAGATCTGCCAGCGCCGCCATGACTTGACTCGTCCCCCGCTCCAACGCCTCTCGTCTAGCCGATGCCTGCTCCTCCAACTTGAACATTTCCCCCACCCGAACCTGAACCGGCGCGCGCCGAAACCGTTTCAAGTGACCGTACACATTTTCATTTTCCGTGCCAATGACCGCAACCGGCAAAACAGGCGCTCCCGATTTATATGCCAAGAAGGCTGCGCCGCCCGTGCCTTCCTCCAAAGCGCCGCTGAGGGAATATCTGCCTTCCGGCGCAATGGCGATCACACGTCCTTCCGCCAATCCATCCAACGCGGCGCGCAGGGCGCGTTTATCGGGACGCCCGCGGTGAAGCCAGATGACGCCGTACCAATCCATCAATTTACCGAGAATGGGAAGGTCGTACAACTCGATCTTGCCAAGCGCATCCGGCGGGACAAGTAAGGCGGAGACCACCGCCACGGCGTCGGCGTCTCCCAAATGATTCATGACGATGAGCAGGGGTCCTGTTTTTGGAAATTTCTCCATGCCTTCAACCGTCACGTTCAAACATATTCGGGCGATGAGTTTCAACAGTCCGTGCGAAAAATGCCGAAAGGCTCGGCGCAATTTGGTAAGTCGAGGAAGCCGCACCAGCTCAGGCTTCCACACTTCAGTGACGGGTTTTGGAGGCAGGGTTGACATGGAACATTTACCGAAGACAAACAGCGGCAATCAAAGACATTTGTATTTCCACAAGATCTCCGCACTTTGCCATCCGTCATCGATTACATAATTTCATTACCTCTTCGAAGACTTGGTCTGAGTTCAGATCATCGGTATGGATGATGACGGCATCGTCGGCGGGACGAAGAGGCGCAACCGCGCGTGTCGAGTCGAAATGATCGCGCTCGATGATCTTCTTCAGAATCTCGTCATAATCCGCCTGCTCACCGCGCGCGATAATCTCGTCATACCGCCGCCGGGCACGCTCTTCGGCGCTCGCATCCAAATAGACCTTCAAATCGGCTTCGGGTAGAACAACAGTGCCGATATCCCTTCCAACCATCACGATCCTGCCGCGCTGTCCAATGCTGCGCTGCCGATCCGATAACGCCTTGCGGACACCTGCATATGCGGAAACCGCCGAGACGTTTGCATCCACGTTCCCGCTGCGCATTTCCCAGGTAACGTCCTTATCGGCGATCACCACGTCACACGCGCGCCCATCACCCACCGAGGACGGACGAATGTCGATTTGCGCGGTCTCCGCCAATTGTGTAATGGAATCTTCATCGCGCAAGTCCATATCGTATTGAAGCGCGATCCATGTCACTGCGCGGTACATAATGCCCGTGTCAAAGAATAAATATCCGAGAGCATCGGCAAGTTTTCGCCCAATGGTGGATTTCCCTGATGCGGCTGGACCGTCAAGGGCAATAATGGAAGGGAGGGAAGTTTTTGTCATGGTCTGCTCGTTTTACACAAAGAGTCCCCGCAGGCTTGGTTTGGTAACTCTGCGGGGCATGGTGTTCATCAAATCATTATTTATCGAGAAAGAGATCGTCGCGCGCCCAAAGGATAATGGTCTCACCGGATTGCGGCATCTCCCGCAACACGAGCCAGCGAAGCCAGTCACCGGATTGGGCACTGCCCCACAAAGGAGTCTGCCGCCAGGTGAAATCCTGTCCGCGATAGGCAGCCACAAGAACAGGATCGGTTTCATACGGTGTAACGACAAAATCCGGCGAACTGTTCGCATCGAGAGAGGAAAGCACCAGCACCGGATGATCCCGCAGCGCCCATTCCAGCGACGGTGAATTCAAACCAGCAATTACTACGGTTGCAGATGTTTCGTCACCAGTTCCATATTCCGATATTTCACGAACAGCGGTTTGCAACAAATCCGCTTGAGCGGGCGCGGATGGAAGCCACCACAATTCAGGGGAATTCAGTCCACGCAAGCCTGCTGAGCCGAGCGCGCCGCCAAAGCCAAGAATTCCCAAACCAACCACCATGCCCAAAATCCCGCCGAGCCGCGCCGTACGGATGGACCATCCCGCCGCAACAAGAAGAAGGCTCAACACAAGCAGGACAAGCGACCCGATCAACATCCAAAACCGCAGGAGATACTCGCGCGATCCAACCGGAAGCCAGACCATGCTCGACAAGCCCATCCACGCGAAAAGCCAGATGAAAACGGTGAGGAAACTGACGCCTGTCACTTCGCTTCTTTCTTCGGGACGAATGTTCAAACAACGAGACAGTTCCAACGCCGCAAGCGCGTTCAGTGGAATCAAAGCCCATGCGAGGTCGCTCATCGAGCGTCCCGGCAAAAAGACCGCAAGGAGCAATGAAACCAGAAATCCCATGCTAAGAAGGATGATGCGTTGGATGTTTCCCATCCAGCCACGGATGATGGCAATGACTGCAAGCAAAAATGCAAGCGGTTGATAGATCAACATTGAAAGAAACAGCCTGCCGGCAGTGTCATTAGAAACTGTCGTCCATGTGTCGAAAAAGGCGGGGATGGAAGCAAAGGCGGCGCTCAATCCATTTGGAACGAGGAAAAAGAGGGTGCCGATGGTCAGGAAAGTGATAAGGAAAGGAATGAGTCTCGCAGGTTTAAAGGTCCCAAGATTGAAGGCGAAGAACCTGGAACGATTAAAACCTTGAATCAGCATCCAGGTGATGATGAGGAAGAGAATGGCGAACCAGGCGGAAGGCCCGCTGAGGAGGGCGAGGGCGGCAAAGGCAGATGCAAACGAAGGTTTGTTCCTATTGTGAAAACCAAAAGCGAAGGTGACAAATACAATTGCAAAGATCGGGCTTGCGGCTTGACGGGAGATGGCAACCAAACCCGGGTCGAAGGCAAGGAAGAAGGCGAGGAGCAGGCTCGGGCGGGGTTTGAGGCGGATGTCGAAGAGGAGCGGAGCGAAGACCAACAGGCTTCCAATCAAGGCGGGAAAAAAGCGGGCGAGAAAATTCGTCCCGGTGCCATAGAGGAAGAACATCACCGAAGTGGAAAGAATGTAAAAGGGGTGGGGTGCAAGAGACGGGCTTTCGCCTTGGGCAATATGCAATGCCTGCAGGGCGGGTTCGGCTTCGGTGTCGGCGAGGGGCATGGAGCCGAGTTGGATGAAGCGGAGGGAGATAGCTATGAAAAAAGCCAGCATGTAGAGCAGGCTTTCATATTTGAAACGGCGGTAAGTCGTCATGGGGCTATTGTATCAAATTGGATAATGGGCGGGTGATCGCTGGCAGCCTTATTCGGGCACTTCGTAAATAACCGTGTTCCCTTGTGTAAAAACGGGCGTGAGAAACAGCCTGAACTTCTCTTCATTGGCAGGGATGATGCGTTCAAGGCTTCCGACAAAAATATAGCGGATATCATATTGTTGGATGACGGATTGCGCCTCCTCCCAACGGGCAGTAGTATACAAGCGTGCAATGTCTTCACGGCGGGAGCCTTGCGGATCCCAGCCTCCGCGCCACTGCGCTTCATGACCGGGCCAGCCAAGGACCGTCTGCAAGCCCGTGTACATCGAGACGCGCCCGTAGGCACTGTACCCATCACCAACGGCTTCGGCAACAATTCCGTCCGGTGCAGTGAGGAGGAATTGAATGGCGGCGGCGTCATCGGGGTTTTCGCGCTGGAAGCGTTCAAAGTCGTTGAGGGTAAAGCCATTGATCGGTTTGAAATTATTGGTTTTCGTCAGCAACCCAAGAGCGGGATAAAGCAAGCCGATGAAGATGACAAATCCGATGGAAATGCGGAAGAGAACATTGGTCTTACCCGTCAAATTTTGCAGGAGGGCGGCAATTGCATACGCCGCTACCAGGCTGAGCAAAATCCATGCCTGATAGTAGAACTTAAAAACAGTATTGATGCGATAGCCAAATTGGTCTTTGAGGTAAACGAATTCAGGCGCAAGGATAAGGAGCGTTCCGAGAATGAGAAGGAGAAGGATGAAATGATTTACGATTTTCGGTTTTGGACCTTCGATTGGTTCGGAATCGGTATTTGGTGATTTTGGGAAAAGAAGGGCGAGGGCAGGGATAAGGATTGCCAATAAAGTGATGAGACTGCCAATGTGATTCAACCTGCGCAGGGAGGTGGAGGCAAGGTATTGGGCGGCGGTCATATTTTGGGAGGAAAGAAAGATCTCGACGAAAGGTCTATCCACAAGCAAACCGACCCAACCTACGATGAGGGTCAGGAATGCAAGGGCAAGGAGAATACCCAGGGCGAAGATCACGCCGAGTTTCCAATTGGCTTTATCTTTTTCTTTGCGACAAAAATAAACCAAATATGCGAAGATGGGAATGAAGAGAGTCCCCCACATGACCCACAGATGAGTGCCGCGGGTCGGGAACATGAAATTAGGCAGGATTCCACCCGCCTGTGATGAGAAGCCGAGATGAAACGGAAAATACAAAAGGTAGGACAAAACTCCGAGCGGCAAAGCAAGCAAAAAGGCGTCCTCGAGGCGGGACCAGTCCCAGCCGACTTCGCGGGCGCGCCAAAAAATGAAGGCGAGAACGATCAACGCCCCGGCAACAAGAATATCCCACGTGTTGAGGAAGGCAAGTCCGCCCAGGATCAGTCCTGAAAAGAGAAAGCCCTTGAGGTCAAGTGATAAACGTGTTCCAAAGAGATTCGTCTCTCCGCGCCAGCCGCCCCAAAAAAGATTCAAGGCGATGGCAATGGCAAGCAAGCCAAAGGGAATCGCCAGCACGTGCGGGTGCAAATCACCGAGCAAAAAGGAAAAGAAGGGGAATTCATCAATCACTTCACGGTGACTTCCGAGCATGTCGTAATCCTGAATTACGCGCGAGGCGCGCCACCACCATAGATAACGATCTGGAAGCCAGCCCAGCGGTTCGAGCGGCGGCTGGGAAAGTTCCTTCATGTCGAGCCATGTCCAGAACCCGCTCGTCCATTCGCCTGTGACGGAGTCTTTCACCCATCCAAACCCGCGGCGATGCAATACTTCGAGCAGAGCTTCAACGTTGGAGAGGAGGAGCAGGAAGAGGGGGGCGAGCAGGGATAGGGACACGGCAGGCAGGGGGCGGATGGTCGAAGGCGGAAGGCGGTCTGCAATTGAGGATTGACGATTGGTGATTGATGATGGCGAGAGCAGGTTGTAGAGAATGCCATACGAGCCGATCGCGCCTAATCCGAAGATGAGCGCAGTCATCAAGTTGTGGGCAGTAGAGCCATTGATGGACGCAAGTTTTGCAAGCATGGCGGTCATCACATAGCCAAAGTAATAATAAGAAATGGCATACCCCGAAAGCCACGGGTCTTGCGGAGGAAAGGTCCCGGAACGCAGAATGCCGTTGATAAACGCCAATTCCATCGGGCGCTCGGTGCCGTTCAGTTCCGGGTTGGCAGAACGGATGAATGCCATGAAGCCGAAAGCAGCGAGAAAAAGGATTTCAGTGACAACGAGGAGGGGTTTATTCGATCGCAGAAAGTTTAAGAGTTCAACTTTACGATTTATAAGCGACCAGAGGTTCAACACAATGAGAACTGCCAGCGCAAGGAGAATTCCCCCAATGTCGTTCTGGGCGATGCCAAACGACGCAAACAGCCAGAAAACATACGCCCAGATAAGCAGTCCCGCGGCGCGCGCAAGGGTGTAGCCACGATCTGCCAGCGCGGGGAAGAGTGCATAGGCCAACGGAAAGGTCAACCAGCCAAGCAGGGTAATGACGATATACCAGGACGCAAAAGCAGTCATAAGATCAAAGAACCTTAAGCATGCGATGATAACCGAGGTTTGAGTGTTGGACAGTTTCCACGATTTCGTAACCGAGCCGTTGATACAGCCGAAGCGCCTTTTGATTATACAAGCCAACGATCAGCGAACATTTCGCCAAGTTCGCGCTGCGCGCTTGTTTTTCCGCAAAATCCAACAAGGCTGAACCAATGCCCAATCCCTGCGCCGAAGGATGCACGCCGATGTTGCTGATGTAGTATTCGTCCTTTTCAGCTTCACGCCCGCCGGGGAGCGCAATACCGCGTCGGATAAAACCAAACGCAGGCAGAACACCTAATGCAAAAAACAAATGCGGCAAGGTTGCCCAATTCAAACGATCGAGCAATTTTCCTTCGCATGCCAGGAGCATGCCTTTCGAGCCTCCGTCGGCTTCAGCTACGGATGCAAAACGCAGACCAAACCTGCCTGCGTTTCTGCGAACCAGTTTTTCGATGAAACTTCTGCGCGTGTGTTCGTCCGCTTCAAAAAGATAATCCGCAAGGCTGCCAAGAGAAAGCAGAATCATCTCCGCCACGAACGGCACATCAGCCTGCGCGGCAGGTCGGATCGAAACGCGGAAAGGACTCATACAGGCAGAGAATGCCACATTCCGTCGGGATCAGGCTGAAAGTCCACGACAGAGGCGATGGCATCAAGATTGATGGGACCATAGACGTGTGGAAATGAATCCGATTCGGAGTGCCCAGGCGCGAGCGGTCCCGATGGCGCCTCCCACTTGACTTCGGGCTTGATCCGGCTTTCGTCAAGTTTCAGCAACACCAGATCATTTCGTCCGTGATAAAAAGCATTGGCAACATGAATCACCTGCTGCTCCGTCGAGCAGTGGATGAAGCCTTCGCTTTCCAAACTCGGCGCGGTATATTCCCCTTTCTGTCGGGCGGATTTCAAATCCGTTTGCGATGTGATGTGATAGATCATGGCATAACCTCATAGATCCTTGTATTAGAATCTTCATAAATAACGCGCCAGTGAATGTCTTCGTACATCTTGAATTTCTGCAATCCATCGGGCAGACCCGGCACAGGAGGATAGACGTTTCGTTCGAGTTGCCCGACGATGATGTATTTCACATCGTATCTCTGGAGAAACCCAAGCGCAGATTCAACATCGGGCATGGTATAGAATGCGCTGACTTCGTTCACGCGCTCCTGCACCTGCGGCGCGAAGATGCCGCGCTGTTGACGCTGATGCCAGTTCCAACCGACAACGCCGGGCAAGCCCGTATATATGGTGAAGCGCGTACACCAACGGTATTCCGTGCAATTGGCTTCCACAATCACCGGCGAGCCTTCGATGTTTTCCTGCATCCAGCGAATGGCGCGATAGTCTTCGCTCAAATCCATTTCCTGACCATCCCAATGACGGGAGTGATTCATGAACTCCATGCCGTCGAGCGTGCGCGGAGTATCGCCCGATATCCGGTCGCTGATCTTATCGCTGGTGGCGGTAAGCGTGAACATGAATGCACCCGCCAGCAGGACGTATGAACCTAACTGGAAGATGGTGCGCCACTTGAAATTCCAGGATGGGAAAACGTTTATCAACCAGCCGAACGAAGCCGCGGCACTGACGGCGAGCAGCATCCATGCCTGTAAATACAGTTTGAAGACCGTATTCATACGCCCGATATCGCCCACAAGCACAACGACTTCGACCGCAATCGTCAGCACAAGCGCCGTGCCTATCATCAACAGGACGAAGCGTTTGGTATCCGGCATGTCGGGGCGCAAAAGCAAAATACCAGCCCACAACACCAGCGGAAGCGCGATCCAACCAATGCGCACGCCTTCCACGGCAAAGAAAACCAGGAAGGCGATTACAGCCGCAATCCCAATTTCGATCAGCAAAGCGAATTTGCGAAGTTCATCCAGCCGCGAGACAGGGGTCGCCGCCATCCATTCGCGGGTTTCCCACGCCAACCATGCGGCGATGAAAAAGAGAAAAACTCCCCAATGCGTGAGGTACGAAGAAATGGGAGTGTGAGTGCCTTTCCATGCGTTTATATCGCCATAGGCTTGTCCATACCAATGGGAGAAGGGATAGTAAAACAATGAGCCGAGGAAATATAAAACCACAATCGCGCCGAGGGCAACGATAGCCTTGCCAAGCCATCCCTCACCCCTAACCCCTCTTCCAAAGGGAGTGGAGGACTCGGACTCCCTTCTCCCCGCGGGAGAAGGGCTGGGGATGAGGGAAAAATACCGAAATATCGTATATCCCAACGCCAGCGTAGCGAGCGGGAAGTAGGTGTACAGATCCCATGTGTTCGTCGGTTTTAACGCGCCGACCATCAATGCGCCAATGCCGAAAACCGAAACCCATTCCAAACGAGACAGGCGCGCGTGGGATTTGATAAATGAAACCGCCCACGCAATAATGAACACCGTAATCGGCATGACCAGCATGTGCGCGTGCATGTCGCTGTATAAAAATGTAAACAGCGGAAATTCCGTGATCGGCTCCACATCGTTCGGCGCAGGGATGACGCGGCTGGGGAACCAGTACCAGTCGCCGCGCCCGATGGGAAGCAAGGCGCCGCCAAACGAATGGAAGACGCCCTGCAGCGCCCACCACCATTTCTGGAAGATGTTTGCATCCGCAGGCACGATCCCGCCCGGAACGGCAATGCGTTGAAAACCGTGAAAGATGAGTCGAATCGTTCCAAGGTTGCCCAGCAAAACGGTCAGAAGAGAGGCGGCGATACCAGAAAATAAACGACTATCTGCAACGGGCGATTGATCGTCATCCATCGCCCGTCGTCCGTTGTCCAAAATATTCCATCCTAGCGTGAACGCACCAACCGCCAGCAAAGCAAACCATGTCGGCAGAATAAAGTTATATGCAATCGAAGGCACAATGCCAAGCAGTTTTACGGGCGTTCCCGCCAGCACGAAACCGTAATAGTAGTAATTGATATATCCGCCCGCATACCAAGGGTCATACGGCGGAAAACTCGTGCTCTTCAACACCGCGTTGAAATACGAAAAGTCCATCGGGCGCTCGCCGCCTTTGGCGGGATGCCACATATCCGAGTTACCCAAACGGATCAAAAGATCAATGAGAAAGAAGACGAGGAAAAGCGCTTCCACAGTGACGAAGAATCTACGTTCGCCATTCCACTCCTCCCTGAACTGGTGTCTGCGCTTCATCCACAAGCCTACGCCTGCCGCCACGACCAAAGCAAACGCCACGCTGATATTGACTCGCGTGTACGGGATGCCGAGCGAGCCGCCCATCCATGCCAGCCATGCCAGCAGCACAATGCCGACAATGCGCCCCAATGGATAGGCATAGTGTTTCAAGCCAGGCAATGCCAGCCGTGCAATCGGATACGCGACCAATCCAAGCAGGAAGATAAAGCCATACCAAAGCAGCAAACCGATAAACGGAACTTTGTTTTGAATCCATTCGTAGTTGAATAACTCTGACCAGGTGCCGCCCGCGCGTTGTTGACCGAGGCGGGTATCAGGCATCATCAACGATTTGTAATCATCGAACTGCGTCGGCGTGAGTTGGACGGTTTTGGTCAAATCCACAATGCCAAGGACAGCGCGGACTTGTTCCGCATAGAAGTCAGCCGATTTCTTGAAGATCAGAACTTTGGGATGGTCGTAGAATGTAAAGGCTTCTTCCGCCCACTGGTCATTGATGACGATGTTCCCAAGCGTGGGATAGGATTCAAAGACTTCGACGAGTTCAAAACCAAGCGAACCAGTATACATGCCGGGCTGCGCGTTGTAATAGCAGGAGAGGATCTCTTCGCCCTGCGGACATCCGAGCAGTTCGCGGTAGTAATGCGTTGTGAGCGGATAGCGTTCGGGCAGGCGGGTGATCTGTCCGTATTGGTGGTTGGTGGGGATGACGATGTAATCCGCCCGCGAGAGGATGTCCACATAACGTTCGAATTTGTTGAGATCGTCCGCCCAGTAAACTTGCAGAACAAGATCGTCGTTGCTGTACAAACCGCCGTACGGGTCGTAGCCGTCCACGCGGAATGGCAAGCCCCAGTCGTAGTCGGTTTCGTTGGCAACTGCCGAGCCGCTGATGACCAGTCCGCTGCCGAGGGTTTCGATCTTCAAACTGTATTGCTGGCCTTTCATCAACGGGACGATCCGGTCGAAAGTAAAGGTCAAAGGAACGCCGCGCGAATCAGTTGTCAGCGCAGGGCCAAGCAGGGTGGAAGCGCGAGCCAGCGCGAGGTCCGGTTGAGAGGCGGAATAAAGGGTCAGGGTAACGGGTGCCGGAATCATCGCCGCGTCGCGGGCGAATCCAATAGTCGCTTCGCTTAATCCGCCCTCGCGATTGGGGAGAAAGACGAGGGTGTAGGGCTGATTGGGCGTAATGACCACGCTGGAAGGAAAAGGAAGCGGCTGGTTGTAATTGCCTTCTTCGGTTTGAATGGAAAGGTTGACCGATGCGGGTACGTTTTGGAATATCCAGCGCGAGGCTGCCATGCGGGTTTCGTCGCGCAGGTAGATGCTTTGGAAGGCAAACGCCCAAACTGCGGTGAGGGTGAGGACGATTGCGCCGATGAGGGTAGTTAAGTTACGAATTACGTAATACGTATTACGTAATTTGAACATTCGAGGAATTTCAAACAATACCCACGCCGCCATCATCGCCAACAATGGATAGATGGGAAGCTGATAACGCATGGTGGCATTGAATTGGAGAGACTGCCAAACGAAGTAGAAAGCCGTCCAACCCCAGAGTAGGAGATGTTGATATTCGCCTTTGAGGATGCGCCATCCCATTAATAAGAAACCCGCCCACGCTAAAATGCCGAGTGGAAGTCCCAGCCCCCAGACCGTTAAGTTGGTGAATGAAAATAAATGTGAACGACGAGCCCATTGCAAATTCCATGGCAGATCGGCTTCGCCGGTGGCTTGCAGGCGCAGTTCATTGATGTTGCCAAGCCAATGCTGACTGGGCAGCAGACCGTCGAAGGCGTACGGCTGGAAGATGCGGAAGGAAATGAGGGTGGCGATTGCGCCAGTTACCAGAAAAATAGTGATCAGTGACCAGTAATCAGTGGACGGTGGACGGTGGACAGTGGACAGTGATTTTCGGTCGTGGATGAGGTAGCGGATGAAAAATGCGAACGGCAAAACAACCGCCATCGCGGCGGCGTTGATTTTGGATGCCATCGCCATGCCGAGCGCAAAACCGAATCCGATGGAGAAAAGGAAAAGGGGGTGTTTGAGAGTCTGAGCATTGAGCAAGGAGGCATGAGGGGCGGATTTTTCCTCGTTACTCGTATCTTGTTCCTTATTGCCGTCTTTCCATTCGACAATCCCCACTGCGAACAACAGCGCAAGGAACATGAACAGATTGACGAACAGATCAAAGGTAAAAAAGTGTGACTGCTGAATCTGTAACACCGTCAGCGCGGAGAAGGCGGAGGCGAGCAAGCCCACCCTGCGCCCATACAGTTTTGAGACGATGAGATACAGCAGGAAGATGGTCAACAGATCCGCAGTAGCAGACATCTGCCGCGCAAAGAATTTCGACGAGCCGATCACGTCGCTGCCCGCCGCATCCATGATGACGCGCGTCAATGTCATCGGCAGGTTGCCATAAACGTAAAAGGAATATCCGCGATTATAGGGATTCAGCGGGGAAGTCTCGCTGTTGAAATACTCTCCAATCGTCATCCAGCGGCGGTTTTCAGGCGGGCAGGCATCCACAGGTATGGATGGGTCTGTGCAGGTCTGCGCACGCAGGCTGTCTAACACACCCGTCAAAAACAGTTCGTCGGGATGCTGGTGATAGCCTTCGCCCCAGTTGTATCCACCCACGCGCAAATAACCCGCCGCAAGCAGGATGAGAATAAAGAGAAGGTCGTAAAGCCACGAATATTTTTTGTTCATAAGATATGCGCCCTCATCCCCAGCCCTTCTCCCAGAGGGAGGGGGGTTAGGGGTGAGGGGTTATTCTTCCACCAAAAAGATATAAAAGTCCTTGCCTTCGAACGATGAAGTATAGCGGTTCAGAACACCATCCGGATAGAGTTCCCTAAGAATCCTCTCAGTTTCTTCATCCTGATTCCAAAACATGAACAACTTCGGCGCAGGATACGTCAGGCTTTCGGCAAGGTTATCCTGCCACAATGCAAAATCGCGGTTCGGGATCCCCGCCCACACACCCGGCAGGCGCGTATCCACCCAGTGCGGGTACGGCACAACCCAAACCGTATCCGTCTGTCCATACCTGTCACGGAACTGGCTGATCACCTGCCCCATCTCGGACGTGTTCCACGCGCCGCTTCGGAAGTTCGCATCGAACTTATTGAAGACGATGTTGTAATTTCCAAACGCGGATACGGCGAACAGCACACCTGTCATCCCATAGGCGATGACCTGCCGCTTCTTCCCGGACCCGAAACCTGCCACCAGCCCATCGAGCGCCATCGCGCCGACAACGATTCCCACCACCGATGCGCCCCCTGCGCGATTCAACGCCGGGTTCTCCCCCGGAAACGCCAACGACAACACCGATGGCAGAATCAGAACTGGAATGGAAACGAGCAGCAGCAGATCACGCCAATCCCTTTGGCGGATATAACGCAGGATCAATAACACCACACCAAGCAGGAATAACGCCGCGGTTACCAACTCAAAAGCCGAGCGGTGAGGCATGGAATTGACCCAAATCTCGCCGTCATCCCAATTGAACATCAACAGTCCATTGTACAGGTTCGAAAGGAATATCTGCCATACCGACCCGGGAAGAGGCGATTCGATATCACTCAGACGAGTGAATGCACGGTAGCCGAACTGATCGGGATGTCCGATCCAATAACGGAAGAGCGGCAAAAAGACGAACAACGACACAACCACGACGATCACAAACCACCACGTCACCTGCTGGCGTTGTTCCTTTGACTTTATATGCAGGAAATAGATCGCCATTGCCGCCGCAACCAACAACGGCACAATGCGGGAAGGACTGTAGCCGTGCAAACCGAGTCCCAGAAAAATGCCGCAGAGGATGAAGTCGTTGCGGTTGCGGGTCCGCAAGCCGCGGGTCAGGTAGAGAAGCGTTGGCGCAAGGAAGAGTGGATAGAGCGGGAAGCGCAGTCCGATCCTCGAAATCACGTTTGGCCAGTAGGCGATCCCGAACAAAAACAAGGCGAACAGAGCAACGCGTTTGTTCCCGAATTCCTTTCCAAGCAAATAAATGAAAGGCAGGGTGAGAATGCCAAGTAATGCCGTGCCGAGTTTGAGGCTATAAAACGAAAAACCCGTGTCGAAGACCTTCACGATCAAAAGCGTCCAATACATTTGGATGGCTTCGCGCCCCGTGTTGCGTTCGAAAAATATTTTTGTCTGTCCTTGGGAGACGTCATACACGTCGAGGATTTTTTCGGCGTGATCGCTGAAAGGTTCCACCGGGATGGCATCGAGGCGGTAGAGGCGGAAGAAGATGGAAATGCCAAGGGCGAGAAGCACCAGACCGTTCCAAACCCATTTTTGTTTTCTTGTTTCGTTTGCGGCATCCGTTTTCGGCGTTTTCACCCACAGGCTGTACGCGAGCAGAGTGATGGATGTGATCCAAAACAGCACGTTGCGTAAATCGAACATGCCTTCGCCAAAATCAATGAAAGCAAGCAGCGCAAAGAGGACTGAAAAAAGAAGCGGAACCAGGCGCACAAGGAGCAAATCGGGAGTTTGGATGGAGGGCGGCAAGGCAGGCAAATGCCATTCATTCCTGCGGAAAGCCCATACCAGCAAACCAATTGCGGCGAAGTAGAACAAAAGAGAAACAACGGATTGACGATTGGGCGGCTCGACGAATACCTGCGCCGCAAGCGCAAGCCACAGGGCTCCCATCGCGCGCCAGGGGAACGTCGCCGCGCGGGCCGGCTCGACGGTCTCTTCCACGATGATGGGTTGAGCCGCCTCCTGCACCAGCGAACGGTTCAACTCCTCGCGCCGCCGCGCGTCCCATAACGAGCGGATGAAATTGAAGAACGAATCCCAATCCTTCGTGACAGACTTATACAGGTCGAGGACAGTCGGTTCGTGTTCGGTGGAAGTATCTGATCTTTGTTCCATGAAGTTTTTACGCATCATAAATTACGGATTACGTCGCCCGTAATCCGTGCGGTTGATTCTAAACTATTTTTTTCTTGCGATCACAAGAATACTTTCCCCCCAGCGCATCGGCAAAAAGACCCAGCCCGTGATGGCTTGAAAACCGCCCAGCGAACCGAAGAAAAGTTTTTGAATTTGCTTCGGAACAAAACGGACATAAGGCACATCCCAAAAGCCATCCGAGAACACGCGGATGAATTCAAAGCCTGCGCCTTCGATCAGGCTCAACCATTCTTCGGGCTTCTTCAACGAAATATGCGTTGGGTCTTGATAACCGATCCAACGCTCATCCTTCCACGGCTTGAGCAGCGAGCCGAGATTCGGTGTGGCAAGAATTAGAATGCCGTCTTTTTCAGTCACACGTCCAATTTCGTTGATCGCCCGCGCCGGGTCGGGCAAATGTTCGACGATGTGTTTGATGATGACCACGTTGAACGCCGAATCTTTATACGGCAATTCCTGCGCGGATGCGGTTTGGAGCGACGCTTTCTCCGCCGCCGTTTTGGATTGATTGACCGCCCAGTGATTCAAGTCCATGCCATACGCCTCGAACCACGCCGACAACTGCCCGACAAGATGCCCCATGCCGGATCCTACCTCCAGCAGACGCGCTCCGCGCCGCCCGTAGCGCCTTGCCAGCATGGCAAAGAATCGGTTGGACCACCAATACATGCTGTATCTGGCGAAAGTAATGTCTTTATAAGTGTGAGTGGAAAAGTATTTTTCGTCGAAGGACATTGGTTGAACGAGGAATGATGAACAATAGACCGTAGCCTATGGTCGTTTTTTTGCGATAAAAAAAGTAAACGTCCCGTCTTCGACAGGGTCAGGCGAGGCGTATCTTTTCAAGTAGGCAGTGGTTAGCGCGAGATTCCATTTTGTGGGAGAAAGAATCCATTTCCCGGTGAGCGCTTTGGCAGCCAGCGAAGGCAAACCAAAATAGTGTCCCCATTCTAACACGCGCATCGAAGCGGGCGAAAAATAATGCCACCAGCGTTCGA
>CAZLWG010000044.1:0-30206 GCA_964563315.1 uncultured Anaerolinea sp. | reverse complement strand
GCTTGGCTTCCATATCATCCTGCCATTGTAAATCAATTCACGTTAATCCGAATAGTAGCGGTTTTCTCTGTAAAAAACGAGAAATACAGAATCGGCGTAAATAATCTCGATGAATATTTTGTTCCAAAGTCACAAGTTAAGATAACGAAAGAATATCTCGAAAAACTGCAAAAAGGAATTGGCTATAAAAAGACCGCGAGTGTATATTTATTCCAAAAAGTTCAGTAAGGCTGGCGTGGATCTTACAAACTATGGCACCTTCCAGTCCCTTCAGCCCAACACAGCGTGCAACATGCATCTGGCGCCCGAGCTGCTACGCTACACCACTTTCCTCCAGGACAAAGCAACTATATTTTTCAACCCCACACTTCGCCGATCAGTTCCGGCAAAATCTCGCCTGACTTGCCGTGAAAGAAAAAATCCACTTTTGGAGTGAGCGGTGTTGTCTCAGCATTGACCTCCACAATCACTGAACCGTTGTTCCGCGCTGCGTGCGCCAAAGAAGCAGCTGGCTGCACCAGTCCGGAAGTGCCCACCGAAAAGAAGACCTGGCATGAGCGGGCAGCATGAACAGCGGCTTCCAGCTCTACCCGCGGAAGCGACTCGCCAAACCAGACCACATCCGGGCGGAGCGATCCGCCGCAGGCATCGCATGTCGGCACTGATTCAGCGTCGTCGCGCCAGGTCTGAGCAGGCATGTTGCAGTCGGCGCAACGAACGCGTTGAATATTCCCATGCAATTCCAGCACATTATTACTGCCTGCAAAGCGGTGCAGTCCATCCACGTTCTGGGTGACCAAAGTAAACTCGGGAATTTTCGATTCCAACTCCACCAACGCGTAATGTCCGGGGTTGGGGCGCACACCTTTAATGGCTTCACGCCGCCATGCATACCAATCCCAGACAAGTTTGGGATCGCGGGAAAATGCTTCGGGGGAGGCTAAATCTTCTGGTTTGTACTGCGCCCAAAGCCCGGTTTGAGCGTCGCGGAAGGTGCGGAGTCCGCTCTCTTGCGAGACCCCGGCTCCGGTTAAAACGACGAGGCGTGTGGTGGACCTCAAAAGGCGGATAAACTCAGGTGGAAAGTCCATGCGATTTTATGGAGTTGGCGTGGAATCGCATTCGCGCATTGCAAGCTTTTCCTTGAAGATGTCGGTACGCCCCACTTCACGCCCGGCTTGATTCGTCGCCACAAGCTGATATTCCACCCAGGCAGTCTGGAAATAAACTTCCTCCAATACATCGCTGGAACGGAGGTCATAAATATACGTTCCCACACCGACACTCTGCATGGGAATGCTTGTCCACTTGCCGTAACGTTCTGCACGCATGCTTTTGAAGCGGGCAAAGAGCAAAACGTATTTGACTTTAACAGGGTCGGCAACTTGCACCGTGAACTCAACTGAAGACGGCTCGCATGTACTGCCTTTGAAAAATTCGTAGCGGGAAACCAGTACTGATACAAATCCATCCATTTGAGGGGCAGGCGTCGGCGAATTCAACCCAAGCAGGGCAAATGGCGTGACACTGATAACAGGCGTAAATGTAACTGTGGGGCTTTGTTCCGGAGTTGGCGTTTTCTGGCCGCTCAGGGTGGGGGTGGATGTAAAGGTCAGAGTTGGTGTGACCGGAGTAGCGCTGGGAATGGGAGTATATGTCTTTGTTAATGTCGGCGAGGGGGAGGATGTGGGAGGCGGCAACAGGGCAATCTGCTCGAAGGAGCAGGCAAGAGTTAGAAATATGAGTATCGATACGGAGAATATTTTTTTCATTTTTTCTTTGTAGGGGTGGGTGTCGGTTTCCTTATCGGCGTGGGCGGACATCCCGTGGATGGGTCAAGGCACATGCAGGGGGAGAGCGCAATGGCATTCTCGAAAACATGCGTGCGCCCCACTTCCTCGCCGTTTTTGTCAGTTGCCACCAATTGAACGAAGATCCACGATTTTTTATAATGATTATGCCCTTCGACATTGCTTCCCACCAAGGTATAAGTAAAAGTTCCGTCGCGGTGGTTGAACATCACATCGCCGGTCGTCCACGGGGTGTAATCTTCTTCTGCCGCCGATTTGACACGCACAAAAATCACCACACTGATCACTGCCTCGGGGTCTTCCACCTCTGTCGTGACTACCGCCTTGTTATATTTGCACCCGCCCCAATACATTTTATTATCTGAAAAAGTGACGGACAAAAAGCCCGGGCCGGGCCGGGAAGAGGTTGGCGTCACATAGGGAGCCACCGTTACCGAACCGATAAACAATGGGATGGGACCAAGAGTGGAAGTCGGCTGAAACCAATCTTGCGTTGGAATACGGACAATGGTCGCCGAGGGAGTTATGCTTGGCGTGAAAGTAAGCGTGGGAGTTTCCGTCGGAGTGGCAATAGGGGTATCCGTGGACGCGGATATACCAGCGACAGAACATGCCTGCAATAAAACAAGCAGCATCACCAAAGAAAGCGGTTTGCGCATCCGTAACCTCATTGCCGTTATAATACTACGAAATCCATTCCCGTAATTTTACAATATAATGACATCCATCATCGTACACGACCTGCAAAAGACATTCCAAACGAAGCGCAAAGCCGCAGGGCTAAGCGGCTCGGTGCGATCGCTATTCAAGCCTGATTACAGTTCAGTGGATGCCGTGTGCAGGATATCGTTCCAAATGGAGGCAGGGGAATTGCTCGGCTTCATTGGTCCGAACGGCGCGGGCAAATCCACCACCATCAAAATATTGACCGGCATTCTTCATCCCAGCGGAGGTGAAGCAAGCGTACTGGGCTATATACCTTGGAAAGATCGCCAAAAACTTGCATTCCAGATCGGCACGGTCTTTGGTCAACGTCCGCAACTTTGGTACCACCTGCCTGCCATAGATACCTTCACCCTATTTGGAAAAATCTACGAACTGGACGACAACGAGACAAAAAAACGCATCGAACATCTCACTGAAGCATTCGAGCTTCGGGATCTGCTGGACGTGCCCGTGCGGAAACTCTCGCTTGGTCAGCGTATGAGATGCGAAGTTGCCGCCTCGCTTCTCCACCGCCCAAAACTGCTCCTGCTCGATGAGCCTTCCATTGGTCTGGACGTGGTCGCCAAACAACATATCCGCGACTCGATCCGCCGGATGAACCAGGAAGAAGGGGTCGGTGTTTTGTTGACGTCCCACGATGCGGGTGACCTCGAAGCGTTATGCAAGCGGGTGATCATTGTCAATCACGGGCAAATCGTCTACGAAGACAAAGTTTCCAACCTGAAGCGCAAATTCCTGACGACAAAACTGGTGGAAGTGCGCTACGCCGAACAGGTATCCAAAGATTTTTCCGTGAACGGCGCGGAAATCTTAAAGGTTGGGCGCTACGGCGTAAAACTGAAATTCGACACGACCAAAACACCGGTAGATTCGGTCATTGCCCGTCTTTCTGAAATGGGAGACATTATGGACATCACGATCTCGGATCCGCCGCTGGAAGAGGTCATTGCAAGAATCTACGAACAGGTTCGTTCAGAAAAATAGGACAAACCAATGGATAAATCTTTCTGGTTCGAAATACGCGAGAATAAATATGCGATTCCTGAGGGCAGTTCTGCTGCAGAATTGACTGAAGAACTGTTCTCCTACACCGGAAGCACCGACCCTGACCTGCGCGACACCATCGGCTACGAAACTTTCGCCAACTGGCTGGATCAGAAAAAATACTCGGTTGAACAAGTCCGTTCGTATATACCCCGGCTTTCCATCAACTTGCAGCATGGGTTGGGAGAGCAAGGAACAGACAGCGTCTTTATGCGCTCGTTCTCTGTTCTGTTCCTGGCTGAGATCATCTATGTGGATAATAAAGACCCATTTCTTGAACGCGAAGATATAAACAGCATCTTTACCAAAGGGCTGGCATATCTGGAAGCGGAACAAGACCTGCGCGGCTACGTCCCGGAGAAGGGCTGGGCTCACGCACTGGCCCATACAGCAGACCTGCTCTTCGTCCTTGCGGGTAATCGGTTCATCGCCCGCGCCGAACTGGAACAGATCTTAAACGCCATCAGCGGGAAGTTGACCCAGCCGACCGAATGGATCCACCAGCATAATGAAGACGACCGTCTTGTACGAGCTGTGCTTGGTGTCGTCCAAAGAAAACTGCTCGACGATCTTTTTTATAAGCAGTGGCTCAACTCCTTTATCTTTTCAGATGGAGTGAAGCGCCCCTGGAAAGGGTCTTTCGAAAACCAATCCATTCATCACGCCTATTTCAACACCAGAAATTTCCTGCGCAGTCTGCATTTGAACCTGGTTGAAAAACAAAAGCTTGCGAACCGGAGTTTTCTGCTCGCAGAGATCGAAAATACCTTGAAGGAACTAAAGCAGTTCTAACGAACATGAAAAAGTTCAAAAAATATTGGTCCATTTTCGAGATCACCCTGCTCAATTCGCTCGCCTATCCAGGGGAATTGATCGGGCGCAGCTTGATGATCATCCCCTTCATGTGGATCTTCTACCAACTATGGAAGGTCGCATTCAGCGCGGTGGGCTCCGATGCGATCAACGCGCTTACTTTGCAGGACACATTGTGGTATCTCATGATGACCGAAACCATTGAACTGGGCAGACCTCCCATCGCGCGAACCATGTCTGAAAACGTGAAGGACGGTTCGGTGGCGTACATCCTCAACAAACCCTATGATTTTCTTTGGTACCAGTTCAGTTCCGCCATGGGTGAGACCATCTTCCGCGCCATGATGAATGCAATATTCGGGGGTCTGACCGTCTGGCTGCTAGTCGGCGCGCCCGCCCATCCGGAAGGCTTTCTTATTGCGATTCCCGCCATTTTAGGCGCATGGGTTTTACATTTTTGCATCAATGCGATGATCGGCCTCTCCGCATTTGTGGTCGAGGACGTCTCCGCGTTCACATGGATCTACCAAAAACTGGCATTCATCTTCGGCGGGATGTTGATCCCCCTCGATTTCTATCCGCAGTGGATGCAGGCACTGGCGAAAGCCATGCCCTTTTCCAGCGCAGTGTATGGTCCTGCCCGGTTGTTCGTCTCCCCCACAACGGATTTGTTCATCGGTGTGATGAGTCTGCAAATCGTATGGATCATCATTCTTGTGTTCTCGCTTGCAGTCGCATACCGCCGCGGGTTGACACAGTTAACGGTAAACGGCGGTTGATATGAACACGCTTAAATTTCTGTTCGCCATCTGGAAGACCAACCTGCAGTCCGCAATGGAATACCGCGCCTCGTTTCTGACGCAGGTCATCGGGATGATGGTCAATAATTTCATCTATTTTGCCATCTGGATCATTTTCTTCGAGCGCTTCAAGGATGTGCGCGGATGGGGCGTGAACGACATGTACGTCACTTTTGGAATTCTGGCAAGCGCGTTCGGCATCGTCAGTCTATTTTTTGGAAATGCCTTCATGCTGAGCGATGTCATCAACAAGGGGCGGCTGGATTATTATCTTTCGATGCCAAAGCCGGTTCTCCTGCACACGGTTTCCAGCCGCATGATCTCCAGCGGCATGGGGGACTTCGCCTACGGCTTTGTCAGCTATGCCCTCTCTGGCTACTTTACGTGGGATGGATTGGCGCGCTTCATCCTTGCCATGCTTTTAGCTGCCACGGTCTTCGCGGCATTTCTCATTCTGACGCAAAGCCTCGCCTTCTGGTTCGGCATGATGAGCAATTTCAGCAATCTGGTCTTGAGCGCCATGCTAACCTTCGGCATCTATCCGATCACGCTCTTCGACAACTATGCCAAACTGATCCTCTTTACCATCATTCCCGCCGCGTTGATGGGAGCCGTGCCAGCGGAGTTCATTCGAGCCTTTACATGGCAGACGCTGGGTCAACTGCTATTGGGGGCGATCGGTTTTCTCACGCTGGCGATCCTGCTTTTTCGCGCCGGGCTGCGACGCTATGAAAGCGGCAGCGCGATCCAAATCGAGGTGTGAAGTCCTTGAAAGAACGGGAAGCGGGTCACTCTCTTTCGGAATACAATATTTTCCCTTCCAGTTCCTCAATTGGATCAATACCAGTATCGGGAGATAGTGAAAACGATACAGCCGTCAGAGGTTGATAGAGGCTTACGGGAAACCCGACGGAGTTATCAGGTCAAGGTTGAGGCGGATCCGGGAGGAGGATTTCGCCACAACCGTGACATATTCAGCAGGGTTTGTGTCCGACTGGGCAGGGGAAGTGACGGTGGAACGTCTCTTTCGCTATGTGAAAATCCATTTTGGAGGGCATGAAAAGTCACTTTGAATCCGACGCTAGTGCGGCTTTACGCAATTTTCTCTGGTATAATTTCTCTCCGTGACTGGTCCTGTCCAACGGTGCGCCTTCCATAGGCAAGCTGTGGGCATGGAGACCTGCATAGTCCAGAAGAAAGGAGACGCATACGTCATGCCGCTCGCAAAAGAGGTCAAGGCCAAGGCGATAGAGGATTTTCATCGCCACGAGAAAGACACTGGTTCGCCCGAGGTACAGATCGCCATATTGACGAACCGCATCACCCAACTGACCGAGCACCTGCGGAATAATAAGCACGATCAATCCTGCCGCCGTGGTTTGCTCAAACTGGTCGGTCAGAGACGCCGATTGCTCACATATCTGCGCAAGAGGAATTATCAGAACTACCTCGCCATCACAGATCGTTTGCAGTTGCGCCGCAAGTAAATAGCACGTCAACTCGTAGGGACACAGCGGCGCTGTGTCCCTACATTGTATAACCCGCCGTCAGGAATTGAACAGCGCGAACAACCCTGTTGTTCCCACTCTTCAGTCCCTGACCCGAGGCGGAAATAAGTGGAGTGCAACTATCATCGTTGCGAAAGCAGGGCACAACCCCTGACTCCAGATTTAGGAGACAAAAAATGAATCACGAAGGTAAAAAATATTCGACCGTCGTCGGCAATAAGACGGTCACCATCGAAACGGGTCGTCTTGCCGGGCAGGCAGGCGGGGCGCTCACATTGGGCATCGACGAAGCAATCGTGTTTGCTTCCGCCACAATGGGCGGCGTGCGCGAAGGCATTGATTTCTTCCCGCTTAGTGTGGATTACGAGGAGCGTTTGTACGCTGGAGGAAAGATCCCCGGCTCTTTCTTCCGCCGTGAAGGACGCGCTTCGACTGAATCGATTCTGACCGCACGCCTGACAGACCGCCCCCTCCGGCCGTTATTTCAGGACGGGATGCGGAATGAAGTTCAGGTCATCATGTATTCGTTCTCGTCGGACGGCGTGAACCCGCTGGACATTCTCGCCATCAACGCTGCCTCCACTGCGATCATGATCTCGGACATCCCCTGGGGCGGGCCGGTCGGCGCAGTGCGTGTGGGACGTGTGAACGGCGAATTTATCATCAACCCGACCTTTGCAGAAATGGACGCATCCGATCTGGACCTGAGAATTGCCGGCACCAAAGACGCGATCCTCATGGTCGAATGCGGCGCGAACGAAATCCCCGAAGACGTCATGGCGCAGGCGCTGGACCTGGGGCATCAGTCCATTCAACCCCTGATCGACCTGCAATTGCAAATCGCAAAAGAAATTGGCAAACCCAAACGGGAAGTCACCCTCCACCTGCCAAGCGACGAAGTAAAGAAAAAAGTCTTCGACAACGTCAGCGGACCGATGAACGAACTGCTGGATAAGCCGCTTTCCAAAGTGGAATTCTATTCAGGCATGACCGCCATCAAGGAAACTGCCGAAGCCGAATTCTGCGCTGTGCCCGAAGGCGGAAACCCGGCAGATTATATGGCTGTCAACGAGTTCCGTGAAGCTTTCGAGCTGGCGGAACAGGCAGTGGTACGCGAACGAATTCTAAGCATGGGCAAACGTCCTGACGGGCGCACGCCGACCGATATCCGTCCAATCTGGTGCGACGTGGGCGTCTCGCCGCGCGCGCACGGAACCGGTCTCTTCACCCGGGGCGAAACCCAAATCCTTTCTTTCGCCACCCTGGCAACGCTCGGTGAAGCGCAGGAACTGGACAATCTCTCGCCTGTCAAAACCAAACGATATATGCATCACTACAACTTCCCGCCCTTCTCCACGGGCGAAGTCAAGCCGCTTCGCGGACAAAGCAGGCGCGAGGTCGGGCATGGAGCGCTGGCAGAACGCGCGTTGGAACCTGTCATTCCAGCAGAAGAGTCATTCCCCTATGCGATACGTGTTGTATCAGAGGCGCTGTCCTCCAATGGTTCGACATCGATGGGTTCGGTCTGCGGCTCGACGCTGGCACTGATGGATGCGGGTGTGCCAATCAAGGCTCCCGTCTCCGGCGTGGCAATGGGCTTGATCACGGACGAAACCGGACGATACAAGATCCTGACCGATATCCAGGGAACTGAGGACCATCTTGGCGATATGGATTTCAAGGTGGCTGGCACTGCCAAAGGAATCACCGCCCTCCAAATGGACATCAAGATCAGCGGTCTGAGCGCAGACATGATGAAGGAAGCCCTTGAACAGGCTCGTGTCGCGCGTATGTCCATCATGGATAAAATGCTGGCTGTTTTACCGGAATCCCGCAAGGAATTGAAACCGCATGCGCCGCGCATTATTACCGTCAAGATTCCTGTGGACAAGATCGGCGCGCTGATCGGACCTGGCGGCAAGAACATCCGCGCATTGCAGGATGAAACAGGCGTTAAGATCGACATCGAAGAAGACGGCACGGTGTACATTGCCTCCGTGGACGGCACGGGCGCGAAGGTCGCTCAGGAGCGTATCGAAGCAATGGGCGAATCCGTTGTGATCGGAAACATCTATACCGGCAAGGTCGTTCGCATAGAAGCGTTCGGCGCATTTGTCAACATCCTGCCGGGCGTGGATGGACTGGTCCATATTTCGCAGTTGGACAGCGAGCGTGTCAACGCGGTCGAGGATGTCTGCGTGATCGGCGATGAACTGACCGTCATGGTCACCGACATTGACCCGCAAGGCAAAATCCGTCTTTCACGCCAGGCAGTTCTCGAAGGCTGGTCTGTGGAAGAGGCCCGCGAGAAGGACAAAGGCGGGCGAAACGGCGGAGGCGGACGGGGCGGTTCACGCGGAGGCAACAATCGCGGCGGAGACCGTCGAGGCGGTAGTCGCGACCGCAGATAATCTCACTTGAAAACTTCCGAAGTCATAATGACTTCGGAAGTTTTTTTTCAGAGCAATACAAATATTTCAACATGACATGTTAAATTTTCAGGCAGCCAAAGTTGCCCTGAATATTTCGATACTTAATCTCCTATTTGGGGTTACACCTTGAAACGGGGAAATACAAAATCCATCCTCAAATTCCATTTCAAAGGAGAATAGCCATGCAAGAAAGCGTACTTTCGAACGTTGTCCTTCCCTTAGCAATCGTCATCATCATGGTCACATTGGGCATGACCCTGACCATTGCAGATTTCAGGCGCGTTTTTACACAACGGAAGCAGGTATTGATCGGGTTGATTTGCCAGTTAATCCTCCTGCCGGTCCTCGGCTTTATGGTGGCAGGGGCGTTCGCGCTCCCTGCCGTGTACGCCATCAGCATCATCCTGCTGGCAGCCTCCCCCGGCGGAGCGACATCGAATCTCATCGTCCACGCTGCAGACGGCGACCGGGCGCTTTCAGTAACGCTGACTGCCATTTCGAACATGCTGGCATGGTTCACCATTCCGTTCTTGCTGGGCATCGCATATTCCACCTACGGCAGCGGCGCATTGGATATTGACTTTCCGGTCGCCGATACGATGATCCAGGTGGCGGTTCTGACCGTCGTCCCCGTAATCATCGGCATGGCGATTCGCAATTGGAAACCAAACTTTGCCGAAAGTTCGAAACGTTTCAGCCGCATCTTTGCAACGGTTTTCCTTTTCCTCGTCATTCTCGCGTTGGTAATCCAAAACTGGGACGTCATTGTCAATGACGGTCCGCGCTTTGCACCCGCATTTATCGCAATGAATGTTATTGCGCTGCTGATCGGGTATTTCGTCTCCAAATTTGCAGGCGTCAACCGCGTTCAATCGGTGACAATCGCCATCGAAATGGGCATTCAAAACTCCACAGTCGCCATCACTGTTGCGTTGACCATCCTCAACAATAACGAGATGGCGGTTATACCCGGCTTATATGCCATCTGGATGTACGTGACCGGCTTTGCGCTGGCTTACTGGATGTCGCGCGGGAACCGGTCGGAAGCAATGGAGGGCGCGGCTGCATAACCGGGCTTTACCAGCCAAGCGGACGGATGTTCTTCCGTCCGCTTTTTATGTTAAACTCGGATTTCCTATGGTTACAAAACTCAAACTACTATTCAACCAGTATCCCCGCCAATACTGGCTGATGATCGCCGGTATTGTCATCAGCACTGCAGGCGGAAGCATGATATGGCCATTCCTGCTCATCTACGTCGGCGGAAAGTTGGACATGCCGCTTAGCACTGTCGCCGCGCTTATCTCCATCAACGCCGGAACCGGCTTGTTCGCGTCCTTTCTGGCAGGGACGCTGACAGACCGCATCGGGCGAAAAGCCGTCATGGTCTTCAGCCTGATGGCAAATGGAGCCGCCTATTTCTTTCTCATGCGGGCAGAAACCTATCCGCAGTTTGTCATGTTAATGGTACTCGTCGGTTTGAGCAATCCGCTGTACCAGGTCGGGGCGGATGCCATGCTGGCGGATATGATTCCAAGCGAACAACGCACCGACGCTTATTCCATCAACCGCATAGCCCACAACGCCGCGTTTGCGCTGGGCCCTGCCGTGGGCGGTTTTCTTGCAGCGACTTCATACAACCTCGCTTTTTACGGCGCCGCGGCTGGATTCATCACACACGGTCTTCTCATGCTGTTCCTTGCGCGGGAAACCCTTCACAGCGCCCAAAGGGAGGAACAGGCGCAAGACGTGGAGCAGGCACAGGTGAGTCGTGAGGCGGCTTCCGGTCAGGACGGATATCTGCGCATTTTCAAAGACAAAGCTTACATGGCATTCGTCCTTTTGATGGCGACCGGTCTCATTGCCCCCACCATGTTGTGGATCTTGATGCCGATTTATGCAAAGACGAACTATGGTCTCTCGGAAGCGCTCTATGGCTGGATACCCACCACGAATGCGATCATGTGAGTCTTCATTCAATATTCGGTCACGCAGGTTACACGCAACCACAAAACGCTCCCTGTCACTGCCGCCGGAATGCTGATCTATGCGCTCGGCGTGGGCAGCGTGGCATTGATGACGGGCTTCTGGGGTTTCTGGCTCAGCATGGTCATCATCACCTTTGGCGAACTTACCATTGTCCCCACTGCCAGCAAATACGTGGCAGATGTTGCGCCTGCCAAAATCCGCGGGCGTTACATGAGTATCTATTGGTTTGGCTGGGGACTCGCCCGCACCTTCTCCCCGCTCATTGGCGGCTTCCTAAACGACAGCATTTCGCCGCAAGCCATATGGATCGGAGGTCTGCTTATCGGCCTGACCAGCGCCTTCGGCTTGATCATCCTTCACAGCATTTCCCAAGCCCGCGCCGCGCTTCGCCCCCGACCTCAAACCTGAACAAACCATCCACGATGAGCGCAAATCAATTTACATGCGCTCATCGTGGATAAAAAGACTTCAAAACGCTCTCGTTAACGCCCCAGCATTTCCTCCAGCCTTATCTTTACCCCGTTCCACTCTGTATCCAAAATGGAATAGAACACCGAATCACGATATCGGCCGTCGGGGAGAATCATGTGATTGCGAAGCACCCCTTCCTTCTTCGCGCCAATGCGCTCAATGGCTTTCTGCGAACGCTCGTTCCGCGAATCCGTTTTCAACTGCACGCGGATGCACTTCAATTCCTCGAAGGCATGTTTCAACAGAAGATATTTGCATTCGGTATTCACCGCCGTACGCTGGAAATCCAACCCGTACCATGTGCCGCCGATTTCCAATCCGCGGTCTTTCGGCATGATGTTCAAATAGCGGGTTGCCCCTGCCGCCCGCCCCGACTCAAGATGGATCACGGCAAAAGGCAGGTCTGTCCTCTTTTTCGCCCGTTCCATAATATCAAGCACCCAATTCCGCATATCAGCTTCGGTCTTGATATCACCGTAGAGCATAAAATCCCAGAAGTCGCGTCCGGCGCCAACCTTGGTCAACCCGGGGATATGGGCTTCGCTCAACGGCTCCAACCGGACATGCTTTCCCTGCAAAATAAGGGGCTGAATCCAATCGGTCATTTCTTTAACCACTCCTCTTCTGTTTTATCCTGCGACGGCAGATAAGGCATCGAGGGTCCCTGCACGCCCAAAAATTCCGCCAGCGCCGCCCGCATTGCCGTGCGGTCATCCCATAAATATTCGGTCTTGCCGAAACACATGGATTGTTCATGCCCCTTGCCGCACGAAAGCACGATATCGCCTTCCCGCGCAAGCCGCAATGCAAATTTGATCGCCTCGCCTCGATCTGCTACACGCCAGAATGTCTCTCCTTCGCGTCCGCCTTTGGACCTGGCTCCTGCCGCCATTTCCTCCAAGATCTCGTCCAGAGATTCAGTGCGCGGATCCTCGGCGGTTAACACTGTCAGATCGGCCAGTTCAGCAGATGTTTCCGCCATCATACGCCGCTTTTCTTTATCCCTTAGACCCGCCGAACCAAAGACCGAAATCAATCGCCCTTTCGTCATCGTCCTGCCCGCCTCCAATGCAACCCTCAGGGCATTCGGCGTGTGAGCGAAATCCACAATCGCAGTGAAACTCTGCCCCATGTCGATCCGTTCCATGCGCCCGGGAATACCCTCCAAAGCGGCAATTCCTTGTGCAGCAATTATAGGATCAATCCCCAAGCCATAAATAGTCGCTGTCAACGCGGCAAGGCAGTTGGAGACGTTATAAGAACCAACTAAATTACTTGAAATGGCTACGCGAAAATCCTTGGATACGGCTGTAAATTGGATTCCCGATGGTCCATAGCGGATATCCACCGCCCGAACATCCGCATCATCCCCCAACCCATAGTTGATCCTGTTTACTTTGATATGATCGTTCAAAAAAGCAAAGGACTTTGAGTCGTCGCGGTTAATCACTCCCAACCGAGGATTCCCCTGCGGCTTTTCCCGCGCCCATTCAAGGCTGGTAAACAACCTCGCCTTCGCAGCCCGGTAGTTTTCATAACTGCCATGTTCATCCATGTGCTCGTGCGTAATATTCGTAACGACACCAATATCGAACTCGCAGGCATCCACCCGGTGCTGCGACCATCCATGAGATGTGGTCTCCAAAACAACATGCGTCAAGCCTGCCTCGACCATTTTTGCAAGGTAACGCTGAACGTCGTGCGCATCCGGCGTGGTGACATGAAATCCCGTATCCAGCACTTCGCCTCCGATCACCGCATTGACGGTCGAAATCATTCCCGCCTTGATTCCCGCCGCGCCGAGGATCTTATGGATCAGATTACTGGTCGTGGTTTTACCGTCCGTGCCGGTTACTCCAATTACTGTCAGCTTACGACCAGGCCAATTGTAAAACGCAGCAGCCAGCCAGGTCAGAGCGTGGCGCGAGTTCTCGATTCGAACATACGGGACCGGAAATCCAGCCAGCTCTCTATCCCCGATAATTGCAGCCGCGCCGTTATCTATTGCCTTTTGAATGTAATCATGCCCGTCAGTAAATCCACCGCGCATGGCAATGAACAAATCGCCAGATACTACGGCACGGCTGTCAATGGCAATACCCGCAACATTCACGGCGGGCAAATCGGATGGATATGAGAATGGGAAATCAATAAACAAGTCCTTGAGAAGCATTTCCTTTTGGCAGTCTCCGTTCAAATGAGTTAAAACAAAAAGGGTTCTGGCAATTTTACCAAAACCCTTAATTGCATCTTGAGCTTTTTACTTCAATGACTGGCGCAAACCTTCAAGTTTGCCGGCAACAGAGCCGTCGAGCACCTTGTCGCCCACTTTGACGACCAACCCGCCAAGAATGGAGGGGTCCACTTTGAAGGAGACTTCCTTTGCAGAGAAACTTTTCTTCACACTTTCCTGCTCGTCATTGGTCAACGGGAGAGCGCTGGTCACTTCGGCAGAATCGCCTTTAAATTCACCCTCGACCACCACCACCTTGCCAGCTTTCACGCCTGAGAAGAATTCGTCGATGAGAGCACGCTGTTTCTTCTCGTCGAGCGTTTCGCCGACAAGTTTATTCGCAGCGGCAATGGCGAGTGCGGCAACCTGTCCGCGCAGATCGCCAAGAATGCGATTGCGTTCAAGTTCCGCTTCTGTCATGGCGGCTTCGCGAGCCTTGGCAGCTTCCGCTTCAGCGGCTGCCCTTACGTCCTTGCCTGCGGATTCGGCGCGTTCAGTAGCTTCACGAACGACCTTGCCGGCTTCCGCCTGCGCATCTGCGATGATCTTGGCCGCTTCCTTCTCTGCGTTGGCGCGAGCCTCCGCCGCAACACGGGCATCTTCCAGACCCTGTGCGATCTTTTGTTTACGGGTCTCCATTATGTTCAGCATGGGTTTGTACACCCAGGCGTTCAACGTAAGGAATACGATGGTGAACGCTATGATCTGAACAATGAGAAGACCGAGATTAATACCTAATGCTTCCATTTGTTATGCTCCCGAACTACACGACTTTGAAGAGCATGAGGAACGCAATGACCAGACAGTAGATCGCGATCGCTTCAGAAAACGCAATGCCAAGGATCATGTTGGTCAGCAGATTTCCGTAGGTATCAGGGTTGCGCGCCATGCCGCCCAGCGCGCCCTGTACGCTCAATCCAATTCCAACACCAGCGCCAGCCGCGCCGATCATTGCCAAGCCTGCGCCCACATAGCGCATCGCATCCAAAATACTTCCTTCCATGATACAAGCCTCCTTAGGGTTATCCAGATTATTATTTAGATTAATGGCCTTCAGCGTGTTCTTCGCTGTGACCCTGTGTGGCCTGCGCCATAAACACCATTGTCAACATACCGAACACGAACGCCTGAATGATACCGACAAACAATTCGAACATCATGACCATCGCGGGCAGGATCGAGAAGCGGCCCAACAACCCCGCCACAATGGCAACCAGCACAATACCCGCAAACATATTGCCGAACAGACGGAAGGCAAACGAGAGGATCTTCGAAACTTCGGAGATTAATTCCAGCAAGCCCACCAGAAAATCCATCGCGCCAAAGAACGGCACTTTGAACATACGCCGGGTATTGAAGAATTTGCTCAAGTAACCAAGCCCCTGCGCGCGGAAGCCGACCACCTGGATCATCACCACAGAAATGATGGCAAGCGCAACTGTAAAGTTCAAGTCCACAGAGATGCCGCGGAAGAACGGCGCAAGGATATATTCACCATGTTCGGCAGTCAATGTGTACCAATGACCGAACAAGGCAGCCTTTGCATGTCCTTCGCCTGCTTCCACGTGATGCAAAACACCGATGGACTCGAAGCCGGGTATCAACTTGAGCAGGTTGGCAAACAACACATAGATCATGATGGTCGCAAACCACGGAAAGACCATTTTCACATATTTCCCCGCCGAACCTTCCGTCAGGTTATACAGCATCTCAAGGATCGCTTCCATCAAATTGCCAACGCCGCGCGGCACAAGGTCGCTCTGTTGGCTCTTCTTCAACGAACGGTTGGTGAAAAACGCCAGCACAACCAGCAGGATAATCGTCACTGCCAGAGTCGGAAGCGTATTCACAAAATAGAGCGGTCCCAGTCCAAGGAAATCCTCGACCAGCGGCTCATAAGTAATTTTTTCGGCGGCAACCACGATCTCAGGCTGAATCGGGACGAAAATTCCGCCCAAAATAAAGCCTGCAATCATCAGCACCAGAACAATCCAGCGCCGCCAGGGGGTACGTTTTTGGGTCTCCAAGCCCGCCTCCTAAGCAGAAGTATTTTTCTCTTCGGTTTCGTATTTCTCCTTCAGCCGCGCCAGCGCCTTGCGCGAAACGGACAGCATCAAGAGTACCGAAAGAGGGATTCCAGCAAACAACAAAACCAGGGTAAACACTGGCTTTGTTCCGAACATCTTATCAAGCCACAACCCGCCAAACACCGATGCTAAAACCACAGCAAGTGTCAAACACCCCACCTGCCCAATCACAACGATCAACAGGGTCCGCACAAGGCTATTTCGGTTCTGCTCTGATTGTGTCATGTCGCACGATTATAACTGACAGGCCTAAGAGCGTCAAACGGAAACGGATTAATGCCGCGCCGCTTCCCACTGGACCCTTGACCTGTCTCAGTTTCTGAAATATTTTCTCACAACACAGCAGCCCGCCGGAGAAAACCGCAAGCCGGTCAAGCTTGCCGTCGTCCTAGAATAAATTCACCGCGCCTGCTTCGGACCAGCCGAACCAGGGAGCAAAGACCGTGCCGACCAAAATCACGCCAATCACCAGCACGACAAGCGCAACTGTATACGGACTGGTCAACGGAACAGGATGCTGGTCCTCGTCTTCATTGGGCATTCGATACAAGTACACATACTTCATGACGTTGAGATAGTAGTACACGCCGATAATCGAATTAACGATGCCCACAACAACCAGCCAGATGTAATTCGCCTCAACGCCTGCCGCAAAGACAAATACCTTTGCTACGAAACCTCCAAACGGCGGCATTCCAGCCAGTGAAAGGAAAGCGGCAAGCATCATCAATGCCATGAATGGGTTACGGCGACTCAAGCCTGCATAATCTGTGATTTCTTCCAATCCAGTGATGCGGCTGAATGCCATCACGATACCAAAGGCGAGCAGGTTTGTGAAAATGTACGCCGCAAGATAAAACACCACGCTCGCCGCGCCAAGTTGACTAAACGCCACCACGCCGATCAAAGCGTATCCCGCATGAGCAATCGAGGAATAAGCCAAAAGGCGCTTGACGTTCGTCTGCGGGAGAGCCAGCAAATTACCGACGGTCATGGTAATTGCAGATAACGCTGCAAACACCAACGTCCATGTGGGAGCAAAATCGGGCAAGGCGGCAAAGAACAATCGCACCACGACCGCAAAACCAGCAGCTTTCGAGGCAGTGGAAAGATAGCCTGCCACAGGCGTAGGCGCGCCTTGATATACATCAGGCGCCCAGAAGTGGAACGGGACAATGGAAACCTTAAAACCTAGCCCCACCATCAAAAGGACCAACACGCCAAAACCGATCAGCGGAGAAATGTTGCCCATGGTGAACATCGCGGCAATTTCATGCAAATCGGTCGTGCCAGAAAAACCGTAAAGGAGGCTGAAACCGTACAACATAATGGTCGAAGCCACTGTACCGAACAGAAGGTACTTAAAGCCCGCTTCCGTCGAACGCTCATCACCAAGCAGAAAACCCGCAAGGATATACAACGGGATGGACGCGGTTTCAATCGCAAGGTAGAGCATGACCAGGTTTGTCGAAACAGCCATCAGGTTCATGCCAAGAAGCGAAGCGAGGAGCAGAAGATAGGCTTCGCCTCGTTTCCCCGCCCGTTCATGATCCATCAAAAGAAGCGCTGTCGCCGCTCCGGCAAACATGAAGAGCATTTTGAAGAAGAAGCCCAGCCAGTCGAAGCGGATCATTCCACCCAAGGTAGAAATGGGTTCTCCGGGACGGGCAAAAAGCAGGCTGATGACAACCGCCAGGAAAAGACCGCCTGCCGTGAGCCAGCCCACGTTACGCCGTTTTTCTTCCTTCCAGAAAGGCTCAAAGATGAGAATCAGGATTCCAATGGTCAGGATCAAGATCTCGGGAAGTATGGAGGCGAAGGTTTGGGGTGTATACATTATGCACCTCCCAACAAGCGCATGATATTCTCAACGCCCGTTTCGACCATCGGCACCATCAAAGCAGGGAACAAACCGATGCCGATCATAAATAAGCATAGTGTAACGATGGCGACCTTGTCGAGTACGGTCACGTCGCCGACGTGACCTTCCAAGTTTTCAGGCATTGGAGAGAAAAAGACCTTACGAATATTCATCATGATATATGCCGCGGTGATAACGATGGAAATGCTGGCAATAACCGCCACCAGCCATTGTTCACGCCAAACGCCCATGAAGATCGGAAACTCCGCAACAAAGCCGGAGAAACCAGGCATACCCATCGAAACCAGGCCGCCAATGATGAATCCGATGGCTGCGAAAGGCATGATCTTCACCATCCCGCCGAGTTCGGGAATCATGCGGGTATGTGTGCGATCATAGATCATGCCGGTGACGGCAAAGAAGAGAGCAGTCATCACGCCGTGCGAGAACATCTGCACGCCTGCCCCGGTCAAACCGGTTTGGTTGAGAGTGGAGATGCCGAGCATCACCAACCCCATATGCGAGACGGACGAGAAACCGATCATGTATTTCAGGTCGGTTTGGACAAAGGCAATGTACGCGCCGTACACCACCGCCACTGCAGCAAACCCCATGATGAGCGGAGACCAGGTCTTCGCGCCTTCAGGCAGGAGCATCACACCCACACGCAAGGCAGCGAACGCGCCGAGTTTCATCAGCACGCCCGCGTGGAACATGGAAACGGCTGTCGGCGCGGCAACGTGACCATCCGGTGACCAGTTGTGGAAGGGCCAAATACCGCCAAGGACTGCAAAACCCAGGAATACCGGCAGGAACCAAAGGTTTTGGAAGGCGGCCGAAAAGCCAGCATTTTCCATTTCCAACATATTGAAGGTAAGCACGCCTGTGTTCTGATAATTTGTCCAGTACATGGCGAGCGCGCCAACCAGGGAAACCACCGAACCAATGAACAAGTACAACGTCAATTTCATTGCGGCGTATTCACGCGTCTTCACCCACCCCCAAATTGCAATCAGCAGGTACATCGGGAACACGGCGATCTCATAGAAGAAGAACAACATGAAGAGGTCAAGGGAGACAAACACGCCAAATACACCGCCTGCCAGCAAGAAGAGGAAGGCGAAAAATTCGCGCGGTCTATCCTGAATGCCCGCCATGACGTGTTTATCGTCGTCGCCCCAGGAGATGAGCACACCCGTGAACATGACGATACCGGTCAACAAGACAAGCGGAGCGCTTATGCCGTCCACGCCGAAGTAGAGAGTAATGCCAAGCTGGGGGAGCCAGTTGTATTGCTCAAGGAACTGATAACCGCTCAACCCTTGCGTGAGATATTGAACATAGACCCATGCAGAAAGCAAAAGGTCGAGCGTCGCCGCAGCAAGCGCGATGGCGCGGGCTTCATTCTTCCGCGCGACGGGCATCATCAGGATGATGACACCTGCAACAAAGGGAAGGAACGTGATGATACTTAGGATGGGAAAATTCATCATCCACCTCTTAGAACAGAGCCACAACGGCTTTGTTGATGACTTCCAGGATCCACGCGGGCCACAGTCCGATGACCAGCATCAGGACCATGAGCGGAACGATGACAAAAAGTTCGCGCGTGTTGATCTCGGTGAGTTTATGTTCGCCGTGCGCCCAGTGTTCGTTCATGGGTCCATGCAGTACGCTTTTGATTCCCTTGAGGATGTATGCGCCCGTGAACAGCAGACCCAGCATGGCAATAGCAGTGTAGATCGTCAGCACGGGATAAGCGCCTCGCACTACCAAGAATTCGGAGACAAACCCATTGAGTCCGGGCAATCCCAGCGATGCCATTGACGTAAAGATCAAAATTCCGCCATAGACCGGCACAAGCGGGAATAAGCCGCCAAACTTACTCAGGTCACGGGTGTGCGTGCGTTCATAAATGACACCGACCAGGAAAAACATTCCCGCAGCGGATAAGCCGTGATTGAACATCTGCAAAACTGCGCCATTCATTGCAATGTGCGCATCCGCCGTGCCTGCAGCAAGTCCTGCCGCAGCTATGCCCAGCACCACAAAACCCATGTGGTTGACCGAAGAATATGCGACCAGGCGTTTGAAGTCCGTTTGTCCGTAGGAGCCGAACGCGCCAAAGACAATCGCCGCAACAGCAAGGAAGGCCATCGCGCCTGCAAAGATCTTCGCTTCGAGAGGATAAAGCGGAAGCACGAGGCGGATAAAACCGTAACCGCCGAGCTTCAGCAGTACGCCCGCAAGGATCATCGAACCGGCAGTGGGAGCTTCGGTATGAGCGTCGGGCAACCAGGTGTGGAAGGGCCACAACGGAACCTTGACCGCAAACGCGATCACAAATGCCCAGAAGGCTATTGTCTTTACAGTGTGAACCGACATGCCAAGGAGGACAGAATCCGCTGTCAGCAAATTCCACTGCTGATAAAGTGCAAGCAGGTCATAGGTCCCGAAGAGAACGCCCAGCATCTGCACAGCCAGCAGCAGACCGAGCGATCCACCCATGGTGTAGATCATGAACTTGAGCGACGCGTAATCCCGGTTGGCGCTCCCCCATTGATTGATGAGGAAATACATCGGGACGAGGCCAACCTCCCAGAATACGAAGAAGATCAGCAGGTCAAGCGACATGAAAACACCAAGCATGCCTGTTTCCAAAAAGAGGAACAGCATCATGTACGGCTTGACGCGGTCTGTGATGTTGAACGATGCCAAAATCGCAAGAGGCGTCAGCAGAGTGGTAAGCAAAACCATCGAAAGCGAAATCCCATCCACGCCGACATGGAAGGAGGAATTGATGGCCTCGTACCAGATATATTTTTCTTCAAACTGAAAGCCCGTTGCGTTCGGGTCGAAGTTTGTCCACGCCACGAGCGTAAGGACGAAGGGAATCAGGCTGGCGGCAAATGCAAACCAGCGCAGAAGCTTCGTCTCTCCGCCCGGCAGGAAGAGCATGATCAATGCCGCAATTGCCGGCAGGAACAGGATCAGGCTAAGGAGATGAGTGCTGAAAAATTCCATCGTTTGCTCCTATGCCAGTAAAAGGAAATAAAGCAGTCCGCCCACCACAAGCAGGACGAACAGCGAAAGGATGAGATATTGTTGAATGCGTCCGGTTTGGATGGGGCGAAGATTCTTGCCGACCCACCAGGTTACATCCGCGGAACCATCCCCAAAGAAGCGGTTGATGACAGGCACATCGAAATAATTTCGGATCGCGCCTCCGATTCCGCCCGTGGTTGGTCCAAACAAGTGAAGGATGCCGTCAATCAGACCTTGATCCATCCATTTGGAAACGAAGACCTCCGAGAACCAAGCCGCCGGTTTGACGAAGAGGAAGTCATAGAGTTCATCGAAGTACCATTTGTTCTTGAGGACGGGGATTTGCAGTTTATCTTCTGCCGGGGATTTGACATTGCGGTATACAAGCCAGCCAAAGAACAAACCGCCAAGCGCAACAACAAGCGACGTCAACAAGGGGATCCAGCTAAATTCGGGCGCTTCTGGGACATGCGCGAGGGTGTGACCTACGAAATCATGGAACCAGTTCGGGACAAGTCCACCGAGGAGCGGGAAGTGTTCGGGGATGCCGACCCAGCCATAAGTCACAGCAAAGAACGCCAGAACCATTAGCGGAACAGTCATCGTCCAGGGAGTCTCCTGGGCGTGCTCCGCTTCTTTCGTGCGGGGTTCGCCGAGAAAGGTCAATGTGATCTGGCGCATGGTGTAGAAGGCGGTCAGGAAGGCGGCAACTGCCAATGTGATGAAGACCGCCGTATGACCGTGCGCCCACGCATCCGCGAGGATTTCATCCTTCGACCAGAAGCCTGCTGTCACCAGCGGGAAGCCGGAAAGGGCGAAGCCGCCGATCAGGAAGGTCCAGAAGGTGATGGGCATCTTCTTGCGAAGACCACCCATGTTGAACATATCCTGCGGATCAACATCGTGGTTGCCTGTGTGTAAAACACCATGCTCCATGCCGTGAATGACCGAACCGGAACCGAGGAAGAGCAGCGCCTTGAAGAAAGCGTGCGTGATCAAATGGAACGCAGCGGCTACATACGCACCGATACCGAGGGCGGCGATCATGAAGCCAAGCTGGGAAATGGTCGAATATGCGAGCACGCGCTTGATGTCGTTTTGAGCAACCGCAATCGTGGCGGCGAAGATGGCAGTGAACGTGCCGATGAAGGCGACCACTGTCATTTCAGGCGTCAAGCCGTGACCTTCATATCCAGCCGTAAGCAGCGGGAACATGCGAATGACCGCATATACACCGGCAGAGACCATCGTCGCGGCATGGATCATCGCGCTGACAGGTGTCGGACCTTCCATTGCATCAGGAAGCCATACGTGCAGGGGCCACTGCGCCGATTTACCCACCGTGCCGATGAATAATAGGATTGCGATCAAGCCTGCGGCAGACAGACCAAACACACCCGTTGGAACGGAGGCGAGAGTGTGCAAAATCGTCTCAGTGAAAATCTCGCGGAAGGAGAGAGTTCCCGTGGCACTATAAAGGAAGGCAATGCCAAGCAGCATGAACACATCGCCGATGCGGGTGGTCATGAAGGCTTTGACTGCCGCATTTCGGGCGGAAGGCTTTCCATACCAAAAACCGATCAACAGGTAGGAGCACAAGCCCATGATCTCCCAGCCGACGAACATGGTCAACAGGTTGTCGGAGAGCACCAACACGTACATACCGAAAGCGAACAAGCCGAGGAAGGCAAAGAAGCGTGAATACATCGGCTCGACGGACGGGACAGTGTGTTTGTGTCCATGCTCTTCGATGGTCGCGCCGTGAGGCGGCAGACCAGCGTGGTCATGGTCGCCCTTGGGTTGTCCAAAGTTGTGATACCCCACACTGTACAGGAAGATCATGAAGATCGTTATCGCAACGAAGAATAACACTGCCGCGCCAACCGGGTCCACCAGGACGCCGATCTTGAGCCAGGTATTGCCCGTCGGAAGCCAGTTGACAGCGGATTCAAACGGGTGCTCACCCAAATGCTCCACTCCGAGCGCGCGGAAGAAGACGATCATCGCGCCAAGCCACGAGAGGAATGCCGAGCCCACGCCCACAGTATGGCTGAGCGCTTTGTTCTTGTTCGTGAAAAGCACGATCAGGAAAAAAGCCAGCACAGGCGGGAGGGGGATCAGCCAAATCAAAGTTTCAGTCGTCATAACTCCCTACCACTTCATCATATCGAGTTCATCCGCGATCACCGTATTGCGGCGGCGATATACGGATATAACCAAAGCCAGACCCACTGCCACCTCCGCGGCGGCAACAGCAAATACGATGATGGCAAAGACCTGTCCCGCCATCATCGTCACATCACCGTAGCGCCAGAAGGCAACGAGGTTGACATTCACAGCATTGAGCATCAACTCAACGCCGAGCAAAATCGCAACTGCGTTCCTGCGGACAAGCACACCGAACAGCCCTACACTGAAAAGCGCCGCCGCAAGCATGAGATACCAGGAGAGAGGAACCATATCTGCGCGCCTCCTATTTCTTATTGAACGCGACATATACCGCGCCCACAAGCGCCGCCAGCAAGAGGACAGACGCCACTTCAAACGGCAGTACATAGGCATTGGGCGAAACCAGCGCCTCGCCTAACGCACCCATCGCATCAAATTCGGACGGGAAAGCCGATCCTGTCTTAGAAAAACCGCTCCAACCCTGAAGCAGGAACACCAATCCCGCGAAGACCAGAACTGCCAAAAGGGCGCCCGCCCACCAGTTCTTGTTGATTTGGGAGGTGTTTTCACGCAAGTCCTTGCGGGTGAGCATCACTGCAAAAATGAAAAGGATGGCGATGGCGCCAATGTACACAACTACCTGCACTACGGCGATGAAGTTGGCATTCATCAGCGCATACAACACCGCCACGCCAAACAGCGTGGACACCAGCCACAACGCGGCGTGGACAAGGTTGCGCGTCGTCACCACCATCAAGCCGGAGCCGAGGGTAAATCCGGCGGTAATAAGAAAAATAATTTGTTCACCAGTCATATTTGCATCTCCCGTTTAGCGCGGAGCCTCCGCCAGATTCTGGGAACCTTCCACGCTCTCGCGCTGTCTGCGGCTGACCGACCGCGCGATTTCCAAAGCGATCCATCCAACGACCACATTCGAAAGGAACATACCCAGTCCATAGATCCAAAGCGAGGCGTCCTTCAAAAGAGCGTTCATTAAAGCCGTTACCATCAACAAAACAAAGGAAAGCGGCGTCAGGAAGATCCAGTTGAATATCAGCATCTGGTCAATGCGGATGCGCATCATGGTGTATTTCACCCACATGATGACCCAGTACCCGATCAAAGCCTTGAAGAGAAAGATCGCCACTGCAAGGAAGGGGCTGACCTGCTCCAACCCAAAGAAACGATAACCGCCAAAGAAGAGGATCGCCAAAATGCCGCCAAAGGTCATGGCATGGAGAAGCTCGCCAGCGTAGAACATGCCAAATTTCATGCCGGAATATTCGATGTTGAAGCCGGAGACCAGTTCCGATTCTCCTTCGGCAAGGTCGAAGGGAGCGCGTCCCAATTCGGCAATCGCAGCGACAAGGAAGATCAACGCGCCGAGGGGTGAAAGGAAGAAATACCAGAAGCCGCCTTGACCTTGAATGATATCGTTCATATTCATCGAACCGGCATAAATGGTCGGCACCAGGAGCATGGCAAGCATCGGTACCTCGAACGCCACCATCACCGCCACCTGACGAAAGCCGCCGATCAGCGCGAACTTGTTATTTGAAGACCAGCCAGCCATGATGATGGAAAGCGTGCCGATTGCGCCTGCGGCGATCAAAAACAGCACGCCCACGTTCAAGTCCACGCCGAGCATCACGGGAGCCAGAGGCACCACCGCCCACACAATCAGCACAGACATCATCGAAAGCACGGGAGCAAGGTTGTAGACCACTTTGTCTGCCCCGCCAGGGGTGGTATCTTCCTTGATGATGAGCTTGATAATGTCGGCGAACGGCTGGATCAACCCGAACGGGCCCAAACGGTTGGGTCCGAGGCGGTCTTGAAAACGCGCCACCACCTTGCGTTCGATCCAGACGAGAAAAATATCTATCACCATCAAAATGGTGATGAGCAGGAACACGCCGAGAAAGGCGACCAGCACATGGGCAAGGATGATATCCATACCCCAGCCTACAAAAACACCTTCCAGCCAATCCGCGGCGATCTTTAAGGGGTCATTCCAAAAATTCATAAATCGCTCCTAAGCCTTGCCCGAAATCCGCGGGGAAACGCCGAAATCCAGGCGATATGGCATTACACAAAGAGAAGGCTGAAAGGGAAATCCGATCAGCCTTCTCTCCTGTTTACAGGGAACTTACGCCCATTCCAGCATCCCCTTGCGCCAGGCGTACATCAAACCGACAACGAGGATGGTGATGAAGATGATGCCTTCCACCACGGCATATAAACCCAACTGCCCGAGTTTGACAGCCCAGGGGAACAGGAATACCGCCTCCACGTCAAAAACGAGAAAAACCAGCGCAAAAATGTAATATTGTGCCTTGAACTGCACCCATGTATCGCCCACCGTCTCGATACCGCACTCATAGGTTGTTTCTTTTACGGGATTCGGTTTCTTGGGTCCGAATATAAAGCCAGCTCCAATCGCGCCTATCGGAATGATCATTCCAACAACAATAAACAACGCTACGTACAGCCACTCATTCATTTAAGTAACTCCGTCGTGAAATTTATTACAACAATTGCCAAAATTGTACCATAAAGAACAAACCCTCCCCCGTAAAGCATGTCAATTTTTTAGGTGATTTTCGTCATATTTTCCCATGATTATGATGGCTTTCGTTTCCCCAATCTCTTGAATAAAAACTTGATCACGTCATCGATAAAAGGCAATCCGACGATAAACCCCAGGACCGAACCCACCACTCCGGAAGTGCGCACAAAGTTGACCGAGAAGCCGAAAAAGTCCACCGCCTCGATCTCGACGACTTGAGCGGATACAGCCATTCGGCTTTCCTCTCCGCTGAGACGGTCTACAAATGTCAAATGCAGCCAGATCGTTCCGCGATATTTGCCCGTCTCCTGTGGGCGTATGCTCCAATAGAATGTGGCCGGCTCTCCACGCTGCATGGGTTGATACGTGGTTCCGGATGGTTCGACCGTCATCCCAGCCATATCCAACCGCGCTTCAGCAGTGACAATGTGTGTTTCATATAAATCGGGAATATCAACAACTTCGCCAGTGATAACGTTTCCTTCAAACTGCGCAGTCGGAGTGACATCCCCCAGGTCATCCACTTCCAGCGTCAACCTGACGATCTCGCTTTCCACGCCAGCCTTCATTTTTAGCGGATATTCCAATGTGAGACGGCGGGATTCAAGAATGGCAGGCTGGATGGGAATCTCCGTTGGGATAGGCACAGGCGTTGCCACCGATTGGGTTGGCGAGACTGCCATTTGAGTTGGGAACCCTGTTGGAGAGTCTCCACCGGGCTGGGGTTCGGCAGCCGGCTCTTCTTCGGCAGGCGCTTCGGTTGCGGCTGCATCCTCGGGCGCGGCAGGCATGGCGGTGCCGCAAGCATACGCAGTAAGTATGACAATCAGCAAGGATGCCAGCAGAAAAAAGTTACAAGTGGAAAAAGGCTTGATGGTCATGCGACAGGATGAAGATAGGGATGAAGCGAAGAAGGAGTCGGCAGTTGCATCTCAGCGGGCGGAATTGTCCGCTCGATGGTTGCACGCGGATTGGGCGCGTATCCCCAAAGCAAAAGGGAAATCGAAACAGCAAGAATGATAACAGCCAGGGCAATGCGAAGTCTTTTCATCTATCCACTTCTTCCACTTCAATGTACCACTTTACGCGCGTGCCGACGCGATCGCGCAATTGCCATGCGACGGGTTTGGGCATCTCCTCAAAGGTTTGTCGAATCTCGCGGACACGGCTGGTGATGACGTCCCGTTCATCCTGCGAAAGGGGCAGGTCTGGTTTGGCTACGAACTCCTCGACGCGTTCAAGATTGATGGACGTGGTCTTGTACAAGCCCCAATCCTGACTGCAAAGCCGTGCAAGAATTTGCAGGTTTATTTTTTCAACGTCATCGCCGCCGGTTTCATTATTCAATAAAATGGACGTAACATCAAGCAGGTCTTTGCGGTTGAGTTCAACGATCTGCGCTTTGGAAAGGAAGAGTTCCGCCAGCGGAATCGTGACCGGGTCGAATGTGAGACGGTCTTCGAGGGGAATCTTGTGGCACATCTCAAAGTCGCCGACGAAGATGTCAACCTTCATATCCGATTTTTTGTGGAAATAAATCTGGCGCGTCGCGCCGTTGAGAATGTTGAACTGCTTGTCGGGCGCATACCCGGCTTCGGGCATGAAAGCTTCGAACTCCCGCCGCTGTTTTTTGGCAACAACAAAATCCAGGTCGGCGAACTCGCGCGTGAACAAAGGATGATTCTTCCTGTTATGCACCTGCACTGCCAAACCACCTATGGCGCGAACCTGAATATTCCTTTCATTTCCCGCCTCGACCAACCGATACATTTCCGTCAATATTTCCTGCGAATTAAACGTCATCCATTCACCTGATAAAAGACCTGACAGGTTTTCGAAAACCTGTCAGGTCTTTCTTTTAGCTTATTCCACCGGGATCTCAGCCTGAACCTTGCTCAGGTCAATACCTTTGCTCTTGCGGTAGGACTTGAAACCGAAGTAAATGATCGCGGCAAGCACGTAATTGCCCAGCATGAAATACACGGAACTCGTGTTGCTGATGCCGATGCCATACAGACCATTCGGGTCGAAGATCCATTGATAGAGCAGGTAGACGAGGAACCGCCGAAGATGACACCCGCCACTGTGATCAATGGAATACCCAACACATTGTATTTGGAAATAGGCGAAGACTTGTACAGCTCGGGTTTGGCGTATGGGAGGACAATCGCCGAGATGGTCGTGCCGAGGAACGTCACGGCGATGACGAGAGTGGAGCACAGTGTCAGCGTTTGGAAATTGGCGATGTTGTAATTGAAGAGATACGCCACCACCACAGACGGGACGATCATCAGCAACAACGCGTTGACCGGCGTGCCGGTGCGTTCATCCAATTTGGCAACCGATTCGGGCAGCAGCCGGTCGAACGCCGCAGCAAATATAACGCGCGTCGAGGACAGGAAAACCGTTCCACTCCAGCCGAACCACCACAGGCTCATCAATGCCACAACAAGGAATTGAACAAGCTTGTTCGTGGATAGGAATGCAGCAAGCAGGGCAGGATAGGGCCAGACGGGAAGCGCAGGGGCGGTCTCCGTGTAACCCCAGGCATAATTCCACCATGCCGCGCCAGCCTGGACATAGAAGTCCCATCCAATCGTCTTGCGGATGGCAAAGAGCAGGACGATGCCCAACAAGGTCGTAATGCCGAGCGCCCATCCCATGCCTGCCATGTTTCGTTTGAAATCGGTCGCGCCGCGGACTTCCCCGTACAACGTCGCGCCCCAATTGGGCCACAAATTGAAGAAGACCATATACGGAATAACAAGGAACACCAGCGCCAACGAACCGCCAGCAAACGGCGTGACTGCGCCCGCCTCTGTCCCCAAGGCGACGGTTGAATCGTATACGCCGCTCGCGCCAAACATCGAATTCGCATTGGCTTCCAAACCGGCCTTGAACGCCTCAGGAGAACCCCCCAGCAGTAAACCAATGACAATGAGCAGTCCCAGCATGCCGCCATAGAATGAAAACTTCTGAATACGGGCATAGGTTTTCATTCCAAGCATGATAAAAACGCTAACGATGGCAAGGGTAATGATCGAAGCCGTAAACGCGCCGTTGGATGTGCCCGCAAACCAGAGCGCAGCATCCCTGACCCCGAAAACACCAAGCAATGGAACGAGCACAATATGCCGGAACATATCGCCATAGAGCGGGACCCACAACCACAAAATGAACCACCAGCCGGTGACCGCAAGAATGAAGCCTACAGCGCCTCCGAGGATGCGGCTCTGCCAGACGTAATCACCGCCCGAACGGGGCATGACGGCGATCAACGCGGCGTATACCACCACCTCGAAGAAAATGAAGATCGCGCTGATGATCAACGCGTTCACCATGCCGCCCTCGAAATAGTACATTTGGCTGAAGCTGTACAAGCCGAGGGTGATCAGATTGATGGAAAACAACGCGTAGATGAACGCGTCCATGACCGACCACGAACGCACCAGACCGGTCGCTTTTCGGACAAACAGATTACTCATGACATTCTCCTCTTTTGGGGTTTGTTTAAATGCAGGGGCACACAGCAGCGCTGTATCCCTGCAAAATCAACCTGTCGTCAAAACGTAGTCTTCCACTTTCTTCTTTCCAAGTCTTACGATCGCTCCGAGCAAAGTGCCCTGCTCATACATGGAACCGGGGTTGATACAAAGCGTCCTGCCGATCCTGGAAACGCCGCGTCCTTCATGGATATGTCCATGCAAGCCAAGCAGCGGCTGGGCCTTCTCGATTGCCTCGCGTAAAGCCGTCGAACCGACCGCCTTCAACGCCTGCCCAGCCATCTTCGGGCGCAGGTTTTCATCCAGTTCCGGAGCCTCATCTAGATTGGATTTATAAGGAGGCACGTGGATGTTAAAAACAGCATTATGCGGGTCTTTGAGTTGGGATATCATCGCCTCATACCGGACTTTGAGCTGATCCTCGTCCTCTTCCCGATGCGTGTCCCAAGGCGTGCGGTTGGACCAACCCGACGCGATCATCTCATGGTTCCCGTTCAAGGATATGACCCGGCCTTCCGCAAGTACAACGCTTTTGCTGGCGCGAACGACCTCATCCACCTCATCCATGTCATCATTCCCCGGGCAGCAATAGACCTTCATGCCGGTGCCGTTCAACTTTTGGTCCGCCAAATCCATCCATTGCTGGACAACCTTGAGGACTTCTTGCAGGAATATTCTTCCCACACGATCCAGGTCTTTTTCCAATTCTGCAATCTCATCGGGGTTTGTCATGTACGGGTAATAACCGCGGCTGCGGACACGCTTTTTCATGTCCGTCAATTCGTCTTCGTTGGAAATATCGAACACCTGCTCGAGCAGTGTGACGCGATAATTTCTCCCGCCTTGATGGATAAATGGGACGACCGCTTTCCCCGTCATATCGCCTCCAAGGATCAATTGATCCGCTCCGTAGAACTTCCCCGCATTCAAAAACTTGCTCCAACAAATATCCGACCCGTGAATGTCTGTGGCAAAGAAGATTGTAGTCACACGAAAATCCTTCGGCTGAATTTTGGGCTTGCTGAGTGGTGCGGGTATTTTGGGTTTAATTATACTCATCGAAGCGCGGATTGCAACCACCTAATAAAATCGTTTCCGTAACATAGGTGGTGGGGGAAATCAGGAAATGGAAAAGGACAAGAGTA
>CAZLWG010000043.1:0-30784 GCA_964563315.1 uncultured Anaerolinea sp. | reverse complement strand
ATTCCATCAGGTCCAGATGGATGGTCACAGTCAACTGCCGGTTAATGTCAATCGTGACCTTCTCCACCAGCAACTGAACGACATGTTGGAGATGAGCGAGTGTTGCGAGGTGGCGCGTGGTACTACGCCGATACAAAACTCCTTTTCACCTACCACCGCTTTAAAGCCACCCCTGACATAATCAACTACGGCTTCGGTTTTCGTTGTGCCCGTTCGTCCCCATAGTGATTCAGACCTATAGTGATTCAGATTTTAGTGCAGTAATGCTGGTTGCTGGAAGCCTGAAGCGGGGGGTCTGGGGGAAAGGATGAAGGATGAGGGATGAGGGATGAAAAAGCCCGTCTCCCCGAGCGCAAGGTCTGTGGAGGTGGGCGAAGTTTCTTTATGAATTCCTCACCTAAATTTTCATCTCTTTCCAATCAATTCCTCCTGAATTGCACGCATCGCTTCGATGGGATCACGCCGAATCCAGTCCAGAAGCAAGAAAACGGCCGGTGGTTTAATACGTACAATTTGATTTAACGATTTTGGTGACAAACTTGAATGGACTGGAGTATCGGGAAATTCACCTTTTTCCAACCAGATTTCAAATGCGATACGGATGTCAGGGTCAAGGTTGAGCAATTTTTCTGCAGTTTCAGGGGCTTGTTTGGGAACATAATCCCATTCATGCATAAGGAATTCTACCAATTGGTCTCGATTTTCCAGTTTCATATTTTCTCCACTCCGCTCTCAATATACTCACGCACGCCCAATTTTCCCGCCTGGCGAGCATCTGCTTCCACTGGTTGATTCCAATAAGCCTCAAAGTCATCCTCCCCGCTTTTGTAATTATCAAAATTTTCCTTCCAACTGTTTATCTGTTCTTCTGAAATATCCGGTGGATGTTTTTCCGGGTGGTCCACTAAATAATGTTGGTATTGATGACGCGATTCGTGTGCAACTGTTTCTATAACCTGAAAAGGATCGTCGCCTTTTACATTATCGACATCGACTGTCAAAGATGAAAACAAGCCAAAAATAAACCCTTTACTATATTTTCCACGATAATCTCCATCTTCTGGGTCCGGAAGGTCTTTCACTTTAAAGTCCACGGGCGTAATTCCATATTTCTTACACAAATTCTTATACCAATCTTCCAACCATTGATTCCGCTCTTCCAACAACATATCAGTCCATTTCTTTTTGATAGACTGGCGAGTATCAGTTATCGCAAGAGCGCGTTGCTGTTCAGCGGTCAGATTGCCAGCATCGAGTCGAGACGCAGCCTGCTCCCACTCTTCCACTTCACGCTGTACCCTCGATCCAAGCGCCGCGCCTTGTTCCGCACAAATTTGGATTTTCCGTTGCCATTCTGAAAAGTCGCCAATAAATTCATCGCGGGTGGGGCTTTGCCAGTTAAGTGCGCGCAATTTATTACCCAATTGGGCAATCTCCTGATCTATTTCCGCTGAAATTCGATCCAACTGCCTCGCCACCTCTCGTACCTCCTCTGTCTCCATATGAATTACGGAACCCATGAGCGCCTCCTACACTACATGCCTTCATTCGTCACATCGTCCGCCAGTGTCTTCACCGCCAACCTGCCCCTTCTGCGCGCGATGAGGACGGAGATGTTATCCCTGCCCCCGCGCTGGTTGGCGAACGCGGCGAGTTTTTCGGCCGCTTCCTGCGGTTCGAACTCGTTTCCCGCCGCCCAAAGCATGGATTCGAGCATGAGCGGCGTCATCATGCCCCACAAGCCGTCCGAGCAAAGCAGGAGGATATCGTTCGGGGAAAATTCGACGGAACTCAGAAACGGGGTCACGCTGGGACGTTTGGCGTTGATCGCCATGGAAAGTTCGCTCTTCCTTGGGTGATTCACAGCTTGTTCTTGTGTGAGCCTTCCCGCCCGTATCTCGTTTGCGACAAACGATTGATCGCGGCTGATCTGGATGGCTTTCTCTTCTCTTAGGAGATAAGCGCGGCTGTCGCCCACGTTTACGACGTGCGATTTATCCAACCCGACAAACGCGGCGACCACGGTACTGCCCATTCCTTTCAACGCATCGTCTTGCTTCGCTTTCTCTTTCACCCGTTTGTGCGCTTCATTGACACATTCGGTCAATATCTTTTCGTATTCTATTCCTTCGCGCGGCTGGCGATACACATCCGCAAACGCTTCGATCACGAGGCGGCTGGCGGTCTCCCCGCCCTGATGCCCGCCCATCCCATCCGCCAAAACCATCAATGGTGGCAGGGGATTCCCATCGAGCGGCAGGAGAACGTCCACAGAATCCTGGTTGACCCTGCGTTTGCGTCCCGTTACGCAGATCTTCCCGAATAGAAACTCGCCGACGACGACGGAAGAAGACATATACTACAAGTTAGGAATATGATTTTACGGAACAACCACAATGTCCGTAGCTATCCCTCCATCCGGGTGCCGAGCGTATCGTCATCCTTCGTGGCGGAGGTTTCATCCATGATGAAGCTGTCGTAGGTCGCTTCATCGCCGAGTTGGGTGCGCTCGCCCGCTTCGAATTTCAACCGCACGCGCTTGCCCAGGCGGATCTCGTCGCCGTTTCGCAAAAGGACTCCCTCATCCCCGACTTTATCATCGTTGACATACGTGCCATAAACCGGGCGTTTGTCCTTGCCGCTATCATCCCTGTCCATGGTCTCTTTCAGGAACAAGCCGCCGTTGCGTTCTTCGATCACGGCATGATGGCGCGAGACGGGGCTGTCTTTCAGGAAAACGATATCGTTATCGGCTTTGCGTCCGAGTGAGGTGTGTTCATTGATAAGGTCGAAATGCTGGTTGACCATGCTTTCATCGTCGCTGGCAAGGACGGTCAAGCGGCCATAGGCGTCCGAAGGCATTTCCCACGAATCCACCGTTCGGTCAGAACCGCCAAATAATTCCTCCGCTGTGGGTTCACCCACACCTTCGACCTTTTCCTTCCATTCCCGCTCGCGCCTGTTTTCATTCTGTTTACGCACGAACATCACAACGCCAAAAATCGTTGCAACGCCGAGCAGGAACAGGCCGCCGAGGATGAAGGCAAGATTATCGGTGACGAATTTCAGGGGATCATTTTCAACGACCGCCGCTTCGCCGGGAATGACCTCCACAGACCGGGAGGCGCGCGCCAGTTCGATCCCGCCTGCGCCCTGCGCGATTGCCTCGATGGTCAGCGCTCCCGCAGGATAGGCGCTGAAATCAACCTGCGTTTCATAAGGGGTGGATGCGACCGTTGCAACTGTCGCTCCGTTGATCTGGAAAACGACGGATTCGATTGTCTCACCCTGCCCGAAGGTTTCAGCGCGGACGGTCACAAGTCCGGTTACTTCCCCGCCCTCAACAGGCTCTGCAAAGGCTAATCGCAACGGAAAATTCGGCAACAGGAAACTGCGCGTGTCAGTATCCTGCGCGCCCAGGGATTTCACGGTGACCGCCAGCGTATGAGAGCCGGGTCCCACTTGCGACAAATACTCGATCAGATATTGCGAGCGCAGGGAGTCGGACAGCTCGCGGAAAATCGTGTCCAGGCTATTGGAATCGGGCGAGTAGAAGAAACGTCCACCTGTGTTGGTTGCCATTCGTTTCAAAGAATTCTGGTCAACCTTACTCCCCATGCCCATTGTGTACACGGGCGTCCGGGTTCCGCCTTCGGTGGCGAGTTCGATCACATCGTCGGCGGTGTTGGCGCTGCAAGGACCGCCGCTCGCAGTTTCGTCCACGCCGTCAGTAAACAGGACCACTGCCCGACGTCCGGAAGGAACCGTGGCCGTCATCTGCACCGCCTGGTACGCCGCGTCGTAGAGACAGGTCCCCGCGCCGCGAGTCGCTTCGATCAAAGAGATGCGATCACGGGTAGATTGATGATCGGTGGTGAAATCCACAACGGTGGCGATGTTGTCGTTGAAGGTGACCACCGCCACGCGATCCTCCGCGCCGAGGCTGGTCACAAAACTGGCGGCGGCGGATTTGGCGGCGGTGATACCGGTTCCCACCATGCTGCCGCTCGTGTCAATCAACAGGACAAGGCTGATCGGCTCGTCCGCCGCGGACACGCCTCCGATCTCGACCTGTTGCGAATCCTCGACCAGGGTGAAGTCCTCCGCCGTCAGCCCGTTGACGGGACTCCCGGCGTTGTCCACCACCGAGACGTATGCCTTCACGTTGTAGGAGATGTCCGCATCAGAGGGCGTTCCTTCCACGTAATGGATCACCGCATCAACGCTGGATTGCGCCGAGGCGGGTTGGAATTGCAATGCGAATAAGCCCGCGACCAGCAATATAATGAAACTGAACTGTTTACAAGCAAAATTGGACATGGATGCCTCCCAAGTGCGATTATCATCGTGCAGACGCTCAACCTGTTGACGAAGCGCCTTGACTCATTATATACTGGAAACCAACTGAAAAGAAGCAACGGTAAAACGCAGATCGAACTGCAAGCGGGAGTATAGCCATGAAATCCGAATTAGTGATCCAATTATCCGACGGCAAATCTTGGAAAGTAGAACTGATGCGCGAAACGCTTATCCTGGGCAGACTGCCGGATAACGATATTATCATCCCGTCCAAATACGTTTCGGGTAAACACGCCCGCCTCGAGCGACGCTCCGATGGCTGGTGGTACACAGACCTCAAAAGCACGAATGGCACGCACCTGGAGGGAAGGCAGATCCGCGAAATCAGACTTCAGGACGGGATGAAACTTCAACTTGGCAGAGAAAAGAATAAAACGGTTTTCATCACTTTTCATGGCTCAACCGAAAAAGAAGTCCCTCCCCCACGCCCAGTGGGCATGGAAACGGTGCTCGAAAAAACAACTTCGACAACGGGATATGTCCATCTTCGCGGAGTTACACCAACTGGGCAAAAGAGACAGATCATCGGGCGCGGAAAAGAAGCGGATATTCATCTCCAATCCCCCGTCATCTCCCGCGAACATGCCTCCATCCAACCCGGGACATCTGAATGGATCCTCACCGACTTGGGCAGTAAGAACGGGACATTCCTGAATGGGAAACGAATCCACCGCGCGGAGCGGCTAAAAGCGGGCGATTTTATTCAAATCGGTCCGTTCCGATTGGATTATGAGGGGCAGGGAAAGCTGAAACAATATGCCGCCTCACGCGGGCTGCGAATAGACGGAAAAGGGCTTACCTGGGTTGCCGGAAAAGGTTCAAATCAAAAGAAGATATTGAACGACATCAGTATTTCCTGTTACCCGCAGGAATTTATCGCATTGGTAGGCGGCAGTGGCGCCGGAAAATCCACACTCATGAAGACATTGAGCGGGCTCATACCGCCTAAAGGTAAAGTGCTTGTGGAAGGGGATAACCTCTATGAAAACTACGATGCCTACCGCACCATGATCGGATATGTGCCACAGGATGACATTCTACATTCGGAACTGAAAGTGCAGGAAGCGCTGGAATATTCCGCTCGTTTGCGGCTGCCACCGGATACGACCGAATCAGAAATTCGATCGCGCATTGACGATGCGCTCAACAAAGTGGAATTAACCGCACAACGAGACCAAGTCATTTCGAGTTTGAGCGGCGGACAAAGAAAACGCGCCAGCATCGCCGTGGAACTGCTCGCCGACCCGCCGTTATTCTTTTTGGACGAACCGACATCGGGTCTCGACCCCGGCTTGGAGAAAAAGGTGATGGTCATCCTGCGCAAACTGGCGGACAGCGGCAAGACCATCGTCCTCGTCACCCATGCGACGGCAAACATCACGGAATGTCATCAGGTGGCGTTTCTCTCACAGGGACGGTTGGTATATTTCGGTCCGCCGCGAAAGGCTTGCGAATTCTTCCGCGTGGGGAGCGACGACTTTGCCGAGATATACAACCTCATTGGCGACGCCGAGTCATGGGAGAAGAAATATCGAGCCTCGCCATCTTTCAAGCAGGTGCAGGAACGATTCCGATCCATCGGCTCTGCCCGGAGTTCGGCACAGGGAAAACGATCCGCGCAAAGTTTTTCCATTGTCGCCTTCCTGTATCAATTCATGCTGCTGACCAGGCGGTATTTTTCCCTGATCTTCCGTGACCGTACACTTCTGATCATTCTTTTGGCGGTCATGCCTCTATTAGCCTTCCTCATCCTCGGCATCGCGGATTCGAGCTGGCTGACAGGCGACTCGCCCACGGCGATCAGCCGGCAATTGGCTTCCGAAATGGCGTCGGGTGAAAAAAGCGCCAGTTATTTCGTGGTCGGCAATGCCCAAAAATTGTTGTTCATCATGGCGTTGACGGCGGTCATGCTGGGCTTGTTCTCATCGGCATACGAGATAGTCAAAGAGCGGACGATCTATATGCGCGAGAGGATGGTCTTCATGAAATTGATTCCCTACCTTGCCTCCAAAGTCGTGCCGCTGGGAATCTTCGCCGCCGTTCAGTGCTTCCTTTTCTTGCTAGTCATCGGCTCCAAAGTGGAGTTTCCATCTAAAGGAGTATTTTTGCCGGTCGCAATTGAGATGTACATAACGATCTTCCTCGCGGTGCTGACCGCCATCAGCATGGGCTTGTTCATCTCATCCGTCTCACCCAACCAGAATACTGTCACCTACATCATCCTAGGTGTGTTGTTCCTGCAGATTACGTTTGCCGGGGTGATCTTCGAATTGCCTGGCGCTGCGAAGAATCTCTCCTCCATCACTCTCACCCGCTGGACAATGCAAGCCCTCGGCGCCACTGCAGACCTCGAAGGGTTGGACACCTTGTCCCTGACCCGCTTCCAGCCGGACCCGATCACGCAGGAGGTTTCAGTGGAAGTGGAAAAGCCCGACCCGGACTGGCAGCCCGTCACGATCACGACCGAAATGAAGGAAGTCCCTGGCTGTCGCAACCCGGTCGCCATGCCTGTCGTCGTGGAAAATGAACTGGTGACGGTCATGGAAACGGTGACAGAAACGGTCACGATCGACGACCCAGACCCGGTCGAGATTCGAACCGAGTATGGATTCACCTTGAACTATACGAGCAGTATCCCAAACCTGATTCGGAACTGGTTCATGCTGGCATTGCTTTCCATCCTGTTCATTGCAGGGACATTGATCGCCCTGAAAAGGAAGGATATTACTTGATTGGGCGGTAAAATAGGTCAAACTTGAACCGCGCGGCAAACTAGGAGAATGCAAATGGGAAGTCTCATCGGGAAATCCCTCGGGCGATATACAATTCTTGAAGAGATCGGCGAAGGGGGCATGGCGGTGGTCTACCGGGCAAATGACTCGCGCCTCGACCGCGACGTTGCCATCAAAGTCATCCGCAAGGGAGCCTTCCCCGCCGACCACATGGACCGCATCCTCAAGCGCTTCGAGCGCGAGGCGAAGGCGCTGGCGCGGCTGTCGCACCCGAATATCATGAAAGTGCATGACTATGGGGAACATGAAGGCTCGCCATTTCTCGTGATGGAATACCTGCCTGGCGGGAACTTGAAGAAAAAGATAATCGGTAAGCCCTGGCCCTGGCAGGGAGCCATTCAACTCTTATTGCCCATTGCTGAAGCGCTGGATTACGCCCACAGCCAGAACATGATCCACCGCGACGTAAAGCCTTCGAACATCCTGCTCACCCAGCGCGGACAGCCGATGTTGACCGATTTCGGCATCGCCAAGATGCTCGAAGTGGAAGAGGGACAAACCCTGACCGGTACGGGTATGGGAGTTGGCACGCCGGAATACATGTCGCCGGAGCAATGGAAGGGACAAGCCAGCCCGCGCTCCGATATTTATTCGCTCGGTGTGATTCTGTATGAACTGCTTGCCGGGCGCAAGCCCTATATCGCCGATACCCCCGCCGACCTATTATTGAAGCAAGCCACCGAACCTCTGCCCCGATTGAACGCCTTCGCAAAGGGATTGCCCCCCAACTTGGAAAAGATTCTCTTTAAAGCGCTCGAACGCAAACCAGAGGATCGTTTTGGAAATATGTCCGAGTTTGTTTTTGTACTGGATACCCTGATCAAGGGGTCGCCTGTCTCTACCTCCAAACGGCAGTTGGAAGACTCTCAGGCAACATTTGACCAGTTTGAGAATCAAAAATCCGACGCCAATAAAACCAAGAATAATTTTTTTATACTATCCATCCTTACATCAATAGCATGGGTGATCGGGTATGAATTTTGGGGATATTTCTTCTATCCTATCTGGGATTTTTTCTATAAAACTATTGGGATCGGTACGATTTACGTCGCTACAATCACAACTTCGGCAATCATGGGGCTTATTGGCGGAAGTGGGGTAGGTGTTGGGCTATTTAAAGCAACTTTCCTTACAAAAAAGAACGATATATTTGTGATAGCCTGCATTTGGGGATTAAGTACTGCTTTGGGTTCATTTACAGGTACCATGATTTTTAATGAGTTAGATGTTCCCGTTTGGGTAGCTGGAATACCTGATGGATTGATAAATGGGATTTTTGGTGGATTCTTAACCGGATGTATGGTAAACAAATCACATAAACTATATAGAGACTCAAGGGTTTACTTGACTATTAATTGGGCGTGTATATGGGCAATCGCAATATCCATTTTCAATGAATATCAACATGTCTTTCCCGTAAGAATTACAGCCATTGCAATTAGTGGGTTTATCGGGGGATTGTTATCGCTCAAAATTCTCAGATCAATTTGCAAAACGGGTAATTAATAAATAATGGTTGATATTCTGGGAACGACTACCGGACGTTACCAAATCCTCAAGTAGATCGGCAAAGGCTTCATGGCGACCTTGTACATACTGTTAGGAGTTTAATCATGGGCGTAATCCACATGGAAACTGAACTGGCGCGGGATGCGGCGCGCACTCTTGCAAATGCAGTGAGTGAAATGCACAACCAGGTCATGCTTCTGCAGAGTGAAGTAAACAGGTTGAATTGGCAGGGACCCAGCCATGATGACTTCCTGGTCGAGTTCAGAAAACTAACCGATAATTTGACCCTACAGCTGGAAGACGGCTTAACCCTGGGTCAACGCCTTTCAAGAGAAATTGACGAATGGGAGAGAGTCGATTTTGAAGGTGCGCAGCAATTTTGTCTCTCCCCTGAAATGAATATCCCGTCATTACCCGGGGCAAATCCAGCAGATGGAAGTAACGCCGTCCAGAAATTGACTGATCCAGATTTTATTTCAAGTATGAGAGAAACCCTTGGTGATCTGGCTGAAATCCTATTCTTTGTCGCGCCTTTTGTCTGGCACATTCCCGGTCCCTTGTTCTCGGTAAAATGGCTGTTTACCGGCAACCCAAACGATGTTGGGGTTGCCAAGGTGGTTGATGGGTTAAAAGAAGTCGGTTATTTGGGAAGAAAAGAAAATGGAGACCTTGTGGCGTACACGATCAGCGGCAAGGAAGTACCGGTTCACTACGATGCGGAAGCGAATCGATATTCAGTTTATCCGCTTTCTGCATAGAGAGGTAAATGGAAGTGACCATGAGCGATCTTATCGGCAAATCCCTGGGACGTTACCAAATCCTCGAGCAGATCGGCGAGGGCGGCATGGCGACTGTGTATAAAGCGCATGACACCCGCCTCGAAGCGGATGTGGCGGTCAAGGTCATCCGCACGGAAAACATCCTGCCAAGCACGCTGGAACGCGCCTTGAAACGTTTTGAGCGCGAAGCCAAAGCATTAGCACGCTTAAATCATCCCAATATCGTCCGGGTCATGGATTATGGTGAGTATGAAGGCAAGCCCTATTTAGTAATGCCCTATTTCCCCGGTGGGACACTAAAACAAAAGATGGGCATGCCCATGCCATGGGAGCAAGCCATTCGGCTTATATTGCCCATCGCCGAAGCCTTGGATTACGCCCACAGCCAGAACATGATCCACCGCGATGTGAAGCCTTCGAACATCCTGCTCACCGGGCGCGGACAGCCCCTGTTGACCGATTTCGGCATTGCCAAGATTCTCGAAGCCGAGGAAGGACAGACCCTGACCAGCACAGGCATGGGCGTGGGGACACCGGAGTATATGTCGCCGGAACAATGGAAGGGACAAGCCAGCCTCCGCTCGGATATTTATTCGCTCGGTGTGATTCTGTATGAACTGCTTGCCGGACGCAAGCCCTACATTGCCGACACCCCCGCCGACCTGTTGTTGAAACAAGCTACCGAGCCATTGCCCAAGTTGAGTCAGTTCGTGAAGGGACTATCACCAAATGTTGAAAATGTGCTCTTCAAGGCATTGGAGCGTAAACCGGAAGATCGTTACGCTTCCATGGCTGAGTTTTCTTCTGCACTTGAAGGTTTGCTCAAAGCCGCGTCCGTACCAACAGCAGCGCCAAGCAGCACAAGAAAAGAATCACAAATCATAGTTGATCGAAAAGAACTGAAAGGTCCCCCAATAAGTACAACTGGAATCACGATCACTAAGACGGCAACGGGTCAGGATATCCTCCACAAAAACAATAATAAAAAAACAGCTCGAAGATTATCCCTTGTTTCCGTTTTTTCACTGGTCTTGGGGCTGTTGGGGATAGCAGTAGTTTTATTTCTAATCTATTCTTCCAACATAAGTAAACCACAAATTTCAGAACAAATATCCAACACGCCAACTACAGAATTTTTATCTAGTCCATTTCCATCATTTACGCCAACCTTTGATATTACGTTAGAGCCGTCCCAAATTGACGGCTCGATTAATGCTACTTCAACCCCAACCCAAAATTCATCTTTAAAATTCGGAAAATGGACTATTTTCACCAATTGGACTTGCAATCCCGGGAGTTCCTACGCAGTTGAAATACATGTCTTTGATATTTTCCCAGATGGGAGTTTTATTATGAATTCAGATAAAACTGGCAATTGGATAATTTATGGCGAGGAAATCGAATTTACTGCCGAGTCTGGTTATAGGTTGACTACTGGCAAGTACGTTGCCACCATCGTTTATTTCACTGGAAAATTAACCGGCGACAAAATAAGCCAAGGTAATTACGAGATGCCAGACTCAACGTATGGCTTCATACGTCGAGGTTGCTGGGATGGGGTTTATAGTGGTAAGTAGAATTTGGATGTCTATATTGGTTGAGGGCAAATGAATACACTCGTTGGGAAAAAAATCGACCGCTACCGCATCCTTTCGCAACTCGGCAAAGGCGGGATGGCAGTGGTGTATGAAGCGTTGGACACCACGCTAGACAGACACGTTGCTATCAAGGTCATCCAGCCGGGCAAGGAACAACTAAACACATTTCTTGCGCGGTTCAGACGCGAAGCCAAAGTGCTTGCAAACCTCTCGCATCCCAATATCGTCAAGGTCTTCGATTACGGCGAATACGAGGGCAGCCCGTATCTGGTGATGGATTACATTCAGGGCGGCACGCTCAAGGACCTGCTGAAGGGCAAGCCGCTCCGCTGGCAAAAGTCCGTGCAGATCACTATCCAAGTCGCAAGGGCGTTGGAGGCGGCGCACAAGCAGGGCATCCTTCACCGCGATATCAAACCGAGCAACATCTTGATGGCGAACGACCGCGACCCGATGCTTTCCGATTTCGGCATCGCAAAGATCGTAGGTGGGGAGGGCGAAACTGAAACCTCCCTGACGGATACCGGTATGGGCATCGGCACACCCGATTACATGGCGCCCGAGCAAGGCGTGGGCATAGCCGATGAACGTTCGGATATCTACGCTTTGGGCGTGGTGCTGTATCAACTGGTGACAGGTCGTCTGCCTTTTCATGCCGATACTCCGCTGGCAATCATGCTCAAGAAGAGCACCGAGCCGCTGCCGCGCCCTTCGACTTACGTCAGAGGACTGCCGGGTAAATTGGAGGATGTTCTGATCAGGGCGCTTGCAAATGACCCTGCCAAGCGATTTAGATCCATGGGCGAATTTGAGAGCGCGCTTGAGTCCCTCATCCGCGGTGGGGATTCGCCTGACACGGGCGACACCACCTATGATCAATTCGGACCAAGCACAAGTACCAACGAAAAGAAACCGTCCCCGATTTTTCCTTTTGCAGTAGGTACTGGAGTTTTAATCCTATGCGTGGGAATTATTGGGTTGGCATTTCTCGCTGGTCGTGTGTTCTCTTCCCCAACTCCAGAAGACTCAAACCCAACGGATTCCGCGCCTCTTCCCACGCCGGTACAGGGGGATGCTCCCGATCCTTCTTCTTCGCCGGGTCAGTCTTCCTCTAATGAAGAACCCGCCTCTTCCTCCGCGCCGGAAAGAGATTTCCCAGTCCAAATCGCATACGTCATCGGGACGTCTGAAGAGAATGCCAGCATCTACGTCGCGGATTCAAGCGGTGGTAACAGAGACCTGATCACCAGCAGCGATTGCGATAGTTCCGTCCCCCATTGGTCGCCGGATGGCACGTCGATTCTCTATCAATCTGATTGCGGCGGGACGTATGACATCTGGCAGGTAAGCGCGGACGGTGGAGGTCCCTTTATGCTGATTGGTAGTCAGGGACATGATGACCGCGAAGGGTTTTATTCCCTTTCGGGAGACCAAATTGTTTACGTCCGGCATGAACTCGGCGTATCGTACAACACCAACGGCGATATCCGAATCTATTCGAATGGGAGTGACAGATCATCCAAGCTGAGCGGGCGCGGTCCGGTCTTTTCGCCGGATGGCTCTCAACTTGCATATATGAGTCTCGATGGCGGGACATGGCAGATCTACGTTTACGATTTCGATAGCGGTGAAAACAACCAAATCACTTTCGGCGGCGATGATGCGCGCTGGCCCACTTGGTCACCAGATGGTCGGGAGATCGCCTATAACTCCGCCACCGGTCAAGGCACCAACCCAACGGGGATTTGGACAGTCCCGGCAGATGGGGGCGATCCGCAATTAGTGATCGAAGGCAGTTATGGAAGACCGAGTTGGTCCGAAGAGAATCTGATACTGTTCAACAGTCCGGACGGTCTTTGGGTGATTCGTCCGAACAGGAGCGGCTTGGAGCAAATAACAAACGACTATGGCTGGGCGGGCTCCTGGTCGCGGTGATGGGATGAAAAAAATCGTTTCGAACCGACTGCGATTTAGTCCAATCCAATGGTTGATTTTGGGATTCCTTGCCACCTTGATCGTTTTGGTCGTTGTCTTGTCTTTTTGGATATTAAGACTCCCTCCTCCACCCGCGGTTGCCGCCTCTTCCGCCGCACCACTTCCCACTTTCACATCCGCAATTTCATCACCTGAACCTTCACCGATCCCGCAAACCGCAATCGTCAACATCACCCCAACGCCGACCGTTTATACTGTTCAACAGGGTGATACCCTTTTGGGGATCGCATCCAAATTCAATGTATCTGTCGAGGAGATCAAGGCGGTAAACGCGCTTACTTCGGACATGATCTTTATCGGGCAGGTGCTTGTCATTCCTATCTCTGCCGAAATACTTGCAGCCAGTCCGTCCCTAGACACATCAACTTTAAATCGCTACACGGTGCAGAATGGCGACACCATTGAAAGCATCGCCCAAGAGTTTGATATTTCAGAGGATGCCTTACGAACTGCAAATTTCATGGCGGGGGATACTTTGCTGGATGGGCAGTTCATCCAAATCCCCGCACCAGGGCAGGAGTTTCCTCCACGAACATGGCAATTTTCGACCATTGATGGCGATATAAAAACAGGCTACCCTTTGTCTTTGGAAGCTGGGCGATTTACTCTTCACTACCAGCCGGATACCTTTCCCGCTCAGGACCCAGAAGCCCTCGCCCGCCTGGAATTGAGCGTTCTCACCTTCCTTGAAAGTCGACTTGGTCTGACCTTTTCCTATCCATTTGATGTCTACGTAGCGGGAAGGAACTTCGAAGCGCCAAACCTTTCCCTGCGCGGACGTGGCACCTCCGTGCTATTCCGCACGTTTTTCCTGCATGACGGCACGGGTAATCCGGACGATCAACTTTATCTTGTGACCCATGAATTGACCCATCTCGTCACCTGGCATACCTTTGGGTCGCCTTCTTCGACGATGATCAGCGAAGGAACGGCGGTTTATCTTGGCATGGAACACATCCCCCAATCCGATCACATGCCTATTGAAACATTCTGCGCTTCATACTTAAAGGCAAACTCCCTGCCATCCATATCAAGTTCGCAGACGACCTACCTAGGACATATCAACGACCTGCAGAATTATTACGCCGCCGGATGTTTTGTAAAATACCTCGTGGATACATACGGGATCGGATCGCTAAAACTCGTCTACCACGATGGAAGTTATGTTAACGTATATGGGAAAGACCTGTATGCGCTCGAAACAGAATGGAAGGCGCGTCTGGGAACGGTTCAAATCCCTGAAACCCTAAACCCGCTGAACCTAGTCGGCGCAGCCAACGATCTTCAAAACTCGTACGCGTCTTTCTTTTCATCCTTCACTGGAAATCCCGCTCAAATGGAATCATACCGAACGCTGGACAAAGCCCGGATCGCCTTGCTTGAAGGAAGACTTGCTGACATGAGGATCTTCCTCGAAAAATCCAAATAACCCACCTGTAAATTTCAAGGTACAAGAATTCATGACTGATCTGGTTGGAAAATCTCTTGGGCGGTACCACATCCTCGAACAGCTTGGCGAGGGAGGGATGGCGATTGTATACAAGGCGCTCGACACGAAGTTGGAACGCCATGTGGCGATCAAGGTCATACACAGCGACCATTTCGGCTCAGCGATGTTGGAGCGCATCTTAATGCGGTTCAAGAAGGAGGCGAAAGCGCTTGCAAAAATTTCACATCCCAACATTGTCAAGGTCATGGATTATGGGGATGAAGGTGGAGTCCCATACCTTGTGATGGAATATCTGCCCGGCGGGACGTTGAAGCAGAAGATGAACGGCAAGCCCATGCCCTGGCGTGACGCCGCCCGACTGCTTCTCCCCGTCTGCCGCGCCCTGGGATATGCCCATGAAGAGGGGATTATCCACCGGGACATCAAACCCTCCAATATTATGCTCTCTCAATCCGGAGAACCGATGCTGACCGATTTCGGCATCGCAAAAATTATTTCCGGGGAGGAGGACACCGCCGACCTCACCGGCACGGGGGTTGGGATCGGCACGGCGGATTACATGGCCCCCGAACAAGGTGTTGGTAATGTGGATAAGCGAGTAGACATTTATGCCTTGGGAGTTGTTTACTATCAAATGGTCACGGGCAGGCTTCCGTATAAAGCCGATACGCCCATGGCTGTCATGCTCAAGAAAAACACAGAGCCGCTGCCCTCTCCCAGACAATTTGTTCCGAACCTGCCATATGACGTGGGGAAAGCACTCATCAAGGCATTGCAGAAAGACGCCGGGAATCGCTATCAATCGGTCGGCGGGTTTTGCTCGGCTCTGGAAAAGTTCGCCGAGGGGACGCTGATTCCATCGGAAGAAACCCAGACAATTTCCCTTCCCAAACGCATTTTCATACCGTCATTGATTGGAATTCTCGGTCTCCTGGGTGTAATAGGCATATTTTTATTTGTCAGTTTTATTTTAAGAAACAGAGATAAGGAACATACTCCCCCGACGCAAGGACAGGGCTTGACCGCAATCTCAACACCCGGGAGTTCTTTGCTGAATGAAGCCACAGCCTTGCCACCTCTTACACTTACACCTGAAGATCAATGGAGCGGAATTCTTTCCGTGCGCATTCCCACCCTGAACGAAATCCGCGCGGATGTGCCCCTCAGTTTATGGGATGCAAACCAACTCAATGTGATCGATATTCCCCAACCCGGCATGGATGCTTACTTCGGGGAGGCGTACAGGGACCAGGAGTATCTTTTCCCCGGCTATTGGTGTGCAACATCGCCAGACTTGCTTGCTAGAAACATGGAACACATCGAAACGGTTTTCAAGGTCAACGGCGAGGTTGTTCCCAATAAATTTGTCTTCAGTTACAATTACGATACCAATAACAGTTGGAATTGCACGTATCACGCGATCGTACTTGGCGGCTGGGCGGAAAATTCGCAATACGTTTTAGAGATAAGGAGAACTCTTCTCTTTGACATGTCGGACGGGCAGAGCGACTACAGCGCGGGCGATTATGTTTATCGTTTGACTGTAACAGCAAGGTAGTTGATTCGGATACACAGATCGCGATTCCAGCACCAAAAGCCACTGGAAGTAACAGGTAGATTGCATGGATCTGATCGGAAAAACCCTTGGGCGTTACCGCATCCTCGAACGGCTTGGCGAGGGTGGGATGGCGATTGTGTATAAGGCACACGATACCCGCCTCGACCGCGAAATCGCCGTCAAAGTGATCCGGATGGAAGAGTTTCCGTCCAAACACCAGGAACGACTGTTGGAACGATTCAAACAGGAAGCGAGGGTGTCGGCAAGTCTGAGCCATCCGAACATCGTTAAAGTGCTGGACTACGGCGAAGAGGACAGCTCTCCATTCCTCGCGATGGAACTCGTCACAGGCAGCACGTTGAAGAAGCGGTTGGGAAAACCTATACCATGGCAGGAAGCAGCGCGCCTGCTCGCCCCCATTGCCCGCGCGCTTGAATATGCTCACAAGCAGGCAGGGACGATCATCCACCGAGACGTCAAACCTTCGAACATCCTGCTCACCGCAGGGGGAATTCCCATGCTTTCCGATTTCGGCATTGCTAAAGTACTCGAGAACGAAGAAACCTTCGAGTTGACCACCACTGGGGCTGGCATTGGAACGCCGGAATATATGGCGCCCGAACAGGCGGGAAAAGGATTCGATCATCGCGTGGATATATACGCCCTCGGAACGGTCTTTTACGAAATGGTCACAGGTAGAAAACCTTTCGAGGCAGATACACCCACAGCGGTCATGATCAAAAAAAACACGGAATCCCCGCCCCTGCCCACCAGATTCGTTTCCAACCTTCCAGTTCCAGTGGAATGGATTCTATTAAGAGCCCTTGCAAGGAATCCGCATGACCGCTACCGGAACATGGATGAATTCGCGCTCGCGCTGGAAAGTCTCGCAGGTGGTTTCCTCCCAAAGGTACCCGCGCCTCCTTCCCCAACCCAAACAGTTACCATCCAGATGGCGAATCCCAGGTTGTGGCTTGGTCTGGCTGGAATATTCGCCTTTTTTTTCATCGCAGCCATTGTTTTATGGTTTTCACTGCGTCCCGCTCCTGAACCCACAGAGCAAGCAAATGAGGAAGAGCAAATCTCCACGCACAAACCGATCCTGGATGGACTCCCCTTACTCGATATCCCAACCCCGATCGAAACCAAGACGTCAGCCAAAGACGACTCTGTCTTCGTGCTTGTCCCCGAAGGTGAATTCATCATGGGAAGCGACACCGGAGACCCCTTCTTTTGGGGAGCAGAAGCGCCCAAACACAATGTCTATCTGGATGCCTTCTGGATTCATCAAACCGAAGTCACCAATTCCATGTATCGCGCCTGTGTGGAAGCGGGCGCCTGCTCCCCTTCCTCGGTAAGCTCTTCCCGAACTCACAAAGATTATTATGATAATGAAATTTTTCAGGACTATCCCGTCATCAATGTCACCTACGACGCCGCCTCCGCCTATTGCGCATGGATCGGCGGACGCCTGCCAACAGAAGCCGAATGGGAGAAAACCGCGCGCGGGACAGACGGCAGGTTGTTCCCCTGGGGAAACGATGAAATTCAGGATGATTTTGCCAATTTATGTGATGCAAATTGCACCAATTTGGACACTCCTGAATTTGGATTGAATGACGGATATACGGAAGTTGCGCCTGTCGGAAGTTTTCCGGCGGGTTCCAGCCCTTATGGCGCAATGGACATGGCAGGGAATGTCCTCGAGTGGACATCCGATTGGTATGTGGTTGATTATTATATAAACTCCCCTTACGAAAACCCAACCGGTCCCGCAAGCGGAAGCAAACATCCCGTGCGGGGCGGTTCCTGGTCCAGCCTGCGGGATGGAATGCGGCCCTCAGCCAGGACAAGCAAGTCGCCCAACGATGCTTCAGACCTGATCGGGTTCCGATGTGCCAAAGACGATCCATTCACCGGGGCATCGGATACAACCGCCGCCCCGGACGAGCCATCCTCCTGGCAACAAGGCAAGCTCGTTTTCGTGATTCGCAATTCGAGCGGCGTGTATATTCTTTATACGCTCGACCTGACGCAGGACGGGGAACCTCAATTATTGCTTTCGCCTGAGGAACCCAGCCAAAGTCACTTTCAAGCCCCTTCCCTTTCAGCGGATGGATCGAAACTGGCGTTCGAAGATTATACGCTTCGATATATGTTCCTTTGGGGTCTAAACCTTTCCGGCAGTCCGTGGAAGGTAGGAGAATGCGCATCGCCATCCTTCTCACCGGATGGAAGCCAGGTAATCTGTTATATCAGAGGCGGCGCGGATTATTTTCCCGTTTACGATACTGCCAACGGCTCGCTAGTCAACCAGATTTATCATAACAAGACCGGGGCGGTCCTGCCAGCCTGGTCGCCGGATGGGACAGAGATCGCGTTTTCAGTTCTTGAAGAAGGGCGTGGACAAGCCAGTGTATGGAAGATCAATGTCGGGGGCGGGGAGCCGCTCCCACTGGCGACCGAGGCGTACGAGGATTACGCTCCGTCCTGGTCCCCTGATGGCGACTGGATCGCCTATCAATCCACGTTGACCAGCGATGTGTCCGAAGTCTGGGTCATGCGCCGCGACGGAACCGAACGAGCGCAAATCACATTTAACGGCGGCAGTATCTGGTCGCGCGGTCCGTGCTTCTCCCCGGACGGGCAATGGCTGGCATTCGTATCCAGCCAGAATGGGACGACCGGATCCGATTTTGGCGAGGTGTTTGTGTCCTCTCTGCTTATCGGCGAAGTTCATCAAGTCACAAACACTGGCGGCTCCGTATTGGATTGGCGCGTGACGTGGGCAAGATAAATTCCTTCTGATATAAATAAAAAGATTTGATGGATGGGTAGAAAGGCGGAAAATGAAAGACCGGATCGGAACATCTATTGGTCGTTACCACATCCTCGAACAACTCGGCGAGGGCGGGATGGCAACTGTCTACAAGGCGATAGATACGACCTTGGAGCGCCATGTCGCGGTCAAGGTCATACGCAGCGATCATTTCGGCTCTGCTGTGCTGGAGCGCATGTTGCAGCGCTTCGAACGAGAGGCGAAAGCGCTGGCGAAACTCTCGCATCCTAACATCGTCAAGGTCATGGACTATGGGGAAACGGACAAAGTTCCCTATCTCGTGATGGAGTACCTGCCCGGCGGGACGTTGAAACAGAAAATGAACGGCAAGCCCATGCCATGGCGGGATGCCGCCCGGCTGCTCCTTCCGGTCTGCCGCGCCTTAGAACACGCTCATGAGAAGGGAATCGTTCATCGCGATATCAAGCCTTCCAATATCTTGATCTCCGAATCCGGCGAACCGATGTTGACAGATTTCGGCATCGCCAAGATTCTGTCAGGAGACGATACCAGCCTCGATCTCACCGGCACAGGCGTTGGCATTGGCACACCGGAATACATGGCACCGGAACAGGGAGCGGGAAGTGTGGACGAACGCGCCGACATCTATGCTTTAGGCGTGGTCTACTATCAAATGGTGACGGGAAGACTCCCATATAAAGCCGACACTCCCATGGCAGTCATGCTCAAAAAATCCACCGAGCCGTTGCCCTCTCCAAAACGATTCATTCCCAACCTGCCGGATGATGCGGAACGGGTTCTCGTCAAGGTGTTGCAAAGAGAACCCAGGCATCGTTATCAGTCCGTGAACGTGTTTCTCTCCGCGTTGCAAAAAATCGTCGAAGGGACGCCAATACCAAGAGAAGGGGGAAAAGAAGGCAAACGCTTCCCCCCTTCCCTTCTATATGGAATTGCAGGCTGGGCAGGGTTTATTTGCATTATGGTTGCCGCTGGTTTTCTCTACAACACATTCAATAAAGCGCAGACTTCAACTCCGCAAGCCGGGGATTTTTCTTCGCCGCGAAACACTGACCTGCCGGTCCTTACCGAAGACCCAGCCGTTGCGCCGACTCTACAAGAGACAGAAACTCCCAACCCCTCCCCAATTGATGGAGCCGAGATGGTCTTCATCGCGGCGGGAGAATTTTTACGCGGCGCATCCCCGGATGATATAGCCGAGTTGAGAGACATGTGTTCCAACTGTCCGCTCGACCAATTAGAAGATGCCCAGCCGCAGGCAACGATTTATCTTGATGCTTTCTGGTTAGATAAAACTGAAGTAACCAACGCCCAGTTTTCTCGTTTCATTGACGAGGCAGGCTATCTCACGACCGCCCAAAGAACAGACAATTATTCTTACGTACAGAACCCTGGCTTGCGCGATTTCGTTTACGTCGGTGACGCGGACTGGCAGCACCCACAGGGAGGAATCTCGAGCATTATCGGGCAAGACGAGCGCGCTGTTACCCAAATCAGCTGGCAGGATGCGTATGCCTACTGCGAGTGGGCAGGCAAAAGGTTACCCACCGAAGCGGAATGGGAAAAAGCGGCTCGCGGCGATGACGGGCGAATATTTCCGTGGGGTAACAACCCTCCTGATACAGATTTTCTCAACTTCGATTTCTCCCCGGGGACCATCGTTTCTGTGGGAAGGTATCCCGACGGTGCGAGTCCGTATGGCGTTCTGGATATGTCCGGCAATGTCTGGGAATGGGTTGCCGATTACTATACGGAGGATTATTATGGGGACGCGCCGGACGCGAACCCGCAGGGACCCTCGAACGGAGAAGGCAGGGTCATGCGCGGCGGGTCGTGGGCGAGCGAATACGATCCCTACCTCCTTTTTGTAACGACATTTTACAGGTTGTGGAATTATGATTACATCAGCAGCGACGTGTTGGGCTTTCGCTGCGCTTCCAGCCAGTAGTCATGGAGTAGATGAATGAGTGACCTGATCGGAAAATCCCTTGGGCGCTATCACATCCTCGAACAGATCGGCGAGGGTGGTATGGCAACTGTTTATAAGGGGTATGATACCCGCCTCGAAGCGGACGTGGCGGTCAAGGTTATCCGCACAGAAAATATCCTGCCGAACGCGCTGGAACGATCGCTGAAACGCTTCGAGCGTGAAGCCAAAACGCTTGCGAGACTCACCCATCCGAACATCGTCAAAGTGATGGATTTCGGGGAATACGAAGGCAAACCGTATTTAGTTCTTGAATATCTCCCCGGCGGGACATTGAAAAAACGCCTGGGCAAGCCCATCCCCTGGCAGGAGGCGATGCAACTCATTCTCCCCATCGCCCGCGCATTGGACTATGCCCACCGCCAGAACATGATCCACCGTGATGTGAAGCCATCCAATATCCTCATCACCGCGGACGGCGAGCCGATGCTGACCGATTTTGGTATTGCCAAAGTATTGGACTTGGAAGAAACCGCCGACCTGACCGGCACTGGTATGGGCATCGGCACACCCGAGTACATGGCTCCCGAACAGTGGCAGGGAAATACTTCGACACAATCCGACCTGTATTCGCTGGGGGTGGTGCTATACGAAATGATCACCGGGCGCAAACCTTATACTGCCAATACTCCCGCTGCACTCCTGCTCAAGCAAGCAAATGACCCACTACCACGTCCAAGTGAATTTGTACGAGATTTGCCAACTAAGGTGGAAAAAATCCTTGTCAAAGCACTTGCAAAAGAACCGAAAGAACGTTTCAAGGAAATGGGCGAGATTATCAAAGCGTTGGATGATGGTTTGAAATTGGATAAGGCTGCACATGAGAGACCAATACGACAACCCGTTCAAACGCCTATTCAAAAAACAAGCAATAAACTGGCAGGAAGAAATCAGGTTGAAGAAGGTCAGCACCCTACTCAAACCGCCATTCCACAGAGTGAGGGTCAGACAAAAAGCCGAAAGGTCATTGCTCCCTTATACGTCATTGGGGGTTTGGGGATTGTCTTCCTTGGTGCCTTCCTATTTGATTATTTCCAAAGTACAAACTTGTTTTCCCCGACCCAATTTCCCGTCTCGACAGAAGAAATCGTATTGAACGAAACACCGCTGTCAACCTTCCCGATGACCCCTACAGACACGCCTGCCTTCACCCTAACCCCGACAGCATTACCCGATGAGATTGTAGATGAAAAGGGAATATCCATGCGGCTGGTTCCCGCAGGAGAATTCACAATGGGGAGTAACAACGGACAAGACGATGAACGTCCAGAACATCTGGTTTATCTAGCTTCTTTCTACATGGATACGTATGAAGTAACCAATTCCGCATATAAGCAATGTATAGATGATGGTGTTTGTGATCCACCAAGCAGTAAATATAAATTTGAAAATCCATCCTACGCAAAGCATCCAGTCGTATATGTGAATTGGTTTATGGCAAAAGCATTCTGTGAATGGCGCGGGGCGCGCCTGCCGACCGAAGCAGAATGGGAAAAGGCTGCGCGCGGAACAGATGGACGGACTTATCCATGGGGCGAGGAACTTAGTTGTGACAAGGCTAATTACAGGCAGGGAAATTTATGCATTGGTGATACGACACTGGTTGGAAGTTACGAACGTGGTATTAGTCCATATGGTATTTATGACATGGCAGGCAATGTGGAGGAATGGGTAAACGATTGGTACAGCCCAACATATTACCAGGTATCATCTTCCTCTAACCCTTCGGGTCCAGGCTCTGGTCAACTCAAAGTAAGGCGTGGTGGTGCTTGGGCTCTAGTTTATAGTGTAACTGCTCGTGGCGGATTTGTTTATTCTCCGATTTTCGACGAGGATATACGTTCATCTGCGCGTAATATTTTTTTCTTCGACCTGATTGATGAATACTATGAATCTGTAAGCCTCAACAATGAGCCGTCAAGTTCGGGTGCCCACATTGGTTACCGCTGTGCAAAGTCATTCCCATAAGGTATACATCTAATGCCAAGATTGGATTTCTACTACCGTTCCGACATCGGTAAAAAACGCGCCAACAACGAGGATAACTCCGGCGCGTTCGAGCCGCAGGATTCCCGCGAATTAGACCAAAGCGGGCGTTTGTTTATTGTCGCTGACGGCATGGGCGGTCACCAACAGGGGGAGAAGGCGAGTTCCTTCGCCGTCGAGACTCTCCTCAAAGTCTATTACGAAGCGCCGGAGATCCCGCCCGAAAAACGCCTGCGCGACATCATCAAACAGATCAACCAAAAACTGATCGAATATTCCGAAAAGAACCTGCCGCGCGGCGAACGGACCGGCACCACCCTCGTCGCCGCCGTAGTACTCAAGGGAAAATTGCTGATCGCCAACGTGGGCGACAGCCGCGCATATTTGATCCGGGATGGAAAGGTCAAACAGATCACCCGCGATCACAGCCTCGTGGCAGAGATGGTGCGCGCCGGCACGCTCAGCGAAGCCGAAGCGCGCGAATCCAAATTCCGTAACCGCCTCAGCCGCAGTGTCGGCGGCAGTCCCAACCTCGAAGTTGACATCCACGCGTCCATCCGCCTGCGCCGCGGTGACATCGTCCTGCTCTGCACCGACGGCTTGACCGGCTATGTTTCGGAAAAGGATATTCTCGAATCCGCGTATGGAGATGTAAAGGACATCGCCGAACGCCTCATCGGTCTCGCCAACGAACGCGGCGGCGCGGATAACATCACCGCCTTGGTCGTCAAATACGGCGAGCCGTTGCCACTTCCGTTTGGATTAACCCTCCGCAAACTCGCCTTGGTCGGCGCAGGGATTCTGACCCTCGCGGCATTCGTCATCCTTGGCTGGTTCACTGCTTCAAATTGGACCTTGATCTTTCCCTCGCCTACCCAAACCTCATCCCCCACCGCTACCGCTTCTCCCACTTCGACGGCTTCTCCTACATTGACATTCACTCCCAGCGTGGATTTGACACAAACCCTCATAACACCGGTAATTGAAACGCCTTCCCCTGCAATAACTCAAACCCCGGCTCCACCGGTCACAACACAGCCGCCTTCAAATTCCGGACTGGTGGATTGCGAGTATGTTGTTCAAGACGGGGACAATGTAGTAAAAATCGCCATCCAATTTGGAACGATCAGGGAGTTTGTTTATAGGGGAGACGGCTCTCAGACCGGCATGGAACTCATCCACACAAATGAAATCTTGATCATTGTGGGAATCCCACCGGATGCCTGCACCGTGGGCGGCGGCACAATTCGCTAAAGGGAATAAACCCTTTTTAGGAGGAATTACTTATGGCAGACGATCTCATCGGGATAACGCTCGGCGGGCGTTACCGTATCCTTGAAAATATCGGTGAGGGCGGTATGGCGGTGGTGTACAAGGCGAGCGACCTTAACCTGGATCGGTTTGTCGCGATCAAATTCATCCTCCTGCATAGGTCAGGTTCTGATACGTCCCTGGTGCGCTTCAAACAAGAAGCCCTCGCCCTCGCAAAACTTTCTCACCCATATATTCTTTCCATCTTCGATATTGGTGACTTCGAGGGGCGTCCCTATTTGGTGATGGAATACATCCCGGGGGGAACCTTGAAGGATATGTTGAAAGGCAAACCCATTCCCTGGGTAAGAGCTGCGCAAATCACCGCATCCCTGGCACGCGCGCTCGAGACGGCGCATTCGAAAGGCATCATCCACCGCGACGTGAAACCGGCGAACATCCTGATGGCGAACGGGCGCGACCCCAAACTTTCAGATTTCGGGATTGCAAAGCTGATTCTTGATGATGAAACCACCAACGATCTGACCGGGACCGGCAGGGGAATCGGCACCTACAAATACATGTCGCCGGAACAGGGCAAAGGCCATGTCGATGCGCGTTCGGATATTTATTCTTTGGGCATAGTCTTCTATCAAATGGTCACGGGCAGGATTCCCTTCGATGCTGACACGCCCCTGCACGCCATGATCCTAAAGAGTACGGAGAAATTACCGAATCCGAGGCAATATGCGCCCAGCTTGCCCGCCCACATCGAAAAGATTCTCGTCAAGGCACTTGCCCGCGAACCCGAAGATCGCTTCCAGACCATGCGGCAATTCGCGGACACGCTCGAAGGGCGCACCGCCATAACAGATCCGATTGACGAAGATAAAACCAAAACCGTAAATGTTTTATCGCCAATATTTGGTAATGGAAAAAACCGCTTTTCAGGCGCGTTGATTGCAGTTGTTTTGCTCTTATGTTGCGGCGGGAGTTTTATCGGGGCATATCAATTCATTCCTGCAATCTTCACCCCAGCCCCAACCTCGACCCGCACCCCAAGTCCCACTCCCCGCGCGACAAATACCCCCAGATTCACCCCAACCCCCACCCCCTTCCCCGAAGAATTCACCAACGACACCGGGGCGACCATGCGCCTCATCCCTGAAGGCGAGTTCACCATGGGGGGTAACGACGGGTACGCTGATGAACGACCCATCCACCTTGTGTATCTCAATGCCTACTATATCGATAAATATGAAGTCACCAACTCCATGTATGAAGCCTGTGTAGACGATGGAGCCTGCAACCCGCCGCAGGAGACCAGTTCAATGACCAACCCTCGATATTATGGGAATTCCCAATTCGCGGATTATCCTGTCATCTATGTGAACTGGTATCAAGCGGAAACCTATTGCGAATGGCGTGGAGCGCGACTCCCCACCGAGGCAGAATGGGAAAAAGCCGCGCGCGGCACCGACGGATACAAATATCCCTGGGGTAACAGTTTTCAATGCAGAAATGGGAACTTCGATGACCTGATGCGTCTCGATGGGTATGTGATTCCCGGCGGTCCGAACTGTGACGGGTACAAAGACATCGCTCCGGTAGGGCTCTTCGACAGCGGCAGTAGTCCTTTTGAAATTTATGACATGGCAGGCAACGTATGGGAATGGGTTGCTGACTGGTATGATAGGGATTACTATTCTGACCCATCATATAAGAATCCACAAGGTGCATCGTCTGGAAACGGTCGGGTTGCCCGAGGGGGAGCATGGGATGTCGCAAACACAAAAAATCTCCTTGCCACCAGACGCGTCAGCTTTGATCCATCAACTGCAGGGAATTACCTCGGTTTTCGTTGCGCAAGTTCGCTCCCCTGATACGGTGGGAGTCATGAAAATCAACACGGGAAAACAAACTCATGAAGGATAACCTGATCGGAAAATCGCTCGGACGCTACCACCTGCTCGAAAAGATCGGGGAGGGAGGAATGGCGGTGGTCTACAAAGCGCTCGATACCACGCTCGAACGGCACGTCGCGATCAAGGTCATCCTGCCCTACCGCAACCTCTCGGAAAAATTCCTGGCGCGCTTCAAACGCGAAGCCCGCGCGCTGGCAAAGCTCTCCCATCCCAACATCCTGAAGGTCTTCGATTACGGCGAATACGAAAATCAGCCCTTCCTCGCCATGGAATACATCCCCGGCGGCACATTAAAAGACACCCTGACTGGGAAACCCATGCCCTGGCAGAAAGCCGCGCAAACTCTTATCCCTGTCGCGCGCGCCCTCGAAGCCGCGCACGCACAAGGCGTCATCCACCGCGACGTAAAACCGGCGAACATTCTGATGACAAACGGGGGCGACCCGATGCTCTCTGATTTCGGCGTTGCCAAGATCATAGAAGGCGACGAAGAAACCCGCGACCTGACCGGCTCCGGCGTGGGCATCGGCACGCCCGATTACATGGCACCCGAGCAAGGAGTCGGCAAGACCGACGAACGTTCAGACATTTACGCCCTTGGTACGGTCTTCTACCAGATGATCACGGGCAGGCTTCCCTTCAAAGCTGATACCCCTATGGCCGTCATGCTGAAGAAAAGTACCGATCCATTGCCGCGCCCCACCCAATTCGTCCCCGATCTGCCACCTGCCGTTGAAAACGTCCTGCTCAAAGCGCTTGCCCGTGATCCCAATAATCGCTTCAAAACCATGAAGGAATTCGCAGCTTCACTTGAAAGATTGAACTCGAAAACAGATATGCTGGAAACGTTCATTGAGCCGCCAACTGATGGATCCATGGTCGTTGACGATGAAGGCGGAATCAAACCAGCACCCAAAAAAACAGGGGTCTTGAAATGGATAGCAACCGGGAGCGCATTAATGCTTTGCTTTGGTGCTCTCATTGTTGGCGCGTTTTTATTGGGAAGAATCATTAATGATGGCGGTCCAACCGAAGATTCGGCTCAACCCGCGGACCTGCCTTCCGATCCGACAGAGCCGCCTCTCTCCCCGCCGACGTTTGATCAGCCATCCGATTCCTCTTCCTCCCCCGAGCCGACTCCCAAATCCGCGCCATCCAACGGAAAATGGATCGCCTTCAACTCACGCATGGGTGGCAACTCTGATATTTACATTGTGGATGTCAACGGGAACAACCTGACCCAATTGACCACCAGTTCGGCGCATGACCTTTACCCTTCCTGGTCTCCCGATGGGACTCAGCTTGTATATCAGACCAACGAAGGCGGCGACCAAGAGGTTGCCATTATTGGCATCTCCGGCGGGTCTTCTTACACGATCACCAATAATGGATGCAACGACTGGGGGCCGACCTGGTCGCCTGACGGCGATTGGATCGCCTTTTATTCCGATTGCGATGGCGAGAGAAACATCTACAAAATGCGCACCGACGGCAGTGATCGCGCGCAACTGACCTTCACATCCGGGGCGAATAGTTGGTTCCCCGCCTGGTCGCCGGATGGAAGAAAGATTACATTCTCCTCCAATCGTTCCGGGAAATACTACATCTACAGCATGGATGCGAACGGCGGAAACGAGACGCAATTGGCAAGGGGCTGCGTTTCCTACTATTCGCCCAACGGAAGCCAGATTCTCTACGGTGTGTATTGCGACGACACCGACGAACTCTGGCTCATGGACGCCGGCGGCTCGAACCAGCGCCCCATCACCGACGGCTACGAATGCAAGAATGCCACGTGGTCGCCTGATGGTTCCAGCATCGTCTTTCAACTTAGTAAAACCACAGGGGATGGGCCCTTTGAGTTGTACATCATGGATTTGGATCATCCCGGCAAATCAGAATGGGCCTTGTTAACCGATTTTGATGTGAACGGCGGCTCTCCTGTCTGGCAGCCATGACGAACTAAATACCTTAATCCTGGAGGCAAGTGATGAAAAATCTTATTGGGCAATCGTTGGGTTGTTATCATATCCTTCAGTATTTCTTGGAACAGGTGGGATAATCATGCCAGATTTCATAGGGAAGTCCATCGGGCGATATCATATCCTTGAGCAGCTTGACAAGGGTGGGATGGCAATCGTCTATAAAGCATACGACACCCGCCTTGAACGGGAGGTGGCGCTCAAGGTGATCCGCCGCGAGGCCTTTCCGCCCGAGCATTTGGAGCGTTTGTTGACTCGCTTCAAGCGGGAGGCCAAAGTCCTTGCAAAACTTGCGCACCCTAATATCGTCAAAGTTTTGGATTACGGCGAGGAAGATGGCACTCCCTATCTCGTGATGGAATATATTCCGGGCGGAACGCTCAAAGAACGAATTAAGCGGCGAGACGGGAAGCCCCTTCCGTGGAGGGACGCGGCGGGATTATTAGCTCCCATTGCACGCGCACTGAAATACGCCCATCAACAAGAAGGAACCATCATCCATCGCGATGTCAAACCGTCGAATATCCTTATCACCCAAAACGGGCATCCCATGCTCACGGATTTTGGGATCGCCAAAGTCCTCGAGATCGAGGAAACCCAGGAGTTGACGGGAACCGGGGTTGGGGTGGGGACGCCGGAGTACATGGCGCCGGAACAATCCGGTAAAGGGATGGACCACCGAGTGGACATTTATGCGCTCGGAACAGTATTCTATGAAATGGTTACAGGCCGCCGTCCCTTCGAGGCGGATACTCCCCTGGCAGTGATGATCAAGAAGAATAAAGAGGCCCTGCCCCGGCCGTCCGTTCTTGTGCCGGGCTTGCCGGAGTCTGTGGAGTACATTCTTGTCAAAGCACTCGCAACAAATCCAGAGGGTCGTTACAATGACATGGGCAAACTGGCTGATGTGTTGGAAGGCCTTGCACAGGGAACTCTTCCCAACATCATACCGCCAAAAAAGAAGCGCCCAGTATGGTTTACCTGGGCAGTCGGCGCAGCTGGTTTGGGATTCATCAGCTTTATGGTTATCGCGGGTTTGGCGATCAACTGGTTGATAAATCAAAATGAACCGGATGCGCAAACATCCACCCCGGATGTGGTCATTGTCCCTGACAATCCTTTTGATGGTGAAGCAACGACAATCCCTGATAATTCAACAGAATCGATTCCCGAGATCGAAACATCCCCGGCAAGTGCAGGTGATGAAGAGTTTGTATTTGTCCCGGAGGGTGAATTCATTATGGGCAGTGATCCGAATGATCCGTTTTTTTGGGGAGCCGAAGCCCCAAAGCATACGGTCTATCTCGATGCTTTTTGGATTCAACGGACTGAGGTCACCAATGCCATGTACCGTGCTTGTGTGAATGAAGGGGTATGTCCCCCGCCAACAGAGCCGTCGACACGGTCTCAAAAAGATTATTACATTCTTAATAATTACCCCGTCGTGCATGTGACCTACAGCCATGCAGTATCGTATTGCACATGGATTGGCGGACGCCTGCCCACTGAAGCCGAATGGGAAAAGGCGGCTCGTGGAACCGATGGCGCATTATATCCGTGGGGAAATGCAAGCGTGGATAATTCATCCGCAAATTTTTGTGATATCGGATGCACGGCTCTTAGCACTGTCGAAAGCGGTTATAACGATGGTTACCCGGAACTGGCCCCGGTTGGAAGTTATCCCAAAGGAGCCAGTCCCTATGGCGCATTGGACATGGCCGGAAATGTCCTCGAATGGGTTTCGGATTGGTATGCCGTGGATTATTATGCAAGCTCCCCCTCGAACAACCCCACCGGCCCAAGCAGCGGAAGCAAACATCCGGTGCGCGGAGGATCTTGGTCCAGCCTGAGGGATGGGTTGCGCCCCTCCGCGCGGACTAGCAAGGAAGCAGATTATTCTTCGGACATCATCGGCTTTCGCTGTGCAATGGATTCACCATAAGCGATACCTTTATAATTAAAACTCACGGAGGAACGGCTTATGCCCAATCTCATTGGAAAATCAGTTGACCGGTACCACATCCTCGAACAACATGGAGAGGGCGGAATGGCAATTGTTTACAAGACGTATGATACTCGCCTTGAAACAGATGTGGCAATCAAAGTCATCCGTACGGAAAGCCTGCCGCAGAACTCAGTTGAGCGCGCACTCAAACGCTTTGAGCGCGAAGCCAAAGCCTTAGCGAAATTGAACCATCCTAACATTGTCCGGGTCATCGATTACGGCGAGTATGAGGGCAGGCCCTACCTCGTCATGCCTTACCTCCCCGGAGGAACGTTGAAACAGCAGTTGAAGGGCAAGCCACTTCCGTGGGAGGATATTATCCACTTGTCGATTCAAAGGAGAAGAGAGAATGAAAACTAATAATTATTCCAGATTTAATCTCATCCTTCTTGTTATGCAAGTCCTTTTTCTAACATTCATGGCAGTCATGGCGGCAAGACTATTAGAAACATCTTGGGTTCTTCCGTTTGTAACCGTATTGGGAGGAGGGCTTTTAGTTGGATTACCGGTTGTTTATTTATGCAATCGCGCACATAAAAAGATTACCCCGCAGGATGGTTTCCACAGTCAATATCAGACACACAATTAGTGGCTTGTATTACATATGAGGAAGGACTGATTGATACTTGCCCTTATACAAGAAGCGATAGCAATTTTGGAATCCCCACCAATTACCTTAAAATATATCAACGATATTTAATTATTTCAGTACACGAAGCTAGCTCCTCCAAAGTATTAGAACTCATCTCAAAAATAGTTACGGATAAAAATAACAATGCAAGCCAGATGA
>CAZLWG010000042.1:0-31228 GCA_964563315.1 uncultured Anaerolinea sp. | reverse complement strand
GCTTGGCTTCCATATCATCCTGCCATTGTAAATCAATTCACGTTAATCCGAATAAATCACACCCAACTTCTTCCCGACGTTCTTGAACGCTTCCAAGCCCTTATCGAGATCATCCTTTGAATGCGCGGCGGAGATCATCACGCGGATTCTCGCTTTGCCCTGCGGCACGGTGGGATAGCCAATTGCCATTGCAAATACGCCCGCCTCAAACAACTCACGGCTGAATTGCTGCGCCAGCGGCGCTTCGCCGAGCATGATGGGCGTGATTGGAGTCTCGCTTACACCCGTATTGAAACCAAGATTCTTCATTTCGCCTTTGAAGTATTTGGCATTGTCCCACAGTTTATCCACAAGTTGCGTGGAATCTTCGAGCAGGTCCACAGCCGCGAGACAAGCCGCCGTATCCGGCACGGTCATTGCGGACGAAAACAGGAACGGGCGTCCGCGCTGACGCAGCCATTCGATGATGACTGATTTGCCTGCCACCACGCCGCCAACCACGCCAAAAGCTTTGGAGAACGTGCCCACCTCTACATCCACTTTGCCGTGCAAGCCGAAGTGGTCTACAATGCCGCGTCCGCCTTTGCCGAGCACGCCTTCGCCATGCGCGTCATCCACCATTAGCAAAATATCGTACTTCTTTGCCACTTCATAAATATCGGGCAGCGGCGCAATATCCCCATCCATGCTGAAGACGCCGTCCGTGATGATGAGCGCGCGGCGGTAATTCTTCAGGTTCGCTTGTATCTGTTCCTCGAGCGACTTCACATCGTTGTGTTCATACGCGATGATCTTCGCGCCAGACAAGCGGCATCCGTCAATGATCGAGGCGTGATTGAGCCTGTCTGAGAAGATCACATCTTCCTTTCCGACCAATGCGGGCACAGTCGCCAGATTCGCCGTAAAGCCCGACTGAAACGTGATCGTTGCTTCCACACCTTTGAACTGCGCGAGCCGCTTTTCCAACTCCACATGCAAGGTCATCGTCCCGGCAATCGAGCGGACGGCGGCAGGACCTACGCCCATCGTATCGGTTGCCTGCTTTGCGGCGGCGGTCAGTGTTGGGTGATTTGCAAGCCCCAGATAATTGTTCGAGCAAAAATTCAAAACCTTCTTCCCGTCCACGATAAGCCACGCGCCCTGCGGCGAGCCAATTGTGCGGATGGTGTTGTACAATCCCTGAGATTTCAAGCCGTCAATCTCTTGCTGGATCCAATCTGTCTTCGACATGGTTTCTCCTTGTTGAAAATGCAATTTCATTATAGCGACTTACTCCGCGCAATGTGTCACGAATCTACTTGTCACTTATCACCTCCCCCAGCAAACCCAATTCCGCCAGAGCCGCCATCACTTTTTCGACGGCTCCGCTTTTGACGACCACCGCCGTCGGACTTAACATCTCGCCGAGGAACTTTCCCGCCTTTGACCTTCGCATCTCTTCCATAATCTCGGGCTTGCTGACTCTTAGCACAAGCAGACTCTCCACCCTTGCCTCCGTTCCATGACCATCCCAACGTTTGAGCGCTTTGACCAGCGCAGGGGGGACGTTTCCATTTGTATACTTTACCAGCATCGCCAGCAATTGCTCGGCTTTCAATCCCTGTTCACTGGCGCGTTTCAACGATTTCGCGCTGACCGAATAACCATACTCGTCGGCTTTCTCTTCGCCCCATTCGCAGAACCGCGAGATCTGATACCGCACCGCGCGCGAAAAATGACGGGAAACGGCGATCCTGCCATTGGAAGATACAACCATCTTTCCTCTTTCTTCTTTCTTTTCAGCTAAAGATGAAAGACGAAAGAAGGCCGTTGCCTCTTTTCCCTCTTCGGGAGATGCAAGACTTACCTTACCAAGCAAATGCAGAATATGGATCAAATATTTAACGAGCGCGCCATCCACTGCATCCCAATACGCAAATCCGCGCAGGAATTGACCGTCTGCCTCGCGCTTGATGAACCACGAGTCGTAATCCCCGGCGGGGCGCTGGAAGTCGGGGTATTTTTCCTTGATGGCTTTGACAAAAGCGGGAATGCTCCACCATTTACCCGCAGGCAGGTCGGTGATCAGATTCATCAGGAATTCGCGCGTTATCCGCGGTTGGTTCTTCCACTCGCCTTCACAGATAAGACCCGGGATCAATCGCAACTCATCGAAAGTATCCGAGGCAAGCCAGGCGTTATACAACATGTCCATGGCTTCGGCGCGGGGGGCTTCGAGAAATTCCTTTACAGCTTCGGGTTGCAGAGTATTCTTCTTGATGAAACCAGCCGTTGCGAGCAATGCGGACAGATCATGCTTGAAGCGGGACTTGCTCTCATAGCCAATTCGCAAAGCGGCGAGATAGGTGGTTGCATCGTCGAGGATGTGGTCGGTGGCGGAAATTTCATGGGCTTTTTCTACTGGCGTGGCGGGACGTCCAGGAGGCTCACCCTTTTGCGGGGGTGATGCATGAGCCGCCCCCGCATGATGAATAATCTCCAACAGGTCTTCTGGAATGTAGGCAAATTCCTGCGCGCCTTTTTCGGTATCGAAGAAGGTTTTGGCAAGCAGACCGTGATAAAACAACATCTCGGAAGCGGAAGCCGGCTTCATGTGCGGTTGTTCCCGGTCTCGCCTGCCTGCGCCCATCTCGCGGATGTCGCCGAATTTTCGTGCGAATGCCACCCATTCCATTTTTCCGTTCGACCCGACGAGCGCAGTCAGTGCGGAACGGGCTTCGGCGGGGAGAATTTCGAGGGTTTCAGAAACAGATTCGAGGTCCAGAAGGGAGGCGCACAATTCCTCTCGGGCGGAATCCGGGTCGGTGGATTCCAATTCGAGTCCCCAAAATCCAGCCACGATGCGAAGATGTCCCAGATCCTGTTTGAGTAACGAAGCCGAAAGGTCGGGCATTTTTTTATTCTATCATTCCTTCCACGAACGCCAGTGCTTCGCGCAGCCATTTGAGATAGCCCTTCTCAAAGATGTCGGCAAAACGCGCCATGAAGACGAAGTATTTGTCCGGCTCGTTTGTATTGGAGGACGGCGTGGATGGAATGTGGTTTTTATTTTCCTGATATTGGGCAAGGCGCGCTTCGTGATCGGCAATGGCTTCGCGCAGCGTTTGCGCCAGTTCGCGCGGGTCGGCAAACGAGCCGAAGGTAAATCGCAAAAGCACTTCGTCGCGCATTTGCAAGCCGCTGGATGGGTGGGTTGCCTGCCAACGGCGCAGAGCTTCTCGCCCGTTTTCATTGATGCGATAGATCTTTTTATTCGGGCGGTTGGTCTGCTCGAAGCGTTCCATTTCAACCCAGCCAAGTTCTTCCATGCGGCGGAGTTCATTGTAGATCTGGCTATGGGTCACATTCCACAGTGAGGCAAGCGCGGTTTGGAAAATCTGGTTCAAATCATAGCCGGAGGTGGGTCCTGCAAATGCGAGCAACCCGAGCACACCATAAGTGATGGGATAGGCTTCCTGGGTCATCGTTGACATCTCCTTTTGGTCTTGACAAAATTATTACATATATTATAATACAAAAATACTATGATATGATATAATATTATTTGAAAAAGGAGTTTGCTGTGAAACTTTCCAAGCGGATTTTTCGTCTGGCAGGAGTGTACGGAATCCTGGTCACTGCACCGTTGTATTTTTCCGAGAAGCAGTTTGCCGCCCAATTTCCGCCTGCGCTGACCCACCCCGAATATTTCTACGGATTTATCGGCGTGACGCTTGCCCGGCAATTCGCATTTCTTGTGATTGCCGACAATCCGCTTCAATACCGACCTTTGATGCTGGTTGCTGTTTTCGAGAAATTTTCCTACGCCGCGGCTGTTTTCGCGCTGTTCGCGCAGACGCGGGTAAGCCAGATGGTTTTCGGATTCGGCGTAGCGGATTTCATTTTAGGTGTTTTGTTTGTTGTAGCCTTCCGGAAAACGAAGGCTCGATAAAACTTATTAATTGTAAAAGGAGCTGGTTTATGTTTTCACTTGTAGCTGTGCTGCGGTTTCTTCACATCATTGCGGGCATCGTCTGGGGCGGCGGAGCCATTATGATGAATCTGGTCGTCGGCCCTGCCATCGGCGCGACGGGCGACATAGGCAGGCAGTTCGCCGGTCATTTGATGGGAAAAACCGCCCTTTCAAAGGTCATGCTGGGTTCCGGGTTGGTAACGGTGCTGGCTGGCACGTATTTGTACGGCATCAACTCGAGCTGGTTCAGTTCCGGCTGGATGATGAGCGGTCAGGGGATCGGTTTTGGGATTGGCGCGGTTGCAGGAATCATTGCGCTGGTTTTCGGATTTATGATCGGAAATACGAACAGCGCATTAGCCGCGCTTGGCGCTCAAATCCAAGGCAAGCCCACCGATGAACAGATGGCTCTCATGGGCGCGCTCCGCAAGCGGCAGGCGTTCGTATCCAAGAGCAATACGATTTTCATCATTCTATCCATTGTAATGATGGCGTCGGCGCGATTTTTTGGGTAAGCTTTGCTTGTCATGAATCAAAAAGCGGTGAACGCAAAGTCCAGCCGCTTTTTGATTTAACCATGCACCACTCTTAAGGCTTGCGGCAGAATTTCGAGGTTGACCTTTTTCAAATTACTGCCGAAACTGGTGAAGATCTCGCCGTCAGCGTGGATGTAAAGAGGCAGGTTCGAGGTCAGGGAGAGGCGTTTGAAGTCTCCCATGCGGATCTGCTTGAAGCGCATGTGCGTGCCTTTCATGAATTCGGGCACGAGTCGGAACATCATCGCTCGCGAGACCTTGTTGACGACCACGTATTCCATTTTGCCGTCGTTGTTCTTCGAATCCGGCGAGAGCATGAAACCGCCGCCTTCACGCGGGCCGTTGCACAGGGTGACCATCAAGGCGCTGGTGTCCCATGTTTCGTTGTCGGTTTCGATCTGTAGTTTGGCGGGGTCGTGATTCAAAACGATGGTTTGGATGACCGCTGTCAGGTACATCAAAAAGCCTTTGACAACGGGCAGCTTATGAGAACGGATGGTGACGACGGCATCAAAGCCGATGCCGAGCGTGTTATCGAAATATTCCTGCCTGCCGTTTTCGTCTGTAAGCAGTCCCATGTCAACCGCCCGGATGTTATCCGAGTTAAGTGCGTGAGCCAGCGCATGAGCCGATTTTTGGATGATGCCGACGGAGTAGGCGAAGTCATTGCCCGAACCGATGGGCACAACGCCCATGATTGGGCGCTTCTCCGCCGGGACCTGCATGAGACCATTCATTACTTCGTGGGCTGTGCCATCGCCGCCCATTGCTACGACGAGGTCGCAACCTTCTTCAGCGGCTTTTCTTGCCAGTTCGATGGCATGGGTGGGGTAGACTGTCCCGCTCCATGACAGATCTCCCTGAAATTCCTGGGCAATGGGGCGCAAGTCGTTGGCGGTTTTCCAGGCGCGCCCCATGTCTGCCATGGGGTTGAGGATGAGTTTTACTTTACGGGGCATGACTTGACTCCTGATCTTGGTTTACAAGGGTATAACCCCGTGTGAGTTGTTTTGGTTGCAAAACGAGCGTTTATATTTACTTCCCCGGGTTTCTTTCAAGCACGTGCGGATCCAACGGTCCGGTCATTCCCTGCGCGAGCGCAAAAGACCCGCGCTTGTATTTCTTTGCCTGGTACAGAGCGGTATCTGCCGCGCGAAGCAATCCGCCGGCATCGCGGGCATGGAATGGATACACCGCAATGCCGGCTGTAATCCCGAGTTTGATAAGTTGTTCCCCCATGACTGGAAAGGCGTATTGTTTCATCATTTCGATGATTTTGCGAGTTACCACCTGCGCAGCGTCAATTCCGCTGTCGCGTATGACCAGTGTCAGTTCGTCGCCGCCGTAGCGGGCAAGGAAGTCGGTCGAACGCATTTTTTCCGCGAGATGGTTGAATACATCCCGCAATACTTCGTCGCCGAGGCTGTGCCCATAGGTGTCGTTCACTTGTTTGAAACCGTCCAGATCCATCATGACCACGGCAAAATGTGAGTTTCGGCGGAGGGCGATTTTCATTTCCTCCTGCAAGCGCTCGTCCAGCGCGCGGCGGTTTGGCAGCCCGGTTACGCTGTCTGTATTCGCCATCTTTGCCACGCCCTTGTGCAGGTTTGCATTGGAGATGGCCACTGCGGCTTGATCCGCCAACAGACCGAGCAGTCGCAGTTCGGAACTGGTGAATCTCCCGCTGATGCTCCTGGAAAGGTTCATCACGCCGACGATGGAATTGTTGAACTTGAGGGGGGTGCCGATGATCGAACCAGCCCACTCCTTGGGCGCGCTTTCATAAAGGGGATGGTTGAGAATATTCTCGACGATGATCTGTTTCCCGCTTTCCGCCACGGAATGGGTCAGCCCGTGCGGGCGCGGTGTGGCGAAGGGCTTGTTCTTCTCCCCGTTTGTACTGAGCGATGCTCCGAATTCGAGGTACCCTTTGGAATACAAATAAATGTGCGCTGTGCGTGCATGTCGCACCAGTCGCATGGCTTCCGTTACCACGGCGTCCAGCACAGTTTGCAGATCCAGGCTGGAGGTCAGGTTGAGGCTGATGCTTTTGAGCGCGTCAAGTTCATCCGCTTGTTGTTTCACAAGGGTGATAAGGGCATGTTTCGAGATGACCTCCTGGGTAAACGTCCTGATCTGACCATTCTTTTCGCGTGGGTTGGGGGATGCTTCTGCGGCTTCGATCAACACCTGAATGAGTTTCAAAATCCCTGCCTTGTCCTCCGGTGCTATCGTTGTATCCTGTTCGATGATTTGCCACGCGCGACGGAACACATCGTTCCGTCCTTCGCTGTTATTTGTCATGTCACCCTTTTTTATCCACTTTTCTGCAAATGAATACCTTATTTGCACCATTATACACATAGTTGGACAGTTGTGAGGCTGACAGTTTCATTAAGTGGATTGTGTTAGAATGACGTTCCAATCCCCTGAGTATGAGGTCCCATTGCCTGATTTGCCCAACCCTGCCCCTTCCACGCCTCTGACCCCCCGTCTGCGCGGAATCATCGTCGGCGCATCCGAGGGAATCGGCGCCGCTCTTGCCCACAAGCTGGCACATGAGGGATATGTCCTTGCCTTGGTGGGGCGGCAAAAGAAAAAACTGACTGCGCTATGCCTGGAGATCAACCAATCCGCAGGAAAGACGCGCGCCCTGCCCTATCAACATGATGTGACACAATACGACGATGCTCCAGACCTGCTCCGCAAGATCGTGGCGGAACTTGGCGGGTTGGACGTATTTGTCTTCATGGCGGGCGTCAATTACCCGCCCGGCGGCATGGACAAATACAACTTCGAGAATGACCGCAGGATGGTCGAGGTCAACCTGCTTGGCGCAATGGCATGGCTGACCCCGGTGGCGGAAATGTTCCAGAACGCCAAAGCCGGGCAGATCGTCGGCATCGGCTCCGTTGCAGGAGACCGCGGACGTGTGGGCAACCCCGGATATAACACTTCCAAGGCGGGCATTCACACGTATCTCGAAGCGCTTCGCAACCGGTTGACCCGTCATGGCGTGAACGTGCTTACGGTGAAGCCCGGCTTCGTCAAGACGGAAATGCTCAAAGCCGCGCAGGGCGCGACCCCCTTTGCCATCGAAGCGGAAAAAGCCGCGAACGATATTTACAAAGCCATGCGCAAGCGCAAACAGATGATCTACACGCATTTCATCTGGCGTTACATCATGTTCGTCATTCAACATGTCCCCTCGTTCATTTTCAGGCGGTTATCCTTTTAATTCGACAAACCCTAAAAGTCTCAAAGACCTTTAGGTTTCAAAAAACATGAGAACAAACTTCACCCAACTCGAAAACTTCGGACATTCGCTTCGCGCGCCGTCCTATCTGATTCAACCAAAGACAACAGAAGAAATACACACTGCTTTCAAGCAGGCAAAACAACAGGGGCTTACTATAGCTGTGCGCGGAGCGGGGCGCAGTTACAACGACGCCTCCCTCAACGGCGGCGGCATCGTGCTTGATCTTTCGGCGATGAATCAGATTCTGGAATGGGATTCAAGTTCCGGCTTGGTGCGATGCGAAGCCGGAGTCACGCTGGAGCAACTCTGGCAAAAAGTCGAACCGGAAGGCTGGTGGCCCCCCGTCGTCTCCGGCACGATGAAGACCACACTGGGGGGCTGTCTTGCCGCGAACATCCATGGAAAGAACAATTTCAAGATGGGCACCATCGGCGAGCACGTGGCGCAGTTCACTGCAATTCTTCCGACGGGCGCGAGAATCATCTGCTCGCCAAAAAAGAATGCGGATCTGTTTTATGCAATGATCGGCGGATATGGGATGCTTGGCGTGTTCACATCCATCACATTGCAGATGAAACGCATCCACTCCGGACTTTTGACTGTGGATGCATTTCCCGTGTCGAATCTCAGCCAGCACATCGCTGCCTTGCATGACGGCGCGCCCAATTACGATTACATCGTTGGCTGGCTGGATACGATGGCGGGCGGCTCATCGCTCGGCCGCGGACAGATCCATGCCGCGCGTTACCTGCACGAAGGCGAAGACCCACATCCGCAGGAAACGATGAAACTGAAAAACCAAATTTTGCCGTCCCGTATTTTTGGCGTGTTCCCGAAGGCGCTTTTGCATTACTTCATGACGCCCTTTGCGAATAATTTGGGGTGGTGGGGCGTTAACACGGCAAAATATATTGCCTCTTTGCCAAAGCATACTTTCCGCCAGTCTCATGCGGCATTTCATTTTCTTTTGGACTATGTCCCGAACTGGGAACTTTCTTATGGGCGTGGAGGGTTGATCCAATATCAATCTTTTCTTCCGAAAGAGACTGCTGAAGCAGCGTGGACGGAAATTCTCAAGATCTCAAAGAGGCGCGGACTGCCTTCCTACCTCGGCGTGACCAAGCGCCACCGTCCAGATAAATTCCTGTTCACTCATGCCGTGGATGGCTTTTCGCTCGCCCTGGATTTCAAGGTGACCGACGCCAACCGCGCCAAACTCCGAGCGATGCTGGAGGAATTCGATCAGATCATGATTGCCAACGGCGGACGTTTCTACTTTGCCAAGAACAGTGAAACGACAGCCGAAACCGCGCTGGCATTTTACGGGAAGAGCACGGTCGCCAAATTCAAGAAGTTGAAAAAACGCTGCGACCCGAACAGGCTTTTGGAATCGGATTTGTACCGCAGAATTTTTGGTTGAAAGTGTGGGAGCGCAGCTGCCGCGCCCAGTACAGAATTTATCGATATGAATATCGAAATCCAAGACCTCGGCTTGATCGAATACGAAACCGCTTGGAAGTTGCAGGACGAATATGCGGCAGAGATCGCAGAGGGGAAACGCCCGCCCACGCTCTTATTGCTGGAACATCCCCACGTCTATACATTTGGCAGGAAGGGCAATGCAGAAAACCTGCTTTGGAATGACACCCAACTTAAACAAAAAGGCGTTTCCACCTATTGGGTGGATCGCGGCGGCGATGTCACCTACCATGGGCCGGGGCAGTTGGTGGGGTATCCGTTGGTTCCGTTGGGAAGATTGAACGCAGAAAACAAACTTCCCGAAGCAGATTATGTCGGCTACATCCGCAATCTTGAAAGAATATTGATCAGAGCGCTGGTTCAATTTGGCATTGCATCGGGTCAGATTCAAGGAAAGACGGGTGTATGGGTGCAGGCGGATGTCCATTCGAGATGTCCGCGGTGCAAGCCCGAAGACAGGAAAAAGCCTGCGAAGGTCGCGGCAATCGGGGTCAAGGTGGATGCGCGCGGGGTTTCGCGTCACGGTTTCGCGTTGAACGTCAATCCTGATATGAGTTATTTTGACGGCATCATTGCCTGTGGATTAAATGAACCAACCGTTTCGCTTGCGGATTTGCTCGATCCTGTCCCACCAATGCAGGTCGTCAAGGAGAGAGTGATTGCTTCCTTCCGTGAAATCTTTGAGGAAAAATAAAAAATCTCCCAGCGGGAGATTTTTTATTCGTTGGCAACCCAGCAATCGCGTCCTTTGTTCTTCGCTTCGAACATGGCATTGTCCGCCCGTTTGAGCAGGGTGTCCCATGTGTCCGTACCGATCTTAAACTGTGAAACGCCGATACTAAAGGTGACCTTGATGGAATGTTCCTTGACCTTGATGACCGTTTCGCGAATCTGTTTGCAGAGACGTGCGGCTTGTTCGGAAGCGGCGCGCAGGCCGGAATTTGGAAGTAGGATGAGAAATTCCTCGCCGCCATACCGCCCGACGATGTCAGGATGGCGGATGCTGTCTCGTAACTGATGCGACACCTGCCGGAGGACTTCGTCTCCAATGGGGTGCCCGAATTGGTCGTTGACCGCCTTGAAATGGTCCACGTCCACCACCGAAACGGATAGCAGCGAATTGTACCGTTCGGCGCGTGATACTTCATCCTGGAGTTCCCTCACGATCATGCGCCGGTTAATAAGGAAGGTGAGCGGGTCAACCTGCGCCACCTCCTGCGCCTGCACCATGACCGCCTCCATTTCGATCTGTTTGTTGCGCGCCAGTTTCTTCGTGAAGTCACTTTCGATCTGGAACAGTTTCACCTGCCGCGTCAGTTTTTCGATGACCCCCTTTAATGCGGATTGGGATTCGATCCGTTCAACGATGAAGATCAGGCGTTCATCCGGCAGCGGCATCAGCAAAAACTCGCAAAGCACGGGGTCGTTGCCGTCCATTGAAAATTCCCCGATCCAGTTTTCGGGCGTTCCGCTGGACAATTTTTCGTAGATTCCTTCACTGTGTTCGAACGAAAACAATTCTTCCAACTTGAGGATGGATGTTTTCTGTTTCAGGCATGCCTCAAAGGCAGGATTCCATGAAACCAGAGTCCCGTCGTCATCCAACAAAACGATCCCGGCATGAAGGTGTTCGAATATTTTTTCCAGATCGTATGTCGTGAGAATTTCCGCCAGTTTTTTCATGATCGAATTTTAGCGTATCCGTTTTTATTTTGTTGCCCGCCTTACAAATTTAGCAACATATCCTTACAAAACCGAAACTTTGATTACCTTGCCCCGCGTCTTCCGAATTGACGTTCCAACGCGTCCACCGATAAATGGATCATCGTCGGGCGTCCATGCGGACAAGTCCGCGGGGAATTACACGATTCAAGATCGTTCAGCAGGCTTCTCTGCTCTTCAGGAGTTAACACCTGCCCGGCCTTGACGGCCAGCCGCTTGCAGACTCTCGCCGCAAGCCGCGCCTCCACCTCCGCCTGAAGCGGACTCTCGTCCTCTTCAAAATCCTCCACCAAAGCCCTCAGCGCCGAAGCCGGGTCGCCGCCCGAAAAGAGCATTGGCATCGCGCGGATTTGAAACGTATTTGTGCCAAATTCCTCCACCTGAAAACCGAAATGATTAAGAAACGGCAATTGCTCCGCCAGCATCTTTGCGGATTGCGGCGGAAGCGTCACTGCTTCTGGCGAAAGCAGAGACTGCGACGGGATGTTCCTGCTTTCATGCTGCGCCATCAGTTTCTCGAATAATACCCGTTCGTGCGCCGCGTGTTGGTCTATCAAATACAACCCATCAGGACCTTCGGCAACGAGATAGGTCGAACCGATTTGACCTATAAGACGAAGCAAAGGAACACCCGTTTGAAATGACCGTTGCCCTTCGACTTGTGACTGGTCACTGGGTATTCGCGACTCCTCCGTTGCTGCTGTTTCCCGTCCACTGTCCACTGTCAAAGACTCGTCATGCGCAATGGACCAGTCAATGCCGACCTGCCTATCTGGAAGTTCATCGCGCGAGCGTCCTCCCCACAACGTGGGCGACACGGACGGCACGGGTGTATACGCCAGCAATGCCTTGCGAACGGAACGCTGGACGAAACTGAACACCTTATCCTGACTGCGAAAACGAACTTCTGCTTTTGTGGGGTGTACATTCACATCCACATCTTCGGGAACCATGTCGAGGAATAATGCCGCAAGCGGATAGCGTCCCACCATCAACAGCGTGTGATAGGCTTGCAACAGCGCCGAGTTGAGCGAAATCTCCTGCACCCAGCGCCCGTTGATAAAGAAGGTGATCTCCCTGCGGTTGGAGCGCGTCAACGAGGCCGGGCTGATGAATCCCGAAAGCGTAGAGCCTTCTTCAACCGACATCACTTCCAGCATCTGTTTGGCAACTTCAACGCCATACAGTGAAGCGAGGATTGCGCGCCTGTCGCCGTCGCCCGCCGTTTGCAAGGTGACCTGCTTTCCATCCGTCACTTTGAAGCGCACACCCGGGTAGGCCAACGCATAACGTGTAACAAGCGAGTCGATTGCGCGGCGTTCGGTTGTATCCGTTTTCAGGAATTTCAAACGCGCGGGCACGTTGTAAAAGAGACTTTCCACACGCACCACAGTCCCCACCGGCGCGCCGACTTTTTCCACTTTTTTTGAGACGCCTCCGTCCACATTCAGGCGCGCGCCTTCCTTTGAAGATTCCACGCGCGATGTGATCGTCATTTGCGAGACGGAGCCGATGGAAGCCAGCGCTTCGCCGCGGAATCCCAAGGTTTGGATGTGGAACAGGTCATCGGACAGGACCAGTTTCGAGGTCGCGTGACGCGAGGCGGCTAACGCCAATTCGCCGGCAGGAATACCGTGCCCGTCATCTGCCACTTCGATCAGAGTCCGACCCGCATCCGCAATCGAGATGGAAATGTTCTTCGCGCCCGCATCCAGGGAATTTTCTACCAACTCCTTTACAACCGACGCGGGGCGCTCCACCACCTCACCGGCGGCGATCTGCGAAGAGACTTCGGGCGCGAGCAATCGAATGGACATATGTGGAATTATAATCGCCGGATGCGATTTACCACCATTTTCTTCGACCTCGACGATACGCTCTATCCGCCCGGCACGGGGCTATGGCATGCCATCAAGGAACGCATGAATATCTATATGCGCGAACGCATGGGTTTTCCCGAAGACCAGATCGCGCACATCCGCGAAAAATATTTTTTGGAATACGGCACCACTCTGCGCGGTTTGCAGGCAAACCATGAAATTGATGTTGAGGATTTCCTCGCCTTTGTGCATGATCTGCCGCTCAAGGATTATCTCACACCGAATCCGACTCTACGCTCGATCATCGCTTCGCTCCCGACCCGCAACCTGATCTTCACAAACGCAGACGTCAACCACGCCCGCAGGGTGTTGACATTGCTCGACCTGAACGATCTCTTCGTATCCATCGTGGATGTGAACACGATCGCGCCGTATTGCAAGCCCATGCCCGAGTCTTTTCAGATCGCCATGAAACTTGCGGGCGAAAGCGACCCGTCCAAATGTGTGATGATCGACGACATCCATCGCACCACGGCTGCCGCCAGTAAGGCGGGACTGTTCAGCATTCTTTACAATGACTCGTTCCCGAACGGCGCGGCGGACGCACACCTCACGAATTGGGATGATCTGAAGAATATTTTGGAAAGGCGCTAACGCATGGAAGAAAACAAAGTCTTGTTCGGCGCGTTGATCTTCATCCTGCTCGTTGTCGGCTCGAATTTCATCATGTATGCCATTGCCCGCGGCGCGACCCGCCCCAGTGGGAAAGGGTTTCTGGAAACGATGGTCAAATCCATGAACACAACGCAGAAAAAGAAGGAAAATGATATGGATGAATTGCGGCGTACGCTTCAGGAATTGAACGAGGGTAAGAAAGACACGACCGTTGATTCTGAATAAGATAACCGGTTCTTACGCAACTCGTACGGAGAATTCAGAAATCTTTAATCCCCTGATGGTATCTTTTTTGCTTGTAAGCCAAATTTGGAGGCAATTGTGAATAAAACTTTAAAGGCTGTTTTTATAATCCTTGCCGTTGTTACCCTGATCCTCGGCTCGTTCGCCGGAGGATTTATAACCGGACATCTTCTTCCGTTCGCAGGGTTGCCCGGCGTCGAACAGACTGACCTGCCCGTCCCTGCGACGGTTTCCCCTGAACAGCAGGCAACGACGCCGGAGGAACTGATCAGCCTTTTTTCGCCGTTTTGGGAGGCGTGGAATCTCGTCCATGAAAATTATGTGGACCAGCCCGTGGACGATGTGGCGCTCATGCGAGGCGCGATCCGCGGCATGGTGGAAGCGCTCGGCGACGAGCATTCATCTTACATGAGCCCTGAAGACTACGAACATGCCAACGCCAGCCTCGAAGGCGAATACGAAGGTATCGGTGCGTATGTGGATACAACCACTGAATACCTCACCATTACCAGCCCCATGCCGGGCTCTCCCGCGGAACGCGCCGGTCTAATGCCCGGCGACCAGATCGTTGCGATCGACGGCAACGATATGACCGGCATCGATGCGGAACTTGCGCGGTTGAGAGTCATTGGACCTGCTGGGACGACGGTTCATTTGACAGTATTTCGCGAAGGCGAAAAAGAACTGCTCGAGTTTGACATTGTGCGGGAAAAGATCACCACCGCTTCGGCTTCCGGTGAAATGCTGGAAGATGGCATCGCGTACGTGCAAATCACCACCTTCGGCTCAAAGACAATGCCCGAACTGCAGACTGTCCTCCAGGATTTGATGGCGCAGAATCCGAAAGGCATCATCCTTGATTTGCGGAATAATGGCGGCGGATACCTGCAGACTTCCGTGGAAGTGACGTCCCAATTCCTTGGGGAAGGCGTGGTGCTTTACGAACAGTATGGCGACGGAAACCGTACCACTTATGAAGTCATTCCCGGCGGGCTTGCCACGGATGAAAGCATTCCCATGATCGTGTTGATCAACGAAGGCTCTGCGTCTGCGTCTGAGATCGTGGCGGGAGCTTTGCAGGATACCGGACGCGCCAAACTTGTCGGCATGGTTTCCTATGGAAAAGGCTCGGTTCAACAGTGGATTCCGCTTTCAAATGAGAACGGAGCCGTTCGCGTCACAATCGCCAAATGGCTGACCCCCAACGAAAAGACCATCCACGGTGTTGGGCTGACCCCGGATTACGAAGTGGATAGAACCCTTGAAGACCGCCAGGAAGAAATTGACCCTCAGTTGGACAAGGCGGTCGAGATACTGCTTGAAATGAGCGGACAATAAATAGAGAAAGGTGACCAATGTTTTTCTTTGATCCTCTATACCTGATCTTCATGATCCCCGCCTTCATCTTGATGGCGATTACATCATGGTATGTGAAGGCGGCTTACAAAAAATGGAGCCGCGTTCCGGCGCGCAGCCGTCTCACCGGTTACGATGCCACTCGCCGTTTGATCTCCACTGGCGGTCTGTATGGCGTACAGATTCAAGGCACCCCCGGTCAACTGACCGACCATTACGACCCGCGCAACAAGACGCTTTTCCTTTCCAACGGCGTGGCAAACGGCGCTTCGGTTGCTTCATTGGCAATTGCCGCGCATGAACTTGGTCATGCCATGCAGGATGCGGAGGAATATTTCCCCTTGCGCTTCCGCGCTGCGCTTGTGCCGATGGTCAACATCGGCTCGAACCTCGGCTGGATCCTGATCGTAATCGGCTTGTTCCTGCAAGCGACCCAGGTCGCATGGCTGGGTTTGCTGGTCTTCTCCGGCGGAGCGATTTTTGCGCTCGCCACCCTGCCGGTGGAGTTCAACGCGTCTGCCAGGGCGAAGAGTCTGCTCACTGAAAGTGGAATCATACAAACCGAAGAGGAGAGGCGCGGAGTCAACAGCGTGTTGAACGCCGCCGCGTTGACGTATGTTGCAGGGTTGGTCACAGCGGTCATGCAGATCCTGTATTTCGCTTTGCGTATCAGCGGCAGCAGCCGCGATTAGGTTTGAACGAACAACCTCCGAAGTCGAACTAGGCTTCGGAGGTTGTCTGGATGGGGGAATTGGTTTTGGTAATTTTCCTGTAACGAATCCCACTTGACAAATTAGAACAAGTGTTCTATATTTAAAGCGCTCGATACTTTATCGCCATGGTTCGATCAAGGAGATCTCCCATGAACCGCTCGCTCAACATTCAATTGATACCATTCCTCAAGAATGTATCTCTCAAACGGGGTGCCATCTTTGGGAGCATTCTTGTATCTGCCTTGCTTGCTTTCGAGGTTTTCAACTTTGGCACCACCTCGTTCGCATTGCAGGATGTCCTCGGCAACCTGGAATTTGCAGGAATGCGTTGGGCCTCCATCCTTGCCTTTGCCTTTTGCAGCATTGACTTTGCCGGCATCGCCCGCATCTTTACTCCGGAGCAGGGGCGCGATGAACCTGCCGAGGTCTGGTATCTCTTTGGAGCATGGCTGATCGCCGCCGGGTTCAACGCCATGCTTACCTGGTGGGGTATCTCGGTTGCCATTCAAAACCACACCGCGCAGGGCGGCGCATTGCTCGGTCAAACGACCATGATCAAGGTCGTGCCGATCTTTGTAGCCTGCATGGTCTGGTTGATCCGCGTGTTGATCATCGGGACGTTTTCAGTGGCGGGCGAACGTCTCTTTACGATGGCAGACGTTCACAACCGTTATTCGACGTATCGCGCTCAGCCGCTTTATAACGCCCCTCCGCCTCAACCCCGGACCTCGAACCTGCCCGCCGCGAACTATCCTCGCCCTGCGCCCAAGCCTCGCCCGGCTCCCGCGCCCTCATACGGAATCAACCGTCCCGAACCGACCTATCATCCCGTCGGCATGAGCGCCATGAGCAGCAACGATAATCCATCCACTCGGAGGTAACCCTTGTCCTGACAAGGTTTCGCAATTTCCTCTCCCCCATCCAACCGCTGAGACGTCCGTAAAGGGCGTCTCATGCGTTATTCAAATTCATCCAGCGTGCTTTTGCCGTGAGTCAATACGTACAAACTGCGCGGACTGCCTTCATTGTGATCGTGGATGAAATCAGTGACGATGTAATCCTTTGCGAAAGCGGTTTCGAACAATTCGCGCGTAAAGAAACGCCAGTCGCGCGCGAGGGAGAAATCCTTCGATTTGAGTTCCATGAAGTCGCTGGGAATATCCGCAAGCAGAAGGCGGTCATCAAAGGGGGGGACATGTTCGGGGGGCTGGGGCAGTTCCGAGGTCGAAGTGCGAAGCGAATAAAGAGGGCGCAATCCGCTTCGGAACATATGAGTCAACTTGAGTGTGGGGCGCGAGCGTTTGCCCAACCTGCTTTCGACGCGGCGGGTGTTGATCCACCAGTCCACTTGGAATCGGTCCGAAGGCAGACCGGCGTTGAGACCGTCGCGCATTTCGCCGTATTCAGAGCGGCGGTAGGTGGTGCAGACCGCGCCAAGTTTGGCGATGTTGAGATGGGCGTTGCGGCTGAGCAGTGGATCATACGTCCAGGTGATGTGATCGAGTCCTTGGTGACGAACCATTTGCCACTGTGCGCGTTTGAGCGCAAAGCCGATTCCGCCATCGCGGTGGTCTGGGTGGATGCCCATCATGTGCGAACAATGTTTGGCGCGCGGGCCGTCGGGCGTTTCTTCGAGTCCTGGAAAGCCGAACACAAAACCGACGATCCTTTCATCCTCGAATGCGCCCAGCACTAGACCACCGTTGTGAATGGCAGTGACGAGCAAGTGCAGAGGGACAACGTCCGTTTCGGAGCCGGGCCATACATCGCGCTGGATCTCCTCCACGAGACGCATCTCTTCGGGTGTTTCAATGAGGCGGATGGTGTAGTTTGGCATGGGTTATCTCGTCCGCAGGGCGGTGATTCTTTCCGTGAGGTTGATCCATGCGCGTTGATACCAGGGTTTGCGAATCAGGTAATCGAGACGGTAGGAGAAGCGCGCCGGCATCAGTCCGAAATGACGCGGCATCGAATCCACGGCGGTGGTACGGTTGACGGCAAAATAGTCGAGCCACAGGGATGAGATCGGAAAATTCGGCAGGACGCCTTCGAGAAAAACGGTAATGGCGCGCAGGGTGATCGGCGATAGAGGAACGAGGAAACGTCTTCGGTTCGTAACGTCCATGATGATCTCGATGATCTGCTGTAACGTGAAGAATTCACTTCCGCCGACTTCATAGACCTGATCGAGCGTGTTTTCGTTTTGAAGCGCCCAGATCATGCAAGTGACCAGGTCCTCGACCCATACCGGTTGCACTACAACACGCCCGCCAGACGGAACAGGATAAATTCCGATCGAAGAGCGGATCAAACGCGCAAGGTTGTTGGTGAAATGGTCCTCGAGTCCGTATACCAGCGAAGTGCGGATGATCGTGTAGGGCGTTTTGCCGTTGCGAATATATTCCTCGGCGATTCCCTTGGCTTTGAATGCAGGATAACCCGAAGCCCGTGCCGCGCCAAGATGGCTGACATAGACGATTCTGTCCACGCCGGCATCTGCCGCCGCTTCGACGAGGTTTTTCGTGCCTTGAATATCCGTCCGTAAAAGATCGCCGCGCGATCCCTGGCTCTCTGCGCTGGCAAGATGGAAGACGGTTTCCACGTCGCGCATGGCCGCGCGCAGACCGCGCGTATCGGCAAGCGAGACAACCGCAACTTCCACAGCGACGCCTTTGGGCAGGCGCGGCGTGCGCGGCGAAGGCCGGATGAGAGCGCGGAGGGGGTATCCGATGTCGGAGAGTTGACGTACAAGAGTACGCCCGATAAATCCCGTTGCGCCGGTGATGAGAATCATGAAAAAGATTATAAAAGACCTGACAGGTTTTGGAAACCTATCAGGTCTTCTGATGTGTGGGCGCTGAGGGACTCGTATTGTTCCTGTAAGGGGAACCCATGACCCGGATAAACGAAAGCTCTGCATTTCACAGGGCTTTGTGGGCGCTGAGGGACTCGCATTGTCCCTGTAAGGGGAACCCATGACCCGGATAAACGAAAGCCCTGCATTTCACAGGGCTTTGTGGGCGCTGAGGGACTCGAACCCCCGACCCCTTCGGTGTAAACGAAGTGCTCTAACCAACTGAGCTAAGCGCCCGGGTGAGGCGCATTATAGCACGCGATTCCCAAAATGGAAGATGGCCTTTTCTGCCTGCGTTATAATCTCTTCATCAAATGCAGGAGAGAATCTTATGACTGAACCAAAACCCTTGAACTGGTCTCCCGAACCAAATATCGGCTATAACGTCATCCGCCGCGGGGACGGCGGCATGACCTTGACCTTTTCCGATCTATCCGATGCAACATTGGAACACTGGCATGAATTTGCACTGGAACACCTCCTCGGCATGGACCGCCGCACGCGCAACCTGTACGATCTGCGCGCCGTTATGGAAATACCGGAGAAAGCCATCCGCATGGCAGTGGATGCGAACAGTGACCCGTCTGCGCGTAATATCCGCGTGGCGGTGGTGGTGGCGAACGAGGATGTTGCGGAAGGCATCCGCAAGGTAGCCGCACTTGCAGAGACAGGCCTCGCCTCCGCGCTGAAGATCTTCACCGACATCAACGAAGCCGAAGCCTGGCTGGCGCGTCCGTTGGATCAGATCCCGTAATCGAGGAACAAACAACAAGCGACAAGTCGTTGATGAAGAGCAGCACATTGCAAATCGGGAGTTTTACATTCGAATGGGGTTCCCGCACATATGTGATGGGAATCCTGAATGTGACTCCCGATTCGTTTTCAGGAGATGGAATCATTGCCAAAGGAGACGCCGTCGAACTGGCTTTAAGGCAGGCAGAGACCTTTCTAAATGACGGCGCGGATATTCTCGATGTGGGCGGCGAGTCCACACGCCCCGGCTCGGCGCCTGTGACTGCCGAAGAGGAAATGGAACGGGTCAGCCCCGTCATCGAAGCCCTGCATAAAAATTTCCCGGATGCGTTGATCTCAATCGATACTTACAAGGCAAAGGTCGCAGAGGATGCGATCCGTGCGGGCGCGCATATTATCAACGACGTGTGGGGCTTTCGCGCGGATGTGGAGATTGCATCTGTAGCGGCGAAGCATAAAACGCCTGTGATCCTGATGCACAACCGCAGCAACCCTGCCAGCGTGGAAGTCCGCGAGAGGTTGGGCGGTTCGTACATTGGCGCGGAGTACGATAATTTGCTCGAAGATGTGAAGCGCGAATTGCTCGTCAGCGTGGAGATCGCTGGAAAAGCCGGAGTGGAGGAAACCGCCATTTTGCTCGACCCAGGTATCGGCTTTGGGAAGACGCGGGAACACAATCTGGAATTGATCAACCGCCTCGGCGAGATCCGTAAGCTGGGTTACCCCATCCTGCTTGGTCCATCCCGCAAATCGTTTATCGGCTTCACGCTTGACCTGCCGCCCGATCAACGCGTGGAAGGGACTGCCGCGACGGTGGCGGTGGGAATCACGCGCGGCGCGGACATCATCCGCGTGCATGATGTGAGGGAGATGGCGCGTGTGGCAAAGATGACGGATGCGATTGTACGTACAGCGTGATACGGAATTCGTAATTTAATTCCCTACGCATCACGTATTACGAATCACGGATTTGATTTATGAGCAACGCATATTCAAAAGAACTCCTCCGAACGGGAATCATCGAAGTAAAGGCTGGGCATAAGGACACTGCCCGCCGCTGGCTTGATCGCGCGATTTACATGGCGGGGTCGCATGACGTGCTTGCCGAAGCCTGGTTTTGGATGAGCGAAGCGCTCGACGATGCCCTGGAAAAACGCAAGGCGCTGGAGAACTGTCTTTCGCACGACCTGCATCATGCGCGCGCGCGGCGCGCGCTGGCGATTCTGGATGGCAAACTCAAAGCCGACGAATTGGTAAACCCCGACCGCCTGCCCGCCGCGCCCGATGGTCTGCGAAGCGCGGATGCCGACCGCTTCATGTGCCCCAAGTGCGGCGGACGCATGTCGTTTTCACCCGATGGCAGTTCGCTGGTCTGTGAATATTGCACGCGGGGACACGCGCTTGGTTTGGGCGCAAGGAACGAGGAGGAAAAGGATTTCATCGTTGCGATGGCGACCATGAAGGGGCACGGCAAACCCTTGCAGGAGCAAGCCTTCCATTGCAACGGCTGCGGCGCGGAGTTCATCCTGCCTCCCAAACAAATTTCCGCCAACTGCGCCTACTGCGATTCGCCGCATGTCATCCGCATCGAAAATTCCAAAGACCTGCTCGCGCCCGATGCCATCCTCCCGCATAACTTCGACCAGAAACGCGCCGTAAAACTGCTCATCGAATGGGTGGCGGGCAACGGCATCACGCCCGAAAAGCAGGTTGACCTTCCGCGCGGGCTGTACCTTCCATTGTGGACGTTCGATATCGGCGGAGAAATTGATTACACGGGCGAGATGGTTCAATATGAAGATAACCCGTTTTCCAGCAAGCGTGAGCGCAAGGTGATTCGGATTCAGGATAAATATCCCGTGCTGGTGGATGACCTGCCGCTTCCCGCCTCCCGCAAACTGTCTGCTGTTTTCCTGAAACTGATTCCCACCTTTGATCTGAAGTCACTTAAACCATACGACCCACGTTTCCTTGCCAGTTGGCTTGCCGAGATCTATGATGTGCCAATGGCGGATGCATCGCTCGATGCGCGCAGTCAGGCGTATGAAAGAATGAAGCGCGAACTTCCCTCCTTGTTGAACGGACTTAACATTGTCCACACCTCCTCCGCCAACATCATGGTCACTTCGTTCAAGCTTAACCTGCTTCCCGTGTGGATGACCGAGATTCCTTTCGGCGGGCGCGAGCATCTCCTGCTCATCAACGGACAAACCGGATTTGTTGCAAGCGACCTGCCCGAGCAGGACGAAGCAGCGGAAGCAGGCGGCGGTCTGTTCAGTTTCCTGAGCGATCTGTTAAATGATTAAGGCTTGTTCTAAACCTGGCATAATATCCTGCGATGTTTTGAACAGAACATGCCAGGCTTTGTACGCAAACCCTTGAGCGATCAACCCCCGGATAAAAACCGGATAACCTGTTCGTGGATTTCCTTTGACTGCAAAGCGCCGCGATGACCCAGCCCGGTGGTTTCGATCAACCGGACGCTTTTCCAGCCGTTTGCAATATCGCGGCTGTCGCTGATCGGCGTGACGTTATCACCCGTATCGTGAAACATCAATGCGGGGATGTCGATCTGTGAGGACAGGCTTTCGTTGACAATTGCATCGAGCAGGCCCCTGCCAAAGTTGTCGTGGATCATTTCCCGCAGCTCATGAATGATCTCGTCTGGCAGGCTTGCCAGCGCTTGAAAACGCGGCAGGGAGTCCAAAAGCCGGTTGAAAGCGCCAAAATACACCAGTCTGGAAGGAGGCGGAAAACCAAGGTTGACCAATGCGTAGGATGTAATCAAAGTCCCGAACGAATGCGCGATGATCGCATCGAACTTTCCTTCCCGCTCTTCGATCAATTTCATGGTCGGCGCGATTTCGAGAAGGTTGGTCATCTTTCCATCTGATTCGCCGTGCGCAGGCTGGTCATACGCCGCCACGCGATATCCGGCGGAGAGCAATGGCTGAACAAAACCCGTCATCTGGGCGCGGGCACCGCCCCAGCCATGCATCAATAATACGGCTGGACCGCTATTGCCCCAGGCGGTGACTGCCAGTTCGCCGCCTCCAAACGGGACCCGATAAGTGTTCCCGCTTGCGATGACTTCGCGGTCCGTCGACTTTACCTCATATTGAGTGGGGCTGAAAAAAGCCTGATAGACTTTTTTCACGATCGGTTCCTGTTTTGCGGTTGTGGTATCTAAAGTTGACATGGTTCTCCTATTGAAATAATTTACTTACTACTTAGTAAGTTTAATTGACAAAAAAATTTAGACGATCAAGTCCGCTTTGATTTGCTCGACAACACTCCGAAACTTTTTGGTTCCCAATGCGCGCGCCATTTGAAGCGCTCCCTGCAGGCTGGCAAGGATCAATGCGGCTTTGTCCGCCGCAGAGCCATTGAATTGAAAGATGCCAGCGGCAAGCCCTTCTTGAAGCGCGGCTTCGAGCCATTCAAGATATTCCCTCGACATCGCTTCAGTCTGCATGCGAAGCGAATCTGGAAGGGAGTTGAACTCTGTTTCCAACACCCCTGCCAGGCAGACCTTGCCGTTATTGGCACGCATGTCTGTGTATATATTGAAGAACCAATCCAGTTTTTTCGGTGGAGCAAGGTCCCTCACGCGGGCGTTGTTTATCCACAGCTTGAATCGGTCACGATAACGTTGGATGACAGCGACTGCAAGTTCCTCCTTGGTGCGAAAGTGATAGTGAATCGCGGCGTTCTTCATGCTCAGTTCAGATGAAATATCCGCATAACTGAACCCGTTGTAGCCCTTGTCGTGAAGCAGGGTCTCTGCCAGGTCAAGGATTGCGCGTTTGGTGTTAGAGCTTCTAACCATGTCTGGATTTTACTTACTAGTTAGTAAGTTGTCAAGGCGATTTATTTACTTGGAAAGTCTGGGCATGCCTCGATGATTTGCAGGGTTTTTGGAAGGATGAGAAAAAAATCAGGCGGGCATTCCGGTTTTCCGAAATCGTGCTGCCCGCCTGTGTTCATTTGTTGAACTTCATTCCCCTCCAGGAATCAACTTGTAGGCTGTTGATTGATTCCCAGATAGGCATACGCTGCGGCGACGGCTAGACCCAGCCAGGACTGACCGAGATCGGTCAGCGGTTGCAGGAAGCCCGGGTATTGGAGAAAACCGACAATGAATGCCAGCAGACCAAAGATGGTCCAGATCAATAAATAGAGGGTGGTGGTGATCTTCAAAATGGTCTTTGCCTGCTCGCTCGGGTTTTCATCCAATACGCGGGCATAGGGTGTTTCACCCGGCTTGGTGACCGCGAGTTCTGCGATTACCAATGCGGAAACCAGACCACCAACCATGGCAAGCGTGGTGCTCATCCCGCTGGTGAAACTCTCTTTGGTGAGACTCGTGCATTCCTCCCCTTTGGCAAGACAACTGGTGACTGCCAGCGCCACGATGATGGTGTATACATACAACCCCAACAAAATGACCGCAATGACGCCGCCAAATATGGTCTTTTGGGATAACCCTGTTCGTTTTTTTGGGGCGGGATTTCTTTTTGCCATGATCTTTTGTGCCACGCCCGGAGCAACGGACGGAGGCACGTCCTCCTTTCATGTATGAACGAATTGTTGGATTGCTCTCCGTGATCGAAACCAGCCAACGGCAGGTGTATTGGTTAAATAGTACAACTCCAAAGCTCGAATTTCAACCTCCCCTTCATAATTCATCCTTCATCCTTCCGGCTTCCTCCTTTATACTTCCCTCATGCCCCAGACTCTTCCCATCCTCCGCGCGCGGCGGGAACGCAGATTGAATAAACAGAAACGCAGCGAAAACCGCGCAAGAAGCGCCATCCTCAGCGGGGGAATCATCCTTTCGATATTTCTTGGAGTTGTCATCCTGCTTGGCGCGTTTGCCTATGCTGACATCACCCGCGACTTGCCCTCCACGGAGATTCTTCCGCGCCTGTTAAACCCGCCCAACGGGCTTCTCCTTCAACCCACACGCATCTATGACCGCACAGGCACGCAATTGCTGACGACCTTCGCACCAAGTGAATCCCCGCGCCGCTATATCCCCGTCAGCGAACAAAACCCGCAGCATGTCCCCGACCATTTGATCTCCGCTGTCATAGCCGCTGCCGACCCGCAATTTCAACGTCACTTCGGATATTCGCTCGAAGGCTTGGATAACCCCGACCTGCACCCCACGCTCGCGCAAAAACTCGTCAGCGGGCTGATGCTCTATAACGAGCCGTCTTCCACTCGCCGCGCCATCCGTGAGCGAATCCTCGCCGCGCAGATCACCGCCCAATTCGGTCGCACACAGATCATCGAGTGGCATCTCAACAGCGCCGACTTTGGCAGCCGCGCCTACGGCATCGAAGCCGCCGCGCAGCTTTACTTCGGAAAACCCGCCAGCGACCTGACCCTTGCCGAGTCCGCGATCCTGGCGGCGGTCAGCGAGACTCCCGCGCTCAATCCGCTTGACGCGCCGCAAGTGGCATTACAGCGTGGCCGCGAACTGCTTTATGTGATGAACGACCTCGGACTCGCTCCCACCTCCGAAGTGGAATCTGCGCTTTTGGCTACCCCTGCTTTCCAGTCACCGCCTCAACAAACCCCGCCGACAAATGCTCCCGCCTTCGTCAACCTTGTCCTCGCCCAATTGGATACCTCCATCCCGCGTAATCGCCTCGAACGCGGCGGCATGATCGTCATCACCACGCTGGATTACGATTTGCAAATGCAGACGACATGCGCATCGGAAGTCTACGCTGCGCGCTTGGCTGGAAACCCCGATCCCGAATCCGATTGCGAAGCGGCGCGGCTGTTACCATCCCTGCCGCCTGCGGTGACGTTTGCAGATTCATCTGCCAGCGCGTTGATCCTCGATCCAAAGACAGGTCAGGTACTCGCATTGGCCGGTGAGACCATTCAAGGCGTGGAAACTCCACTGGTCAGTGCACACAAGCCGGGGTCGAGTTTCGATGCGTTTGCTTATCTGACTGGATTCACCCGTGGCTTGAGTCCCGCTTCTTTGACGTGGGACATTCCGGATGAGTCGAACATCCAAAACTTTGACGGGATTTATCATGGTCCTTTGCGTTTGCGAATCGCGCTGGCGAACGATTATCAAGCGCCTGTCGAAACGTTGAAAACGCAAATGGGTATCGAAAACGTGATTGATATCGCGTCATCGTTCGGCTTGGATTTGAATTCGGATGTGACGATGCTCGATATTGCGGGCGCGTACGGCGTATTTGCGACTCAAGGTGTGTATTTCGGTCAATCTGTGAACGATGATTTCATGCCCGTATCTGTTCTGCGGGTGGAAGGCGTGGATCACAGCGTGATGCTCGATTGGTCCATTCCGCAGGCGCGGACGGTGGTGACACCTGCGATGGCGTACGTGATGACACATGTGTTGAGTGACGAACCTGCGCGCTGGAACACATGGGGCAGGCAGAACCCATTGGAGATCGGCAGACCTGCCGGAGTGAAGGTTGGTCAGACTCCCGAAGGAAACGATGCGTGGGTTGTGGGTTACACCCCTTCGCACGTCGTTGTTGCTTGGTCGGGTGTTCGCGGCGAAGACGACAGGATCACTCCGCGCTTTCCAGCTGCATTATGGAATGCGCTCATGCAAACCGCCTCGGCAAACCACCCTGCTGACGGCTGGGGCCTGCCGCAGGGCGTGGCCGTGATGACGGTCTGCGACCCATCGGGTTTGTTGCCGACGCGCGAATGTCCGAATTTGGTGACGGAAGTTTTCCTGACAGGCAGTGAACCGACACAAGCGGATACCTTGTTCCGTGAGTTTTCGATCAACCGCGAAACGGGCTTGCTGGCAACCGTGTTTACTCCGCCAGAGTTGATCGAAGACCGCGTGTATATGATCGTCCCTGAGAATGCGCGTGAATGGGCGAGAAGTGCGGGCTTGCCCATCCCGCCAAGCGCATATGATGCCATCCAGCCGCCGCCATTCAACCCGAACGTAAACATCTCCTCGCCGCAACTCTTTGCAGATGTGAATGGCACAGTGCAGATCATCGGCACAGCGGCGGGCGAGGATTTTATGTATTATCGCGTGCAAGTGGGGAAAGGGCTGAATCCGCAGGAGTGGATTCAGGTGGGGGACGATACGTTCGAACCTGTGGAGAATGGTCTGCTGGCGGAATGGGATGCGACAGGTTTAAGCGGTTTGTATGCTGTGCAGTTGGTGATGGTGCAGAACGATCAAGTGGTGGAGACGGCTGTGATTCAAGTCACAATCAGCGAGTAACTACCTCGAAAGCACTTTTACCATGTGGTAGTACTCCATGTTCACCTTGCGTTTGTTGCCGATGACATCCGCCAATGGAATGAAATCCACGCCTTTGCCTTTCAGTCCGGTCATCATGCCATGCGTGCCTTCCACCAGCGCCTCCACGGCTTTGACTCCCATGCGGGATGCCAGCAGACGGTCATATGCCGTCGGCGAACCTCCGCGTTGAATGTGCCCGAGGATCGTCATGCGCGTCTTGAAGCCGACATCCATCTCATCAATTCTCTGAGCCAGTTCCGTGGTGCGGATCCCCGATCCTTCGGCATTGATAATGATGGCATGAGTCTTGCCGCGTTTGTAGGCATCCTCCACCGCGGTCGCCACCTCTTCCACCGTGATGGGATGTTCGGGAATGAGAACGATCTCGGCCCCGCAGATGATGCCCGCCATCACCGCCAGATAGCCGCTGTTGCGTCCCATCGTTTCGATCAGAAACGCGCGTTGATGCGACGACGCCGTATCTCGCAGTTTGTCCACCGCATCCATGATGGTATTCATGGCTGTATCCGTGCCGACGGCAATGTTCGTTCCCCAGATGTCGTTGTCAATACTGCCGGGGATGCCGATCACCTTTACGCCTTTTTCCGAAAGCGCGTACGCGCCGTTCATCGAGCCTTCGCCGCCGATGACGATCAACGCATCCATGCCCGCCTCGTTCATCTTGCGGATCGCATCTCGCTGACCTGCCGGTTCCAGAAACCGCTTGCTTCTGCTCGTCAATAAGACAGTCCCGCCGCGCTGAAGGATTCCGCCCACATCGCGCGCGCCCAACGGACGGAATTCGCCGTTGAGCAAACCTTCGAATCCATGCATCACGCCAAGCACATCCATGTTGTTGGCAAGCGCCGTCCGCACTACGGCGCGGATCGCGGCATTCATGCCCGGCGCATCGCCGCCGGATGTCAAGACCCCTACCGTAAATTTTTCAGCCATCTAAGATTCTTTCTTGATCAAATAAGTATCGAAATCACGCGCCACCACCGTGTTCGGGAAGACCGCCTGCGCTTCGGCAAGCACATCCTTGCCGCGGTAACGGCGCGAAATATGAGTGAGAATCAACTTCTTAACCCCCGCTTTTTGGGCAAGTTCCGCACCCATGCGCGCAGTGAGATGCGAAAACTGCTTTGCCATCGCCTCTTCTTCATCCAAATATGTGGCTTCGATCACCACCGCATCCGCATCCTTGCAGACCTCGATCAGGTTATCGGTTTTTCCGGCATCCCCCACCACGACGAGTTTACTGCCCTTTTGCCAGTCACCCAGCACATCGTCTGGCATGATGCGCTTTCCTTCTGGCAGGGTGACTTCCTGACCTTCCACCAGTTCGCGGCGTTCGGGTCCGAACGGTACGCCAAGCGCATCCGCCTTTTCAGAAAGGAATGGACGCCGTGCCTTTTCCTCGAAAAGATAACCAAGACTATCCGGTCCGCGATGCGTGACCGGGAAAGCCGTCACTGTGAAATCCTCCGCCTCGAACACGACCCCGGGCTTGATCTCCACCAGACGCAGCGGCATCGGCGGCTGTTTCCCGCGCAGAACGACCTCATAAAGAAGCGTGCGGACCCGATCCAGTGTGCCGCGGCTTCCAAAGACCTCGAATTCTTCGATGGCCTCCCAACGCAAAAACGTGGAAAGCAGACCGCCCAGCCCAAGGATGTGATCGAGATGTCCGTGCGTAAGCAGGACGCGCGTCAGGCGTTTGAAGCCCTTGCCCGATTGCAGGATCTGGCGCTGGGTGCCTTCGCCGCAATCCACCAGAAACCGATACTCGTTGTGGGAGACGATCTGCCCTGAAAGCCCGCGCTGGATCGAAGGCGCGGAAGCGGATGTGCCAAGAAAAAGAATTTCGAACAATGTTGAGTCCTTACAATGGATGATCGCACAGAAGGGAATTCTGACGAGAATTTTTATAAAAGCCCTGCAATTGTACCTTAAAAGGAAAACAGACCATTTGTGCTATAATGACTCCATCCTCTTTGTTGATATCACGATCAGAAATCGTAAACATGTGTTGAGCCTGTCGAAGTATCTTAATGCCTCTTCTTAAACCCTCATCCCCCCCGAAAAAGAACACAAAACCGGCTGGCAAGTCGCTGGCGCCTAAAAAGGGAAAGCCCGCGTCCAAACACAAAGCACACCCGACTCCGCCTCCCGCCGAACCCGGCTTGTGGGAGCGGCTCTCCGACGAACGCAAACTTGACGTCATCGGGATCATCCTTGCCTTTTCCGGCATTATCATTCTTCTGGGGCTGATCTCTGCCAACCGCTCAGCAATTGTCGGCGGTATCATTACTTTTCTTTCGCAGATATTCGGGTGGGGAATCTACGTTCTGCCGCTAGGCTTGCTCATATTTGGTCTCTGGCTTGTGTTGCGAAAGATCGAGCGTGTCCCTCCACTTTCACTCGAACGCGGAGTCGGCAGTATCGTTCTATTTCTCTGGCTTCTCACCGTCCTGCATACTATCGTCGCCACTGCCGATACAGCCGAAGCGGTTGCGCTCACCGGCGTGGGCGGCGGCGCCCTCGGCGGTTTGTTCCAGCGCATTCTGTGGGCTGGGTTGGGCGGCGGCGGCGCGTTTATTGCTTTGGTTGCTTGGCTTGTCATTGGCATTGCTGTTACGCTGGACAAACCCGTGACGGAACTCTTCTTCTGGCTTCAACCGTTGACTGACAAACTGCGCCAGCTTATCAACCGGCCGCTCGCGCCTCAAGCTCTGCCGACAGCTGATTCCGTTGACCAAAACGGATTTACGCCGATAGATTCCGCCGCCATGCCATCCTTGCAAACGGATGCGATTCCCGTCCAGCCTGTGCAAACGCGCAGCGGCGTAACCGTCATCGAGTGGAAACTGCCGGAGATTGGCGACATCCTCGATTCGGGCAACGTCCCTTCGACGAATGAAGAGTTCATCCAACAGCGCGCGCGGTTAATCGAAGAGACACTCGCCTCCTTTGGCGCGCCAGCGCAGGTGGTGGCGATCAGCCGCGGGCCGACGATCACGCAATTTGGGGTGGAGCCGCTCTTCGTCGAGACTCGAGGCGGCGTGCGGACGAGAGTCCGCGTGGGCAAGATCGCATCTCTCGCTGATGACCTTGCTCTTGCGCTCGCCGCGCCGCGCATTCGCATCCAGGCGCCGGTGCCGGGCCACAGTTATGTCGGCATCGAAGTGCCGAACGAAGAGATGGCAATGGTGGCGCTCCGCGATATTTTGGAAAGCGAGATCTTCAAGAATAGCAAAAAACCTTTGAGCTTTGGTCTGGGACGCGATGTGGCGGGACACCCCACGATTGCCAGCATTGATAACATGCCCCACATGCTGATCGCAGGCACGACCGGATCGGGTAAATCGGTGTGCGTCAATTCGATCCTCACCTGCATGCTGCTATACAACACTCCCGACGATTTACGGCTTGTGCTGGTGGATCCAAAGCGTGTGGAGTTGACCGGCTATAACGGCGTGCCGCATTTGCTTGGTCCTGTTGTGGTGGAAATGGATCGTGTCATCGGCGCATTACAGTGGATGACGCGCGAAATGGACAAGCGTTATCACATGTTCGCGCAGGCAGGCTCGCGCAATATCACAGATTACAACGCCAAGATGAAATTGCAGGGCGGGAAGAAACTGCCATATCTTGTAGTTGTTATTGATGAGTTGGCGGACCTGATGATGATTGCCCCGGATGAAACGGAAAAGACCATCACGCGCCTCGCTCAACTGGCTCGCGCGACAGGCATTCACATGATCCTCGCCACTCAGCGTCCGTCCGTGGACGTGGTGACGGGCCTTATCAAAGCCAACTTCCCGGCGCGTATCGCCTTTGCGGTGGCGTCCAATACCGACAGCCGTGTAATCCTCGACCAGCCCGGTGCGGAACGCCTGCTCGGACGCGGCGATATGCTCTATCAGGCGCCTGATGCGCCCGCTCCTGTCCGCTTGCAAGGAGTGTTCGTTTCAGACCATGAGATCCAGAAACTGGTGGAATACTGGCGCGATCAGACAGGAGGCGCAAGTCCGTATGCCGTTGCCGGAATGCCCGCGGACACCATCCCCGAAAACGTGCCGCTCAAACAAACTCCGTTATGGGAAGAAACGCCGAAAGTGGAAGGCGATCCATTGTTCGAAGAAGCTTTGGCGATCATCCGCAAGGAGGGCAAGGCTTCTGTTTCCATGCTGCAGAGACGTTTGCGCATCGGTTACACCCGGGCTTCGCGCCTGATGGATACAATGGAGGATAATAAGATCGTCGGTCCGCCGGAGGGCGGCACGCAAATGCGGCAGGTGCTGGATTATGGTAACGTCACTCCACCTGGTGAGAATGAAACTTAACAAAACATGATTAGACCTCTTGCATAAGTGTGCCATAATGGGCACATGCGATACGAAACCGTACAAAAGCTCAATGATGAAGACTTCAAACGATGCACGGGCGTCCAGCGCAGCACCTTTGAACAAATGCTGGCAGTTGTGGTAGCAGGTTTGCGTAACTTCGGCAGGCCAACCACACTCAGCCGAGCGGACCAATTGCTGATGACCTTGATGTACTGGCGTGAGTATCGAACCGAATTTCACATTGGTT
>CAZLWG010000041.1:0-31263 GCA_964563315.1 uncultured Anaerolinea sp. | reverse complement strand
GACACCTATTGGATGAACACGCTCGCGCTTCTGCTCTCCAACGGACATCTGGCTCCGTTCATCGGGGATTCCCTCGGTTCGAAGTCCATCGCGCCCACTACTTTTGTCCATTGCCACGAGATCATCGATCAGGCATTGCGCATCCACAGCGGCTTCCAATTGGACGACATCAATTCGGCGGTGGCGGAGATCGCCAGCGTGGGACCGGGTAAAAGTTTTCTCAACCAACCCTCCACCCTGAAGAATTACAGGAATGGATATTACGTCAGCAGCGTCTATCCGCGCTACAGCATGGAGAAGTGGCTGGAGGCTGGGGCGCCGCCCGCGCGTCAGGTCTTGCGCGAGAAAACACAGGACCTGCTGGCATCCGCGCCCGCGCCTGATGAATACGCCGACTTCATCGAACGGGGCGAGAAGTTCATCGAAAAGTTCAAAAGATGACGCATGTTATACTGACATGCATAACGGAGTCTGTGTGCGCAAGTTCCTTTTTATATCCACCCTGTTGGTCATAACCCTGGCATGTTCCGTCCCCGGTATGTCTGCCCCGTCTTCCAATTCCGCGCCGATGGAGGTGAACGCGTTGAATACTTTCATTGCCCAAACCGCCAACGCGGCGCAGACAATGACCGCCACATACTTGCCTACGTCGACGCCCACGCCTACGGTCACCCTAACCCCGACCGTCACCCCGACTCCCACCCCGACGTTCATTGTTCCGTTTCGCACGGCTACGCCGCGTTGGGTGATCACGGAAGAGCCAACCATTGTTCCGATCTTTACAGCGAGCGGCTCCGGAGGGAGTGCAAAGGATCAGATCAAGTACACCGGCAAGGAATGGACCTGTCAGGGGGTCGGCAAATATCCTCCCAAGGGCTTTGTCTTCAAGGCGGGCACTCCCTTTGTCGCTTCATGGGATTTGGTCAACACCGGCACGAAGACATGGACCGTAAATGGCGTGGATGTCATTTATACGGGCGGGTGGCGTCATGAGGATACGCGGATTCAGGACTTCCACGCCAATGTGCCGACGGGCGGCAGGATCAAGGTTACCGCTTCCTTCATCGCGCCCAAGCGCGAAGGGGAGTACTACTCCTATTTCACGTTGATGGTCGGAAACAGGAGGTTCTGTCAGTTGGCGATTTCCTTTGGGGTCGTGGAGTAGGGCGCCTATTCCTTAAGCTTTCCCCACAGCCCCCAGCCCTCGTTCCTGCGTTTCTCCCGCCGCTCATGTTGTTCGTGGATCTGTTCGACATGATCGGCTTTTTCTTCGATTGCCGCCTCGAGCCACAAACGCCCTTTTTCCGCCGTGCCGTGGCTTCCGGCTCCATACGCGCCGGTTTTTGAATCGTCGTCCCAGGGCGGGTTCGCCGCCAAAGCCCCGCCCTCGATCCAGTCCATGTAGTAATCGGGCGTGGCGATGAAATCGGTTTCGTCCACCACACGCTCCATCTGGCACAAGTCGGGGCGCAGGTGAAGCATGTACGAAGTTTCGAGTTCGCCGGCATGTCCCATCCCGCCGATTGGCGATGTGCGGTATTTTTCCAAAGCTGCCGCGCCGATCCTCCCGGAAGTGTGCAGCCAGGTCGTCGCGCAGAAGATGCGGCGGTGGCGTTCCCCCGCGTATTTGACGATGTTCACAAGGAACGAGGTGTTCCCCCCGTGTCCGCTCATGAAATAGAAGCGGTCGAAGCCGCGCGCGGCGAGGGTGTCTATCACTGCCAGCCAGAAATCTTCGAAGGCGCGTCCGCCTGTGTTCATGGTTGCCGCAAAAGAGGCGCGGTGAGTGCTCACGCCGTACGGCATCACCGGCAGTGTCCAGCTGCGCGTAGGCAATTTATTGGAAGTGCCCTTGGCGATTGCTTCTATAATGACCGTATCCACGCAGAGGGGGAGGTGGTAGCCGTGTTGTTCGGTATGACCGATGGGGATCAGAATCACTTTTCCGCGCTCACTGTCTGGCGGGAGGAATGTGGTTGGTTGATGGCTGACCGGATGAGGCTGCCTGAGGATCGAGGCGGAAAGGCCGGAGATGAATCGGCTTTGCGGGTCGATCCCTTGCGGGGCAAGGCAGTACACACGCGAAAACCCATCATCGCGCAGACTGTCCAGCAGATTTACGATGTACTGCCAAAAGACCTGGTCCGGTACTTCCAGCCCGCTTCCACGCCAGCCGAATGGAAGGGCTGGCAGAAGTCCGATTAGGGGCGGGTTTCCCAACTGGTCAGCGAGCAGGTTCAGGTCGAAGCCGGAACCGAGTGGCAATAAAAGGTGTGTATCACGCGGAAGATCCGCCGCGGCATCCCATGTCAAACGGTCATAGTTGAAAATAGCAAATTTGCGTGTAGCCAATTTATCACCTGATTATTCCATTCTTCCCTATCCAAAAGGAAGCAAATACCAATCCAGAAAACGTTCCATGCGTTCATAAACATCGAGCAAATTCTCACGCCGTAAAAAGCCATGTGGCTCATCTGCATATGTCTTATATTCGAACGTTTTTCCCTCGCGACGGAGCGCTTCCACCCATTCCTCGCTGGCTTCTGGCGGAACGACGGTATCCAACAAACCGTGCAGGATCAGGACAGGCTTTTGCACGTTCTTCGCATCGGAGATGGGGGAGCCTTTCAAATAGACCTGCACGTTTTCAGCGGGATGACCAAGAAAAATTTCAGTATACAGCCGCAGTCGTTTTTCGCATTGAGCCCATGAACTGATCAGGTTCGAATCTCCGTACTTGGCAACGCCGCATGCAAAGAGATGATCAGGATCGCGCGAAAGCGAATTGATCGTCATATACCCGCCGTAGCTTCCGCCCGCAATGCCGATGCGGTCTGGCTGGATGTCCTTCAGGGTCCGCAGGTATTTCGCGCCGTGCAAACAATCCTGAGTATCGCCGAGCCCCCAATCGTTATAATTCCCGCGCTCAAAGTCCTTGCCGTAGCCGGTCGAGCCGCGGTAATTCGGGGCAATATAGGTGTATCCCTTTGCAGTGAAGTACTGCGCAAGATCGTCGAACGCGAAAACGTATTGGTCTTTCGGTCCGCCGTGCGGGTAGAGGATTGCCGCGCCGTTCGGTTTTTGGGGGCGGTAGAGATAGGCAGGGATCTCCAATCCGTCATGGCTTTTATAACTGACGAGTTCGGGGACGACCAGTTTATTCTTCTGCATCGCCAGCGGGCTGGAAAATGTCAATGGAGTTACTTGCAGGCTTTTGACCTCCATGCGGTAGATATCCGCTGGCAGGGTGGGGCTTTCGAATTCGAACGTGATGAACGATCCGTCTGCCGACCAATTGGGGTTGGAGTGGATCCCCAATTCGCTTCGCAATCCGGACGCCGAGCCTGATTCCGCTTCGATGAGCATCAACTCGAACGAGCCGTTGTGGTTCACCACCGCAAGGATCTGCTGACTGTCCGGCGACCACTCGAATTGGAATACGTCGCGCCCGAGTTTGGTGAGTTGATGGAATCCTGTGCCGTCCGGCTTGATGAGATACAGCTCTTCGTATTGAGTTTCCTGCGCCGTGAAGGCGACCCATTTCCCGTCCGGGGACCATTTCGGCGAAAGCGCCCGCGTGGACGGTTTTCCATACAGCGTAGTCTGTTTACCGGTTGTAATCTCCAGCAAGATGATATCGAGTCGGTTCAGGTCGTCGAAGCGGCGCAGGTTGTAAACGATGGACTTCCCGTCCGGTGACGGACGCGGGTCCCAGTGGTCGCCAATGATGTCGGTGGTCAGAGCGCGGGGCCAGGAGCCTTCGCGGTCTGTCAGGAGGAGTTGGTCGGTCTCTTCGCGCTCCACGGTGACGATCAGCCCGTGTGAATCCGGCATCCACCGTGGGCTGCTTGATGCGGATGTAAAGTCTGTGATCTTTTTCGGCAGGCCGCCGTCGTGCGGAACGATGTGGACGTGCCCCTTGATTCCGAACGCCAGCCATTTCCCGTCCGGCGACCATTGCGGGGTCTCATCGTCCCAATAGGCGGCCAGCGGACGATCGGTGGTGACGCGCGAGAGCCAGCCTCCATTTGAGGGCAGGGTGAAAACATCCGAAAGGGTTTCGCCGTCCTTGATGCAGGCGATCTGTCCCTGAGAGGAAAGCATGTGAGACCGAACCCGCTCGATGGACGTCAGAAGCGAAAGGTTCCATCCTTCGGGAGGTTTTAAGTCGGTTCGTTTGAGTGCGGGCCAGCCGTTGCGTTCATATTTTTCAGTGAGTTTGATTGGGTTTTCCATGGGGTATCCTCTGCCGGATTTTACCGCCGATTCGGGTTTGATTATTTGCCGAATTACAGTAAAATTTGGGAGATGGGTTCCCTTTCGATGCGCCCCACCCAGCCGTTCAAATGAAAGCCCCTGCGCCATGACAGAGACGTCTCTGTCATGGCGCATGTTGTTTTCAAAGGGAAGCCAATAAACCGTTCTACCCTTGAGAGGAGGAAGAATGAAACAGAAAGTGTTATACCTTTTTATGGCGCTTGCGCTGCTGATCGCCGCATGTGGCGGCGGTGCCACGGGAGGAGACAGCGGGGGCGGTGATGCCGCCACCGAAGCGCCGGACTCCACTGGCGCGCCGTCATCCGGTTCCGCTGTTGTCCGTATTGGATGGAATGGAAGCCCGGACACGCTCAATCCCGGCGCGGCCGTCCTTTCTGAATCGTACACAATTTTCGAATTGGTCTATGATTCAATGTATGAGTTGAACCTGGATGGAACCTTCACTCTGTCCCTCGCGGATACCGCGGACATGTCCGACGATGGGATCGCCTGGACTTTCAAGATCCGCGACGGTATCGCCTTCCATGACGGCACGCCCCTGACCGCCGAGGACGTCGTCTTCTCGTATCTGCTCTATCAGAACACGGAAGACTATCCCTGGATGGGCGGCTACACTTCATACTTCGAAAACATCGAAGCCACCGAAAATAACGAAGTTGTGATCACGCTCTCGGAGCCGATCCCGAACATCGAAAGTCAGCTGGTCTTCCTGTATGTTCTTCCGAAGCATATTTGGGAGGGCGAGGACCCGGTCGAGTTCGAGAATGAAGCGATGATCGGAAGCGGTCCCTTCAAGATGGTGGAATACCGCCAGGGCGAGTTCGTCCATCTGGCGGCGAACAAGGAACACTTCTTCACGCCGCCCAAGGTGGATGAGGTCATCTTCCAAACCTTCGAAACGCCCGATGCTCTTGTGCAGGCCATCAAGACCGGCCAGGTGGACATGATCACGGAAATGCCCGCCACCGCGGTTGCCACCCTCAAGGAAGATCCGAATGTGGATATTTATGTCGGCGCGCCGTTCGCACCCACCGTGACCGATATCATCTTCAACCAGATCGATCCTGAGAATTGTCCGACCGAAGAGGAAGGCGGGGTCTGCACCGGTCATCCCGCCCTGCGGGACAGGAACGTCCGCCTCGCGCTTGCCCATGCCACCGACAAGCAGAAGATCGTGGACATCATTCTGCTTGGAAATGGCGGACCCGGCTTGACGCTGATTCCAGACGGTCTGGGAGTTTGGTACAACGATTCACTCACGGACTATGAATTTGATCTGGCAAAAGCCAACAAGATCCTCGATGACGCCGGGTATTTGGACGCGGACGGCGATGGTGTCCGCGATATGCCGGATGGCTCGCGCAGCCTGACCTTCCGCGTGAACTGGCCCAGCGATTCTGTGGACGGTCCGCGTCTGGCGGAATTGTTGAACCAGATGTGGGGCGAGTTGGGCATCAAGACCGAGTTGCAGGCGATGGACCCGGATGCCCTGACCGCCGTTTGCTGCCCCGCTTTTGACTTCGACGTCATGCTCTGGGGCTGGGGTTCGGATCCCGACCCAAGCCTGCTGTTGAGTGTCATGACCACGGACGAGATCCCCACCGGCTCCAGCGAAACCGGTTACTCCAATCCCGAGTACGATGCGCTTTATGCCCAACAGGCTGTGGAGTTGGACTTCGATAAGCGTGTGGAGACCGTTTGGAAGATGCAGGAGATCGTGCATAACGATGTGGTGTACGTCATCCCGTATTATGACCCGAACATTCAGGCCTTCCGCATAGACCGCTTCACCGGCTGGATCACCAGCGAGGCAAAGATCGAATTCTCCGATACATCTTCACTGGTCGTGATCGAACCCGTGAAATAACCGAACAACATGCCGGGGGCAGTGTTTCCCGCACCGCCTCCGGCATGTTTCGCATTCCCGATCATAAAGGGAGCACCCCTTGAATCGTTTTCAATATTTTTTCAAAAAGTTCGGATGGGCGCTGTTGACGATCGTGTTCGTCCTTGTGTTGAACTTTTTTCTCTTCCGTGTCCTGCCGGGCGACCCAGCGCGCGCGGGAGTGCATGACCCGCGCCTGAAAAAAGAATCCATCGAGGCGCTCCGCGTCCGATATGGGCTGGATAAGCCCGTCATCAATTGTTTCGAGACGCTGAATCCCGTCAAAGTCGGGAGTTGTACGGTTAATCCGCTGGATACCCAGTTCTTCATTTACGTGAAGAACCTGCTCTCGGGCGAGTTCGGGATCAGCTACCACAACAACCGCCCCGTGGCGACCATCCTTGCGGAACGGCTTTGGAATACGATCCTGCTGATCGGAGCTGGACAGATCCTTTCCATCATTGTGGGCGCATTCTTTGGGATGCTGGCGGCCTGGAAGGCGCGGACATCCATTGATTACGGCGCGCTGGCGACCAGCCTGGTCGTCTGGAGTCTGCCGACCTTCTGGCTTGGAATTATTCTATTATTTTGGGGTTCCACGAACGGGCTGCCCATCGGCGGGAAGGCGACGCCGGGGTTGTCCTCCTATCCGCTGTTGGAACAGTGGAAGGACATTGGGCGTCATATGATCCTGCCCACGCTGACCTACACCCTGGTGTACATGGGTGAATACATGCTCATCATGCGCTCCAGCCTGCTGGATGTGCTTTCCGAAGATTACATCCTGACGGCAAAGGCGAAGGGGTTGGGCATTTTCCAAATTCTGCGCGACCATGCGTTGAAGAACGCAATGCTGCCGATGGTGACCATCATTGCCATCAATCTCGGGTTCACTGTGGCGGGAGCCGTTCAGATCGAAACGGTCTTTTCCTGGCCCGGATTGGGCGGCGCAATATTTGAAGCCGTCAACCGGCGCGACTTTCCCGTTTTGCAGGGCGCGTTCCTGCTTGTCACAGTTACCGTCATCCTCGCAAATCTGATCGCGGACCTGATGTATTCCTATCTCGATCCGCGCGTACAGGCGGAGTAAAGCATGGAACTCCTTACGCAAAAAAATACTGCACCGCCTTCCAGCAATTATCTCCTCGAATTCTGGCGCAAGTTTCAAAAGAACCGCATGGCGTTGGTCGGGCTTGGCATGTTGGTTGCCATTATCCTGGTGGCGGTCCTTGCGCCGGTTATCGCGCCGCACGTGCCCGGCTCCTCCGTGACCGTGGGCGTCAGCGACATCTACAAGCCCCCTTCTACTGGACACTTCTTCGGCACGGATGATGCGGGCGGGGACGTATTCACCAACTTCATCCACGGCGCGCGCGTCTCATTGACCGTCGGTTTCTTTGCCGCGTTCATCTCCATTTTCATCGGCGGATTGCTGGGCATTGTCGCCGGCTTCTTCGGCGGCAGGGTCGAGAATTTCATCATGCGTTTCACCGACGTGATGCTCGTCATCCCCGACCTGCCCTTGATGGTGGTTATCGTCGCGCTGACGAAACCCTCCCTGTTGAACATCATCTTCGTCATCGGTCTGCTCGGTTGGACGACGACCGCCCGCATGGTGCGTTCGCAGACGCTGGCGGTGAAATCGCGCAAGTTCGTCTTGCGGGCGCGCGCCATCGGATCCGGCAAGGCGCATATCATCCGCCGTCATATCCTGCCTTTGGTCATGCCGATTCTGGTTGTGCAAGCCGTTTTGGTCGTATCGCTGGCTGTTTTAAATGAAAGTACGCTCTCCTTTTTGGGTCTTGGCGACCCGACCACGCTTTCCTGGGGACAGATGCTCAATTACGCCTTCCAGCGCGGAGCCATGTCCACTGGAGCGTGGTGGGCGCTGGTCTTCCCAGGCTTTGGAATCGTCTGGGTGGTGCTGGGGTTGACGCTTCTCGGGCAGGGTTTGGAACAAGTCTTCAACCCAAGGCTGGATACGCATCATTTAATGCCGGGCAGGCCTGTCGTCACGAGTGAGGCGGGGGCGAAGCCTGTCAAGCCGGGGACTCTGCTCGACGTCCAGAATCTTTCCATCAATTATGTGACGGAAGGCAAGCCACCCGCGCGCGCTGTGGAAAACGTCAGTTTTACGTTGAACGAAGGCGAATTGGTTGGGCTGGTGGGGGAGAGTGGCTGCGGGAAGACCACGCTGATGCTGGCTTTGCTGCGCTTACTGCCCTCGGCAGGGCAGATCGTGGGCGGCAAGGTTTATTTCAGCGGCAGAGATTTGACCGCGATCAGCGAAGAGGAAATGAATGAGGTTCGCTGGAGCGGGATTTCGATTGTCTTTCAGGGCGCGATGAACGCGCTCAACCCTGTGCGGACGGTGGGCGACCAGATCGCGGAAGCCATCGTCCGGCATGTGCCGACCTTCCCGCGCGACAAGCTTTCCGCGCGCGTGACAGAACTGCTCGAACTTGTGGGCATTGCCGCCGACCACAAGGATCATTTTCCGCATCAATATTCGGGCGGGATGCGCCAGCGGGCGATGATCGCGATGGCGCTGGCGTGCAATCCGCAGGTCATCATCGCGGACGAGCCGACCACCGCGCTCGATGTGATGATTCAGGCGCAGATATTGGAACTGCTCGATGAGCTTCGCAGGAAACTTGGGTTGGCAGTGGTTTTCGTGACACATGACCTCGGCATCGTGGCGGAAATGTGCGACCGCGTGCTGGTGATGTATGGCGGTGTGACCGCCGAATATGCCGATGTGGACATCATCTACAACGAGGCGCGCCATCCGTACACGCAGGAACTGCTGAAGGCTTTCCCCGATTTGACAAAACCAAAGAAGAAACTTTCCTCCATTCCGGGGTATCCCCCGCGTCTGGATGCGCTGCCTGCCGGCTGCCGCTTTGCGCCGCGCTGTCCTGCCGCCTTTGAACGGTGTCATGCCGAAGAACCCGAACTGCATCGGGTCGGCGCGGACGGTCACATTGCCAGCTGCCACTTGATCGTGGAAAAAAGATAGAGCACCGTCCAGCCTGTTTACCGGTGGTCATCTGCAGTTAATATACCCAAGGAAATCCAATGAGCAAAGATTTTTTGGAAGTTCGCGGTTTGAAAAAATATTTCGAGGCAGGTCGCCCCGGCTTGTTCTCGAAGGACATGCGCAAAGTCCATGCGGTGGACGGCGTGGACCTGACCCTGCGCCACAGCGAAGTCATCGCCCTGGTCGGCGAGAGCGGATGCGGAAAATCCACGCTTGCGCTTCTGCTGATGGGGTTGGAAGACCCCACGGCTGGCACGGTCAAATTCGAAGGAATGGATATCACCCATTTGAACGACGGTCAGCGCAAGAGCAGGGAACTGCGCCGTAAGATTCAAATGGTCTTTCAAGACCCGTACGAATCTCTGAACCCCACCCAAACCATCGAAGAGATCATCACCGAACCGCTGTTGGTTCACGGCATGGCAAACACACCGGACCGCGATGAGCGCGTCAGGAAGGCGCTCGAGGATGCGGGTCTGAAGCCCGCCGACGTGTATCTCAACCGCTATCCCCACGAACTCTCCGGCGGACAGCGCCAGCGCGTGGTGGTTGCCGCCGCGCTCGTTCTGGAACCCGAAATCATCCTGGCAGACGAACCCGTCTCCATGCTGGATGTGTCCATCCGCGCAGAGATCATCAACCTGCTTGCCGAGCTTCGCATCACGCGCCAGATCGCCGTTATCTTCATCACGCACGACCTCGGCTCGGTGGGTTTCTTTGCCGACCGCGTGGCGGTCATGTACCTGGGGCGCATCGTCGAAGTCGGCACCATGCTCGAAGTACTCGAAAACCCAAAGCACCCCTACACCAAGGCGCTCATTTCCGTCATCCCGGTACCAAATCCGCGCCTGCGTCATGAACGCATCATTTTACAGGGCGAAACGCCCAACCCCATCAACATTCCGTCCGGCTGCCGCTTCCATCCGCGCTGTCCGGTCGCGATCGAAACCTGCAAGGCAAGTGACCCGCCCATGGTCGTGGTCAACAAAAGTCATCAGGCGGCGTGCCTTCTCCTCGTAAAATAAATGGATATCACCAGCACGCAAAATCCAAAAGTCAAACATATCGTAAAACTGCGCGAAGACAAACGGCAAAGACAAAAGGACGGATTGATCCTTGTCGAAGGCTGGGACGAACTGACTCTTGCCCGCGAATGCGGACTCGTACCGCAGACGCTTCTGACCGCGCCTGAGCTTGCCAGCCGACCCCTGACCTTCCCTCACGCTGAAACCCTCACCGTCAGCCGCGCAGTTTTCGAGAAAATGTCCTACCGCGATAACCCCGATGGCTGGCTTGGAATTTTCCCGACGCCAAAACGTTCGCTTGAAGATCTCAAATTATCCGAAATACCGCTTGTCATCGTCGCGGAGTCGGTCGAGAAGCCGGGCAATCTTGGAGCCATCCTGCGCACCGCGGATGCGGCAAAGGTGGACGCAATCCTCGTCTGTGACCCGCGCGTGGACCTGTGGAGTCCGAACGTCATCCGCGCCAGCCGCGGCGCAGTCTTTGCGGTGCCAGCCATCGAGGTGGATTCACCGACCGCGCTGGCATGGCTCAGGTCCGGGAAGATGCGGGTCCTGGCGGCGACGCCGTCCGCTGAAAAAATCTATACTGACGTCAATTTGCGCGAACCGGTTGCAGTCGCCCTCGGCACGGAAGACGAGGGGCTGACCGATTTCTGGATGCAGAACGCCGACTTGAACGTGAAGATCCCGATGATGGGCAGAGTCAACTCGTTGAACGTTTCGATCGCGGCGGCATTGATCACCTATGAGGTTTTGAGGCAAAGAAATGAAAGCGTTGTGGCTGGAAAATAATCAGGTCGCGTTGCGCGACGTGCCGAAACCGGAGCGTTCCAGCGAGGCGTTGATAAAGATTCGCAAGGCGGGCGTTTGCAGCACTGACCTTGAACTGGTGAAGGGATATTATCCTTACGCCGGGGTTCTCGGTCATGAATTTGTGGGTGAGGTGGCGGACGCGCCCGATAAAAGCTGGATCGGCGCGCGCGTGGTGGGAGAGATCAACGCTGTCTGCGGCGCGTGCGAAGCCTGCCGGAATGGGCGCCCAACACATTGCGAGAACCGCTCCGTGCTGGGCATCGTCAACCGTGACGGTGTCTTTGCCGAATACACGTCCCTGCCGCTTGAAAACCTGCACCGCGTGCCGGAGAAAGTTCCTGATGAGATGGCGGTCTTCACCGAGCCGCTTGCCGCCGCGCTGGAAATCCAACAGCAAATTCAAATCCAGCCGACGGATCGCGTGCTTTTGATCGGCGCGGGCAGGTTGGGGCAGTTGATTGCGCAGACCCTGGCGCTGACAGGCTGTGAACTTCATGTTTTGGCGCGTCACCAGCTTCAAAAAGACCTGCTTGCCGCGCGTGCGATTCGCACAACAACCGAAGAGGATATCCAGCCCCGCAAATGGGACCTGGTCGTCGAAGCGACCGGCTCGCCGGATGGATTCAACCTGGCCCGCCAAGCCATCCGTCCGCGCGGAACGCTTGTAATGAAATCCACATACAAGGGCGACATGACCGTCAACTTCTCGTCCATCGTGGTGGATGAAATTCAGATCATCGGCTCACGTTGTGGTCCCTTCGCGCCAGCCCTGCGCCTGCTCGAGAAACGCGAAGTGGATCCGACCGTCTTGATTCAGGATGAATTTGTGTTGAAGGATGCCGTCAGAGCGATGGAAAAAGCATCCCAGCCGGGGGTGTTGAAGGTGTTGTTGAATTGCGGATGAGGCACGAAACGTATAATCAAATTAATGGAGAAACTAACACAAAACAAAAGACCTCCGAGACTTTGCCCGGAGGTCTTTTTTGCCGCACTATACTCTATTCACCATCGGCTCCCCTTCCACACATAATCCCAAACCGTCGTCAGGAGTCGGAAGCCGTGTTTCTCCACGATCGGTCGGCTCATGTCGCCGGCTTCCACCACGGCATACCGCGCTCCGCGATTACGGATCTCTTTCAGGCGTTTCCACAAAATGCCGGTATAGAATCCGCGCTTGCGGTGTTCTGGCAGCGTCGAACCGGCAAAGAGCGTCGCAAACTGTCCGCGAGGGAAGTATGTCCAGGCGATGGAGACTGGCTTGTCGTCCGCGTATCCGGCATAGATGCTTAAATAACCGGGGATATCCAAATGTCTCCCGAGGCGGTCATACACCCACTCGTTCGAGTTGCCCCATACCTTATCCAGCACGGAAACAACATCCTTCAATCCTTCCCGGCTCGTGATCTGGCGGATATCCAGCCCGTTTGTTTCGAATTTTTCCTGGTGCGCCCCGGTCACATCGAAGATCATCACGTCTCCTCGGTCTTCATCCTTTTCGAATCCATGCGCCGCAAGTTTCTCTCCCAAAGAGGGCAGGGGGTCATGGTCGTACACCTTCCATGTGAATGGATGTCCTTGCGCCGGTTTGAAGTGCGCCACCTCGTTCTGGATGACGCGCTCGAGGTCGGCTTCCTGCGCATACGTCAACGAGACGAAACTCATGCCCGGCGCTTCACGCTTGAACCGAACCACATCCCGCGTGATCTCCTTTTTCGCCTCCGGATATTCGACCTGCTCGCGCAGTTCCTTGTCATATAGGTTTATAAGTTCGCTTCTCGTCATGGTTTGATATCCTTGCGCTCCGCGCTCTTGATTCTGCGCGGGGTCCAATCTCCTTTTTTTATGCTTTTGCCCATGCGATCATGGGGTTGACCGTCCGCGCCAGGCGGTAGGCAGTCGTTTCAAAACCAAAGCGGGGCCAGGTGCGCGAAGCCGACAGGTTGGCGGTTTGCCAGTCGCTCAGACAGAAATCAAAACCCTCGGCGCGCATGCGCTCGAGTCCATGCCAGGTCAAGGCGGAGGCGACACCGCGTCCGCGTTCAGATTCCTTGGTGGCTGCAACCGAAAGGTAACAGGAGTTTGGCGGGACGAGCAAAGCATCGTCGGCTTCGGGTTTTCCGTAAAAGCCGACGCAGCCGTATGTCTCTTCTCCGTTCACAGCCAGCCAGATCGTCCAATCGGGGTCGCCTGCGATCTCCGACCAGCCTTCGGCGAGTTCGGGCAGTTCTTCCGGCGTGAGCGGATGCCAGCGCGGCGCGCGGCATTGGTGAACTGCGATCACATCGGAAAGTTCCTCCAATCGCTTTGCGTCTTTGGCTGTCGAACGGCGTACTTCAAAGCTGCCTTTCAATTTGACCTTTGGGATATCCAGCGCACGCAGGTCAAGGATCGCATCGGCGCGTTCGCGCCCGAATCCGAGCGAAAACCACGAGTCGGTTACGGCTGGGTCTCCGGCGGGCAGGTAGAGATAATGCAGGAAACACCCCCGCTTGTTCCATTCTTCGCCCACGAAAGCGTACAAGTCCTGCAGCAGGGCGGGGTCTTCGCCCTCTGCCAACCCGCAGCCCGGCAGGTGAATAAAACCGCCGCGTCCCCAATCCAGCGGGGTGGGTTCGCCGATGAGATAGGCTGCCAGTGCCCCGTTGCGAATCGCGGCGAAGCCGAAGGTGCCTTTCTTTTTGAATGCCGTCTCCACAGCTTTTGTCGCAGCGGAAACGTCTTCGAAGCGCTTCGGCAGGGCGGGGAAGTGGGCGCGTTCGCGCGCCTGCCGTGAGGCAAGCAGTTTGCCCGCTTCTGCGAGCATGTCTTGATGAAAAGGTTGGATCTCGGTTTTCATTTTTCTCTCCATGGTATCGGTTGGTTGTTGTGTAGGCGGTAGAACTCCGCCGTTGCGTGTCTCATTGTTGAAGGTTTGCGGTGTTACATGGTTCAACTCCAAATGAAATGAATGTTATTGTGATGTGAATGGATGCGCCCAAAGCGGTCTTCAGACGCGCCGAATCGAACTCCATGATCTCATGGAGTTCGATTCGTTTATTCGGTTTGTTCCGTTCAATGGTTACATTATCATTTTGGGACCGAACCTGTTCGTTAATATCAATCCGCCGCAATCGGCTCTTCGTTCGGTTTCTCGCGCTTCATCATGACCGAATCAGCGGTCACGCCTTCGCGCTCTCCGCTTTCGATTTCATCCGTCACGCCGTATTGCACTTCCAGTTCGTGGCGGAATTGCTGCGTGTACAGCCGGTAGTAATGTCCGCGCATGCGCAGCAGTTCGGCGTGCGTGCCTTGTTCGGCGATCTTTCCGTCTTCGATCACCAGGATGCGGTCCGCCCGTCGGATGGTGGAAAGCCGGTGTGCAATGACGAACGATGTGCGCCCCTTCATCAACGCCTCCATGCCGCGCTGAATGAGCGCTTCGGTCAATGTATCCACCGAAGACGTGGCTTCGTCCATGATGAACAGTTCCGGTTTTGCCAGCGCCGCGCGCGCCAGCGAGATCAATTGTTTCTGTCCCACCGAAAGCAGGTTGCCGCCTTCGCCCACATTGTGGTCGTAGCCCTTTTCGAGCGTCACGATGAAATCATGCGCGCCCGCCGTTTTGGCGGCATTCTCCACCTCGTCGTCCGCTGCCTCCAACCGCCCATAACGGATGTTTTCGCGCACCGTCCCGGAGAACAGATGCGGGGTCTGCAATACGATTCCGATCTTGTTGTGGATCGACTCGAGCGTATATTCCATGTAGTCGTGCCGGTTGATTCGGATCACGCCCTTGCGCGGTTCATAGAATCGGCACAGCAAATTTACGATGGTGGACTTCCCGCCCCCGGTCGGGCCGACGAGCGCGATCATCTCTCCGGGCTCGACCTTCAGCGTAAAGTCGGTCAACACAGGCTTGCGGTCTTCGTAATAGAAATCCACATGATCGAATTCGATCTCGCCCAGCAGGGTCTTCGCCTCGACGGCGTCGCTTCGGTTATGGACCTCGGGCGGGGTATCCGCCAGTTTGAAAATCCTCTCCGCAGATGCGATGCTGTGCTGCATTTCCGCGTATACGCGCGCCAGGTCCTGAATGGGCCACATCATGAAGGTCAGGTATGAGACGAATGCTTGAATACCGCCGATGGTCATCAACCCGACTGTGATCTGGTTCCCGCCGTAGCCGACGATCACACCCAGCGCCACCGCCGCGATGATCTGCACCGTCGGCAGGAAGAGCGCCGAGAGCCACGCCGCGCGGTAGGACGCGTTGTACATCTTGGTTGTCAGCCCCTGGAACTCTTCGGTATTGCGGTCTTCGCGCCCCAGCGCCTTCACCACGCGCACACCCTGGAAGTTCTCATTGAACGCGCCGGTGATCTTGCTGTTGGCGCGCCGCGAAACGCGGAATTCCGCCAATATCTTCTTGCGGAATTCGATGCCCACATACGCCATGATCGGGATGATCGTCAACACGATCAACGCCAGCCGCCAGTTGATGATCGCCATGAACACCGTGGACGAAATGATGTTCATCAGCGCCCAGGTCGTATCCACGATGCCCCACGTCAGCAGGTCCGAGACGCGCCCCGTATCGGAGGTCACTCGCGCGATCAGGCGCCCCACTGCATTCTGCGCGTAATACGAAAGCGACAGGTCCTGCAAATGGTTGAAGAGCATCTTGCGCAGGTCGTATTGGATCCGTTCGCCCAGCACGCCCGCCAGATAGATGAATGTGAAGACTGCTCCCGCCTGTAACAGGATGAAACTGCCGTAGATCGTGGCGAGCTGCATCAAACGGTCTTTATCGCTCAGCATGATGCCCTGATCTATGAACTGCTTGTTCAGGAAGGTGAAGTACGCATCCAGTCCGGAGGTGATGGCGATCGTCAGAAAGAAACCGACGACCCATTTCCAGTGGGGGAGGAGCAGCCCCAGGATGCGTTTCAGCACCGGCGTGGTCAATTGACTTGTAAATTCTTCTTCTTCAAGTTCGATAAGTTCTTCGCTCATGGTACATCTCCAATATCATGTCGTGGCGAGGGCGCTTTTCCAAAAGCAATCTTCTGGTCGTTGAGGGGGATGGTTTCCTCGTCGCTCCTCCTCGCCATGACAATTCGCATCTAATTCACACGCGAGATTTCTCTTTCCAACTCCGCGTCGATCTGGGTCTGAATATCGTAAATTCTGCGGTACATCCCGTCTTCATCCTTCAACAGGTCGGCGTGCATGCCCATCTGAACCACTTCGCCTTTATCCAGAACGAGGATCAGGTCGGCTACCATCACCGATTGGATGCGGTGCGCGATGATGAACGTCGTGCGCTCTTTCATCAATGTATGGAGCGCATCGCGGATCTCCGCCTCGGTTTCGGTGTCCACAGCCGAGGTCGAGTCGTCGAAGATCAGGATCTTCGGGTTCTTCAACAGCGTCCGGGCGATTGCCACACGCTGTTTCTGTCCGCCGGAGAGCGTCACGCCCTTCTCGCCGACCAGCGTGTTGTATCCGTCGGGGAATCCGAGAATCACATCATGGATCGCGGCGGCTTTCGCGGCGCGTTCGATCTCCTCCTGCGTCACGTCGCGTCCCACGCCGTAGGAGATATTTTCGCGGATCGAGCGGCTGAATAGGAAGGGTTCCTGCTCCACAATGCCGATCTGCTTTCGCAGGTACGCGCGCGAATGATCCTTCAACTCCACGCCGTCCAGCAGGATGCGCCCGCCCGTATATTCGTGGAAGCGCGGCAGCAGATTCACCAGCGACGTCTTGCCGGACCCGGTGGAGCCAAGCAGCGCCACCGCCTGCCCCGGCTTGACGTGGAATGAGACGTTCTTCAGCACATCCGTTTTGCCGTCCGAATACATGAACGAAACGTCCTCAAAGAGCACATCGCCCCGCACCGGACCCTTTGGCTGGATCTTCCCATCGAAGAGCGGCTCGCGCTGCTGCCTGACCACTTCCATCAGACGCGTATAGCTGACCATGCCCGTGGACGTCTGCACGATGATTCGTCCCAGGTTGCGGATGGGCCAGATCAGCCAGACGACCAATCCTACGTATGCAATGTACGTGCCGACCGAGATCTCGCCGTTGATCGCCATGGTCGCGCCGTAGACGAAACCGAACAACATCTGGAATCCCAGCACGATGTCCGAAAGGGGCCAGAACATCGAATGCATGAAGAGCAGGATCTTGCCCTTCAGGAATTTGCCCCAGTTATCCTTCTCGAATTTCTTCTTTTCGTACTCCTGCCGCGCGAAGGCTTTCACCACGCGCACGCCGGTCAGGTTTTCCTGCAGGGTCGTGGAAAGCACTGCCTCCTGCGCCTGATATTCCTCGTAGGCTTTCGTCACCCTTTTGAAGAACCACAAGGACACCAGCAAAATGACGGGGATGACCACCACCGAAACCAGCGCAAGCTCCGTATTCAGGTTGAGGATGGCGATGAAGTTGATCACGAACAACAGGAAGATGCGTCCCACGCCGATGGCCTGCTCGCTGAAAAAGCGGCGCAGAGCGTCCACGTCAGAAGTGACCCGTTCGATCAGGTCGCCGGTCGGCGTGGTGGCGTGATACGAAAAGCTCAAGCGCTGAATGTGATCGAAGAGAAAGTCCCGCAGGCGGCGGGTGATGCCTTCGGCGGTGTAGGCTGCCAGCCGTCCTGAAAGGAACGCAAAGCCGCCTTCGAAAGCCGCCAGCGCCACGAACCCGGCGCCGATCCAGATCAGGGTCGTTGTCAGCGTGGCGCCGATATAGGTTTGTTGGACCAGCACATCGTCGGCAAAGAAGCGCAGCAGCAGGTAGGTAAAGGTCTTGGAGAGGGCGGAGATGGCAAGGGCGACCGTTGCCATGATGTACGGCAGGCGGTAATCCTTCATCATCTTCCACAACCCTTTCAGGCGGTTCTCGTCGAGCGAGGGGCGGAAGTCGTAGGTGATCGTGGGTTCGTAGGTTGATTGAGTTGTGGTCATTTCGATTGGTCCTCCTTCTCTTTGTGGGGAAGGGCGGTGAAAACAAAAAGGCTGCGGCAAGTACGCCGCAGCCCATGAAGAATACAGAACAGGGAAGACCTAAGGGCGGTCTATAGGCGCACTTCGAGAAGGCAATTTGCCAACTGCATCGGGTGTCATGAAGATTGTGTTGAACATCGGGAGTGCGCTCCTTTCTTGTAGGATTTTTCTTGCGAAGCCGAGTTTACCCCCAGCCTGCGGATTATGTCAAGGATAAGATTCAACTTTGTGATCGAGTAGGTCTCCCGCTATAATTCCAGCATGCCGATAAAGGGATTTCAACTTACAGGGACAGCCATAACCCCGCTGGATTTCGACGCCCGCACGCTCGATGAATGGACGGGGAAACTTCCGCAGGGCTTTTACAGCACCTTCACCACGCTGGCAGGCGGGACGCGGGTGCTGGGATTGCGTTCTCATCTTGACCGCTTGTTCGAACCCGCAAGTAAACTGGGTATACGCCCCGCTGTGGATGAAAGGACATTGCGAAAGCGCATCGCGGAATTGGCGGAGACAAATCTGCCGCATGAATCACGCCTGAGGGTGTTGTTGACGAAGAAAGACGGATATGTCTATGTCGGCATGCAGCCTTTCGAACCGCTGCCGCAGACGGTGTACACACAGGGCGTGCATGTGATTACCTCGAACATCGAGAGGCGTGACCCGCGCATCAAGGACACGGGGTTTATTGCCGAAAGCGCCGCCCAGAGGAAATTGATCAACAAGGATGTGTTCGAAGTCCTGCTAACAAGGAACGGAAAGATACTGGAGGGGATGACATCGAACTTCTATGTCGTGAAACACGTGGCTGCGCGGCGAAACGCGTTTAAGGGATCGGCAATGCTCGTCACCGCGCAACAGGGGATTCTGCTGGGCGTCACGCGCCGCGTAGTTCTTCGGCTTGCGAGATTGCAGGGGATGTCCGTGGAATACCGCGCGCCGGGTGTAAATGAAAATTTCGACGAGGCTATTATTACATCCAGTTCGCGCGGCATCGTGCCGGTTGTGATGATGGACGATAATCCGGTAGGGGAGGGGGGAGTGGGGGCGTGGACAAAGACCCTCAGAACGGCGTATCAGGCATACGTCGAAGGGAGAAGCGAACGCATCATCCCCCAAAAGTAGGGGAAACATGCTCATCCAGTTCTCATTCTTGGGGGTAACTTTTTTGGGGTCGGAGCGACTTCCTTACAAATACCAACCAGAGGAGTGTGTCCCATGACCCATATCATTACCAGTTTGTGTTTGCGCGATAACGGCTGCTCGGACGTCTGCCCGGTGGAATCCATCAACGCCGGGGAGCCGGCTGCCGAATGGCCCACATACTACATCGATGCCGGCACCTGCATCGACTGCGGCGCCTGCGTGCCGGAATGTCCGTTTCATGCCATTTATCCGGAGGATGAAGTGCCTGCCGCTTACAAGGCCGTCGGCGGGGAACGGATCAACGAGGCCGGGTTGAACGGGGCATATGAGGCAAAGGACCATCACGGCGAAGTGGTCAGCCTTGCCACAACCCGGGTGCTTGCGGCAGGTGAGATCGTCGACCTGCGAGGCGGGATCGAGTCAAATAAAAGGTTCTACGAATAATGAAGAAATAGGCAGTCGTCCACAATGCGATTGCCTATTATTGATTTTTCATTCCTTGTTGTCGGTTTTCCTCTCGAAGACATAGTAATACGCCTTGTCGAGTTCGTCGTTCGAGAGGTGGGTATATCGCTGTGTGACCTGGATGTTCGTATGCCGCGCGAGTTCCTGCGCGATCCGCAGGTTGCCAGTTCCGCGCAAAACGGACGTGACGAAATAATGCCGGAATGAGTGGGGGGTGATCTTGCCGGTCAGTTCCTTGCCCAGGATCTGATTCACGCGCTCCTTTACAATGTTGCGCCCGGTGGTGGGCGTCATCGGCTTTATTTTTTTTCCTGCGCCCTTGTCGTGACGGGCAAAAAGGGGCAGGGAACTCAATTGCTTGCCGGAATTCCCGTCCAATGCGGCGCGCTGTGAAAGATAATCTTTTATGGCTTGCATGGCGCGCGAGGTAAAACGGACAACCGCTTGTTTATCGCCTTTGCCGACGATGACCGCGCGTCCTTCGTTCCAATCGATGTCGCCACGCCTGAGTTTGCAGGCTTCATGGACGCGGAAGCCTGTATCGGCAAGCGTGAGCAGAAAGGCTCGGTCACGGTATGCGCGTAGATTAACGTCCGGCAGATTGTCGTTCTCTGCAGAGACCAGCAGGTTCTCGATGTGTTGGACCTTTTCCAGCAGGGCTTCGATATCTTCCATTGGGAACTGGGGGAACCTGATTCCGGGCCGGCGGGAACGCTGTCGTATAAGCACGCGCACACGGGATTGGTTGATCTCTGCCAGCCTTTCCGAATCGACGTACTCATAGAAGCCCTTTACAGCCTGCAGGTAGAGCTGCTCCGTGGCGGGGGCATAGGTCTTCAAATACCCAGCCAGCGGGGAGACCAGATCTTCCGTCAGTTGTTCGGCGGGGGTGGAGTCGGGCTCCATGGATTTTTCGCGCAGGACCTCGCGGAAGATCTGAAGCGCATTCTTATACGCAAGCATGGTGTGCCTGCTGCGGGCGCGTTCCACCATGCGCAGGTATGCACTCATGGCGTCGCTGATCGTCGGAGAATTGGTCTCGGAGGAGACTGTCATGAGTTTCATTATACGAATTTCACTGGATCTGTCAATGCTTTTGATAATAATACTTATCGAAAACAAAGCAACAATTTATCGATGCGAGTCCGGGACGAAGCGCCTCCCCTCTCCCCCATAGTGCAATTTCTCATGCACAACGCGAACGGATCTCGAATCATGAAAAGAGAAAAGAGAAATCTAAATTCCACTCCATATTCACCCGTTCGCCTTCCATAACTGTTCCCTGCCATCCCCCTCCCCTGCCCCGCGCATGCGGCTGGTAAAATTCAATGGATGATTAATCCGCTGAACGATCTCTTTGCTCAATTCCCGTGGTTGGAAAATCTCACCCGCATAGCGATCTATTTCATATCTGCCATGCTGATCGCTTTCGTCTTGAAACGCGCCGCGGGCTGGCTGGTGAAGCTCGGCAGGCTGGCTCCCCATGGACGCAGGCCCAGCCCCGAACGGCAAAAAACCCTGCACAGCCTGATCTCCAGCACGATCAATTTGCTCTTTCTCATTATCGCCGTCGTGGCCAGTATGGGCTTGTTCATCGACCCGAACACCCTCGCCTGGGTGATGGGGCTTTTCAGCGCCGCCTTCGGTTTCGGCGCCCGCCTCGTGATCGGAGACTATCTGAGCGGCTTGAGCTTTCTCTTTGAAGATACCTTTGCCGTGGGAGAAAAGGTCGAAATATCGGGCACGCCCGCCATCGAAGGCGTGGTGGAAGCCATCAACCTGCGCACCACCCTGCTCAGGTCACCCTCCGGTGAGTTGTATATCGTCCCCAATGGTGAGATTCGCGCTGTACGGAATTTCAGCCGCGGTAAATTTTCGATCGCCAATGTCACCCTCAAGATCCACGGAACGGACCTGGAGCTTGCCCGCGCCACTCTGGAAAGCCTCGGAAGCGAAGCGGTCACCCTGCTCCCCAACCTGATCGAGCCGTGGCGGGTCACCAATTTGGAGGGCGTGCTCGGGCAGTACACCGAGCTGACCCTGATCGCCAAAGCCCGCTTCGGAAAGGCGGCGGAGATGCGCCCGCATTTGCTGGCGCTGGTGCAGGAACGCCTGCTGGATGTGAATATAAAACTGGTGAGTTAGATCATGCCATTGCGAGGCGGGGATAAAGCAATTTCATGGGAACACCTCAATCGCCTGAAAAAAAAGAGCGCTGTTATGGCGGTCTCTTTTTTTCGTTAAGTACTCCCCTGCCCTGCTGAATAAACCTTTTACTGTTGAATGTTGCGGTACTTGCAACATGCCGCCTGTAATGTTGAGCCATCTTGCATATGGAGGCTCGCATGGCGCGTAAAATCAATGACAAAAAGCTCGAAAAAATTTATAATTCGGTGCAGGAAAACCCTGGAAAAAAAGCGGGATTTATTGCCAGATTGTTGAGGTTGAACCGCTCGGATATCATCAGATCTTTGCCAGCGTTGGAGGAGAAAGGCCTGCTTGTCTGCGAGGATGAAAAAGGCGGGTTATGGCCGTACAGAAAAAATAGATCTCGAAATTAGATGAAAAAGTTGCAGAATTCTGCCGGGCGGCGTGCTACGCTGTTGCATGTTGATTGCTTCAGTGGAAATTGCGCAAAGTCCCGCAGGCGGCTGCAGAGGTTCCAGTGAGGGGAACCTGCGGGACGTTTTTAATTATTAATGAGCTTTCAGGAGCAGCTATGAGTGGAATGACAAAAGCCCAACGACTGGAAGAGATGAAGCGCTTGTACATCCAACGCGCTTACACCGATATTGCCCTGGCTGAAAAACTGGGGGTATCCCGTGAGACCGTTTTCAGGGACCGCAAGGATTTGATGCTGGAGTACCCCGTCGAGCAGGACGAGGAGGGACGCTGGCATCTCCCGCGCGCCAAACTGATCTCCGAGATCAAACTCAATTTACACGAAGCGTTGTCCCTCTATCTGGCGGGGCGCAAAACCTCGCGGCAGACGCGTTTCCACCAGCCGCATACCGTCAATGCAGTGGAAAAGCTCGCTGCAACCCTTCGCCAGCCGATGACGGACCGCCTGTTGAGGTCCGCCGAACGTTTGATGGGGCAGGAGAAAAACCCGGATAAGGTCAGGATCATCGAGACCCTTGCTCAAGCCTGGGTGGAGCAAAGAAAGGTGCGGATCGAATATCAGGCTTTGGGCAGCGACGGGCTGACCCGCCATACCATCAGTCCGTACCTGATCGAGCCGTCGATCTGGAGCGACAGTGTGTATGTGATCGCTCAAAGCGATTTCAACGATCAGACCTTCGCCTTCAAGATGGACCGCATCCTTTCGGCGTTCCTTTCTGGCGAGACCTTCGACATCCCCGAGTCGTTCGACGATGAGCAGTTGCTCAAACATGCCTGGGGGATCTGGTATGCCGACCGCGACCCTGTGACGGTGAGGCTGCGCTTCTCCCCCGCTGTGACGCGGCGTGTGAAGGAAAGCATCTGGCATCCGCTCGAAAAAGTGGAAGACATAGAAGACGGCGGCTGCATCTGGAGTGCCGACGTTGCTGAATGGCGCGAGATGCTCCCTTGGGTGCGCGGCTGGGGCGCGGACTGCGAGGTGCTGGAGCCAAAAGAATTGCGCGAGGCGTTGACAAGGGAGGCACAGTCACTGGCGGAGTTGTATCAGGTGGTGGAGATGACAGCAAAGTATTATGGTCATTCGCTCAAAGGTAAAGATAAATCTGAGTGGCAGTTATTGAAGACACATTTGTCTGACACAGCAAGAAAGGCTAAGGAATTTGGGGAAGATGCTGGGGTTGGCGATTTGGCATACACCGCCGCATTGCTTCATGACATTGGTAAATATTCCAAAGCGTTTCAAGCCAGGTTGGATGGCAATGGACGAAAAGTAGACCATGCGACGGCTGGCGCAAGAGAAGTCTTGAAACTATTCAATAAAGATGGACTTGAAAAAAATCTATCAACCATGCTCTCATATTGTATTGCTGGTCATCATACGGGACTTCCCGATTACGGTGATGCTACTGATGTAGATGGAACTGGAACTTTGCTGTCACGTGTAGAAAAGAAGCGACTGGAAGACTATAGTGCCTACAGAACCGAAATGGATCCTGCATCGCTTATATTAAAAGGACGCAAACTAAAAACTTCCAATGAGGCGTTTTCGGTTGCCTTTATGACGCGCATGATTTTCTCTGCACTGGTAGATGCAGATTTTCAAGACACGGAAACCTTCATGCAACAGGGAGAAAAACCGCGCGGCGGACATGTCAGCATTGATACGCTTTGCGAAACATTCAACACTGCAATCCAGAAATTCGATAATCCGCAGGGCGAAATCAACAAGAAACGAACTGAGACCTTGAAAGCCTGCAAAGAAGGGGCAGATCTCGATCAGGGCTTCTTCACTTTGACTATTCCCACGGGTGGTGGAAAAACTCTTGCTTCAATGGCATTTGCCTTGAACCACGCCAGACGTCACAGGTTGAAGCGTGTGATTTATGTCATTCCCTTTACCAGCATCATCGAACAAAACGCGGGTGTATTCAAGGAATACCTGGGTGTGGACAATGTCTTAGAACATCATTCCAATTTTGACTGGAAGAAGGGAAATAAGACAGACTCTGACGAAGCTGACGATGAACCCAAGGATGCTCTGGATAAACTCAAGCTGGCTTCTGAAAACTGGGATATTCCTATAGTCGTTACCACCAATGTGCAATTCTTTGAGTCCTTATTCGCGAATAAATCTTCATCTTGCCGCAAATTGCACAACATCACCAAAAGTGTGATTATTTTTGACGAGGCACAAATGTTGCCGCGTGAGTATTTAGACCCTTGTATGTTTGCAGTCAAGGAACTGGTAACAAATTACGGAGCCAGCACAGTCTTTTGTACAGCGACCCAACCTACATTAAACCAGCGTTTGCCGAAAGTGAATTTCACCGAACTCGCGCCCGACCCACAAGCCTTGTTCGACTTTTATAAGAGAGTACAGGTGAAAAATATAGGCAGAACAACAGATGCGGACTTACTAGAAAGAGTCAAAGTGCATGAGCAGGTGCTGTGCATCGTCAATACACGCCGACATGCCAAAGGATTGTTTGACCAACTTGATATGGACGGAAGTTATCACCTTTCCACGTTGATGTGTCCGACCCACCGCAAGCAAGTTTTGGAAGAAGTGCGGATACGACTAAAAGAAGGAAAACCTTGCCGTGTGATTTCAACGCAAGTAATGGAGGCAGGCATCGACGTAGATTTCCCAGTTGGCTTTCGGGCATTGGCAGGCTTGGATTCCATTATTCAGGCGGCTGGACGTGTGAACCGTGAGATGAAACGAGGCATCAGCGATATGTATGTTTTTGACCCTGAGACGCCTTTCATCAAAAAGACGCCCATATTCATTAAACAAGGCGCGGCGTTTGCCGAGAGTGCCATCCGAAAATTCGAGGGGCAGGTTGATTCAAAGGCAGCGATTGAAGATTATTTCAATTCGCTGTATTACGTCCAAGGCAAGGAAGCGTTTGATGTGAAGCAAATTTTATCCTGCTTTGATAATGGGATTGAGTTCGAGTTTAAAAAAGCGGCGGACGAATTCAGACTGATTGACAACAACACAGTTGCGGTTGTCATTCCCTACACTGAGGAGGCAAAGAGTCTAGTTAAGAGAGCCAGAAATCACCCATATCCATTCACGTTTGCCAGACAGTTACAGATGTACACAGTCAATATTTACGAAAAGGAATTTGAAAAACTACAGAGCAAAGGAGTGATTGAAACGGTAAACGATACATACCAGGTCTTAACCGAAAACAGTATGAAAGAGTTTTATAACGAGAAGACAGGTCTTGTCTTACCTGCGGACGCAGGCGGAGATGCAGTTTTCTTCGACTAAACCAAAAGGAGGTTCATTCTATGGGATACGGAATCAAGATTCGAGTAAGCGGCGACTACGCCCTGTTCACCCGCCCTGAGATGAAGGTGGAACGTGTCAGTTATGACATCATCACCCCATCAGCGGCGCGTGGGATCATCGAAGCGGTGTATTGGAAACCTGCCATCCGCTGGGTGATCGACAAAATCCATGTGCTCAAACCGATTGAGTTCACCAATATTCGGCGCAATGAGGTAAGCGAGAAGGCTTCGGAAAGAAAGCCCTATTTAGTGGCTACAGAAATTCGCCAGCAACGCGCCGCGCTTGTGTTGAAAAACGTGGAATACATCATCGAAGCGCATTTTGAAATGACGGATAAAGCGGGTGAAACAGATACAGTGGAAAAACACTACAACATCATCCTTCGCCGCCTTCGCAAAGGACAGCAATTCCACTCGCCCTGTTTAGGAACGCGAGAATTTGGCGCAAAAGTGGAATTGATCGGAGATAGCGAGCCAATGCCGAAAAGCCCGCTTGGAGATATGGAACTCGGCTGGATGTTACATGATCTGGATTTCTCCGATTCAGAAGACATCAAGCCACAATTCTTCCGTGCCTCGCTGAAAAGTGGTGTATTGGATTTGACAAACTTGGAGGTGCGACAATGATTCTCCAAGCGTTGACTCGGTACTATGATATTTTGTCCAACGATCCCAAGAGTGACATTGCGCCGCCCGGGTATAGTTCAACGGGTGTGAGTTTTGGCTTGAACATTTCCGAAAAAGGAGAACTGCTGGAAGTTATTCCATTATTTGAGCAAGTACAACGTGGAAAAAAATTGGAAGAAAGACCCAAGCGGATGATTGTTCCCGAACAAGTAAAAAAGGCTTCGGGAATCATCTCAAATTTTATGTGCGAAAATAATGCATATATCTTGGGCATATCCGACAATGAAAAGAACGATTATGCAAGTAGGCGTTTTGAAGAATTCAAGCGTTTCCACAAAGAAATCCTATCTTCAACTACTTCGCCTGCTGCGAAAGCAGTACTTGCTTTTTTGGATACTTATGATTACGAAAAAGGCAGAGAGCACCCGAAAATCGCCTCGCATCTTGAGACCATTTTAAAGGGTGGCAATTTAGTGTTTATGTTCAAAGGCAAATTTGCCCATGAAGATAAAGCCATTCAAAATGCGTGGGAATTGTACAAAGGAGGAAACGACTCCATTTCTGGACAATGTTTGGTGACGGGTGAAATTGCTCCTGTGGCACGATTACATCCAAGCATCAAGGGAATTCGCGGAGCAAGTGCTTTCGGAGGTTCGCTTGTAAGTTTCAATGAATATGCTTATGAGTCTTTCGGCAAGACGCAAGGCATGAATTCGCCTGTAAGTGAAAAAACAGCATCTGCTTATGGCACCGCATTGAACTATCTGCTTTCTTCAAGTAATGAAAACAAAAAGTTCTACATTGGCGACACCACAGTCGTCTACTGGGCGGAAAGTGAGAAGAAGGAATACGCCAAAGCCTTTTTGGGACTGTGCGAACCCGAAGAGGTGGAAATTCCTGTCGATGAAGAAGCAAAGCCTGCGCGAGACAAGAAAGCCGAAAAGAAGCTCAAAAAAGTTGCTGAGAAAGTCAGACGTGTTCAGGCATTGGATGTAAAGAAATTGCTAAAAGGCTTGGAAGATGAGAACCCGCGCTTTTACGTGCTGGGACTTGCCCCCAATGCGGCGCGGGTTTCGGTGCGGTTCTTCCACAGCAACCCATTCGATAAAGTCGTTGAAAAGATTATGAAGCACTACAAAGACCTTGAGATCATCAAAGAATTTGAAGATCAGCACACTTACCTAACCATTCAGGATATTTTGGATGAAACCGTTTCTCCAAAATCTTCCGACAAAAACGCCGCTCCCCTGCTGGCTGGCTCGGTGTTTCGTGCAATTCTTGAAAACACACCCTACCCCGCCGCTTTGTATAACGCCATCATCAACCGTGTCCGCGCGGATCAGGATGAAAGGTTTTCAAAAAAGATCAACTACGCGCGTGCTGCAATACTCAAGGCGTATCTGCTCCGCAAATATCGTAATCAACCTAAAAATCCAATTCAGGAGGTATTAGTTATGTCACTCAATGAACAAGCCACTATTCCAGCGTACTTGCTGGGACGTCTGTTCGCCGTGCTGGAAAAGGTGCAACAGGAAGCAATTGGCGATGTGAATGCCAGTATCAAAGATCGGTACTTCACCTCTGCCTGCGCTTCACCAGCCAGCGTTTTCCCCATTCTTCTACGGCTTTCACAGCATCACATCTCGAAAGTCGGCGCGTATTATCACGACAAACGCATCGAAGACATCTTGAATAAACTGGATATTGAAAATAACCCGATCCCATCTCGTCTTTCTCTTGATGAACAAGGTGTTTTTATGATTGGTTACTATCACCAACGAAAAGATCTATGGACATCCAAAAAAACAACTGAATCCATTTCAACTCAAGTCAACTAATCCAAAGGAGAATATACAATGACTACTATTTCCAATCGCTATGAATTCGTCCTGTTTTACGACGTGGAAAACGGCAACCCCAACGGCGACCCAGATGCAGGCAATATGCCGCGCATCGACCCTGAAACTGGTTATGGCATTGTGACCGATGTGGCGCTTAAACGCAAAATTCGTAACTACGCCGAACTGGTGAAAGGCGATAAAACGGGATACAGAATTTACGTCAAAGAAGGGACGCCTTTGAACACCAATCACAAAGAAGCCTATGTTGAGGTCGGTCTGGAACCTGGCAAAAAGGCAAACTCTGAAGGTGTTAACGAAGCCCGTAAATGGATGTGCGCCAATTTCTTCGATGTCCGCACTTTTGGTGCGGTGATGAGCACTGGCGATAACTGCGGGCAAGTGCGTGGACCGATCCAGATCAACTTCTCGCGCAGTATTGACCCTATTGTTCAGCAGGAAGTCACCATCACTCGCCAGACCGTTACAAAAGAAGAAGATGCAGAGAAGGAACGCACGATGGGGCGCAAGCACATTGTCCCCTATGCTTTGTACAAAGTCGAAGGTTATGTTTCTGCCAAACTCGCCAATGATGAAAGCAAAGGTACAGGCTTTTCCGAAGATGACCTGAGTCTCTTCTGGGACGCACTGGTCAACATGTTTGAGCATGACCACTCAGCCGCGCGGGGCAAAATGGCATCTCGCAGACTTTTCATCTTCAAACACAAGGATGAACTTGGCAATGCGCCATCACACAAACTCTTTGACATGATCCAAGTGGAAAAGAATGATGGCGTGATTATTCCGCGCAAGTTTGGTGATTACACCGTAAAGGTGGATGGCAATGTACCCGAAGGTGTAGAGCTGATCGAGAAATTGTGACATCCGAATACACCCAGGACGACCTCCTGCCTCTCTCAGGCATACAACACTTCCTGTTTTGTCGCAGGCAGTGGGCGCTGATCCACATCGAGCAACAATGGAAGGAAAATGCGCTCACTGCCGAGGGCAGGATCATGCACAAGCGTGCCGATGATCCGTTCTTTACCGAAACGCGGAACGGGGTCATCACCGCGCGTTCGGTGCCTGTCGCTTCGTATCGGTTGGGACTTTCAGGCATATGCGATGTGGTCGAATTTCACCCTTCTCCCGCCGGGAGAAGGGACGGGGATGAGGGACAGGGCGATGGAGTGAGGTTGCCAGGCAGAGACGGACTCTATCTTGCCGCGCCCGTCGAATACAAGCGCGGCAAGGAGAAGCACGACCACAGCGATGAGACGCAACTCTGCGCTCAGGCGATGTGTTTGGAAGAAATGCTGTCAACAAATATTTTACGCGGATATTTATATTATGGTGAGATGCGTCACCGTGTGGAGATCGAATTCACATCTGGATTACGAACGCTCGTGCAGGATATGTCTGCTGAGATGCACAACTACTTCAGCCGCGGCTACACACCGAAAGTCAAGACGCATAAGGGCTGTCGCTCCTGCTCATTGGCAGATGTGTGTCTGCCTGTCTTGCAAGGAAAAGTGATTGCAGCATCAAAGTACATAACACAACAGATCGAGAATGGATAGCCCATGAAACACCTTGGCAATGTTCTTTATGTCACCACCCCCGAAGCCTTCCTCTCCCTCGATGGCGAGAATATCGTCATCAAAAAGGAAGATGAGCAGGGTGCGAACATATCCACACGCCTGCCCCTGCATAATCTTGAGAATATTGTATGCTTCACATGGTTGGGAGCCAGCCCTGCCTTGATGGGCGCTTGTGCGGCACGCAACATCGGCTTGACCTTCCTCACACCGAACGGTCGTTTTCAGGGACGGGTCACAGGTCGGGTGAAGGGAAATGTTCTGTTGAGGCGGAAACAGTTTGAAGTGTCGGAGAAAGAGGCGCAGAGCATCCCCATCGCTCAGTCCTTTTTGTTGGGCAAGATATCCAATTGCCGCAAGGTGCTCGACCGCGCGATCCGTGACCATGCCATACTGCTCGCAGAGCGTGTCAAGTCGCTTGGCGGCGCGTCCAGTTTCATGAAGGAGACTCTCAAGGCCATCCCAGCTTGCAAGTCTACAGGCGATCTCATGGGCTTTGAAGGGAGCGCGGCAAAGGTGTATTTCAGTGTGTTCGATCATTTGATCCTGCAACAGCGCGAAGATTTTTTCTTAAAGGAACGTTCGCGCCGGCCGCCTTTGGATAACATGAACAGCCTGCTCTCGTTCCTGTACACGCTTTTGACAAATGAAACCGCTTCAGCCTTGGAGACAGTTGGTCTTGACCCCTATATCGGTTTTCTACACCGAGACCGCCCTGGGCGTCCATCGCTCGCGCTCGACCTGATGGAGGAATTACGTCCCGTGCTTGTGGATCGATTGGCATTGTCCTTGGTGAACCGCAAACAGATCACAGGCAAAGGTTTTACTCAGAAAGAAAGCGGCGGCATCCTGATGGATGACGACACACGCAAAGCTGTGTTAACTGCCTGGCAGGAGAGAAAGAAGGAAGAGATCACACATCCGTTTCTCAAGGAAAAGATTCCTTTTGGCTTGCTTCCACATGTGCAGGCAATGTTATTGGCGCGTCATCTGCGCGGCGATTTGGATGCGTATCCACCCTTCTTTTGGAATTAATCACTATGATGGTCTTGATTACCTACGATGTAAAAACCGAAACAAAAGCAGGGCAAGCCCGTCTACGACGTGTCTCCAAGAAATGTCAGGATTATGGTCAACGTGTACAAAACTCAGTTTTTGAATGTTTGATTGATCCTGCGCAGTTGAAGGAACTTCAACACGCCTTGAACAAGATCATAGACCCAGAAGTTGATTCGCTACGGTTTTACTTTTTAGGTGACAAGTGGAAAAGCCGCGTGGAGCACATTGGCGCAAAGCCAAGTATTGACTTGGAAGGAACGATCATTTCATAAATGGACATTGCGAAGCCCAAGTGAACACGATTTTAGGGATAGGTTCGCAGGAAATTCTGTACTTTAACAACTGAATATTTCCGAGAAAATTGTATTTTTGTGATTCTTACAAGTAGAATAGAGATAGCAAGACCAATATCTGGCGAAGGGATATTTTTTTGCCCAGATATTGCGGTCGCTCCCTTCATTGGGAGCGTGGATTGAAACACGCAATTGGTTTTCAAATATTCCCATCACTATAGTCGCTCCCTTCATTGGGAGCGTGGATTGAAACGACTATCTCGAATACGAAAGCAGTATTGCCGG
>CAZLWG010000040.1:0-33675 GCA_964563315.1 uncultured Anaerolinea sp. | reverse complement strand
CAAAGTTACTGCCTCACGCCTTCTTTGTCTAGCTTTTCATGCACCAAAGCCGATTGTAATCGAAAGAAAACCTCCGGGAGATTGCCGCTCCGGAGGTTTTCTTTCACTCGATGTAAATATTTTCTATTCGATCCCTTGCATAAGCATTTGTAGCGCGGGTTGAAAACAACCCTATATCAATTTTCAGGAGTGTGTCGGGCTATAAGCCTGACACACAGACTCAAGGCATATATATTCTATGGCAATGATTGATACAGGTAAAAACTCCACGTGTAAACCGCGATCAAGGTGAGACACAGCCCAAGGATGATGGCTGGAACAACCCAGTCGAACCCTTTGATGATGTGCTGTGAATGGAGTTCATGATGGAACCAAACCGGCTTCAACGTGCGGGTTTTGTTATGTGTCATGGCTTGCTCCTTTCCATAATTCTCAGGAGCGCCGTGCTGCCGATGGTGTTACTCCATCTTCCACTTTGATTATACGCCGCGGAAGATGCGAATACAATTGTTTTTTTTGAAATGGGGTGAATCCACCATGGGGGCAGGCCCATTAAAGTGCGAGAGCCGGGGTTGTTTGTCCCGGCTCTCTTACAAAGGAGGAGAAGAGAAATCTGAGCTAACTTTATCACGGGGCTTTGAAAAGCACTTGACGCCCACCCTTCGCCTCCCAAACGATTAATGGACAACTTTTATGAGAATTTTTAAGGAGAGGTGCCTGTATTTTTCTTGGCTAGCAGGGCTTCCATTGTTTTGTTCAACTCCTTGAGGCTGACTGGCTTGCTGAAATACTCATTTGCTCCGGCTTTGAGACAGCGCTCCCGATCGCCGGGCATGGCAAGGGCTGTAAGAGCAATGATCGGCGTGGAAGAGAAGCGCGAGTCGGCGCGCAATTTTCGGATCGCTTCCAATCCATCCATCACAGGCAATTGGATATCCATCAGAATAATGCTCGGGAGATGTTCCTGTGCCATGCTGATGGCCTGCAGACCGTCTGGTGCGATCAGGACCTGATGACCGTGGCTTTCAAGGTAGCCTGCAATGGTGAATACATTGGATTCATTATCTTCTGCCAGAAGGATTTTTGCCCCCGTTGCCGACTCTTGCGGTATGTGGCTGTCACTTTGGCCGAGGCGGCGAAGGTTCTCTTTGATGGATTCTGCGGTTTCCTGTTTGCATGGCAGGTTGAGGGTAAAACGGCTGCCCTTTTCGACCTCGCTTACGACTTCCACACTTCCATTGTGAATGTCGGTCAGTTTTTTTACGAGCGCGAGACCCAGTCCGGTGCCTTCAAATTGCCGGTTTAGATTGCTGTCCAATTGCACGAAAGGATTAAATAAACGTTTCAAATCTTCCTCTGAAATGCCAATTCCGGTGTCGCTCACCGAGATGTGAATGATCTCCCTGTTTTCATCCGTCCAGACCTTAAGGGTTACCTTTCCATTTTCGGGCGTAAATTTGACGGCGTTGCTCAATAAATTTACTAGAATTTGTTTGATGCGGCGCGGATCGGCGGTAAAGGCGGGTAGTGTGGATTCGTTTTTGTAGTCAATGGTGATGGATTTCTTGGCGGCTTGCAGTTTTACAAAGGCAAGGCTGGATTTGCATAGATCTTCGACCTGCACCAATTGCGGGTAAAAATCCATCATACCTGCTTCGATCTTGGATAGGTCAAGAATGTCGGTGATCAGATCCAATAGATGGCGTCCGCTGGTTTCGATGAAAATTATTGATTTCTGTTGGGCGTCATTGAGGGGACCTTGTATCTCTTCGAGGAGCGTCTCGGATAGTCCAAGAATTGTGTTTAATGGGGTGCGCAATTCGTGACTCATCATTGCGAGGAATTCGTCCTTGGCGCGGTTGGCGTGTTGTAGTTCGAGATTTAATTTATTAAGTTCGGCAGTGCGTTCCACCACCCGGCGCTCCAATTCTTTTTTTGTTCGCATACGCTCGGTAATGTCTCGGACGAATCCCTCGTAATACATAATTTTGCCTGACTCATCTCTCACAACACGAGCATTGGTTGATGTCCAAATGATGCTCCCGTCCTTGCAAAAATTCTGATTTTCAAAATCAATGATTTCTTCGTCCCTTTCCAAATTACGGACGAATTCCTTTCGTTTGGACTTTTTTACATATAATTGCCTTGCGATATCGGTTATGTTTTGAACCATCTCATTGGGAGTTGCATAACCGAAGATCTCGGCCATGGTCGCGTTGACTTGTTGAAAGCCCCCTTCAGGAGTGGATTGAAAGATGCCTACTGTCGCATTGTCGAAAATAGAACGGTAATGCTGTTCGGCTGATTTCAACGCTTGTTCCGCCTGTTTTCGTTCAGTCACATTTTGGACGACAACCAGGATTTGATTGATATTTCCGTCACTATCCGGCAGAGGCACAATATCATAGGTCTGGTGCTCGCCATCAATGAAAAGCTCAAAAGATTGTTGATGGCCCTCAAAGGTTTTTTGATATTTTTCTATGATGGTATTCAGGACTTCTTTATCGTATGCTCCATAGACTTCATCAATATGCTTTCCCATATAACTCTTGGCGTCAAGGTTGCGCACCTTGAATTCCTGCCCGGTTGTGAACCCTATCGTTAGATCCTTGTCGATAACTGATATATAAGCATGCGGGAAATTCTCTCCAATGCTTTCAAGTAATTGCGAATTGGCGCGGATTTCCGCCTCAGTCTGCTTGCCTTCTTTTATCTTTCTTTTCAATTCGATGTTAATCTGCCGGAGTTCGGCGGTTTTTCGCCGCACCTCAAGCCGTGAGAGAACGCTTGCAACAAAGAAGAACAATCCCAGCCCGCCGCCTATGTAGATCAAATTCAGCACCCAAGGCGGTATGACCTCAATGATCGTGGTTGTTTCAAGGGCTTTCTCTTCAAGATACGTTTCGAGCAAACGATAATAGATTGAATTGGGATCTGCTTTCAAAGCTCTGAGACGCGAGTCTATCCTTTCCACCAGGAAAGGCGTCAACTCGCCGTCTTTTGGAAACGCAAAAGTGGTGTAAGCAGGCTGAAAGATGAAGGACGTTCTTACGATATTGTCATAATTATGCTCGTTTTGATTGCCAAAATCCTTGTTTGTGATGCCAGCGTCAACCTTTCCTGCTTGCAGGGCTTCGAATACTTCGATATAGTTCTTCATGTCGACAAATTCAGTATCTATGTCGAAATTGTTCACCAATTCTTTAATGCCTTCGCGTCCATCGTAATTAACGCTTCCTGCGAGTCCCGCCACAGTTTTCCCATCCAGGTCAATTATTGTCTCTATGCCGGAATTTTTATGAGCATATAATCTTGACCAACTGATCAGTACTTTCTCGTTCGAGAAAACATAGACCTGGTCCCTCGTTTCGTTCCATGCCATGTCGGGCATGACATCGATCTCGCCCCTCTCCATTCTTTTGAGGCTTTCCTCCCAGGTGCCCGATACCCAAATGACCTGCCATCCCTCCTGCTCCGCGATGTAATTGACCAGATCAGGCCAGAAACCCTCAACAGTTCCATTCTCTGATTTGAATAACTTTGGAGGATTTTCGTAAAAACCAACCCGTACGAAAGTCTGCTGTTTAATGTTTGCTTGCGCTTCCGATTTATCAGTCAACTCCCCGGCTGAAGCCGTATTCGGAGTTGATGATAACAAAACGAATACCGCCAGTCCAGTGAAAAACAGAGATACCTGTTGCAATTTTTTCAACATGAGGTTGGATTCAAAGTATAGTGTCAATTCAATGAAAAAAAGATTAAAATTTCAATACACTCAGGAGTACAATACTTTAATTATCACCCAAGGAGTAGCTCATGCCCATCACCCTCGACGGATCATCCCTCACCATCGAAAAACTTGTTGCAATTGCGCGAGATAATGAAAAGGTAGAACTTGCCCCCGAAGCATTGGAACGCATCAAAGTCTGCCGCGCCATGCTGGAGGAGAAGCTTGCTAAAAAAGAAGTCATGTATGGCACGAACACGGGCATCGGCGAGTTTTCAGAGACGATGCTGAACGATGAGCAGGTGAAGGAATTTCAGAAGTACCTGATCTACAACCATGCGGCTGGCATTGGCGACCCCGCGCCCATAGAATATGTCCGTGCGGCGCTGGCGGGGCGCATCAATGTCCATGCGCATGGGAATTCTGGTTGCAGACCCGAGATCACACTGACACTGGTGGAGATGCTTAACAAAGGCGTCACACCAGTTGTTTGTCAGAAGGGGTCGGTCGGCGCGAGCGGCGATCTTGCTCCGATGGCGCAAGCCGCGTTGCTACTGATGGGCGAAGGTGCAGCTTTCTTTAACGGCGAACGACTCGCAGGTCATGAAGCGATGCGGCGGGCGGGGATCGCAGTCCCAGGCTTGCAGGCGCGCGACGGTCTGGCAGCCATCAACGGCTCCAATCTGCTGACCGCCATGTCCGCCATCCACATCCACGATATGGAACGTCTGCTCAAGCAGGCAGAGATTGCGGCGGCGATGTCCATTGAGGCGCTGCTCGGCAACATGAAACCGTACAATACCAAACTGCATGAACTGCGCGGTTTCAACGGCGCGGTCACGTCTGCGAAGAATATCATGAAGGTCATCGAAGGCTCCGACCTGACCACGGGCAAGATGAAGACCAAAGTGCAGGATGCCTATTCGATGCGTTCGACTCCGCAGGTGATCGGCGCGGCGCGTGATGCGGTTGCGTATGCGCGTTCACAGGTTGAGATTGAATTGAATGGCGTTGGGGATAATCCGATTTTTATTCCAGAAGATAAACTGACTCTCACGGGTGCAAACTTTCAAGGGACTCCCGTTGCATTGCCGATGGATATGGCGGGCGCCGCGATCACGATGGTGTGTGTGATGTCGGAGCGGCGCATGAACCGATTGACGAACCCGGCTCTTTCTCAGGGACTGCCTGATTTCCTCGCCCACGAGCCTGGTTTCTACTCTGGGATGATGCTCAGCCAATACACCGCCGACCACTTGATCGTCGAACAGCGGATTCTTTCCACGCCTGCATCCATCCAATCCATCCCCGCCGCCGCCGACCAGGAGGACTTCGTCTCAATGGGCATGAACACCGCCATCAAGAACGGACAAATCCTTGATAACGCCTATGGCGTCATTGGCATCGAATTCATGGCGGCGGCACAGGCATTGGACTTCCGCGAGTTTACACCAGGGAAGGGCTCAATCAAAGCACGTGAAGTGATTCGCAAATACGTGGAACATCTCGAAGTGGATCGTCCATTGTATAACGACCATAATGCGATGAAGGAACTTGTAAAGCGTGCGGAGATATTGATCGAGGTGGAAAAAACAGTGGGGAAATTGGGGTGATTCTGATAATTCGATGGTTTTCGGGCGGATGAACAACCGTCAAATATTAAAGACTGGAGAAAATAAATTATGAATAGGCAATTTGTTACTGCATTTCTCTTTCTGGTAATGCTTCTTGTTTCCTGTCAATTGTCAACGCCGACGCCTGCCGAGCCATCCGCTACGGATGCGGCCGCTGCCATCCATGCCAACCAGACTTCGACAGCATCCGCTCAATCCGCTCAGGCGACGCTCACTGCTATTGCTCCCGTACCGCCATCTCCAACGCCTGATAATGTATTCAATATCACCGTTCCTGCCAGCGCCTGCTGGATGAACTCTGGAGTGAATGTCCTGACGGGGCAGACAGTGACGATCAAGGCTTCGGGTATTGTGAATACTTGGAGTGGTAATGAAATCAGCAACGGCGACCCGAATGGACAGCCTCAGAACACCTGCGGCGCAATCGAATGTCCTATGCAGGGTGCAAAATACGGAGCGCTGATCGGGCGGCTGGAGGATTTGAAACCCTTCCTTGTTGGAACGGATGCCGAATTTACAGCTACAAAAGACGGGCAGTTATATTTTACGGTGAACGATTGGGAATGCGGGGATAACAGCGGTGAATTTGAACTGAATATAGTGGTAGAGTAGCATTTGCATAAGTTTGAACAATAAACAATGACAGCCGTTTTCAAAACGACTGTCATTGTTTTGCCAGCCATTCCATCGCTCCTTTTCCTGCCCATCTTCCACTTGCCATGCAGCCGGTGATCAAATAACCGCCTGTCGGCGCTTCCCAATCCAGCATTTCGCCGGCGCAAAACATGCCGGGGATATTCTTCACCATTAAGTTTTCATCAAGTGACTCAAAACTCACACCGCCTGCGCTGCTGATGGCTTCATCCAGCGGGCGTGCCGCGGTCAACGGCACAGGCAGCTGCTTGATGTGGAACGCAAGCTGTTCCATGTTCGCAAACTCATCTTTTGGCACGAACTCGCGTAACAAGCCTGCTTTGACGCCCTTTATTCCCACTGCCTTTTCCAAGTGGCTTGCCATTGTCCGCGAGCCGCGCGATTTGGATAATCGTTCCGCCAATTGCGCCTGGGTTCTATCCGGCGCAAGGTCGAGGAGCATAACAACGCTTTCCTTTGTTGCAATCGCGTCCCGCATCAACGCTGATGCGGCATAGATCAAACTTCCTTCCACGCCTTCTTTCGTAATGATGAACTCGCCCTGTTGACGAAATCCTCCAAATGATAGGACCACCGACTTGACCGGATGCCCGTCGAACTTTTCCTTGAAATGCGGACTCCAAGCCACTTCAAATCCGCAATTGGACGGTTTCAACGCCTCCACTTTAACCCCGGCTTGACTCAGCCACTCGACCCATTCTCCGCTTGAACCGAGTTTTCGCCAGCTCCCGCCGCCGAGAGCGAGGATCACAGCATCCGGCTTGACCGTCACATCGCCATCGGGCGTGATGAAGCGTAAAGATTTATCGGGGAGGAAGCCTGTCAGTTTGTGGCGCAGGTGGAAGGTCGCGCCTGAGTCGTTCAATCTTCTTATCCACGCCCGCAGTAATGGACTAGCTTTCATCCCCACCGGGAATACCCGTCCCGAGGTCCCAATGAAGGTTTCCACGCCAAGACCGCGTGCCCACTCGCGCAGGTCGCCGGGCGTAAAGTCAGTCAGCCATTTTTTTACTTCTTCCCTTTTATTGCCATATCGCGAAAGGAATTGCTCGAACGGCTCGGAGTGGGTAAGGTTCAACCCGCTCTTACCCGCCATTAGAAATTTCCGCCCGAGCGATGGCATTGCATCATACACATCCACTTCCACCTTGTGTTGACATAATACTTCTGCTGCCATTAATCCGGCAGGCCCGCCGCCGATGATTGCAACTGTTTTTCTCATCCGGTCATTATAAAGAGAAAACTCCCGAACGGGTCGGGAGTTCGCTTTGTGTTATTTCCGGCTCTTATCTTTCCACGTCCACTACGCCGCCAAGCGCATTTAGTTTCAATGTCCATATGCTTCCAACCTGAAACTGCTGAAACTCACTGACCGAATCCGGCGAATAGGTTTCCTGCCCATCCGGTGTGTTGAAATACACCGTGAGTTCTTCTGTAGCATTGCCAAGCCGTTGATCGCCGGTCATGGAGGGTTCTGCATATTGTGGATATAGATCGTTCCCGCTCAAGTCATAGGTTTGGATGGTTGTCCACTCATCGCGGGTGTAACTGCAATATTGTTCGGTTTCAGTGCGGCATTCTTCTATCACTTCACCAAAGCCGGTACCCGTATCCTCCACACGCTCGGAGCATACTTCGCGGCTTTCATCGTGACACGAGACGTTATATGCATCCGAGGGCGGGCTTCCGCTTTCATTCGAATAATCGACCGCCCGAATCTCCTGCACGGGCACGGACGTCTGCCACTGCACGCCGGTCACAGTTGCCTGCACGGATTTGGAGGGAAATACAAGCAATGAAACAATCGCTATGCAGCACACTGCCAGCAATCCAATAATGCCGCCGATCACCAGCCAGTTCGGCTTCTTCTTTGCGGCGGGAGTCGCCTTTTGCTTCGCTTGCGCGGGTTGCTGTGTTTGCGGCTTTGGCAGGGGCGCACCGCACTTGGAACACATTGTAGAAGTGCCGGGGTTTTCGGTCCCACAATTCGTACAAGTGAGGATTTTTGGTGGAGTCGGAGCTGCTTGCAAAGCCTGTCCCTTTTGGCGCGCTTTCCCTTCCGCCAAATCGCCGCCGCATTGCGAGCAGGTCTTGGCAGTTGCCGGGTTGCGTGTGCCGCAAAACCCGCAATGGATATCCGCTCCGGCTTTCGCTGCCGCAACCGCTTTTTCGTCGGTGACGAGTTTCTCCTCCGCCACACGCTGAAACTGAACGTTTTCCGGTTGGGGCGCGCCGCAGTTCTGGCACGTCTTCACGGGTCCCGGGTTGCGTCCGTCGCAGTTCGGGCAAACCCATTCGAGTTGAACAAATCCTTTGCTTCTTCTTTGCATCTTTGCTCCTTGAATTTCTGCGAGTGTAAACGAAAACGGATATTAAATCATAACGGTTTTATTGCGCGATGCCGTGCCATTTTTGGATTTCGGCAATGCGTGACTCATGATCCGGTTCCGGATACGGCGACGAATCCTTCGCATCATTCCCAAGCCGACGGCTGGTCAGCGCATCGAAAACTGCCCCCACGCCGTGAGCGACGTTACGCGGGTCGTAGCCGCCTTCCAGCACGAAGACGATCTTCCCGTTGCAGAATTCCTCCGCCAGTTCGACAAGCCTTTTTGCCACGTTGTAATATCCCTTTGTGGAAAGCCCCAGCGTGGTGATCGGATCGTTCCAATGCGCGTCGAACCCGACTGAAACGAACAGCATCTGCGGGTGGAATGTTTGGACGACAGGCTTGAAGATGTCATCCGCAATGCGGGTGAAAGTTTCATCTCCAGCGTAGGCATGTAATGGTACGTTGACAAGCCGTCCCCTGGCGTGAGGCGCGTCTTCGATCCAGCCTGTGCCGGGATAGATCCCCCATTGATGCGTCGAGATGAGGCCCGCGCGTTCGTCATCCATGAAGGCGGCTTGGGTGCCGTTGCCGTGATGCGCGTCGTAGTCAATCACCATTACGCGTTCCATGCCGTTTGCCAGCGCGTCCTGCGCGGCAATGGCGATATTGTTGAAAATACAGAATCCCATGGCGCGATGCGGTTCGGCATGGTGCCCCGGCGGGCGGACGATGGCGAAGGCGTTTTTGGCATCGCCGTTCATCACAGCCCGTGAACAAGCGAGAGCGCCTCCCGCGGCAAGCAGCGCGTCTTCAAACGATGTGTCTGTAACGTAGGTGGGGGCGTAGTCAATAATTCCCATTCCCTGTTTGCAGACGTCTTCGATCTCTCGGATCAATTGCGGTTGATGTACGCGCATCACTTCCTCCACTTTCGCGCGGGTTGGCTCGATATGTTCTGCTTTCGAGGAAGTGAGGATGGGTTTTAGCAGACCCAGTCTGCCGGGTCGTTCGGGGTGATCGGGGTATTCATGAAGTGGGGAAGGAACGATGGTATAAGCGGTGTTCATATGCAAATTATATCCCCAACTTTAAAAGGTTCCGCCGCCCGCTAACATGGGGGGGACATGCTAGCCAGGCGGCGGAGGGACACCAAAATACCAGTAAAAGGGAGGGCAGGTGTCTATGTGGAGAATATACACCTGTTTTGTCTCCAAAACATTAAAAAACAATAAGAAACCGGAGTTGTTTTATCTGAATTACTGCTTGTCACCCCTGAAGATCTTCAACCATTCGTCCACTTCGCCTGCCGAAAGTTTTTTATCGTTTGTGCTGTTTTTTACCGAAGGGGACGAGACACTTCTCAACAAGTGTACAAAAGCCTCAGCGGACATGGCCTGTGCCTGATTAGCTTTTGCCGCGCTTTGCACCTCGCGGTCGGATGAGACAACCGTCCAGTTCTTTGCGGATTTTCCCATGCTGTCCAATCTTGCGCGGATGGCTGAATCAGCCGTCTGCCCGAACGGGACGAAATGCGCCCGCACGGTTCCCAACTTTCGCATCCCTGCCTGCCCTGCAGGCGCGCCGTCGAAATACACTTCCACCTGATGACGTTTGACTCGCGCAAAATTCTGCAAAATGCGTCCGAGTTCCAGTTCATCGTCAGGGTCATCGAGGCGCAGTCCCAGTTTTGGAATCAGATTATGACCGTCGATCAGGTAGGGCATAACGCAATTTTAACTGAAAAAGTGACAGCCATCTTCAAGATGGCTGTCACTTTTTATGCCGCTTCTGTCACAACGGTCTTCACATCGAAAACAGGCGGGTTTTCCAGTGTTTTCTTTACCTTGCACAACTCCGCCGAGCGGATCAGCGCGGCATGATATTGTTCTGGGAAAGTGGGCGGCACCTGAATTTCTAGCTCAATATTGTCCACCAGTCCGGTTGCCATATTCGAGTGGTTGCGTTGAATGATGCGGATGCCATCGGTGGGCAGGTTGCGCTGACGGCAAAAACCGAGCACGTAAATCCCCGCGCATGTTCCGATCGAAGCAAGGAACACCTCGAACGGCATCGGCGCCGAATCGGCGGGCGGCTGATCCGTTTCGAGCGTATGTCCGCGGAAATGAGCGTCCACCTTCAGCCCGCCCGGAAAATCAATTAGCATCTCCATGAGAAGCCCTCCAAAAAAATGATATTTGTCATAAATATGTGACATCTTCAAAAACCGGAATATTACCCCTTTGCACCATGATTTCGCAGAATCCGTATATAAAATAAACGTTTTTACAAATCGAATATAATGACCCCACATCAAAAGGAGTATTCAATGGCAAAAAACAGGACAGATATCACCGTACCTCAGGAGGGCGGCGTGGTTCGAAACATACTTAATCAACTTAAACTCATCTTCCGTCTCATGGGAGACAGGCGCGTGAGTTTCTTTGCCAAGCTTATCCCCATTGGCACACTGATCTATCTCATTTCCCCCGTGGATGCGATTTCCATCCCGATCATTGGCGTGGTGGATGATGCAGCTGTTCTCTGGCTCGGCTCTTACGTATTCACCGAACTCTGCCCGCCCGAAGTGGTAGAAGAACACATGAAGGTATTGTCAGGTAACATGAACCCGCAGGCATCTGAGGATGATGTGGTGGATGCGGAAGACGTACAAGAAGAATGAATCGGATCTTCATCCTGCTGGCATTGCCGATTCTGGCCTGTGGAGGATCGCCAACCATCACTCCATCTCCAACGGTCACGGCTCTGACTCTGCCTGCAGTTGTTCCAACCGCCCCAACCGAGTTTCAGCCCGCGCCGCCCACGTCGACAACTGGGCAAAATGCAAATAGTTTTCCCAACTCCGCCGACTACGAATGGCAGCTCATCACCAGTGGACTGAACCGCCCTGTGGATCTTCAATCCGCGCAGGATGGTTCGGGCAGGTTGTTCATCATCGAGAAATATGGCGTCATCCGCATTTACCAGAACGGTCAACTGCTTGACCAACCCTTCCTCAACATAGATGACCGAGTAAATGACAGCGGCAACGAAATGGGGCTGTTGGGTCTCGCATTTCATCCAAACTTCGAGCAGAATGGCTGGTTTTACTTAAATTACACCGGCGATGGCGGCGATACCCGCATTTCACGCTTCCAAGCCAGCGGAAATACAGCCGACCCTGCCAGTGAAAAAGTCCTCATGGTCGTCAGCCAACCGTTTCCCAACCACAACGGCGGAGCGGTTGCATTCGGACCCGACGGTTATCTTTATCTTGGGCTTGGCGATGGCGGCGCGGCAGGCGACCCTTTTAAGAACGGACAAAATCAAAATACCCTGCTCGGCGCGATCCTGCGCATCGACGTGAACAATGGCGACCCGTATTCCATTCCCGCAGATAATCCCTTTGGCAATGAGGTCTGGGCGTATGGGCTTCGCAATCCCTGGCGCATATCATTTGATCGTGTAACCGGCGATTTATGGATCGGGGATGTGGGGCAGGGGAGATGGGAAGAGATCGATTACCTTCCGGCAGGCTCGCCGGGCGGCGCGAATTTCGGCTGGAGCGTTATGGAAGGCGGGCATGATTATGATGGAGTGTTTCAAGATGGCATGTTGCTTCCTGTAGCTGAATACAGCCACGATTTCGGCTGTTCCGTCACGGGTGGATATGTATATCGCGGCTCGATGCCGGAATGGAACGGCATTTACTTGTATGGCGATTATTGCCGGGGAACGGTTTGGGGGTTGATCCTCTCCAATGGACAGTGGCAGTCTCAAGTCTTGTTTGAAGCGGGGCTGAGAATCACCTCGTTTGGCGAGGACGAATCCGGTGAGTTATATCTCCTCAGCGACGACGGCAGTGTTTACGTCCTTGCAAAAAAATAAAGACATATCACGTCCTAAATAGGTGGTTTGTCATACAACTTTGTGACGCCTGTCACTGGTCTGGCAGGTGTTTTTCTTTTAAACTGCTATTATCAGAGTCAGGAGGCCCGTATGGCAGAAAAGATTTGGCAGGTCGAAAGAGTCAAGTTCTGCGAACATGTCGGCGAGGAAGTTCTCCTTGAGAATCAAGTTGTCCTCCCGGCCGAGTTTCTGCCGGATCAGCCTCCGCGAGTGGTGGCGCACCGTTGTTCTCATGGCATTGAGTGCAACATGAAGGAACAACCCGCCTGCGCCCTGTGCGGAACAAATCCTGACTTGAACCCTGTGTAATCGAGCATTGCAAGTTGCTCTGAAAACAAACTCTCTCCTCCCTCTGAGTTGGTCTTAAGGCTGCACCGCGTGAGAACGCGGTGCATGCCGTTAAATTTGTTGTTACAATCCTTTCAAGAAAGCATACACGGTCTTGTCGGCGGGCTTTTCCTTTATTTGTTTCGGTTTGCCCACCTGCTTCAATTCCCCGTTTATAAAAACAGCCATGCGGTCGCCGAACCGTGCGGCTTCCTTCAAGTCATGCGTGACGAAGATCGTTGTGCGCTGGTCCTGCGCAAGCACGTTCGATAAATCCTTTAATAGCTGCGCGCGCGTTTGTGGGTCTACAGCCGAGAATGGCTCGTCCATCAAAAGCAGGTCGGGATTGAGGACGAACGCCCGCGCCAGACTGACCCTTTGCGCTTCGCCTCCGGACAGTTGACCTGCCCGGCGTTTTAAAAGCGACTCCACGCCCATGGCTCTGCTCCATTTTATGACCTGCTCGTGGATGACCTTCCTGTTCTCACCGCGAAACTTCAGCCCAAGCGCGATGTTTTCCTGTACTGACATGTCCATGAGCAGAGGGTCTTGGAAGACGAAGGCGATTCTCCGTCTGTATTCGAGCCCGTTCCATTTTTGGACTTGCTTCCCATTAAAGATGACCTCGCCGTTTGTATGTTGGAGCAAGTCTGCCAGCGTGAGCAGGAACGTGCTTTTGCCCGCGCCGTTCGGACCGACCACAGCAAGCGTCTCACCGCGTTTTATTTCGAGCCGATTGATCTTCAACACATCGTTTCCATTGCGCCGGACGAGCAGGTCTTTGATCGAGATCATTTTCGTGATCCCTTCTGTTGTATCCACGTCAGCGCAAGATTGATGAGGTAGGTGATGACCAGCAGCAAGGCGCTTAACGCAAGCGCGGTATCGAATTGACCTTTGCTGGTTTCCAGAACGATGGCAGTGGTCAATACGCGCGTCTGCCCGCGGATATTACCTCCCACCATCATGGACGCGCCGACCTCTGAGATCACGGAACCAAATCCCGCCATCAACGCGGCTAAAAGCGGCAGCCGGGCTTCCCGCCACAAGTGCCAGATCATCTGGGGTTGTGAAGCGCCAAGCCCCAACAATTGTTGTTTCAAACGCGGGTCCAGCGCGGCAAGTGCGGCGGCGGTTAAACCGGTGACGACAGGAGCAGAGATGACCGTCTGCGCGATGATAATTGCCCAGGGAGTGTAGATGAGCCGCAGGTCTCCAAGCGGGCCGCTCCGCCAAAGAGTCATTGCGACAATGAGACCGACGACCACCGGCGGCAACGCCATGCCCGTATTAATGATGCTCAAGATGACGGAACGTCCGGGGAAATTCCCGAGCGCAAGCCACGTGCCAAACGGCAGTCCGATCAACAGGCTGACCCCCGTGGCAATGGCAGAGACTTGTAACGAGAGGGAGGTAATTTGCCAGACTTCAGGATCGAATAACATGGTTAATTGGGAGAATTATCCTTATGGTTTTCCAATCGCCGGGTGACAAGCAGCAACAGGAACGAAACGAGCACGAGCACCGTGGATAAAGCCAGCGCAATGCCCAGACTCCGCTCGAGACCGAGATAGATCGCCAGTGGCATGGTCTGTGTGACGCCTTCCAGGTTGCCTGCGAATAAAATGGTCGCGCCGAATTCACCGATGGCGCGCGTCCAGGCAAGGATGGCGCCGCTGAGGACAGCGCGTCCCGCCAATGGCAGCATTACAAAACGGAACAACTGCCACTCATTGCTGCCCTCCACATAAGCGGCTTCGACGATCTGATGCTCGATTTCCGCAAACCCGATACGTGCTGCGCGGACAAACAACGGGGCTGAGACAAAGGTCTGGGCGAGTACAACAGCTGTCGTTGTGAACGGAAGCGTGAGTCCGATTGAAGTCAACCACGAGCCAAAAACACCTTGTCTGCCGAACGTGATCAATAACGCAATTCCTGCCACCGACGGGGGCAGGACAACGGGCAGGTCAATTACCAGCTCAAGAAATGTCTTTGCCCTGAATTTCCGGCGGGCAAGGACGAACGCCAAAGGCGTGCCTGTGATGACCGCGATCAATGTGCTTAACGTGCTGGTGACCAGACTTAACCTCAACGCAGAGAGAGCGCTCGGCTGGGCAATGGATGACAATATGCCGTCCGTGCCTGAGCGCCAGAGAAGCGCCAGCACGGGAATCGCCAGCAACGCCAACAACAGAAGACTCGGCAGGGCGAACAGCCACTCCGTGAACGGCGAGAATTTTGTGCGAAAGAACGGTATACGCGATTGTGACATAAGCAACCAAACGTCTGCAATTGTACAGGACGTTTGGGTCTGCATCATGGGTTGACAGGCGTAAAGCCCCACTTCTCCAGTGTGGCTTGTCCTGCGGGTGAAAGAACATAAGCAATGAATTGACTTGCCAAATCCTGGTTGGCAGAGTGTGCAAGCGGGGCGATTGGGTATTCTGCGATGACGTTGGAACCGGCGGGGATTTCAATCTGCTGCAATTCCGGCACAGCAATCACATCCGAGACATATACAATACTTGCATCCGCCTCGCCCAACTGGACTTTGGTCACTGCCTGACGGATGTTATCTTCGTTGGAAACGACATTTGTCAACACCTGGTCTTTATAGTCCGAGCCGAACATGGATTTGAGATTTTCCAACACCTGGCGGGCGTACCTTCCCGCAGGGACTTCCTCTGCGGCAAGCACAAGTTTCAGGTTCGGTTTTCTCAAATCTTCCAGCGAAACAATGGCGGCAGGGTTGTCTTTCGGCATGATCACAACCAATTGATTCGTGAGAAAGATCTGCGGCGCATCCGGCGCCACAAAATTCTGCGCCACAAGCGAAGTCATCTCCTTGGCGTTTGCAGACGCAAATATATCGGCGGGCGCGCCCTGTTCGATCTGTGTCCGCAGGTTTTGCGAGCCGCCGAAATTGAAGACGACAGTCATGCCGGGGTGCTGCGCTTCGAACGCCTTGCCAACTTCGGTAAAAGCATCCGTCAACGAGGCGGCGGCGTACACGGTCAGCATATCAGGCGTGTTCGATGTTCCACAAGCGTTGAGGATCATAGAAAGAAATAGGATCAGTAAGGCGAGTGACGAAATCCGTTTCAACAAGGGTCTCCCGAAAATGGAAAAGGGGCGACCGGATGCCGCCCCAATTGAATTGTTTCGGCTTGATTATAAGCCCAGGTCGGCGTCGGTCTTGCCGGCATCGGGGAAGAATAAAGGTTGACCAAACTTATCCACCCCAAACTGACCGATAATTTCCTGTACTTCTTTTGCGATCATGAAATTGGCGAACGCCAGCGCGCCGTCATAATTTGCCTTTTCCCATTTTTCTGGATTGACCGTGATGACGTGATACACGTTCAGCAAGGCTGCATCGCCTTCAACGAGGATTTCCAGACTTAAGTTTTTCTTATTCGCAAGATAAGTGGCGCGGTCGGTCAGGGTGTAAGCGTTTTTTTCTGAAGCAATGGTCAGCGTGGCGCCCATGCCCTGTCCCGACTCAATGTACCACTCCGCGCCTTTCGGGTCATTTGCAGCTTTGCTCCACAAACTCAACTCCATCTTGTGTGTGCCCGAGTCATCGCCGCGCGAAATGAACGTCCCGCCTGCGGCAAAAATTTTCTGGAACGCTTCGGAAGCGGTGTGTGTGCCCTTGATTTCTGCAGGGTCATTGGCGGGACCAACAATGACGAAGTCATTGTGCATGACGAGGAAACGATCCTTGCCCCAACCGGCCTCCATCAATGCCACTTCAGATGACGGCGCATGGACGAGCAGAACATCGGCATTGCCTTCCTCTGCCATCTTGAGCGCGGCGCCTGTTCCCACCGCCACGGTCTGGACGATATACCCTGTATCAGCTTCGAAGATCGGAACCAATACATCCAATAAACCCGAGTCCTGTGTGGATGTGGTTGTGGCAAGGATGATGTTCGGGTTGGCAGGAGCGGGGGGGCGGGCCGCTTCCTCCGTACTTGGAACAGTCGTCGGTTCAGGTGAAGCGCAAGCCGAAAGCGCAACGGAAAGAACGAGCAGGGTGGTCAGGAGAATATTTCTTGATGAGAGTTTCATTTTCTATCCTTTTGGTGTTGAATTCTTATCTATTAAGAAAAAACTTAATTGATAACGCAAAAAAAAATAACAGCGGTCAAATGACGACTTGTTCTCCGCTATGGGTCGTATTGTAGCCGGTCAATGAATTCAGCATGTTTCGGAAATCGGCAGTTTGAATGTAATCAAGCAGTGGGTTTAGCTGCCGTTCCTGTTCATTCGGCAGGACGAGGTCATACCGCTCCTCGAAGAGCGGGATGAAACCCAACCCATATTGTTGGGCGGCAGCCTGCAGACCAAGCGAAGCGTCGGCTTTTTTTTGGGAGATCAAACTTGCCGCTTCGCTATGTGTTTTGACTTGTTTCTCGTACCCGTGAATTTTCTCCACTGGAATTTTTTTCTTGCGCAATTCGGCGTCCAGCCAAAGGCGTGTGCCCGAGCCGGCGTTGCGGTTGACGAATCGAACTTCGGTCTGTGCAATATCCGAGATGCTTTTTATGGATTTTGGATTCCCGCCTGCGAACATCAATCCCTGTGTGCGATGGGCAAGCGTGACGACTTCCACATCTCTATCCGGGAAAAGGTGTTTGACAAACGGTGTATTGTATTCGCCGTTCTCATCCAAAAGATGCGAGCCTGAGATTTGACAAAGTCCCTGACGGAGATTGACCAATCCATCCAGCGAACCGACAGACAGGTTGAGCAGATTGACATGTTTGGTCAAGTGTTCTGCAATGCTTTCGAGAGCCAGGTCATGACTGCCTGAAAAGATAATGGAAGGCCTTTTGCTCTTTGGCAGGACGATCTCCTGTAAAAACAGTGCGTCCACTTTGGAGCGGTAGAACTTTTCCGTCACTTTGCCTGTGCGGCGGATTTCACAGACTTCGACGAGGTTTGCCGATTCAAGAGTCAGAATATGATGACGCACCCAAGCGGGAGACTGCTTCAAGGTCCGTGCGAGAAGCGTGAGCGTTGCGGGAGATGCCATCAGCAGGCGCAGGATGTCCATGCGGCGGGAATCCGCGAGCAGTTTGATCTTGTCGAAGGATTGAAGCGGGGTGACGGTTTTCATGTTGAAGTAAGGGAAAACTTAATCGTGAGTTTAATGGTTAAAGGAATGTGAGTCAAGCACAATTTTTATTTGACATTCACCTTTCCGCGTGATATAAGCGCGGATAACTGTACTCATCCAGAGAGGCTGAGGGACCGACCCTTTGACGCCTCGGCAACCGAATTTAGTTGGATGGTTCATCAGTTAAATAGTCGGGTAGTTGCCGAACTACAAAACTAGATAACTATGGAACTTCAAAACTAACACACGGTGCCAATTTCGGCAGGCAAATGTCTGAGAGATGAGAGATGATATGCGTTCGCGTGTCGCCTCTCATTTCGAGAGGCGATTTTGTTGTACATCGTCATGCGAGGGAGCGACAGCGACCGAAGCAATCCCCAAACCCTGGCAGGAGATTGCTTCCTCGGGCAAAACCCTCCTCGCAATGACATAGAGGTTAGTATGCAAATTGGAGAAACTCTATATGTAACAACCCGCGATGACTTCCGCAAGTGGCTGATCGAGAATCACCAGAAAAAGAAGGAGATTTGGATGATTCGATACAAGAAAGCCGCAAAAAAACCGTCCATTGACTATGTGGAGGCGGTGGAGGAAGCCATCTGTTTCGGCTGGATTGACAACCTTGAAAAGGGCATGGATGCGGAACGCTACGCGACACGCTTCTCCCCGCGCAAGCCGAAATCGAATTGGACGAACACAAACAAGGAACGCGCCCGCAAGATGATCGCTGAAGGCAGAATGACGACTGCGGGCAAGGCAGCACTGCCGCCTGATGTTTTGAGCTGAAGGATACAAAATGGAAAAGGATGTTTTAGCAATTCAGAAAACCGTTGCCCGTTTTGCCAATTCGTTCGACATAAAAGATTGGCGCGGACTCGAAGCCTGTTTCACCGAATCGCTCTACACGGATTATTCTGACCTGCGCGGCACGCCGCCCGAAACTGTCTCTGCCAGAGATTACGTGCAAAAACGCATCGACTCGCTCGATCATCTGAAACTACACCACCTTGTCAGCAACTTCGAAATGGACTTTACCGATTCGACCTCCGCCACCCGCCGCGCGTCCATGGTCGTCTGGCGCAAATCGGAAGAGGAGGATTTCACTACGCACTGCGTCTATATCTTCCAATTGTCGAAGCAGGGATTGGATTGGAAGATCAGCGGCATCACACAAAAAGTTTTATGGAACGAAGGGACTTCGTCCATTCATAAAGGTGTAAAACAATGAAAACGGTTTTGGTCACAGGTGCAAACAACGGGATTGGGTTCCACATGACAAAAAACCTGCTGGCAGGCGGATATTCTGTCGCCTGTTTGGATGTTTCCATCGAAAACCTCAAACCGCTTGAAACATCTTTTGCCGAGCGTATGATCGTGTTCCAATGTGACGTTTCGGATTCGGCTCAAGTGAATAACGCTGTGAGCGGCATTATTCTTCAATGGGGGCAAATTGACGTGCTGATCAACAACGCCTGTATTGCCATTTTCAAACCGTTCGAGCAAAGAACGATTGAGGATACACGGAGGGAATTCGAAGTAAACTATTTTGGTTACTTAAACACAATTCAAGCCGTTTTTCCGCACATGAAAAAGCGTGGAAGTGGCATCATCCATAATGTAAGCTCCGGCGTTGGGATTACAGGTTTTCCCGGCATTTTGGGATATGCATCCACAAAGGGCGCAATCGAATCTTTGACCAGAACCCTCTCGCTCGAATTCAAGGAACACGGAATCATTGTCAACCTCATGCACCCGCCTCTTACGAACACAAAATCCGCATCTCCTTTGGGAGTACCATCTCAGGTAATGGATGACCCTGCACGCGTTGGGCACAATCTGGCAAAACAAATCCTTTCAACCAAGTCTGTAATTGCCTCCGACTTTCGCACGGCCGTGTATCTCTTCTTTGCTTACCGATATCCGAAAATGTTGGGCGGTTTGTTCGCCAGTTTGACAGAAAATGCTGAAAATAAGAAGAGATGATATTGTTCCTGTTAGAAAAACAGGTGTAACCCGCGAAATTGCGGATGAAACTTTAGGAGAGTAACTTAATGACCGATCGCAAATACACCAACCGTCGTTACCTCGACGCCCTCGAAAAGAAAGTCCTTGTCTTCGATGGCGCGATGGGCACGAGCCTGCAACTGCAAAACCTGACCGCCGAGCATTTCGGCGGCGAACAATACAACGGCTGCAACGACTACCTCGTCATCTCGTACCCCGAAGCCGTGGAAAAAGTCCATCGTTCGTTTCTTGAAGTCGGGGTAGACGTGCTCGAGACGGACACCTTCCGCTCGAATCGTTTGACCATGCAGGAATACGGCTTGCATGACCGCATCATCGAGATCAACTTTGCTGCCGCGAGTCTCGCCCGCAAAGTGGCGGACGAGTTCGCCGCGAAAACCGATCAGCCGCGCTTCGTGGCTGGCTCCATTGGCCCGTCCGGCAAGTTGCCATCCACCAACGACCCGGAGTTATCGAACATTTCTTATGACGAATTGATCGACACCTTCCGCGAGCAAGCGGTTGGACTCATTCAAGGCGGCGTGGATGTTCTATTAATTGAAACCTCGCAGGATATTCTCGAAGTTAAAGCCGCCATCACCGGCATTCACAAAGCTTTCAGCGAAACGAATGTCTACTTGCCGATTCAGGCTCAGGTCACGCTCGATACGACCGGTCGCATGCTGCTCGGCACCGACATCAACGCATCCCTCGCCATCCTCGAAGGCATGGGCATCGATGTCATCGGTCTCAACTGTTCCACCGGACCCGAACACATGCGCGAGCCCATCGGTTTCCTCGGTGAAAATTCCACGCTGCCCGTTTCATGTATTCCCAATGCGGGCCTGCCGCTCAATGTCGATGGTCAAGCTGTATATCCGCTTGAGCCCGAACCGTTCGCGAACGATCTGTATGAATTCGTCACCAAACATAAGATCTCTGTAGTGGGTGGATGCTGCGGTACGACACCTGCTCATCTTAAGTTACTTGTTGACAAGCTGAATCAGACTCGTCCTCCCAAGCGACCGCATCAATCTACGCCTCAGCTTGCCTCTGCCATGTCGGCCATTGCCATGCGACAGGACCCCGCCCCAACCTTGCTTGGCGAGCGTTGCAACGCGCAAGGCTCGCGCAAGTTCAAGCGCCTGCTGCTCGAAGAAGATTACGACGGTATTTTGGATATTGCGCGCGAGCAAGTGGCAGGCGGCGCGCACGCGCTGGATATTTCCGTTGCTGTCACTGAACGCGCCGATGAAGTCGAGCTGATGCGCAAGGTCGTCAAGAAATTGCAAATGGGCGTGGATGTTCCGCTCGTGATAGACACTACCGAATTGGACGTTCTCGAAGTAGCGCTTCAAACTGCGCCGGGGCGCTGCCTCATCAATTCTACGCACCTCGAAGCCGGGCGTGAAAAAGCCGACAAGGTCTTTGCGCTTGCGAAGAAATACAATGCCGCAGTCATCGTGTTGACCATCGACGAAAGCGGCATGGCAAAGACCGCCCAGCGAAAACTGGAGGTAGCCAAGCGCATCTATGATATCGCCATCAATGACCACGGACTCAAACCCGCAGACCTCGTCTTCGATGATCTGACCTTCACCCTCGCCACCGGCGATCCGGAATTTGTAGATTCCGCCAAGGAAACTATCGAAGGCATTCGACTTATCAAACAGTATCTCCCGGGGGTAATGACTTCACTTGGCGTCAGTAATTTGTCCTTTGGGCTTGCGCCCCAAGCCCGACCTGCGCTCAACTCGATCATGCTCTATCACTGCGTTCAAGCCGGGTTGGACATGGCAATTGTCAATGCCGCGCATGTGATGCCCTATGCCGAGATCGGCGCCGAAGAACGCGAACTGTGCGAGGACCTTATCTTCAACCGCCGTGAAGACGCGCTTCAGCGTTTCATCGAGCATTTCGAAAACGTCGAAGTCTCCACTGGCTCCAACATCGCCGACCCCACCGAAGGCATGACCGCCGAACAGCGTCTGCATTGGAAAATTTTGCACCGGGTCAAAGATGGCGTCGAAGCGGATATTGATGAGATCATCAACCGCACCCTCACCTCGAATTCCTCTCCCGTTAAAGAGGGGGACTCGCTCCCTTCCCCCCTCGGGGGAAGGGTTGGGGATGAGGGCGAGAAACCTCGTAAATACAACCCTCGTCTCCCCGAAGAACTCAAAGCCTGTATTCGTGAACTTCGGAAAGAGTCTACCGAAGCAGAACAATTCATGTGGAGTATTCTCCGCAACCGCGCATTTCATGATGCGAAGTTCCGTCGTCAACACCCAATGGAAGGCCATATCCTCGACTTCTACTGCCATGAAGCCAAGCTCTGTGTCGAGTTGGATGGTAGTCAGCACAACGAAGACGATGCCGTTATTTATGACGAAGAACGAACGAAAATTTTGCATGAAAGGCAAGGTGTAAAGGTTATACGTTTTTGGAACAGCGACGTCTTAAATAAGACAGAAGAAGTTTTGAATGTGCTGTGGGATATATTGGATGAGCGACTTGCTCCCTCACCCCTAACCCCTCTCCCGTTGGAGAGGGGGACTCACTCCCTCACCCCTACGGGGGAAGGGCTGGGGATGAGGGCGAGTAGACATGAAGTTGCTGTAAATATTCTCAACAACGTCCTCCTCCCCGCCATGAAAGAGGTCGGGGACAAATTCGGCGCGGGTGAATTGATCCTGCCCTTTGTGCTGCAATCTGCTGAAACGATGAAGAAGACTGTCTCCCACCTTGAAAACTATCTCGAAAAAGTGGAAGGTGTCACCAAGGGAACGGTCGTCATCGCCACCGTATATGGTGATGTGCATGACATTGGCAAAAATTTGGTGAAGACTATTCTCGCCAACAACGGCTACACCGTCATTGACCTCGGCAAGCAAGTCCCTGCTGAAACCATCATCACTGAGTCTGTGAAAGCTAATGCCACTGCAATTGGCCTCTCTGCCTTGCTGGTATCCACTTCCAAACAGATGCCGCTCATCGTCAACGAAATGCAGCGTCGTGGACACAAAATCCCCATTCTTGTCGGCGGCGCCGCCATCAACCGCCGCTTCGGTCGCCGCATCCTTTTCACGGAAGATGGCGAAGCTTACGAGCCAGGCGTCTTCTATTGCAAGGATGCCTTCGAAGGCTTGGATACGATGGATGCGTTGATCGATCCCAACCGTAAACCGGCCATGCTCGAACAACTTCGTAAAGAAGCGGACATGGAAATGAACCGCGCCTCGCAGACTCCCGAATACCGCAAGACCGAAGGCGCGCGCTCGAACATCGTCCCCGCCCCGATCGCGTTGCCTGCCAAATTGGGTCAGCGTATCGTCAAAGACATGCCGCTCGAAATGGTGCTCAAGCATCTCAATATGAATGAGTTGTATCGCCTCTCGTGGGGCGCGAAGAATACTCATGGCGCAGAATGGGACAAGACGAAGAAAGATTTCGATGCCCGCCTTGCAAAGATGACCAAAAATGCGCTCAAGGAAGGCTGGCTCAAACCGCAAGCTGTCTACGGTTACTTCGCCTGCCAGGCTGATGGAGACTCATTGATCGTTTATGAAGACCCGGAAGGCAAGAAGGAATTGGCTCGGTTTGAATTCCCGCGCCAGCCATACGACGATCATCTGGCTCTCTCCGATTATTATGCTCCTGTCGAGTCAGGTCAAATGGATGTGGTCGCCTTGCAGGTTGTCACAGTCGGTCAGGAAGCCACCGAAAAGTTCGAAAAGATGCAAGCCGCTCATGATTACACCGAAGCTTATTTTGTACATGGGCTTGCCGTGCAAACTGCTGAAGCGACCGCGAACTACCTCCACGAACATATCCGCCGTGAACTTGGTCTCCATGAAAATCAGGGCAAACGCTATTCGTGGGGTTATCCTGCCATCCCCGAACTCGAAGATCACTTCAAGGTATTCAAACTTTTGCCTGCCATAGAATCGGAACTCGGAATGAGCCTTTCCATTTCAGGTCAACTCATCCCCGAACAATCCACAGCCGCGATCATCGTTCACCACAAGGACGCGAAGTATTACTCGGTGGGCGAGAGTCGCGTCGAACAATTAATGAGATAAAAATCACTTATGGAGCGAATACCCTTTCTGGACTCACATACCGGCGGCGAACCCACGCGATTAATCACCTCGCTTCCGTTCGACCTCGGAGCAGGTTCTGTTGCCGATAAATTATCCACGCTGAAAACGGACCACGACGACCTGCGCCGAACCGTACTGCTCGAGCCTCGCGGATCGGATGTGCTCGTTGGCGCGTATCTCGTTTCGCCCGCCGACCCGACCTGTGAATTCGGTGTCATTTTCTTTAACAATGTCGGTTATCTCGGCATGTGCGGACACGGGACAATCGGCTTGATCGCTTCGCTGGCATATTTGGGCAAAGTCCAACCTGGGACGGTTCGAGTGGAGACTCCCGTTGGGATGGTTGAAGCAACCTTGCACAAGAATGAAGCGGGTGAATATCCAAATAGAGTGTCTGTGCGGAATGTCCCCGCGTACCGTCATCTTGCGCGCATCCCAATCGAGATTGACGGCAAGACCATTCATGGAGATGTAGCATGGGGAGGTAACTGGTTCTTCCTCGTCCACGATCACGGTTTGAATGTGAACATGGACAACCTCGAAACGCTGACCGATTTTTCGTGGCGTGTGTGCGAGCAATTAACCGCCAACGGCATAACCGGCAAGAATGGCGCGGAGATCGATCACATCGAGTTGTTCACGTCCACGCCCGAGGCGGACAGCAAAAGTTTTGTTTTGTGTCCGGGCAAAGCGTATGACCGTTCGCCGTGCGGAACAGGCACGAGCGCAAAGCTTGCATGTTTATATTCCGACGGGAAATTAAAGGCGGGGCAAACTTGGAAACAGCAAAGCGTGGTGGGAAGTATTTTCGAAGGCAGTGTGCAACCGGATGGAGATAATATCATCCCCACAATTACAGGTGAAGCCTGGGTAATGGCGGAAGGGGAAATATTGATGGACGAGCGCGACCCGTTTGACAAGGGAATATAAAAGAGGCAGTCACCATGAAAGTGACTGCCTCTTTTATCACTTCAATTCGCTCCTTGCTTTATTCAATGGCAAGGTGGTCAGGAATATGATTCTATCCCCTGCCTGCCAGACTTGATCTGCGTGAACCAGTAAAGTGTTCCCCCTGCTTTTATGGATGACAGGCAAGACCTTGTCTGAAAACCTCAAACTGCTGACAAGTTTCGGCATCCAGTCGTCGGGGATTACCCACTCGAAAGATTTGATTTTCTTTAGCTCCGCCTCCCATTGCAGGACGTCGATGGTCCTTCCGAACGCGAGTTTTCCACCGGTTTGGATGAGGAGTTTCGTGCCTGCCCCTTTCTCGGGATTTTTCAAACTTGGGTAGGCGTGAGCTATGCCGAATTCCTCGCGCGCCAGCTGTGAAACCAGTACATTTACTTCCGCATTGGGAGTGATGGCAAGCAGGGTTTCCGCTTCTTCGATATCCGCCTGTTCGAGCGCATCCTCCTCCAATGCATTGCCGTGAATGGTATCGAAGCCCAATTTGCGCGAACTTTCGATGGCAGGCATGTTCGTATCTATCAACACGACGGGACGTCCGTTTTGTGTGAGCAGGCTAGCGATCCTGTTTGCGAATCGCGTCGCTCCGACGATGATCGCCTTCTTTCCTTCCAGGATGTGAACATGCAAAAGATTGGCGACCAGCGAAGCGGTCAGACCCTGAAGCGTGACGGTGATCATGATCGCGAGGAAGGTCAGCGAAAGGATTCGGTCACCTTCCGCAATGCCAGACCGGTCAAGCGTCAACGCAAATAATGATGCGGCGGATGCGGCTACAATACCGCGCGGACCTATCCATGAAATGAACAGTTTTTCACGCCACTTTAATTTTGTTCCCCACGTCGCAATAAAAACGGACACCGGGCGGATGATGAACATCAGTGCCGCGACCAATAAAATGCCGTTCATGCCTTCTGCAAGGATGGATTGCAGGTCGAGGTTTGCCGCCAACAGAACGAATAGAACACTGATGCTCAATGTGGTCAGCGTTTCCTTGAAGTGGCGCAGTTGCCGCTCTCCGGGTATGGCTTCACGCTGCAAGAGCAGTCCCATTGCTACGGATGCCATGATGCCTGCCTCGCTCTGAATGCTTTCCGCAATGCCGAACGACGCCCAGACGATGGCAAGCGCGACCAGATTGCTGATCTCGGCAGGGATTAGCCGCGGAACCTTCATCAGTTGTGACAAGACCACGGCTCCGACTCCGCCGACAACTGCTCCGGTTACCAGACGCCCAAAGTACGACCAAAGCACTTCCAGAACCCCGATGTCCTGCCCAGCGGAAAAGCCCGTCAAGACCACATCCAACACCGCCACGGCGAGGATCGCGCCAATGGGGTCTATCAAAATTGCCTCGCCTTCGAGAATGGTTTTGATGTTCCGTGAAACATGGATCCTTTTCAAGAGCGGCTGAACCACTGTCGGGCCAGTGACCGTCATTAATGCGCCAAAAAGAATCGCGAGCGGCCACGGTAATTGAACCAGATAATACGCCGCCACGCTCACCAATCCCCATGTGACCAGCACGCCAATGGTGACGAGATTCCTGATTTCCAGCGCGCTGTTTCGCAGGGTGGTCAACCTTAAATTCAACGCCCCCTCGAACAGGATGATCGCAACCGCGAGCTTGACCAGAATGTTTAATCCTTCGCCAAGCGATTCGGGTTCGATCACATGTAATACGGAAGGGCCCAATAGAACGCCGCTTATCAGCAAAAGTACAATGGCTGGGATCCGCCAACGATGCGCAAGCACCTGGGCAAGGAGCCCGAATCCTACTGCTGTAATGATCGTGATCAGTACGACGGCTTCATGGTTATCATGCATGGTTGAGCTCCTCTCGAACGATTTTAATGGATTTATTTTGTTTTTTCGGGTGAAATTCTTCCGGCTCGGTTAAAATCAATCCAGCATCCATAAAATGGAGTTGTCTCATGACCACAAAAAAAGATGTCCTCATCATCGGCGGCGGGCCCATTGGGTTGAGTTCCGCTTATTATCTTCTCAAAACAGGTCGTAACGTCGCCATTCTTGAAGCGAAAGAGATCGGCAAGGGAAGCGGTTCCGGCAATGCAGGCCATATTGTTCCAAGTCACATCGTTCCGCTTGCTGCGCCCGGGGTGGTGGCCTCTGCTCTCAAATGGATGCTCCACCCTGGGAGCAGTCCGTTTGGATTGAAAATCCGCCTCGACCTGAAATATATCTCTTGGCTTATCCAATTTGCGGCGGCGTGCAGCGAAACGAACGTCCAGTGCGCGTTGGAGCCGATGAAGAATCTTGGTCAACTCAGCGCGGATAATTTTTCCGAAATCATGGAAGAGGAAAAATTCGATTGTCATTATCGAACCACGGGTTTCTTGAACTTATATAAGAATCAAACCGCTTTCGGTGAGGGAAAACATGAAGCGGATTTCATGCAGAAGTATGGAATCCCCGTCCATGTATATGACAGGAATCAAATTGGCGATGTGGAGCCTGCCATTCGGGAGGATGTCATCGGCGGAGTGCATTTCACGGGGGATGCTCATCTCAATCCCGCAGAATTTCTTCGACTGCTGGGTGAGCGCGTCCGCGCGATGGGTGCGGAAGTGTATGAAAACACGGCTGTCACGGGGATTGAATCGGCGGAGGGAAAAGTCCGGGTTGTAAAATCAGGCAAAGGCGGGTTCGAGGCGGAGCAGGTCATTCTGGCGGCAGGCGCGTGGTCTCCCATCGTTGCGCGTGATCTGCGGCTCGATATCCCTGTCCAACCGGCGCGTGGATACAGCCTGACGGCGTCCGCGATTCAAAACATGCCGCGTCAGGCACTTATTCTCGGGGATCGCCGTGTGGCGGTTTCACCGTTTGGGAGTTTTCTACGCGTAACAGGAAGGTTGGAAGTGGGCGAGTTCAGCACTGTGCCGAACCCGCGCTGGATAAAACGGCTGGAGGGTTTTGCGCGCGAGTATCTTCGCATTGATGAGGCGCTGGATATCAAGGAGACCTGGGCTGGCTTGCGTCCTGTAACGCCAGACGGCATGCCCATCATTGGACGTTCGCCGCTTCATTCCAACCTGACGATTGCCACTGGTCACGCGATGCTTGGTCTTTCGCTGGGACCGGGGACAGGACAAGTGGTTGCCGAGTTGGTGAATAAACAGCCAGCCGCCTTTAACTTGGACACTTTTAGAATTACACGTTTTTAAACCGCCTTGCCCTCCTTTACCATCATTCTCTTTTCCGTTTTCGTGGACATGCTTGGCTACGGCATTATGCTGCCGCTGCTGCCGTTTTATGTGCAGGCGCAGGATGGCGGCGCTGTCATCGCGGGCGGATTGATGTCAATGTATTCGTCCATTCAATTGGTTTCCGGCCCCATCCTTGGCGCACTCTCCGACCGCTTCGGACGCAAACCGATTCTGCTGGTTTGCCTCTTTGGCACGGCATGTTCCTATCTTTTATTAGGGCTGGCAGATTCGCTTCTTTTGATCTTCATTGCAGTCTTCATTGACGGATTGACCGGCTCGAACCTCACTCTCGCCCACGCTTACATTGCCGATACGACCACCGCCAAAACCCGCGCAAAAGGCATAAGTCTTGCGGGGGTTGCCTTCGGTTTGGGCTTGATGTCCGGTCCGGCGCTCGGCGGTTTATTGAGCGGAATCAATCTTAGTCTGCCCGCGCTGATTGCGTCCTCCCTCGCATTTGGCAATACCATCTTCGGGTTTTTCATCCTGCCCGAATCGCTCCCGCCCGAGCGGCGCGCGACCAAGCCTTTTTCTCAAATGTTTGGATGGAAGACTCAATTCACTGGCATCTTCCGCCGCGCGGACATCCGTTTTATCCTCATCACGCTCTTCCTGCTCAACCTCGCTTTTGCAGGCTTGCAGACGAACTTTCCGCTTTACTCCAACGCCCGCTTTGGTTGGACGCCTCCCCAGAACAGTTATTTCTATCTATTTGTCGGCGTATTAGGCGTGTTTATTCAAGGGTATTTATACGGAAAACTTCACGCGCGTTTTGGCGAACGCCCGCTCGTCCTCTTTGGTTTGACTTTCATGGTTATCGGATTGTCAGGCATGGCACTAGTCCGCGCGGCATGGATGCTTTTCCCCGCCGTTGCAGTCGTTGCGCTTGGTACGGGCATCAGCATCCCGTCGCTCACCGCGCTCATGTCGCTGCGCGTGCCGGATGCGGAACAAGGCCGCCTCATGGGCGGCAATCAGACCCTGCTCGCGCTCACCAACATCTTTGGTCCCACGCTGGCAGGTGTTTCGTTTGAAGTCATCGCCATTTCCGCGCCATATTGGCTGGGGAGTTTACTCTCGGTGTTTGCGTTGGGCGTGGCGCTTATGTCGTTGCGAGGAGGACGACTGCCCGACGAAGCAATCTCCCCATAATTTGGGATTGCTTCGGGCAAAGAGCAGGAGCGCCCTCGCAATGACATCAAATAATGTTGCGCATCGCGCTCACTGCAGCCTGAATCCCATTCTCCCGGCTTAATGCCACGCTGACAGCTTTCGCTCTCGCGTTCATGCTTTCATCGCTCAAAGCGCGAGTAATCGCATGGGCGAGATTCTGCGCGTTGAGTTTCCTTTGTGGAATGGATAGCCCTGCGCCAATTTTATAAATCCGCTCACCCCAGAAGAATTGGTCAATCGCTAACGGCAATGTGATGGTGGGAATGCCCGCATGAAGGCTTGCGGACGTTGTCCCTGCCCCGCCGTGGTGGATGGCGACTTTGACGCGCGGATACAGCCAGTCGTGCGGCACGTATTCGATGGGGAAGATAATCTTTGATTTGATCCCGCCATGATATTTTTCGGGGATGGTTAGAACGGCTTGAACATTTGCCATGTTTAGGGCTTCTTCCAACATCGGCAAGTATCCCCGAGCGCCGGGACTGCCGAAGCCAATGGCGATGAGGTTGTGTGATGTATCGATGAATTGCTGCAGACTATTGGGTGGTGTCCATTCTGGTGAAGCCAGCCGCCAGTAACCGGTGATCACTTGTTTCTGATTCCAATCGCGCGGGCGCGGCACGATTATTTCGCTGAATCCGTTCAGGGTGAGGGGTTGGTGCGAATTCGCTCGCAGCGAAAGATCAAGCAGATGGGCGGGCCCCAGCCCAAAGTCGGCGCGACGCGCGCAGTTGATCTCCGAGCGCCACGCAAGCCAGGTGGCTTGAGTCACAATCCAATGCGAGAGCCAGTTTCCAATTCCCAAAGAAAAACGAAACGGCAAAAGCGCGGACGGAAATTCGCGGGTGGGGGTGAGCGGTTGCAGCAAGGCGCGGACGGCGGGAATGCCCAGCCCTTCGGCGATGTGCGCGCCCCAAATGGTGGGCAAGCCGTGGACGAGGAGTTCTGAGCCGCGGCAGGCTTCGGCGGCGGTGTGGAGCATACGCCGATACAACGGGCGGGCTTGGCGTAGAAAATTTTGCGTGACGCGAAATGACCGCATGGGCTTGGTGCCGATGGTGAACGGCGTGAAGTCACCCTGCTCGATCATCAGGTCGGTGGGGTTGCCGTCGAAGGGAGCGAAGGGGATCGTTTGAATGAGGTTTGCAAACCCACGCGGCGCGGCAATGCGGACGTTGAAGCCTGCATCGCGCAAGCCTTCACCGAGGGCGATGTAGGGAAGCGCGTCGCCGCGCGTGCCGCTGGTTAGAAGGGTGATGGTTTTGGACATCTGTTGTTGTAGGGGTGGACAGGAGAGTTGCCCCTACTCCTGATTTTTCTCGAATACCAACATCCGGTACTCCACCACGTTCATGGATAAACATTGCTGCAATGCCATGCTCCCCAGCATGGACGGAACGATGGCATGTTTGGTGGGTAGTTTTTCACCTAGAAAGAGCAAGGTGTCAGCGAGAAAGCCGGGGAGATTGCGAAGGCGAAGATACGGAGTGAGTTCTTCGTTCTTGACAAGGTTGAGTCGATGTGTGATTGCGAATTGGCTGGAATGCTCCACTGTCTGCACGCCGGGGACGTGCCAGCCCTCGATGAAGGCGCCGAACCACCGTTGTTCGCGCTTCGTGAACGGACGCGGGGCTTGAAAATCGTCCACAAGGATTAACCTGCCGCCTTTGCGCAATAACCGGCTGGCTTCCTTGAAATAATTTTCAGGCTGCACGGCATGGCAGACCGCCTCGACGGAATAGACCGCATCCAGCGATTCATTTGACAGCGGCACGGATATGAAATCGCCTTCGGAAAAGAGGATTTGCTCCTGCAAACCGAGGCGCTTTGCAGACTCCTTTGCGAGATTCGCCTGCACAGGGCTGAGAGTCAATCCGAGGGCAGGCATTGGGTCATGCAACCTTGGATGAATATAAAACAAGCCCGCGCCCACACCGCACCCGAGATCCGCGATGCGGGCGTTTACTGGCGCAATGGATTCGACCTCCGCCAAAATCAGATGGTTGGTTGCGTTGAGCGCGTCCTCGAGCGTCTTGGTGCCGGTCATCCACAACGAGCGATGGATATTCTGCGCCTTGGCATGCCCGCTAAACCGCAGAAAAAGTTTCGTATTTTTGTCGTAATACGTGCGGATCGAATCCGTGCTGATGGGCATGGGCAAATTATAATGGAGGCGCGAACGGATACTTTGAAACAGGAGCCCTCATGCCCCACATTGCCTTTGCCACCACCACGCGCGGATTGAACCGCGACCTGCCGCCGATGCGCCTGTATGAGAAGGCGAAGAAACTCGGCATTTGGAATCCATCGGATATTGACCTGACCAAAGACAAGCAGGATTGGGCGGGTTTTACCGACGAAGAAAAGGATTTGTGCCTCTTGCTGCTTTCGATGTTTGTCGCAGGCGAAGAGGCGGTTACGCTCGATCTGCTTCCGTTGATTCAGGCGATTGCACAGGAAGGACGCATCGAGGAGGAAATGTATCTGACAACATTTCTGTTCGAGGAAGCAAAGCATACCGATTTCCTCCGCCGTTTTATGGATGACGTTGCCCATGCCGAAATGGACCTGTCCCGCTATCACGGCGGCAACTACCGCCAGCTTTTCTACGAAGCCCTGCCCGAAGCCCTCAACGCGCTTCGCTCCGACCCGTCGCCTGTGAGCCAGATCCGGGCTTCGGTCACCTACAATATGATCGTCGAAGGCGTGCTGGCGGAGACGGGCTATCAAGCCTTCTTCACCATGTTGGAACGAAGCGATCTCCTGCCTGGCTTGCGAAAGGGAATTTCGCTCCTCAAACAGGACGAATCCCGCCACATTGCCTACGGCGTGTACCTGCTCTCTCGCCTCATGGCGGAACACCCCGGCGAATGGGACACTCTGCAAACCCAAATGAACCTGTTGCTGCCCTCCGCCATCGGCGTGATCGGCGATGCCTTTGCGCGGTACGAGGTTGTGCCGTTCGGCTTGGTCGAGGATGATTTCATCCATTATGCGATGGCTCAATTCAGCAAACGCTTCGAACGACTGGAAAAAGCGCGCGGGGCGAGCCTGGACGAGATCAATAAAATCGCGCGAGACAGTGAGGATATGTAAAAATGGCCGTCAATTTTGGGTTAACAGCCGACGACTATGCCAAATACCGCGCGGGGTTTCCTGATGAATTCTTCGAACGCGTTTTTCGTGAAGGCATCGTCAAGATCGGCGATTCTCTTGTGGACCTTGGCACGGGAACAGGCACGCTGGCGCGTGGATTCGCCGCGCGCGGCTGCAATGTCGTCGGTGTGGATGTCTCTGCGCAGCTGCTGGAACAGGCAAAAGACCTTTGCATGCAGGAGGATATTGAGGTGGATTTCCGTTTTGCCAAAGCTGAAGAAACGGGTTTATTCGATGCGTCGTTCGATGTTGTTTCAGCGGGGCAGTGCTGGCATTGGTTTGACCGTCCAAAGGCGGCGGCGGAAGTGAATCGGATTCTCAAACCGAAAGGACATGTTTTAATTGCGCACTTCGACTGGCTCCCGCTCGATGGAAATGTGGTGGATGAAACCGAAAAGCTCATTCAAAAATACAACCCTGACTGGTATGACCGATTTGGAAACAAGACAGGCATTTATGCCGGCTGGTTCCGTGATTTGGGCGAGGCGGATTTTATGGACATCCAATCCTTTTCCTTCGATCTTGATGTTCCTTATACCGCCGATGCGTGGCGCGGGCGCATCCGTGCGAGTTCGGGTGTTGGGGCGAGTCTGTCGGATGAGGAAGTTGGGAGATTCGACTCGGAGTTAAAGTCGCTGCTTGAAGGGATGGAACAGGCTGCGGATAAGTCTGCGGCGAGTTCAAGTCCTGTTTTGATCATTCCGCATCGCGTGTTTGCCGTCCATGCCCGAAAAAGGTAGCGGAAATTCACTGTTGTGAAATTCATTCAACGGGCGTAAAATTGGCGCGGTTGAGAATCATGTATCACACTGACGAAAGCGATTTAGGTTCTTCCGATAATCCGCCCAGTACGGGCGGGCGGTACACGTTGATGATATTTACCGTCACGTAGGTGCGCGGCGCGCCCTTGCGTGACTTGATTTCACGCAAGGAGGCTGGCATGTTGAGCATCTACAAGACGACCGAGAACGGGCTGGAACAACTCGAGGCGATCACGAACGGCGCATGGGTCCATGTAACGAACCCGTCGCCTGAGGAGATCGAAAAGCTGGTGAATTGGGGGATGGATATGGAATACATCAATTACTCGCTCGATCAGGACGAAATGCCCCGCATGGAACGCGATGAAGATTACACCTTCATCCTGCTTCGCGTTCCCATTCACCAGCCCGAAAGCGATATTCCCTTCACGACCATGCCGCTCGGCATCATGATCCTCGGCAACAAACTCATCACTATCTGCCGGTACGAAAGCGACATCTTTAAATCCCTTACGAACGGGAAATACAAACAACTCAAAACAGGCAAGCGCTACCGCCTGAACCTTTACATCTT
>CAZLWG010000039.1:0-34184 GCA_964563315.1 uncultured Anaerolinea sp. | reverse complement strand
AAGGGATGCTCTCGACCGAGTTCAAACACGGACCGCTCTCGGCGGTGAGCAAGGGTTTCCCGATCATCTTTGTTTCGGACGGCAGCGCGAACCCGCTCATCATCAGCGGACTCAACGAAGTGAAGGTGCGCGGCGCACGGACCATCGTCATCGCCGAGGAAGATGCCCGCCTGCGTGCCAACGCGGACGACCTGATCGTGATCCCCAAGTCTGACCCGCAGATTTCGGCGCTGCTCGGTGTGCTTCCGTTGCAATTGCTTTCATATCATATGTCTGTGATGCGCGGGTTTGACCCAGATTTCCCGAGGAATTTGAGTAAGACGTTGACGGTGGATTAGGATGATACAGAAGACGACTTCGGAAGTCTTTTTACAAATGGATTATGAGGGAGGAATAGATGTCGAGTAAATATAACGGCAAAAATGTGAAAAATTGGTTTATGATAAACTGTAACAAGCTATTGTGGAGATTTAACTTTTTCTTGTTCCAATACAAAGATGTTGACACTTGTTCAAATCTATCAAGCAATAAAAGAAATCGCAGACTTAGCTCTAACTGCTAAGGATTTGCCTGATCTTGTTAATCAAATTCAGGGTTTCAACGCTGAAGATATGTATATGCGTGCATCAGAAGATGTGTTAAATCAGGAAAAAGAAGTGTTTTTAGGGAAGGGAGTGAATTTCGACTATGACATCCGCATTCTCAAAAAGAAGATACAACAAAATGGCGTAGACTTCAATCATTTGGCAGTTTCTCCCGAAATCTTAAACGAGAAAATTTGCAAGCAAGTGGCTATGTGGATACTTGCTAATGACTTTCTTTTTGGGGTCGATATCGGTGTTGAAGTAAATTCTGGTTGGGCGGAACAAATAGCAAGGGCAATTAACGAAAGATATGCCAAATTATTATTTGATAAATTGTTCAATGATGCAGTTAGGCAAGAACTCCAATTCATTGCAGAAAACGTAAAGGACAACCGAAAGATTCAAGAAGACGTTGAACAATTACTAACCATATCTCGAAATATTACTACCCGCCTTGCTACAGACTATACAAGCCTGACAACAAAATCCACCCAAGAGATATTCGGAGTGTCTGCGTATTTAGTTGAGCATAATAAAATTAAGCCAGCAACACAGGAAAGACTCAAATCCTTTTATCAAGGCGATCTTTTGTGGTGGGACATTATCGCTGCAAATGGTGATGTTGAGAGAGATAAACAGAACCAAATTCTAAAAAGTTATCGATTCTATCCCAAAGCTGTAAAAATGCTTTGTATTGCTGGTGAACCAGGAGCAGGGAAAAGCACTTTAGCATGGCGTATCGCGTGGAATATTTCGAGAAATTTAGGGTTCCCCTTAATCCAACTAAGAGACAATGAAAGCGAAGATTTTTGGTATCTACTTGAAAATGGTGTCGGTCAACGCGATAGCCCTGTCATTATATTGATTGACGATGTTTTTAGGAACGCGAATATCACTAGAGCGTTAGCATCAATAAATCCAGACATCCCTGTAATGATAATCTCTACATCACGTTCAAACGAAATTCCTAGATTGCTGATACATTTTTCAATAGATTACATATTCCTAAAGCATCCATCAAAGAAAGAAATTTATAGAGTAGTCAACAGAACAAAACCCCAAAACATAATAGATCACAACCAAATCAACCAACTTGGGACATCAACTTCATGGCTAGTCCTTATGTATGAAATAACGACAGGGGAAAAATTATCGGTACGCATTGGCGATAGTGTCAAGCGCCTAAAGACGCAGGACGAAACAGTTTATCGCGCTTATGAATATATTTGTTTCGGTGGTCTATATGAATTGCCTTTTCCAGAGACTCTTTTGCTAAATTTAGACGAAAAGGGCGCTTTTTATAACATCGACGAGAGACCATCATCACGAGGTATTATTTTTCCAACTGTAAAGGAAGGATTTCTACGAACGACACATCCCTTAATATCTGAAGCAGCATTAAAAGTTTATGGACGGGATCCTATAGCTGTTCTGGGAGAATTATTAGCTGCAACCAATCCTGAAGAATTATCTCATAGAGACTTTGTTTTCAAGCTATTAAACAATTTGTCAAAAGATACACTGAAGGAACGAATTAACAGCTTGCTCAATAATTGGAGCACAAAAATTGAAAGCATTTTACAAAATGCTTCAATCAGTGAGTTATCAATTAGCATGATTCATTTTTTCAAAGGGATTGGCGACAAAGAAAAGATATCACAGATCGAAACCCTTATAGCCACTAAACCGCCAGAATCTGCTTCAGATTGGGTCATTGTCACTGATTTAGCCATAAATACTAACTCTAAAGAAGATGGCAGAAAGCGCATTGAGCAGATGGAATTATGGCTAATCAGCAACGATAATAGTTACGTGAGAAGTCTGTATCTACGTCTGGTAGATAAATACGGCTCGCAGGGGCAAACAAAGCGAGCGATGTCAAATTCTTTGGAATGGATCAAGAAGAACCCATCAGCGAAAAATGTCCATGCAAGACTTTTCGCTCTCATTGCGAAACATGGGAAAAGAAATCAAATTAATGAACTCATCGAAGAAACTATTTTGTTATTTAAATCCGACCCAAAAAGTTTCATTTTATCCGTCAATATATTGTCACTTATAAACAAGAGAGGCTCAATTTCCCAAATCCGTAAAGTTGTTCGTCTCTCATTGATTTGGCTTGGCTACCACCCAAACAATGCCGAGGTTCGAAAAACTGTCATTGGAATAATTAAAGAAAGAGATGACATCGTGCCTGCCAATGAAATAATCAAAGATACTTTTAACTGGTTGAAAGATAATTCTGAAAACACAAGCGTTAGACCTGCTTTGTTATCTTTAATAACTTACAAAGGGACACTAGATGAAGTCGAATTTGCAAAAGAAGAAACGCAAGCATTTCTCAAAAAATATCCCCAAAAGGTCGATGTACTAATTGGCTACTATGAACTAATAGAAATACGTGGGTCAATGGATGAGAAGCGAGCGCTAGTACAAGATGGCATTGACTGGATAAAGCAATATCCGAAGAGCACAAAAATGAGAGTACGGGTTATGCAATTAGCAAAACGGTTAGCGACCAAGGAACAACTAAGATTTCTTATTGATTTTAACAGAGACTGGGAAACCAAAATTAACAATCCTACATTTTCTAGCGTTTATAAATCACTTATCCAGGAATATAACAGGACTAGAAAACAAAATTGACCAGAAGTTACTCCAATGATTACGATAAGTCGGCACTCTGATTGGTACGAGCAAACGGCGTGTGGAGGGAATGAGGGACCTACTCCCAGATGGGTAAAACTGATCGGCGTGACGGTTTGTCCCTCTCCCAAGGGAGAGGATATGGAGTCGGTTTCTGCCCTGGGGTGAGAGCAGGTAGAATTAACTTAACCCATGCAAATCGAAATCAAATATCTGGCAGATCATCCCGAACTCGTTCCCCTTCTATCAACATGGTTCCACGACGAATGGGGACAAAACAATCCGTCACTCACGCTGGAAAACATCGAACACCGCGTACGTGAACGACTGAATAGGGACAAAATCCCCACCTGCCTGGTGGCGTTTGCGAACTCAAAACCGATCGCAACCGCAACGCTCAAGATACGGGAGATGGAAATATTTCCACAGATCGAACACTGGCTGGGGAACGTCTATGTGCTGCCTGAATATCGGGATCAAGGCGTCGGCTCGCAGATCGTTGAAGCCGCAGTTGATAACGCCAGATTGCTGGGGGTCAAAGATCTATATCTTTACACACATGATCAAGAACACTTTTACCAAAGGCTGGGTTGGAACACCATAGAACAAGTCGAATACCATGGACACACGGTCTTTGTTATGAGGCGAATATTGCGGCAATGAATCTCATGGCTTGTCCTACCCTGCCCCACCTGCTTTTGTCTCAACACAACAAAACTTCTTGACACAAACCACCTCACCTAATAAAATAAGAGCAAGTTCGTCCAAAATCCCGAAAGGAGGCACGACATAAAAATGAAAACCATGAACTTCCCCACAACTGTCCAAATGAGCGCGCCTCCCGCAGGTGGAATGTAACAGCGACGAATTGATTCGTTTCCTTTGAAGCATCCAGCCGCAGGCGCATCCGCTCACCCTGCGGTTTTTGATTCTCCCTTGCATCAACGCAGGGTGTCCAACCCTGCAACCCATTTCAGCAGGTGATTTACACAAAGGAAACAAAAGTGAAACCATCCAAACCCAAAAGCGACTTTGTCCACGTCAACGGCATCCGCCTGCATTACCTCGATTGGGGCGGAGAAGGTCCCGCGTTGATTTTCCTGACAGGCATGGGATCGTCCGCATATATCTTCGTCGGATTTGCCCCGCTCTTTACAGACGGATTCCGCGTCCTTGCCCTCACCCGCCGTGGACACGGCGATTCAGACTGCCCCGAAGCTGGATACGACCCCGATACGCTCGTAGACGATATCCGCCAATTCATGGACGCGCTGCACATCGAAAAGGCTGTGCTCGCAGGTCACTCGCTGGCAGGCGTAGAACTGACGCATTTTGCCGCCACTCATCCAGAACGGGTCGAGAAACTGGTCTATCTCGAAGCGCTCGATGACCGCAGAAAAGAACGGCTGATCATGGAAGGACATCCGCTCAGGAATGTGCAGATCAAAAGAGAGGAAAGTGCCCCACCGCACACCCTGGAAGAATACATTGCCAACGTAAAAAGAGACGTCCCTGCATTTGCGCGGATATGGAACGAAGTATGGGACGAGGAAGTATCCCACGGTGTAAAGGTAAACGAAGATGGGATTGTTGTCGACAAAATGCCCGCATCCATCGAAAAAATGATGGCTGAAAACCTGATCAATGAATATGCCCCCAAAGAAGTCAAAGCCGCCATCCCGACCCTCAGTTTCTACGCGAAGAGAAAGCAAAAACTGACAGACGAGTATACCGATGAACAAAAAGCCGCCTATGAAACATTTCATCGTGATGTCATAGAACCTTTTTTCGACCACTTGGTTGCCGAATTTCAAAGCAGGTTTCCACACGCCAGGATCGTAATCATCCCCAACGGGCATCACTACTGCTTCATGGCGCAGCAGGATTTGGTCCATGATGAAATGCGGAAATTCCTGCTTGAGTAATTCATAGCGAACAACGGCGAATGAACGGCAAGACGGTTGAGCTACTCTTCCTCCACCAAATCCTCGGGATGCTCCGCATTCCACCGCGCCACCAGGTCGGCGGCGGTTTTGCCGATGCTGGCTTTGTTGAGAATCGTCCCGTGGAACTGTGTCATGTCGTTCAGCTTTCTCAGAATATCGGGGTCGGGGCGGAAAAGGATATCGAATTTGCCGTCCATACGGATGGTGGGTGTAAAGGTACCCAAACCGTCGATCTTGACCGCCTGCCCGATACGATGCGCCATAAGCATCACATCGCGCAGCTCATACACCACAAACCGGATCGTCCCCTCGTTCAAGCTGGTCGTACGGGCAATGTCTTCCACAACCTGCGGCGTTTGACGTGTTGGTTCCCGTTCGATCTCCGGGCGATACCTGCGGATGGCAGTGATTCGTTTTGCCATAAAACCTCCCATTTACTCTTTGAAAATCCGGGTTTTCCTGCTGATTATAACAAAATCTCGCCGGGAAAAATAAATATCCCGCCTGAAAAAATAATTTTCTCGCCGAGATATTTGGAATACCACAAAGGAAATGGAAGATCTCCCGGCTGCACTTGACCCAATATTGCCAAGAGGGAATACAATCCCCCTGCAAATCCATCCCATACATGGAGGACTCGAATGCCTGCCAAAAAACGATTATTATTTTCTTTCTTGACCGTTTTCATTCTGCAATTTGCACCAGCCTGCTCCCCGTCTGCGCCCGCCACGGAAGGCGAACACTGGGTCATCTTTTCGGCGGCGCAGGCAGAGGAAGCGGGTATTGGAAGCTGGCTTGGGAACGGCGCGCAAACGGTCGAATACTGGCAGCCATCCGAAAAAGATGTCCGCGCGCTGGAGGAGAAACTGCCCGCCTATTTGCGGGAAAAATCGGGTCTGTTCCACACAGCGGACGCGCCCGTTTGGGAAAAAACGGACGATTACAACCGGCAATACATCGGCATGGTGTTGGATGAAACGAGAATCATATATGCCAATTTCTTTTGCAACAGCATGGGGATGGATTGGAAGAAGGAGTTCGTCTTCGTATTGGATGGCGGCGCCTGTTACTTTCAATTCAAATACGATGCGGGTTCGGGGAGGTTCTTCGACCTGATGGTGAACGGAGAGGCGTAAACAAGCGTATGGAAACATCCTTTCAAAACAAAGTTGCCCTTGTCACCGGTTCGGGGAGGGGCATCGGCAAAGCCATTGCCCTGCATTTTGCCAAACACGGCACGGATGTGGCGATCAACTTCTTCCGCAACCGCGCCCCCGCGGAAGAAACCGTCCGCGAGGTGGAAAAACTTGGCAGGCGCGCGCTTCTCGTCAAAGCCGATGTCGGCGACCTGGATGATCTGAATCGTTTGTTCGATGAAGTCGAAACGGAATTCGGCGGGTTGGATATCTTCATCCACAATGCCGCTTCGGGCTATAACCGCCCCGCCATGCGGCAAAAACCAAAAGGATGGGAATGGACGATGAACATCAACGCCCGCGCATTGCTGTTTGCCGCGCAGCGCGCCGCGCCGATGATGGAAAAACGCGGCGGCGGAAAGATCGTCAGCATTTCGAGCGCAGGGTCGGTGCGCGTCCTGCCGGACTACGTGGTGGTCGGCGCGAGCAAGGCAGCCTTGGAGTCGCTGACGCGTTATCTGGGCGTCGAGTTGATCTCGCGGGGAGTCAATGTCAACGCCGTGTCGCCCGGCGTCGTGGAGACGGAGGCGTTGAACCACTTCGCTTCGATGGGCGGAGGGGAGAACATCATCCAGACATTCACCGAAATGGTCCCCGCCGGACGCCTCATCACGCCGGAGGAAGTTGCGGAGGCGGTCGCATTCCTGTGCTCGCCCGCGGCTTCCATGATCGTCGGTCAGACCATTGTGATGGATGGCGGGTATACTTTACCGATACAAAAATAAAGCCGGAGATTTTCATGTTTCTTTTTCAAGTGCCTCCCCCCACTCGTTTCGACCTTCGCTTTTCCGTTGCAGGAATTCCCGTGCGCGTGCATCCGTTGTTCTGGGTCATTGCGCTTTTGCTCGGGTCGGCGTCCAGCAACCTGCTCAGCATCGTGGTGTGGGTCGTTGCGATCTTCGTCTCGATCCTGATCCACGAAATGGGGCACGCGCTTGCCATGCGCCGCTACGGTCAGGATTCGCAGATCATTCTGCACTTCGCGGGCGGGCTGACTGTGCCGGAATCGGTCTCGTGGGGCGGCGGGTACGCGAACGTGTCGTTGACGGCGAATCAGCGCATATTCATTTCACTTGCAGGTCCGTTCGCCGGATTCTTTCTTGCCGTCTTCGTGCTGGTGGTCGCAGCGGCGCTCGGCGGAACGATCATCCCGAATTTCGTGCTCGGCATCATTCCCTTTCCGCTGGTTTTCCTGCCGACCGGCGGGGAACTTCTGAATTCGCTTTTCATCGCCCTGCTTTGGGTGAACATCTTTTGGGGGCTGATCAACCTAATGCCTGTTTTCCCGCTGGATGGCGGCAACGTGACAAGATACATCCTGATTCAATCCGATCCCTGGAACGGTTTGCGGACTTCGCTGTGGGTGTCGGTGATTGCCGGTGCAGTCCTGGCAATTGCCGGGTTGCTGTTCCTGCGCAGCATTTACATGGCGTTCTTGTTCGGATTGCTGGCGTTCCAAAGTTATCAGGCGCTGCAGGTCGGTTCGGGGTATGGATAGATAAATCCGACTCCCCCATGACCGGCGGGAAAGAATCAATGTACCAATTTATGGATCGCCATCATGGTCATGTCGTCGCCAAGCGGGCGGGGGTCTATGAACGCATTCAGGCAGTCTTCGATGGAATGCAGCATCTCGTCCGCCGATTTTGCCTGCGCCGATCTCAACGTCTCCATCAGCCGCTCTTCGCCGAAGAGCTCGCCGTTGGGCGAAAAAGCCTCGGTCAACCCATCCGTATAAAGTAACAGCGTATCTCCATGCGCGAAGGAAAGCGCGCGCTGTTCCATCTCCGGCTGGCGCACGACTCCCAGCGCAATGGCTGTCCGCGTCAGTTTGTCAATTTTCCCGCCTGCCTGCACCCAAAACGGCGGGTTATGCCCCGCATTGACATACGTAAACCTTCCCTCGGCAACATCCAATTCACCGTAAACGGCGGTCACGAACATACCCTGCTGGGTATCCGGCAACAACAGGTCATTGACGCGCCGCAAGGCATCCACAGGGGATTCCGTTTCAAACACGGCGGCGCGCATCAACGTCCGCGTGAGCGCCATGAAGAGCGCGGCGGGCATGCCCTTATCCGCCACATCCGCAATAAAGATTCCGAGCCGGTTGTTCGGCAGTTCGATCACATCGTAAAAATCGCCGCCCACCTGTCTGGCAGTGCGCCAGCGCGCCGCCAACTCCCAATTGGGGTGGGAAGGAAGCGTGCTCGGGATGAACGTCTGCTGGATCTGGCGGGCAAGCTGAACTTCCGTTTCGAGGCGTTCGCGCACGACCATCTCCTGCTGCAACAGATCGTTCTGTATTGCAAGCGCCGCCTGCTGCGCGATCCCGTTGATGATCTCCAGCCGCCGCGAGCGGAAACGCCGCGCCTTGTCCGCCTCTTCGATCAACATGACGCCGAATAGATCGTTCTTGATGGAAAGCGGGACCGAGATCAACAAACGGTCGGCGTTGATCACATTCGCCTCATCCCAGACTTCGGGCTGAATCTGCAACCAATCCTTTGGCTCCATGGCCGCCGCCAGCGGATGCGTGACGAGTTGGTTTCGTTCGCGCGCAAAGTCAAGGAAGGGAAAAACGCCCGGCAAAATTTCCTTATCGGTCAGCGCTGCTTCTTCTTCACCCGAAAAACCATACTCCTGGGAAGCCTCGAAGGACATGCGTTCGCCGTCCCAGCGGTAGAGCACCGCGCGTTTAATGCCGACCAGGATCGGCATAATGCGGATGATGGAGCCGAGAATCTCGCTTAGATCATTGGATCCGACCACCGCCTGCGCCACCTGCAACAATGCGGCAGAGGCGTAGGCTTGTTCCTGCGCGGCATCGAACAACCGCGCGTTCTCGATGGCGACTGCGGCGTAATTCGCAAAGGTGGCGGTAATGGCTTGGGCTTCGTGACCGTACCGCCCCGACGTGCGATGCGCGAGCGTCAACAAGCCCAATGAACGGTCTCCCACCCGCAGCGGCGCGACGACGGATGAATACGTCTGGTCGTATCCGGCTGTAATGCCGCCGGGCCACATCGGGTCTTCGGGTTTGCGGATGACGGGGACTTCCGATATCAGAGCTTCCGCCATGGAGTAAACCGTTTCGGGGTTGGCGATGCACGTGCTTTCGAGCTGCGCAGCATCGACGCCATGCACGGCGGAAAGACAAAGTTCGTTATCCTGCAATAGCCAGATGGCGGAGATGTCGGTGGGCAGGTTGCGGTCCAACTCGGCAAGGATGGTTTCGAGCACTTCATCCACGCCCGCGTTGCTGGAGACCAAACCGGCAACTTCGCGCAGGCTGTCCGCAATCTGCCGCCGCCATTGTTCGGAACGATAGAGGTCGGCATTGCGGATGGCGGCCGCCATCGTATCCGCCACGGCTTCGAACATCATCCTGTCGTCTTCGGTAAAGGCGTTGAGTTTGTCCGATTGTATGTCCAGCAATCCGATCACATCGTCGTTGAAGATAAGCGGCACGCAAAGTTCGGACTGGGTATTTTGAGGCGGCAGAGGCGAGTGAACATATCGTTCATCCTTCGAGACATCATTGGCGAGCACGGTCTCCCCGTTCTGCGCCACCCAGGGCATGATGCCTTTCGGATCGTCGAGGGAGATCGTGTACCCTTCCAGTTTTTTGCTGCGTTTCCCGCTGCCCGCTTCATAGATGATCAACCGGCGGTTCGGGTGGACGGTGAAAAGCGAAACATGCGGATACCCGAATTTTTCGTGGATTAACGAAGCCGCGTCCCGCATCAATTGCGAAAGTTCGAGCGTGGAAGTGACGCTTCGGCTCACTTCGGAGACGACGGCAAGCTGGTCGGCGCGGCGGCGCAGGTCACTGTAAAGACGCGCGCCTTCGACGGCGCGGGCAACGTTATCCGCAAGCGCATTGAGGATGAGCAGATCGTTGGGGTGAAATGCGCTCAATTGGTTGCTTTGCACATCCAGAACGCCGAGCACATGGTCTTCGATCTTCAGCGGGATGACGACTTCCGACCGCGTCTCCGGCAGGCTGTCTATGAAGCGATAACGGGGGTCCGATTGGACATCGTCACAAACGATCTGTTGGCCGTTCTTGGCGGCTTCACCGATCAATCCCTGCCCTGCTTCCACTTCAAGGGCAATGGTTGCCTTTCGCCGTCCCTTGCGAGGCGCAACTGCGCTGGAACGGAAGCGAAGCGCATTGGAATTCGGTTCCAGCGTGAAGATGGCAACATAATAAAAATTGAAGGTCCTTTGGATCAATTCAGTGACTCGTTCGGAGAGCGCGTCGAGATCGAGGACATTGGCGATCTGTGCGCTGACTTCGCGGACGAGGTTGAGTTGCCGCAGTCTGAATTTTTCGACTTCGGCGCGGTGAGAGGCAAACAGGCTGACGGAGACGATCTGCGCCAGACTTTTGAGCAGGCTCAACTCGTCTGCGGAAAATGCCGGTCCTTTTGGGCGGGTGACTTGAAGCGCCCCCAGAGTGATCCCCTGATCTTCGAGCGGGAGCGAGGCAAAGGTCAGGCGTGAGGCGTTTTTGGTTTTTGTCCTGTTGGTTTTTGAAACAAGTTTCCCCGTTTTGATGGCTTCCCGCATTCCCTCTAAGGTTGGTTGGGGCGGGAAGACGCTGCCGTCCTCCCAATCCGGCAGGCGAAAGATGGCTTCCCGCAACCAGACGTCCACCGTGCCTTCGATCAGACGACCAGTCATGGAGATGATCTGGTTGCGCTGGGTGCTGAGGGAATCTTCGCTTCGCAGTTGCTCCGCAAAGCTGGTCAATTCGAGCCAGTTTTTTGGTTTTGGATGCTCTGCGCGGGCGGGGGTCATGAGGTTAATCCCTCCGCTTGATCATTGTGAGCAGGTTTCCGGTGTTTGCGTTCGCCTCATATTGAACGCTATCCATGAGTTTTCTCATGAGATAGATGCCTAGCCCCCCGATCTGGCGGTCGGAAAGATCTGCCTTTAAATTCGGTTCCTTGACTCCGGCCGGGTCGAACGGTCTTCCCGTATCCTGCAGAGTGATCACGATCTCATCGCCGCGCATGTCGCAGGTAATGGTCAGGGAGGCATCGGAGACTCCCGCATAGGCATGTTCGATGATGTTGGAAGCGGCCTCGTCGGTTGCGAGTTGAAGGGAGTAAACCGCCTTTTCAGTGAAACCACCCTTGCGCGCGACTTCGCCAACGAAGTCGCGGATTTCATCCAAAAATTCGAATTTTGCGGGAAAGGTGTAACTCGGCATAAACGATAAAACGAGATGCCGCCCCATGTCATGGATGAGGCGGCATGTCTGTTTTCTCCGATCAGGTATGTGCCATGTGCTCCCTAGAAACTGCCAACCGCTTCCAGGGGGTTCTCGAAGGTTCGAAAGAGTTCGGTAAAACCTGCCAGTTCAAGAGCTTCGCGAATACGCGTAGGGACGGCGGCAAGCACAAGTTCCCCGCGGTTGTAACGTTTGCAATTCCTTTGAGTGGCGAGCAGGGCGCGGAACCCCGCACTGGACATGTATTCTAATCCACTCATGTCGATCACGATCTTGAAGCGACCATTGTTGTTGATGCCCTCAAGCACTTTTGAGAACTCGGGGGCTGTGGCGCTATCCACGCGTCCTGTGACTTTGAGCAAATCGCAATGCTTGAATTCCTGGGTTGTGATTTCCATAAGTTCTCCTTCGCCAACAAGATGGTTTTGCCTCTGAACGGCAAAATTATATCACGTTCCTGCGGGGTAAAAGCGGGGGAGTTTTTGGAAAAATTCGCGGCATCAGCAGAGATTTCAGCAGACAGATGCGATATAATCATCAAAAAAATTCCAGAGGTATTCCATGATAGATCCTGTACTTTTCAGTTTCAAATTATTCAATTTACAGATCGAGTTGACGTGGTACGGCATCATCGTGATGACGGGTGTTCTGGTCGGCGCATGGTTTGCCGAACGGGAGATCCGCCGCCGCGGAGAGAACGGTGAAGCATTGATCGACGCCATGGTTTGGGCGGTGATCATCGGCATTGCAGGCGCAAGGCTGTGGTACGTGATGAACAGCATCCTTGGCGGGAACGACTCCTATCTTAGAGACCCGATGTCCATCATCCGCCCGCCGATTGCCGGTCTGCACTTTTTTGGCGGACTGTTATTCGGCGGTCTTGCCCTGGCATTTTTCTTGAAAAGGAACGGATATGATGTCTGGCTGTTTTTGGATGCGATCGCTCCCGCTGCGTTGATCGGGCAGGCGATCGGCAGGCTTGGGAATTTCATCAACCAGGAGTTGTACGGTCCCCCGACCCAACTTCCTTGGGGGATGATCATTCCGGCAAACCATCGCCTCCCCCAGTACTCGGACCTGAGCCTGTTCCCGGTCGAAACGATCCGCTTCCACCCGACATTTTTCTATGAAATGATCTTAAATGTGCTGGCTTTCCTCTTCCTGCTGTGGTATTCCCGCCGCGAGGAAAACGCCAAGCCGGGCACTATATTCAGCCTATGGTTGATCTTTGCAGGGTTTATCCGTACCTTCATTGAATTCTTCCGCCCGGACCAGCCGCGCATTGGCGATACTTTCATGAGCTATTCGATGGTGGTTGCCTTCCTGATGGGTGTTGCCGGTGTGGTGATGCTATTGGCGCGAAATAAAAAAATAAGCCTTTCCTTTGCAGAAGGCTGGGAAGAAAAGTATCAGATCAAAAAGGCGGAGAAGCCTTCCCAGGCAGGTCGAATGAAAGCAATAGAGACTGCAAGCGACCAAAAGGAAGCGGTTTCCAAATCCGTGAAAACTACCACCTCAAAAAAACCGGCTGTGAAGGCAAAGTCTGGAGCAAAGAAAGCAACTTCCAGAAAGACGACCCCGGCAAAGAAAACATCTGTGAAACCGTCCTCCACGGCGAAGAGGACGTCAGCCAAAAAGCCGGCAAGCCGTAAGACTGCAAAGAAGTAAATAAAAAAAACCGACCCGCGATATCGCGGGTCGGTTTTTTGTTTATGAGTTTATGCGACAGCTACATGTCCAATTCGATGCGCTCCACAGGGAGCAATTCTTCGCGCGTCTCAAATTGGAAACGTTCAAAAACATCCCCATAAATCTTCAGAATTTGTTCGCGCGTGAACCCCATTTTCTCCAGCGAGTAGGAATGATCGCTTCGAAAGGCAAGCGTCTCCTTGACAGCCTGGTCAACAATAATGGGCAAACCAGGCTGATTAGGATATCCAAACTGTTCATAGAACCCGCGAATGACCGCCTCCGGACGGAGAATCAGGTCATCGTATTTCAGGACCAGATAGCGGGGAGAGGGATGCGCATCCAAGTACTTGAGCGGATGCTCGTACCAGTGGCGGGTCATGTCGAGGATTTCATCGATGTAAAAATATCCATCGCCGGGATCGGTAAACTGGCGGCGCGCATAATTGACCCACGATATGGTGGAGGGGAGCATGTCGAGCGGGTTGCGTGCAAGGTAAATGATGCGCGCGTCGGGGAAGAATTCGGTCAGCGTCTCGATCTTGGGGCTGAAGGCAGGATTCTTTGCCACAAAATATTTCTTGCCTGTTGCATACATGTGCCGCTGCAACATGGACTTGTAAAACGTCATGATCCGTTTCTTATGGGCGGGGCTGAGCGCCTCATCGAAATGGATGTAGTTGGGAAGTTCGTCCCGGAACGGGAAGAGGAAGGCGACAAAATAACCGTCCCAGATATGCAGGTGGATATTTTCATCCTCTTCGGGTTGGAAAAACGAAATGGGATGGATCTTTATCTTTCCGAGCGTGGCACGGTCAAAGGCAAACAACACGCGGTGCAAAATGTTGTTGAAATATTTTTTATCCAACCTGGATATGAATTGCGTGATCTTCTTTTGCGTGACGGACGGCGTCAGATAAATATCCCACGTGGTCAGGCTGGTAAAGGTTTCTGAATCCCGTGAAAGCAGGCGGTGTAAAAAGGTCGAGCCGCTGCGCAGGTTGCCGAGAATAAAAAGAGGCTTCTCGATGGGTTGGTTTTTGTATGCGGGGAAAAGGATATCGTCCAGCCAGAAGCAGAACCAGTGAACGAGCATTCCGATGGGCCAGACAACGTAGAAAAGCAGAAGAAAAGTAAAGCGCTTTCGGGTCAGGCGGGCGGTGGTATTTTGGGATTTGAAAAATGATCGATAGAAAGTTCGCCAGAATAATCGAAAGTTATATTTCATTCAGGGCGGGATCCTTGAAGTTTGATGCTTGCATTCGTTCCGCCGACTATTCTATCAGCAAATAGGAATCTGGGATTAACGTTTTTTGAAGAACGGATATAGCCCTTCGCTTCTTTCTTCCATTTGTCTGATCCAATTTCCTGAGAGTTTTCATCCATCCTTTAGGATGATTGCAGTAGTAAAATCAATCAGGAGAGAGGCTTTCGGGCGAGCATATTTATTCGTTTTCCGGACAATTTCCGGCGAGCCCAAAGCCGATTTTTGAAGTGTGGTATTAGTTTTAGGAGGTAATCATGAGCGATCTGTTGACATATGATGCGGCACAGGACTATCTTACGTCCCTTGTGCCGCCCAGGGAAAAGGAATTGCAGGTAATGGAAGCCTATGCGGAAGAGCACGGTTTTCCAATCATTGGGCCGGTCTGCGGATATTATTGCTACCAACTGGCACGGATGATCAATGCAACCTCCATCTTCGAACTGGGCTCGGGATACGGTTATTCAACCGCCTGGTTTGCAAAAGCCGTGAATGAGAATGGCGGCGGCAAAGTGCATCACACGGTTTGGGATGAGGAATTGTCAAATCGGGCTGTCAGGCATCTCGTCAAACTGGGAAGCGCGCCCTTTGTCCAGTTTCATATATCAGAGGCTGTCGAGGCGCTCAAACTGAGCCGGGGGGTGTTCGATATCATCTTCAACGATATTGACAAGCAGGCATATCCAGAATCTCTGGCTGTCATCAAGGAAAAATTACGTTCAGGCGGATTGTTGATCATTGACAATATGTTGTGGAGCGGACGCATCTTCGACGCGCAAGATACCTCCCCCGCTACGGAAGGCGTGCGCGAATTCACCAGACGGATCACAACCGACCCTGATTGGATCGTATCGCTTGCGCCAATAAGAGACGGAATGATCGTCGCCTACAAAAAATGAAAGAGACCAATGACCAATTTCAACGCAGTCCCGGACCGAAGGAAGAATATCAATCTCACAAAATGGACGTTTTATCCGAGGGATGTGCTGCCCATGTGGGTTGCAGACATGGACTTCCCCGCTCCGAAGCCCGTGTTGAATGCGCTGCGAAAAGCGCTGGATCACGGCGTGCTTGGTTACGAATTAACGGGCAGGGTCTTGAGAGAAACAGTGTCGGCCCGCATGGAACGCTTGTACAGATGGAGGGTCCATCCTGAATCCATTGTTCCGGTTCCGGGTGTGGTCAGCGGATTGTCAGCCGTGGCGCGTGTGTTCTGCACCTCGAAAAAAGGGGTGGCAATTCAAACGCCGGTTTACAATGAATTCCACGAGATCAAAACCGATATTGGAATTCCGCAGATCGACATTCCTTTCGTGAAAAGCGTAAAAGGAAACATCCTGCGCTATGAAATTGACTGGGATCTGTTCGAACAACGCGTAAAAAAGGCGGGAATATTCCTGCTGTGCAATCCGCATAACCCGCTTGGAATCATCTTCTCCCGCAGGGAGCTAAGCCGCATGGCGGAAATATGCCTCAAACACAAAGTATTAATCGTATCGGATGAGATCCATTCGGAATTGCTTTTGGGTAATCATAAGTTCACACCCATGGCAAAGATTTCCCGAGAAGTGGAAAAACACACGATCACGCTGGTATCCCCCTCCAAGACTTTCAACGTCCCCGGTTTGTTATGCGGATTTGCCATCATCCCCAACCCGAAATTGTGCGAACGCTTTGAGCGGGCGGCTGAACGCCTACACCTCAGCATTTCAAGCTTGGGTCTGCATGCCGCTAATGCCGCTTTTTCAGGCAATTGTGACAACTGGCTGCGCGAATTGCGCTCTTATTTGGAAACCAACCGCGATTTTCTGACGGATTTTGTCACCGAGCATATGCCGGGAGTCAAGACGACAATCCCCAACGCGACCTATCTCGGCTGGCTGGATTTTACTCAAATCAGTCTCGAAGAGTCCCCGTTCGATTTTTTCAAAGAGAAAGCAAAAGTCGCGCTTAGCGACGGGGCAATCTTTGGAAGCGAAGGTGTTGGGCACGTGCGAATCAATTTCGGCACATCGCGGACGCTCTTGAAAGAAGGCTTGAATCGGATGACGAAGGCACTTCAGACTATAAAAACGTAGCGATCTCATCCAATTTTTTCTTTCGGATATTTGGCACGCTCGCATCCTCGCTTGGGTAGCCCGCCACCAAAAGCAGAAATGGTTTTTCATTCTTTGGACGCCCGAGAATCTCGTTCAAGAAGCCCATCGGACTCGGAGTGTGAGTGAGCGTAGCTAATCCCGCATGATGCAGGGCTGTGATCAGAATGCCAGTCGCAATTCCGGTTGACTCGGTCACATAATAATTCTTGCGATGACTTCCATCCGCCATGACGCGATAACTTTGCTCGAAGATCGCAATCAAATATGGGGCAGTTTCAAGAAAGGGTTTGTGTTCATCTGTGCCGAGAGGCGCAAGTTCTTCCAGCCATTCCGGCGTTGCGCGGCGCGTATAAAACTCATGCTCTTCCTTTTCCGCCGCTGTGCGGATCTGTTTCTTGATCGCGGGGTCGCTGACTACGACAAAATGCCACGGCTGCAAGTTCGCACCGTTTGGCGCAGTCCCTGCGGCAAGAAGGACATGGTCAATGATTACGCGCGGCACAGGACGATCTGAAAACTGCCGGACGGTACGCCTGCGCTTCACGTCTTCATAGAACGTTCGAGCGCGCTCCAACATTTCGGACTCGGGATATTCGCGGTACATGGTCAACGGAATAAAGTTCTCTCGGCTCATTCTCTCATCCTTTGCTGGTCTTCAGAAAATATAAAGCCATTCCCCCAAATTGACAACAAAAGACGGATGGGAGTTTACCCATCCGTCAGACTATCTGTTCGGGGAAGGAGACGAATTAGCCGCCTTCATTTCGTTTGGGGAACGTCTGGTTCTAAAGCCTGGCTTCGACCAGTTCAGGGCGTTTCGCCCTTCCCTTCTGTTTCGATTTTAGGTGGTACTTCTATCGCAACCTCCTTTCTTATTCTGCCACTATCTTACATCAAAGAAACAATGCATACATTAAAAATACCTGTTACTTTTGTAAAATTAAATGTGCTTTTTAATCCGATGGCGGCTTGCGTGTAATCCAATACATGACTTCCATAGGAAAGGGATACAGTGGCAGAAGCCACACCATATACCACCTACCCGCAAACTTGTTCATTAATTCCCGTGCGCGGCGCAGATTTACACGCTCATAATTCAATGGAAGGGCAAGCATTTCCTCAAGAACCGGGGACAGTTGTTTCCCCGTAATCTTTTTAAACAGACGGAATTCATACTGCCATGCATCCAACTCGCCATATACAGAGAGTGCCGTGATTGCACCCTGCTGCAAATGACGAACTTCATGCACAAACAATGTCACTGCCCGTGGATTATCTGCGAGCGCAGACTCCTTCGTATAGTGGCGGGAGTTCAAATAGAATTTTCGACCAAACGTCCAAAACGCCCCGACGCTTTTTCTCGCGTGCCTCAAACCGACCCGAATCCTGTTTGCCCTCACAAACTCCACCGCCCGCTGACCTTCCTCCGAAGAGCAGGCGACCTTCTCCAGATAATTCTCCAACCATTCCCTGTCGTTCACTGCGACTGCAATTCCCTTTCCAATATTCCGCGAAGGACGGAAATCAACGGTCTCAGCCCCGAGGCATCGATGTTCACGTCATCCACCTGCGCGGAAAACTTATCCCCTCCGCTGATCACTTCGATGTTATAGATGAAACAATCGGCGCAGCCTGTCGGCGCGGTCTGGGGAACGTAATCAGTCTTCTTCAACGTTTTGCCTAGATCGGCAAGCTCGTCAACCGGGAGCCGTCCACTCTTTGTAAAGCCCGTGCGGTCATCTTTGAGAAAATAACTCCCGTCAGATGAAACTTCCAGCGTACGCATTAACCCCACAAAACCGCCCGAATGGATGAACACGATTCGCCATTCACTGGTTGGCGTCGCAAGGATGTCATTCGACGCCGGCGATCCGCATGCGGCAAGCATAAATAAAACCAGCAGGAAAACATTTGCTATTTTTCTAGACATGGCATCTCCTCTTGGCAAGAATATCAAGGAATGGACGCGTGCGCAATGGGTTTGGTTCCGTTTGGGAGTAAAATCCAGCCATGCTTATATTACATTGTATCGGTTTTAAAAAACTGATAGGCTCTGATAGATGGGAAGATTAAAATTACGCTTATGAGAAAAATAGCAATCCTTGGAATCGGACAAACCAAAGTGGATGAACATTGGGATAAATCCCTGCGCGAGATCGGGGGCGAAGCAGCTTTCCTTGCCATGCAGGATGCAGGCATGAAAAAAGTGGATGCGCTTTACGTCGGCAATATGCTTTCGCCGGCCATCAGCGGACAAAATCAGCTTGGCGCTTTTCTTGGCGATTGGATCGGGTTGTGGAAACAGGAATCGGTTAAGGTCGAGGCGGCTTGCGGCTCGGGCGCGGCTGCGTTCCGTTCGGCGTTGATGGCGGTTGCTTCCGGTGACGTTGAATCCGCGCTGGTGGTCGGCGTCGAAAAGATGACGGACAAAGCCGGACGTGATGTCACCGCCGCTTTGGCTGCCGCCGCGGATGCCGATTATGAAGTGGAACAGGGCATCTCATTCGTCGGGATCAATGCGCTGGTGATGCGCCGCTATATGCATGAGTTTGGCTGGAAGCATGAGGATTTTGCACCGTTTTCCATCAACGCGCATGACAACGCATTTCACAATCCGTATGCGCGGCTTCATGAAAAAATTACGACGGAAAAATTCGAAAAGTCTTCAATGGTGGCAACGCCAATCAACTTGATGGATGCCTCCCCCATCGGCGATGGTGCAGCCGCAGCTGTGATCGTCCCTGCCGAAAAGGTGCAAGCCAAATCAAAGATTCTGGTGGCCGCATCGGGGGCGGCAACGGATACGATTGCCGTCCACTCGCGCAAGGACCCGCTCTCTTTGCAGGCGGCATATATGTCTTCGAAGCGGGCATATGAGATGGCGGGGATAACCCCAAAGGACATTGATGTTTTTGAAGTGCATGATGCCTTTTCCATCATGGCAGTGCTCTCGCTCGAAGCGAACGGGTTTGCGGAAAGAGGTCAGGGAGTGCGGCTTGGTTTGGATGGTGAGATCAGCCCAAAAGGGCGTTTGCCCATTTGCACAATGGGGGGGTTAAAGGCCCGTGGGCACCCAGTCGGAGCAACAGGAATGTACCAAATTGTGGAAGTTGTCCAACAATTGCGGGGGGAATGCGGGGGAACCCAAGTGGAGGGGGCAAAAATAGGGATGACACAGAATATTGGCGGCTCCGGCGCAACAATTTTGACCCACATCCTGAAAAAAGGTGATTAAATCGCTTGCCGAATGGTTGATCATGCTTTATACTGAAATCACCTAACAGTTTTGTAAGGAGGCAGCTGTGGCAGAAGACAAACGAAAACTACAGCGCAGGAGTTTCACCTACTACATGCGGGTTTTGGACAAGATGACCGGAAAACTGATCGGTCAAATTTCCGACATCAGCACGGGCGGATTTAAGATCGAGAGTGCCAAGCCATTGCCGATAGGAATTGAACTAAACCTGTACATCGATCAGATGAATGAGATCTCCGACAAAAACTATCTGTCCTTTACCGCACGCACAAAGTGGTGTCAGATTGATCCCTACGATCCTACAGTGTATAACATCGGCTTTCAACTCGTAAATATGACTCCCGCCGATTACAATATATTCGTCAAAATGTTTAACACGTATGGCGATCAAAAGGGCGCGCATCAAAGAAGCAATTCAGATTACATCTGGAGATAGTTATTATTCCAGACTATGAACACCCTGCCCGCGCGGCGGGGTGTTTTACTTAACAGGCAATGAAAAACGTGTAAAATTAAATCCATGAAAATATTCCTGCGTTGGTTGATACACTTCGTTTTGAAAATAATCGCAAGGATAGAAATAACCGGCTACGAAAACCTGCCTGAGAAGGGCGGTTTTGTTATTGCCACCAATCACCTGGGTTTCCTCGATGCGCCAATGGCGTACTATGCGCTGGACAATTGGAATCTCTTCATTCCAGTGGCGGAAAAATGGGAGGAAAATCCCCTGCTCAAATGGTTGGGCGGGCAGCTCAACTTCATTTTCGTCGACCGCTTCAACCCCGACTTGAAAGCGATGCGCGAGATGATCAAACGCATGGAAGAAGGGCAAACACTCGTCATCGCTCCTGAAGGCACGCGCGCGCGCGACGAAAAATTGGCGCAAGGCAAACCCGGCGTGGCCTATCTGGCGTCCAAAATGGGGTGGCAGATCGTACCCGTCGCCATCAGCGGTACAGAAGATCGGATATTCAAAAGCAACCTCAAGCGCCTCAAGCCCACCTACATCAAACTGACTGCGGGCAAGCCTTTTATCCTGCCGCCGTTTCCAGCGGATAAACGTGAGGAAAAGCTGCAGGAATATACCGACGAGATCATGTGCCGTATTGCCGCCATGCTCCCCGAATCAAACCGCGGATATTACGCGAACCACCCACGTATGAAGGAACTCATTGCGGAGCAGGAATAAATGTCCGCTTCGATGCGCTTCATCGCCAGAAAAATCCTGCCGCTCATCGCAGATATTGAAGTGCGCGGCGATATAAGCAAACTACCAAAAGGCGGCTATATGCTTGCTTCGAATCATCTTGGCAGGCTCGATTCGCTTGTCGTTTATTATGTGCTGGACAACGACGACCTTATCCATCCGTTGACGGACAAATATAAAAAGTATTGGTGGGCGCGCATAGCGGCGCGGATGCTTAACGTCACCTGGCTCACGCGCGGCCAAGCCGATATGAAAGCCATGCGCGAATTCATCACCCGCTTGCGAAACGGCGCCGTGATGGTCATTGCGCCGGAAGGCACACGCTCGAAAACCGCCAGCCTGCTCAAAGCCGAGCCCGGCGCGATCTACATTGCAAGTTCGGCAGAGGTTGGCATCGTCCCAATCGCGTTGACAGGCACGGAAGACGCTGGCGTCGCCGCAAGGTTAAAACGCTTCAAAAGGTTGCAGATCACCATCACCGCCGCAGACGAAATATATCACCCGCCAAATATCAAATCCGTAAAAGGCGCGGAGCGGGATGCGTTATTGCAAAACTCTATTGACGAAGTATTCTGCCGAATTGCGGCAATGCTTCCAGAACGATATCGGGGATATTACAAAGACTTCCCGCGCACAAAAGAACTATTGGAAAAATCTCACTCGCAAAACTGACACGTCCGCCTCCCCGCCTCGACGATGGCTTGGTCGCTGGACCAAAAGAAATTCTCCCCGCCGATACTTTTTACAAGACCGCCGCGTTCCATCATTTGTTTTGCACTTTCATGAACGCCTGCAAACATCAATGTGCCGCTCTGAGCATGCAATTTTTCGTGCAGGCGATGGATGGCTTCAAGCCCAGCCGTATCGATCAACGAGACACCCCGCATCGAAAGGATCAATACGTGCGTATCCTTCAAATCTGCGAAGGCTTCATTGAATTGACCCGTCGCTGCAAAAAACAGCGGACCCGTCAAAAACGCCACACGGATGTGTCTGCATTCGCCTGCAATTTCGATGCCTTTCTCTTTCAGCTTTTCCGCATTCACATCCTGCACAGAGATATCAATGCTCGCAATCTTGTTCAGGAAGACCGCGCCAGCAAGGAATGAACCGATCAGGATGGCTTGGGTCAGGTCGAGGACGATGGTGGCAAGCATGGTCACAGTGAAGGCGATCATGTCGGTCTTGAAACGATTACCAAACATGAACCTGATGGCCTCCCATTCACTCATCCTCACAGCAGTGACCATTAATACGCCCGCCAACGCAGCAAGCGGAATTTTTCCCATCAGCGGCGCGAGCAGGAACATGGAGAGCAAAATCCCAACCGCATGAATGATGCTGACCAGCCGAGTCTGCCCGCCGGATTTGATACCCACACTGGAACGGGCGATGGCGGCAGTGGCAGGGACTCCGCCAAAAAACGGGATAACCATGTTGCCAATGCCTTGTGCAATGAGTTCCTGATTCGCCTGCATCCGCACGCCGGTCATGTTCGAACCGACGGCTCCACATAGCAAAGACTCGACTGCGCCAAGCGCAGTAATGGTGAGGGTCGGCGCAATGAAATCGGAAAGATTCTTCCAGGGTACGTTGACAAGGCTCAGACGGTCTTGCAGGACCAAGGTTTGGGGGACGTCTCCGATCATTGCGGTGGACCAGCCCAGGGCAGAGTGAAGAAGCGCGGCAAGGATCAGCCCAAGAAGGGACGAGGGAAATTTCGCATTCCATTTTGCAGGCATCAAGAGCATCGTCAAGATGACGACTGAACCGACGATGACCGCGTGCCAGTCTGGGATGAAGCCGCCTCTGAAATAGCCGAGCAATTTGGTTGCGGCAGTTTCGGCGGCTTCGGTTTTAATCCCGAGGAAGTTGTCGATCTGACCGATGAAGATGATGAGCGCAATGCCCGATGTGAAGCCGCTGATGACAGCGGAGGGAATGAATGCGATGAAGCGGCCAAGCCGCATGACGCCAATAACAAGAAGAAGAAAACCTGAAAGCAACCCGGCGACCCAAATGCCTTCGAGACCGTAGCGTTGGACAAGTACGATCAGTACGGCGGACATTGCGCCGGTGGGTCCACTGATCTGATATGGAGCACCGCCCAGTGCGCCGATGAGGATACCCGCAAGTATGGCAGTGACCATGCCGGCTGCGGCTGTGGCGCCGGAAGCCACGCCGAATGCAAGTGCAAGCGGCAATGCCACCGCGGCAACAGTAAAACCTGCAAGCAGATCCTGCTGGAATTTGGCAGGCGAATAGTTTGAGAACTCGTCCTTGTACAGGCGAGTCAAAGAACGTCTTGGCATATGTAGTTCTCCGAAAATAAATAGTTTCCAAAGACTCGGTGCTCCCCCAAGGCGTCCTTTGGTTAGATCGGGTGGGATTTTATCACTGATGACTTAGTTTGGAAATTCCATCAACCTGGAAAGGTATCATGTAATCAAAGCTTCACGAAATCGCTTCGAACGTCCCATCCAAATGCAGGTAGAAGGTTTCCACTTTCAAATGCGGGAAGATGGCCTTGATTTTGGTTTGGGCGTCCTTCAAGTCGTGCTTGTGGCGTTTGTATGTACCGTCGCGTCCATAGGCGCGGCAATCTTCATGGTTGATAAGGCAAACTGTTTCAATATTGTGGATTTGCACGGCAAGTTGAACGTATTTCAAGACCATTTCGTAATCATGCACGCCGCCAGCCAGCGAGATGATATCAAAATTATCATAGCCAAAGCGCACTGTAATCCACGGCTGGATGAATTTTTGCAGGCGGTAGTCCATGCAGTGGACGACGAGCGCGTCGCAGTGAATTGTCGGTTTTTTCGTTGCCATATTTACCTTAACTTTTCTTTATAAAATTTCGCCTTCGTGCCGCTTTAAAAATCTTCCACCGCCACGATTGCCTTTCCATTCGTCACCGTCCACGATCAGCCTGCCGCGCAGGAAGACCTTTTCAGGGTACCCCGTCAACTCCCAGCCTTCATACAGATTATAGTCCGTGCGATGATGCGAGTGCGCCACGCCATACTTTACCTTTTTTTCCGGGTTCCAAACCACGATATCCGCATCCGCGCCGATCAGCAAGGAGCCCTTCTGCGGATATAAACCGAAAATCTTCGCCGGATTCGTGGACATATACGCCACAAATTGATTTGAGGTGATGCGCCCCGCGCATACGCCAAATGTCCAGAGGATGGGCATCCGATCCTGAATACCCGGCAGGCCGTTCGGGATTTTGGTGAAATCGCCTTTTCCCAATTCCTTGCCGGGGATGACAACCTCGCTTCCTTCATAGACGATGGGCTGGGTCCCGTCAAAATAAAACGGGCAATGGTCCGTGCCGATGGTCTGCAAAACCCCGTCAGACAGCCCTTCCCATAGACGGGCATTGTCCTGTTCCGAACGCATTGGCGGCGAACAGATCCATTTGGCGGCATCGGGGCGGCGTAAATGATCAATGTTGAAGAATAGATATTGCGGACAGGTCTCGCCCATCACCTTGACACCGCGCTCACGCGCATAGTCGAGCATGTCCACTTCGCCGCCTGCGTTCATGTGAACGATATACACAGGCGAATCCGCTTGAGCCGCCATTGCCGCCATTCGAAGGGACGCCTCGACTGCGCCCCAGGCAGGACGAGTCAGCGCATGCCATTCAGGAGCGGTGTGTCCTGCCGCCAACGCCTGCGCCGTCAACGTTTCGATGACATCACCATTTTCGCAATGTGCCATGACCAGCATTCCATTGTCTTTGGCGATTTGCAGCGCTCTGAAAATGCTGCCATCATCGAGACGCAGGCGTCCGTTATAGGCCGTGAAAACTTTGAGAGTTTGGATACCCATCTGCATCAGGGATGGCATATCTTTTGCAAGGCGGTCATTGAACTGTGTCAGGTTCATGTGGAAGGAATAGTCAATGGCAGCTCTTTCCGCTTTCCTCATCCACAAGTCAACAGAATGGGTAAAGCCTTCATTCTCCAGCACGACAAAATCCATTGCAGTCGTTGTGCCGCCGAACGCTGCAGCTTTATGACCGGTGTAATGATCATCGGAAGAGACAGTGTCGAACATGGGCAGGTCGAGATGAACGTGAGGGTCCACGCCCCCGGGCATGACCAGTTTCCCCGTAGCATCCACCAGATGGTCAGGATCAACTTCGAGGCTGGGTCCGAGGCGGGCGATCTTTTCATCCTCGATCAACAGGTCGGATGTGAAGGTGTCCGACGCAGTAATCAACGTCCCGTTCTTTATCAGGGTCTTCATGGCGCTCCTCTTCCACCTTATTTTATACCAAATCGAATCTGATATAATTTCGCCGATGAATCCAAAACGGTTTTTTATATTGTTCGTTCTTCTCAACCTGCTTCTAATTGGGTTGTGGCTGCCTGCGAACGCTGCCCCCGCGGCGCAGCAATATTTGACCCCCACGCCGGGCGACGATGGACGAATTATTTACGTGGTGCAAGCTGGCGACAACTGCTTCCGTGTGGCGGCTCTGCATGGTATCACGGTGGAGCAACTTCGTCAGTTGAACTCAAAATTGGACGAGAATTGTACGCTGGTTCAAGGGCAGGAATTGCTGATCGGTATTGTCGCACCGGCAACTTCGACGCCGGAGGCGGTTGCCACAGCGGGGGAACCGACGATCACTCCAACGCCGTTATCGGGTACGACCGAAGTCTGTGTTTTATTATTCAACGATGAGAACGGCAATGCCGTCCGTGAAGAGATCGAGCCTGCGGTATCCGGCGGCGCCGTTAGCGTGACGGAGATCAACGGGAAGTACTCTGCCGCACAGGATACAGTTATTCCGCCTGACCCGGAGGCGTATCAGGGGATTTGTTTCACCGATATTCCTGAAGGGACCTACAATATCACTGTAGGCATTCCAGACAATTTCAACCCGACCATGGAGTTGAATTATTCGCTGGATGTCAATGCAGGCGACCGCGCATTTGTGGATTTTGGAATTCAGTCGAGAGATGTGGTGGTGGATCCTGGAACAGGGGACAACGAAGGCAGCAGCACATCGGTCATTCTTGGAGTTTTTGGAACATTGCTTCTGCTTGGCGGCGCGGGGTTGGGGTATTATGCCTGGCGTTCGAGCAAACCGGAAAGCAAGCTTTCCGGCGGCGGTTATCTACGCAAATAGGAAAAAAACAAATTACTTCCTATGGGTCTGTATGCAAATTAAATTCATGTCACCCTGAGTGGCGCTCCGCGCCACGAAGGGTCTCTCACTTGCCCAAAGCAGGCGATTTTGAGCAAAAGTAGAGATTCTTCGTCGCTCCGCTCCTCAGAATGACATGTTGAGAGTGGTTTTGCATACACACCCTAAGCATTTTCTGCTTCTATGACGGAGAGAAAAAGGCTTACCAATTCGGGGTCAAAAAGTATGCCCGCCTTTTCACGCAGATAGGTGATAACCTCATTGCGGGGGAGCTTCTTCCGATAAGGTCTGTCGCTGCATAAGGCGTCCCACACATCCACAATGGCGAAGAGGCGCGCGGCAAGGGGAATTTCATCCTTTTTCAGTCCACGCGGATACCCGCTGCCATCCCAACGTTCATGGTGATAAAAAGGAATGACAAGTGCCGGATGCAGGTAGGCAATGGGAGAGAGCATTTCATAGGCATAAGTCGGGTGACGACGCATCTTTTCCCATTCCGCTTCACTAAGCGGACCCGGTTTTTGCAGAATCTCATCCGGAATTGCGATCTTGCCCATATCATGCAGAAGAGCGCCGCGCCGAATGTGAGACAATTCCTCTTCTGTGAATCCGAGTTTGGCGGCAACTTTGAGCGTTAATTCGGTCACGCGCTGCGTATGCCCTTCGGTTTCACGGTCGCGCAAGTCAAGCGCGCGTACCCAGCCTTCGATCGTTTTCTCGTAGGCTTCCTGAAGTTGGTTATGGGCATTCTGTAGGTCAACCTCCGCCCTTTTCCGTTCCGTGATATCGCGGGATGCTGCATGGACTTCAATGACTTTCCCTGTCTTTTGATCCAGAATTACGCGGGCGGAAGATTCCAACCAGACATACTGTCCATCCTTGTGCAGCGCGCGAAAAGCAACCGTATATGTTTCATCAAGCGGCTTGCGCGCGAACAATCTTCTCACCTGCCTCTGATCGTCCTTATGAATTAGATCAAAACTGACAGCCCCGGTCAATTCGGCCGGGGTGTATCCCAGTATGGTCTTGCAGGCAGGGGAAACGTAAAGAAGATGACCATCCGTCGAGACGCGCGCAATCATGTCGCTGGCATTTTCGGCAAGCAGGCGGAATTGCGCCTCGCTTTCAAGAAGAGCCGTTTGCATGCGCGCCCGTTCGGCGCGCGCCGCCCACTGTTCGATGGCGCGTTCCGCAAGGTGGGGCATGTCCAGCATGGATTCGGGGGACTTCACCACATAATCCAATGCGCCTGATTTCAACGCTTCGACGGCAATACGCTCGTTTCCATAGCTGGTCATAAGAATGATGGGAATCGACAGCGGGTCCCGATGGTTTGGAAGCAATTCCATGCTTTCGCCGTCAGGCAGGCGCCAGTCTGCTATGATCAATGTGGGCTCTTCCAATTGGATATGCGCCCGCGCCTCGGTAAGCGACTTCACCCGATGAACACGGATACGAGGCTCCTGGTCTTTAAAAGCGCGTTGAATTAGTTCGGCATGTGGATCTTCGTCTTCGATGAGTAAAATATTGACCACGTCGTTGGACATAATCGGTTTTTCCAACCCTTACAGGCGGGGGTGCATATTCCAACCCAGCCAATAAAACCCAAGATCATTCATCAGCCTGCGGAATTCATCGAATCCCACCGGTTTTACAAGATAACTGTTCACATAATTATCGTAGGCGCGCGCCATATCCTTTTCCGCCTCCGAAGTGGTCAGGATAATGACAGGTATGTTCTTGAGGAATTCATCATCTTTTATGATGCGCAGAACTTCGAGTCCGTCCACACGGGGTAACCGCAAGTCAAGGAGAATCATGTGCGGACGGGGGCTTATTTCGGGGTCTTTGTATTCACCGCGTCGAAAGAGATAATCCAGGGCAGTCTGACCGTCCGTGAAATGCTCGATCCGATTGGCAATGTGATGATCTTCCAGCGTCCTGATCACAAGCTCGGCATGATCCGAATTATCTTCCACAAGCATCACTAAGACAGGTTCGCCCATCATGAGTATTCTCCTTGTCGAGTTGCCCTATTTTAAACGATTTATCCGCCTCAAACATGACGTTTTTGAAAGTCATTGGGACAACACGTTGATCAACCACCGTCCATTAATTCACGATACAGGTTTTCCGTTTCCGGTAATGGCTTTGCATCCAACTCGGCAAGGAGGATCTGCTGTAACTCGGCGTACGTCCGCGCAATGCTGGCGCGGTCGCCGAGAGCGGCACATGCCCGCATGGACAGACGATACAGGTCTTCGTTTAACACGTCGAGCGGCATTGCCTTTTGGATGCAATCAAGGGATCGTCTTGGCGATGATACGGAAAGGTAATACCCCGCAAGTTCCTGCAACGCATTGAGATAGGCATGCGCCAATCTTCGTCGTTCAGGGAAAACCCATTCATAATACAAGTTTTGCATATATTCGCCTTGATACAACGAGGCCGCGCGTTCGTACCATTCCACGGCAGATTCGTCATTGGTCGCGGAGCGCGCCTTGGCAACGGACAAATTAAATTCATCCACGTCAATGCTGAAACGCGCGGAGTCAAGCCAATATTCCCCCACTTCCACAAGGATCAATCTTGGGCTGTCGTCCCCAGCCTTGAGGGCGTTTCGGAGGCGCGACAAGGCGGTGTGAAATGCCGTCCGGCTGGTCCGTTCCTTTTCTCCCCAAATCGCGTCGAAGGCTTTGTCGGCAGGAATCTTCTCACCGCGCATCGTGACGAAATATGCCAATAGGTCGCGTGCTTTGGCAGAGACCCAGCGTTCCTGTGAAACTTCATTTCCATTCAGCAACACGCGGAAGTTTCCAAAGCATTGCACCTGGATCGAATAACGGTCTTGCAGAAGACGAATGGATTTTTCCGGCAGATTCTCCAATACTCGTTCAAGAAACGGACTTTTCTCCCCAGCTCGAATCAACGCTTCGCTTACGACCTGTGAGCGGATACCTTGATCAAGAAAGAGTTGGAACGTGCGGGAGGCTTCGATCAGACGCAGGGCTTTGCGCGCATATTCAAGCCCGCTATCAGGGCGTTTCGTTTCGAGATGGATGTATGCCAGACCAAAGTACACCATCGCCAACGGAATGCGGAACTGACGGCGTTCACCGACTTCGACCAACTCTGCATACAGGCGTTCCGCTTTCTCGAGTTGACGGTTTTCCAGCGCGACATCCGCCAGCACGCTTCGGCAGACATATGCCTCGTATGTATCGGGACTGCCCGTATAAGACCATAACGCGCCTTCTGCAAGCTGACGGGCTTCTTCGACGCGTCCCTGCCCGCACAGGTTGTAGGCGAGATAACCGGTCGCCATCAATTGTTCATATGAAGCCAATCCCAATTGCTGACCGATCTCCATACCCTGCCGCAAACTGGCTTCAGCGCGCGCCGTCTCACCCAAGCGGGTGAGGACATTGCCCAAGGCGGTATACGCGCTGGGGAGCAATTCCTTCAAATGAAGCGTCTGTGCGATTTGAAGCCCGCGCTCGGCATAATGCAGGGACTTGTCCAACTCACGCCAGTATAAATACGGCGTAACCAGCGAGATATATGCCTGCGCTCCAATCGGAGAAAATTCTTCAGGCGCGATCTGCAAAGCTTCCTGACAATATCGCACTGTCGCCTGCGGGTCGCCATGCCACCAGCAGATCTGACCGAGCGATTGCAAAAAGTTCGCGCGCGCCAGCGCACTAATTCCATCTTCCGCAAGCCGCGCTTCTTCGACGGCTTCTTCTGCGAGTTGGCGGCCTTTATCCATGCCCGTCAAGAAGCCAACGCTTTTCGCCAATGCCATCAAGGCTTCGGCGCGGGCGGCGTGATTCTCGTCCGCGAAGGATAGGGCTTCAGTAGATAACATCTCAGCCTGACGGTAATTTCCCTGCGCGCGATTGACTTCGGCAAGGCGGGTCAGCGCACGGCATACGCCACTCGAATTACTTTGCGCTGCAAATGACGAACGCGCGTCTTCAAACGCTGCAACGGCCGAGCCCGTCTGCCCCAGCCGCCAGTGAGCATTGCCATGCTGCAACAGCAATTCGGGATTGGCTTTCATCACATCCGCAGGCAGCGCGCTGAGATGGCGATGCAAAACTTCCACACGCCCACGCTCGACGTAATCTGCCGCAATAACTAATACAACCCGTGCAGCTGACTCAAAATCATGCGCGTTGAGGTAATGCGACAAAGCCGCTTCCAACTCGCCCTGCGACTCGTAATGGTTCCCTGCTCTTCGTTCCAACCCGACGATTGATTCCGTTTCGACGCGCCCAAGACGGTTGAGAAGGAATTCGCGAAACAGGTAATGATAGCGGTACCAATGCCGCTGCGAATCCAAACTGGAAACGAATAGATTCTGTCTCTCCAACTCTTCCAAAATGGACTGGGCGCTTTGCACGCCCGCCACCACATTGCAAGCGGAAGCATCCATTTGCTGAAGGATGGAAGTGCGGAGCAAAAATTCCTGAATGTCCTCAGGCAGGCGTTTGAAAACCTCCTCTGCCAGATAATCGAAGACAAATTGCTGTGAGCCACTTAAGCCTGCCAACATGGCATCCACATCCCGCGCGTCGCGGCCGCTGATAGATGAACGGACTATCTGCAGGGCCGCCACCCAGCCTTCAGTCTTCTCGCTGAGCAGGTTCAGGCTTTCATTGGAAATATCGGGCAGATTGGTTCTCATCCAATGCGAAACTTCCTCCTCACGGAAACGCAACGAGGAGGCTCGCAACTCCGCCAACTGTCCGCGCGCCCGCAGACGCGCCAACGCCAGCGGAGGATCTACCCGTGTGGAGATGACCAAATGCAGATCGTCGGGAGCGTTCTCCAGCAGAAAATCCACCAGTTGATGGACGACAGGGCTTGTGACGTAGTGATAGTCCTCGAGCAAGATCAGCCAGGGGGTCTCGATCTGGTCGGCAAGTTCATTGACCAATACAGTCAATACCCGCTGCGGGGAGATGGACGCCTCGGCGCTATCCAACAGCGATTGAGCGGTCTGCCCGACGGCGTTTGTCAACGACGTGGGTGCGCGCTTCATGCTGCGCAGGGATTCGATCAAATAGGTGAGGAAAACGGTCGGGTCGGAATCCTGGGCGTCGAGGGTGTACCAGGTAAAAGGGAGAGAAGAGGCGTTGATGAAGTCAGCGAGAAGGGTTGTTTTGCCGTATCCCGCCGGAGCGGAGAGCAGGGTCAGGCGTTTATCTTTATTCGTTTCAAGCCATTCGACCAGGCGCGGACGGGGAAATAATTCCGGGCGCGGTCGCGGGACGAGAAATTTTGTCCGCAATAAGATGGAAGGCTTCATCGTGTGTATTATATCCCGCCCCCAATTACCTCCAGAAAAAGAGGCATTTGCAAACTTTTTGCAAATTGAGCGTGATAGGATAACATAATCACCCCATGCCTAAAGAGGAGAAACTATGAAACGCTTTACCCTGTTCGTGTCCTTATTGATTGCGCTTTCGTTGGTTTTGAGCGCGTGCGGCGGAGGAGCCCCCACTGAAGCGCCTGCCGACGTGACGGAGGCTCCTGAAACCGAAGCCCCTGCGCCCACCGAAGAAGCGCCAGCCGCCCCGTCGGTGTTGAAGATCGCCAACACTGCCAACATCACCACCTGGGATCCCATCGCATCGTTCTCGACCGAAGCGGCGTATATGGCAAACGTGTACGAGCAATTGCTGCGCATCAACCCGCCCGGTTCGGCTGAGCAATTCACTCCGTTGCTTGCCGAAAGCTGGGAATCCAATGAAGACGGCACCGTGTGGACGTTCAACCTGCGCGAAGGCGTCACCTTCCACGATGGCGAGCCGATGAACGCCGATGCCGTGATCAAATCGCTGGATGCCGCCCGCACCTCCGGCGGCGCTTCTTTCATTTGGTGGATGGTGGACAGCATCGAAGCAGTGGATGACCTAACCGTGCAATTCAACCTGAGCGCGTCCGCCCCCATTGACCTGATCGCCTCCTCCCTCTACGGAGCCTGGATCGTCAGCCCCAAGGCGTTGGATGCCGCCGCAACCGACGAGAACTACTGGGCGAACGGCGTGGAAGCTGGAACCGGTCCGTACGTGATCGAATCCTACGTCCCCGATCAGGAGATCGTCTTCCAAAAGTATGAAAATTACTGGGGCGGCTGGGAAGACGGGCAATATGAAACCGTCCTCGTGCAGATCATCCCCGAAGCGCTGACCCAACAGCAACTCCTCGAAGCCGGAAGCGTTGACCTCGTCACCCGCATCCCCACCGAGAACTATGTCACCTTCCAGAACAACCCCGATTACACTTATCTCGAAGAGCCTTCCTTCTTCAACTATGTGGGTTTCTTCAACACAACCCGCCCCCCGCTGAATGATCCGAAAGTCCGTCAGGCGCTTTCCTACGCCATCCCCTATGAAGACATCATCAAGATCGGCGCCAAGGGACTTGGCACTCAAAGCCGCGGGCCCGTCCCCGCGGGTGTCTGGCCTTGGTCGCCGGATGTAAACCAGTACACCTACGATCTCGACAAAGCCAAGGAACTTTTGAAGGAAGCCGGATATGAGAATGGCGGTTTCAGCCTGCGCCTGACCTACGCAGCAGAGAACGCCACCGAAGAAGCCTTTGCGCCTTTGATCAAGGATGCCTATGCCGAACTCGGCGTGGATGTAACCATCGAAGCGATTGCTTTCAACCAGCAATGGGCGGAAGCCAAAGGTGATCCCGCCGCCGCGCAGGATATGTTCCTCCTGCTTTACTGGCCCACCTACTCCGATGCCGGTTCCGACAACCTGTGGTCGATGTTCTACTACACCGAAAAGCCGTTCTTCAACCTGTCCTATTGGAACAACGCAGATTTCAACGCGATGGTTGACGAAGCCATCGGTCTGACCGTCACCGACCCTGCTGCGTCACAGGCGAAATACGTCGAAGCCATGAACCTGCTCGTGGAAGAAGCCGCTGGTCTGTTCTTCTTCGACACCAAAGCCGTATTCATCATCCCGAACAGCATCGAAGGCTTCCAGTACAACTTGAACTATCCGTTCGTGCAGTACTTCTTCTACGATCTGCGCCCTGCAAAATAAAACTTACCCTCTCCCCTCACCCCTCTCCCTTTGGGAGAGGGGGAACTCCCTTCCCCCCTTCGGGGGAAGGGCTGGGGATGAGGGAGAATAATTATGCGTCATCTTGAATTCATCCTCCGCCGCCTGCTGACATCCCTCTTCGTTTTACTGGGTGTCTCCATCATCACCTTCTTCATCGCAAGGGTGGTTCCCTCCGACGCCGCCTCGCTGTATGCCGGTCCCAAAGCGCGGGAGGAAGAACTCGTACGCATCCGCGAAAAACTTGGGCTGGATAAACCCCTCCCCACTCAATACTTCATTTACATAAGCGAACTCCTGCAAGGCGACTTAGGCAATTCCATTTCGACCAAGCGCCCGATCACACAGGAAATTTCCGAGCGCCTCCCCGCCACGCTCGAACTGCTTTTTGCTGGCATGTTCGTCGCCATGCTCATCGGCGTTCCGCTTGGCGTACTCAGCTCGCGCTGGCAGGGCAAACTCCCCGATCTCATCATCCGCCTGATCTCCATCATCGGCGTTTCGATGCCCGCCTTTTATCTCGGACTTCTTCTTCAAATCGTTTTCTTCCGCAATCTGGAATGGCTTCCGCTCATTGGCAGGCTGGATTCGGATATGCGCTTCGTCAGCCCGGTAACCGACATTACCGGATTCATCATCCTCGATTCTTTCTTGACCCAAAACTGGGTTGCCCTCAACGACTCTCTTCTACACCTGATCCTTCCCGCCTTTACGCTTGCCGCCTACCCCATCGGACTCATCGCCCGCATGACGCGCGCCACCATGCTCGAAGTGCTGGAGCAGGATTACATCCGCAC
>CAZLWG010000038.1:0-34940 GCA_964563315.1 uncultured Anaerolinea sp. | reverse complement strand
AAGTGCAGGTCAACAAGGTCAATTTCAGTTCGATCCCCGGCTTCCGCTACACGCCGTTGATTGTCGGCTTGATCATCTCGGCGGTCATCCTCATTATTGCAGGCATCCTTGCCTCTATCCCGCCGAAACCGGAGATGAAGGTTTCATTCAAGGATAAAAGCCGCGAAAGCCTAGCCGCCGAACGCCGCATGTTGAAGGAACACATCGCGGACGTTGAACGCCTGCGCAAATCCGGCGAAATGAGCAGCGACGCCTACCTCGCGCGCCTCAAACGCCTGCGCGGCGACCTCGCCGAGAACGAAGCTGCTTTCAAGGAAGCGGGCTTCCAGGTCAAGGTCGAGACCTTCCAATGCCCCAACTGCGGCGGCACGCTGGAACTGGGCATGGACAAGTGCGAGTATTGCGGGCAGGTGATTCTTTCGTGATACGTAATTCTTGAAAACAAAAAACTCCCGTCAATCACCGACGGGAGTTTTTATTAATGGAAGTAAACCCATTATTAAGCCTAATAGATAGGCAGACTCGTATCCACTTCCCTTGCCCAGGCGTTGATGCCGCCTTTTAAATTCTTAACTTTCTTGAAGCCTGCGCTTGCCAGCAGTTCAAGCGCGCGCGCGGAGCGGGTGCCGCCTTTGCAGAAGACTATCATGTCATCGGCGGAGTTTAACTCGGAGAGGCGGCTCGCCAGTTGACCGAGCGGGATATTGACAGCATTCGGTAGAGCGGAGATCTCCAACTCGTGCGGCTCGCGCACATCCAACAATTTGAGATGGCTATCCTTCACGCGCCCGGCGAGTTCGGAGGCAGTGATATCCAAGCCTTCGCCCGCGGAGCCTTCCTCGCCGTGATCATGACCGGGCACGCCGCAAAATTCCTCGTAATCTATCAATTCCTTGATGTCGGCGTTCGGTCCGCACACGCGGCATTTCGGGTTTTTCTTCAACTGCACGAAGTCAAAGGACATATCGAGCGCGTTGTACAAAAGCAGTTTTCCGATCAAGGGCGTTCCAATTCCAAGCAAGACTTTCAACGCTTCAGTGGCCTGCAACGTGCCAATCGTGCCGGGTAGAACGCCCAGAACACCGCCTTCCGCACAGGAAGGGACGAGTCCTGGCGGGGGCGGCTCGGGAAAGAGACAGCGGTAACACGGTCCCTCTTTGGCGTAAAACACACTCACCTGCCCGTCGAAGCGGAAGATGGAGGCGTACACATTCGGCTTGCCGAGGAAAACCGCCACGTCGTTGGTGAGATAACGCGTCGGGAAGTTATCGGTCCCGTCGAGGATAATGTCAAAGTCCCGTGCGATGCGAAGCGCGTTATCGGATGTGTACGGCTCGTTGTACACATCCACTTGAATATCGGGATTCAAGTCCAATAATTTCTCGCGCGCGCTTTCCACTTTCAACTTTCCTATACTCGATGTCCCGTGAATGACCTGACGCTGGAGGTTGGAAGAATCCACCACGTCATAGTCCACGAGACCGATGCGCCCCACACCCGCCGCAGCGAGATACAAGGACACGGGCGAGCCAAGTCCACCGGTGCCGACGATCAACGCAGATGAATTCTTGAGCTTGCGTTGTCCCTCCAAGCCAACTTCCGGAATAAGCAGGTGGCGAGAGTAGCGCAGGATTTCTTCGTGGGATAGTTCGGGCAGCATGTCATCCTCCTGCAATGGACGGGATCAACATCACCCTGTCATTGTCGTTGATCGGCGTATCCACACCCTGCAAATCCTTGATGTTGTGCTCGCCCACGAACAGATTCACAAACGGGCGCAGGCCGCCGCCGTCATTGAACAGGTGCGGTTTGATGCCGGGATACTGCATTATCAAGTCTGCCAGCGCATCGGAAATTTTCGCCCCGCTCACAGTCACTTCGGATCGTCCATCGGTGTATGCGCGCAATGGAGTTGGAATTCTCAAAATGGTCATGGATTCTATTTTCTCTCGTTTCATTTTATATGAACAATTGTACATCGGCATCGGCGGCAAATTCAAGGAAGGTTGCCGCGCCGCCAATCTCGGCTTCCTTGATGAAATCCTCGCGTTTGAAGCCAAAGACATCCATCGTCATCTGGCAACCTATCAGTCGGACTCCCAACTCCACGCTCATATCGCGCAGTTCCTCGACGGAAGCCACGCCCTTGTTCTTGAACGTCTGTTTCATCAGGCTGGTTGCCATGCTCTCAAAGCCGGGCACATTTGCCAGGAGCAAATTCGGCATGGGCCAGGAAATGTTCTGAAAATTCTCAGGACCGAACGGCATCTTCATGGGCATGGCAGGATTCCCCAACGGCGATACCGCCGCCGTGAGTTTTGGTTTGAGCAGGGTCAGTCCGTAAAATGTAAAGAAAATGCCCACTTCCCATCCCATGGCGCCGGCTGCGCTGGCAAGGATGAAAGGCGGATAAGCCCAGTCCAGGGTACCCTTGCTGGCAATCAGCGCGAGTCGCTTTGGGGCATTTGGATTCGATTTGGACATAAATTCCTCCGACCCGTCAATTCTTCTTCAGGTAGAAGATAAACCTGCCGTCTTCCGTAATGGAATGAAGCACTTCGTTCCCGGTCTGACGGCTCCACGCTTCGACATCCGGCGGGAAGCCCGCATCGGTGGCGATCACTTTCAGCACCTTCCCCGCCTGCAATTCCTTCATCGCTTTCGATGTATTCACGATCGGCATTGGGCAAAGCAGGTTGCTGCAATCCAAAACCATGTCTTCCATTAATGTGTCCATGTTAAAGTTACTCCTGTTTATTTAATTATGATTTCTTCTTCTTCGTATTTCGCGCGGTCTTCTGCAAGCCTCCACGAGCGGTGATTGACCGCCTTCCCGCCGTCCACCTGCGAGATGACGTAGGAGAAAAACGGCTGCGCCCATTCACGGTCGAACTCTGAAGGTACATTCGGACAATCGGGATGGGAATGAAACACGCCAATCAAGTCAATGCCCAATTCTGCCGCTTTCATTTCTGCTTTCATATAATCTTCCGGCGTGATCAAATAACGGTTATGCCGTGCATCATCTTCCCGCGCATTTGGCAAAGATAAAACCTCGCGCACCTCCCCATTTGTGCCGAGCAAAAAGCCTGCACCTTCTTCGGGATATGCGCTTTCCAAATGCGCGGCGATCTTTCCGAGCAAGTTCGATGAAATCATCAACATCACCTCACCTTAGCCTTCTCCCGTAAAGAGAGGGGATGTCTCCCACAGCGCTTTATCGCTCAAATACTTATAGCCCGCATCCGGCAGGATGGTGACTACCACGCCCTGATCCAACTCACGCGCTGTTTCAATTGCCGCGACGACTGCCGCACCGGAGGAAATTCCCACAAAGAGACCTTCTTCCCGCGCCAGCCTTATCACCATCTCATGCGCCGCCTCTGTCTTGACCTCGAGCGGATTCCCTGCCAGTGACTCATCATAAATCTCCGGCTTGATCGCCGTTGGCATGTGTTTGAGTCCTTCCAACCCATGGAAGGGCGCGTCCGGCTGGAATGAAAGGATTTTTACGTTCGGTAATTTCTCGCGCAAGTAACGCCCCGTGCCCATTAAAGTGCCGGATGTGCCAAGCCCTGTAATGAAATGGGTTACACGTCCATTGGTTTGCGCGAGGATTTCGGGTCCTGTCGAAAGGTAATGCGCCTTCCAGTTGGCAGGGTTATTGTATTGGTTGGCGTACCAATATTTATCGGGGAATTCCGCGGCAAGTTCGCGTGCTTTGAGAATTGCGCCGTCCGAGCCTTCAAGCGGATCGGTGAGGATCAACTCCGCGCCGAGGGCTTTGAGAATGGAAATCCGTTCGGAACTGGCACTGGCGGGAACAGCCAACGTGACCGGGATTCCCAGCACCGCGCCGAAGGTCGCATAGGAAATGCCCATGTTTCCGGAGGTCGAATCCAAAAGGCGTTTGCCATGTTTCAGATCGCCGTTGATGATGGCAGTTTGGATGATATTCAACGCGGGGCGGTCCTTGACGGAACCGCCAGGGTTGAACCATTCAGCCTTGGCAAAGACCTTGGTTTGCGGAGAAAGGTTTCGGGTCAGCCGGCGAAGCGGAAGCAGGGGTGTATTGCCCACATGAGAGGCAAGGCTATCCATAGGGATGGTATTTGATTCAGTCAGTCTAAAGTCCAGTAAGGTCATGGTTTCTCTTAAATAAAAACAGTCAACGGCAAACAAAAAGACGGCGAACAAACGCCACTCACGATGCATATCGATGCACGCGGGGGTCGCTCTACCGTCTGAGTTCCGTTGACTGCGGATTATTCGCTCAGGCGGCGGCTACGAGCCCCGCCCAAGACACAAGCAATAGTTAAACATATTCATGGCTTCCTTTGTAGATGCCGGCTATTGTACGTATCTTACCGGATTTGTCAATATAAAAATTATCCCCCGGCGGCAGACGCCATCAGTATGACCTTGTCATCTTCTTTTAATGTGGTATCCATTCCGTTCAGTTCGCGCAGATGAATGCCGTTGACAAAGATGTTGAAATGACGGCGCAGTTCGCCTTTTGAATCGTATAAATGCGGTTTCAACGACGGATAACGGGAGAGAACTTCATCGAGCAGTTGGGCAATGGTCGAACCGCCAACTTCGAATTCGGTCTGGTTATCAACGTAGAATTTCATCAAAGCGGGAAAACGGACGATGGGCATGGCGTTATTTTAACCGAGGTTGGTTGTATTTGAAGTAAAAACTTCTATAATGAATTTATTCCCAGCGCGGTCGCAAATTGCGCTTTATTGAGAAAGGGAAAACGCAATTTGTGACCGTGAGTGTTAAACCCACAGGAGGCAGATATGGCTTTATACAAGGTGATTGCAGGCACATTTCACGTCAAAGGCTTTCAACCCGACGGCGACTCGATCCGCTTTCAGGCGAACAAGCCGGACCATTGGGATTTCTTCAAATGGGGAAGCGAAAAAGAAAAGAAGAATAAAAAGAAGCAATTGCGCATCGAGGCGATAGACGCGCTTGAAACGCATTATGAAGGCTGGCATCAACCCCGCCCGTTCGCGCTTGCCGCGCTGGAATCCCTGCTGGAGTTGTTAAATATCACCACGGTGACGTACAGTTTGAGCGTGACCCAGATCGTGGATGCGGACGACGGCAAAATGGGCTACATCGCCTCCGCTTCCCCCGACCGCTTCGGACGTCCTGTAAGTTATGTTTTTCCAAAGTCAGCCAAACTTACCGACGGCGCCGTCATTGACTCGGAGACCCTGCCCATCGAAAAATCCATCAACTTTCAACTCGCGCGCGAAGGATTGGTTTATCCCACTTTTTACACCACCACCGACCGAACGCTCGCGGAAAAAATCCGCGCGGTGGTGGCTCGCGCCCGAAAGACCAAACGCGGGTTGTGGTCCATCGACCGCACATCGAATTTCACACTTTGGGATATCCGCACCATTCAGGAGGATGTCCTGCTTCTGCCAAAACTGTTCCGCCGCCTGGTAGGCTTCTTCGACAGATATTCGGAACTCAGCCAGCTTGAAGAGTATATGGCAAAACAAAGGGATAACCTCGTCCTGTGGGACGGCACAAAGAAAAAATCACTTGCCGATCTGATGAAATTCAGCGGCAGGCGTGTGCAAATGAAAACGCCCGTCGAAGACATTCTGTTCTCGCCGAAGTGATCTTATAAACGAACAGTCCCGAAGCCGGATAACCTCGGGACTGTGTATTGACTATTTGATCCAGGCGATTATTCTTCCTTCTTCGCTTCCAACTCCTTCTTGTGCGCCTCAATGATCGGACCTGTGATATGCGCCGGCACCATTTCGTAGTGATCGAATTCCATGGTGAAGTAGCCGCGGCCTCCGGTTAACGAGCGGATCTGCGTGGTGTACTTTAGCATTTCTGCCATAGGTACATGAGCAATGATGACCGTATTGCCGTGCTCGGCTTCGGTCCCCTGCACGCGCCCGCGGCGGGCATTGAGGTCACTCATCACGTCGCCCATGTGAGCGTCCGGGCAGGTGATGCGGACATTCATGATGGGTTCGAAAAGCACGGGACCCGCATCCTGCACGGCGAGTTTGAAGGCTTCGCGACCGGCGATCTCGAATGCCACCGGCTTTGAATCCACTTCGTGTTCCTTGCCGTCGTACACGATGACTTTCACATTGCTCATGGGGTAGCCTGCAAAAGCGCCCTTTTCCATGGTAGCGCGGATGCTCTTCTCTATGGGTGGCAGATACGAGCGGGAGAGGTTCATGCCCACCAGTTCATCGGTAAACTCAAAGTCCGTGTCGGGTAAAGGCTCGATACGAAGATGCACTTCTCCAAATTGCCCCGCTCCGCCGGATTGCTTTTTATGGCGATATTGCCCGGAAGCTTTTTTCGTGATGCCCTCGCGATAGGGAATCTTCGGTTCGTGTGTGACCAAGCCCACTTGGAATTTGGTCTGGGCGCGATGGATAGCCACGTCAATATGCTGATCGCCCATGCCCTGAAGAACCGTTTCGTGCGTTACGGGATCATTCTGCCAGGAGAGGGTCATATCCTCTTCGCATAAACGGGTCAATGTTGTGGAGATTTTCGCGGCATCTGCCTGTGTTTTGGGAGCAACCGCCACACGATACAACGCGGCAGGGAATTTCGGGGTCGGAACGGTCAACTGATGTCCTTTGTCGCAAAACGTATCGCCTGTGGCCGTCGCATTCAGTTTCGAGACCGATGCAATATCTCCGGCATGGACAAGTTTTGTGGGGATCGCCTCCTTGCCGCGCTGAAAATGCAAACCGGACATGCGCTCATCCGCGCTCTTGTTCTGATTCCATACGTGCGCATCCGCTTGAATCGAACCGGAGAAGATGCGGAAGTAGGTCATCTTGCCGACAAATGGATCGGCTGTGGTCTTCCACACATATGCTGCAAGCGGCTCGGTATCGGATGGTTTTAAATCCTCCTCGCCGCTCTTTCCTTGCGCTGCGCGCTTGGGGGCATGGAGCGGCGAGGGCATCAGGTCGATGATGTCGTTCAAGAGGGCGGTTGCGCCAACTTCGTGCGCGCCAGCGGCGCAGAATACAGGGACAAAGGTTCCAGCGTAGACGACATCCTCAAGTCCGCGCACCATCTCCTCGTCGGAGAGTGAGCCGTTCTCGAGGTATTTTTCCATTAACTCGTCCTCCCCTTCGGCGGCCGCTTCCACAAGTTCGAAGTGGGCTTTATCTGCCGCTTCCTTTAAGTCAGCCGGTATCTCGGCAGTGGTTTTACCATCGCCCATATAGGATTTCATGCCGATGATGTCCACCACGCCCTTGAATTCATGTTTTTCGCCGATCGGCAAGTGGACCTTGATGGCGCGCTTTCCATTCAGTTTGACAAATTCATCGACAGCAGCGTATGTCTTTTCGAAATCGGCGTTATCGCGGTCCATCTTATTGATGACAATGAAGCGCGGCAGGTTGAACTGATCGGCATAACGCCAGGCGATTTCCGTGCCCACTTCGATGCCTGCAACGGCATCCACTAAAATAATCGCGCCATCAGCCACACTCAGGGCGGAGACCATCTCGCCTACAAAGTCGGTGTAGCCTGGCGCGTCAAGTATGTTTATCTTGTGATCGCGGTGCTCTATCGGGATTACGCTCGTATAGATGGAGATCTTTCGGCGTTGTTCCTCTTCGTCATAATCGGAAATCGTCGTCCCATCCTCCACTTTCCCCAGGCGGGTGGTTGCCCCCGTGACATGAAGAAACGCTTCCGCCAGCATCGTCTTGCCCGCGCCTCCATGTGAAACCAGCGCAATGTTGCGAAGAAACTCGGTGGTATACTCTTTCATCGGAAAAAGCCCTTCCTGTAAAAGTAGGATGTAAAGCGTTGCAGGATTGTAAAAGAACTCAAATGAATTGTCAAAGTGTGAAGCGTCATGGATTGAACATGACATTTAAGACCACTTTTCGGTGAGGCTTTATTGAATCTGCTTGTCAATCAATACTCCTTCGTCACCATCGCAGTCTTGTTTGCGCTGGTCGCCGGACTCATATTGCTGACCAACAAGCCGAAACTAAGCGACTATCTCGCCTTTGGCGTCATCGTGGCTGGTTTGATCACCGCCTGGAGCATCCTCCACCCACGGCAGACTCCGCTCATGGATGATGCCCAAAAGGTGCAGGAACTCATCGGCGCAGGCACGCCTGTTTTGCTCGAATTCCAGTCCCCCTACTGAATTGGCTGTGTAGCGATAAAGCCCGTCGTGGACGAGCTCGAACAAGAATTGGAAAACGAAATCAGCATCGGCAAAAGACTCCACATCGTCCGCCTAAATATTCAGGAGGAAGTCGGCATGGAACTCGCGCCTGTTTATTATTTTGAATTTACGCCCACCTTCATATTCTTCGACGCGCAGGGCAACGAACTCTGGCGCATGGTCGGCGAATTCGACCCGCAAAAAGTGCGCGACTCTCTCGAATGAAAATTCCCCGCCGCATAAAATTCAATCTTTCCTATATATTGCGTCAATCGCCATGGGACAGCGGCATCAGCCCGCCCGAACTCTACGATTTCATCGCCAGCCATCCCGCCGGGCGCGCACTCGATATCGGCTGCGGAACCGGTACAAATATCATCACATTGGCTACCGCCGGATGGGAGGTCGAAGGTTTTGATTTTGCTTCGCGCGCCGTCAACATCGCAAAGCGAAAAATCGGGCAGGCGCAAGTGCAAGCGCGCGTCTTCACCGACGATGCCACACAAATGAAGAACGTACATGGTCAATATGATCTCGCGCTCGACATCGGCTGTTTTCACGGAATCGAAAACAAAGCGGATTACCTGACTCAACTGACCCGCATCCTCGCCCCGAACGGATTTTGGCTCTTCTATGGATTCTTCAAACAAAACCCGCCTCAGACCGGACCCGGGCTTGCAGATTCCGACCTTGACTTGATCCAACACCATAACCTGACCCTCATCTCTCGCAAAGACGGTTTCGATAAACGCGAACGTCCGTCGGCATGGTTCTTATTCCAAGCCAAATGAAAATCCTTTTCCTCTTCCTTGATGGCATCGGCCTCGGCGAAGATAATCCCGAGATCAATCCGTTCGCCCTGGCAAATATGCCCTATCTCCGATCCCTTCTCGGTGGAAGGGCGCTGACCAGGTCTGCCGCGCCGTTTGAAAGCGAGCAGATTTCACTCCTTGCTATAAATCCCAACCTCGGTGTAATAGGCTTGCCCCAATCCGCAACTGGGCAAGCCGTCTTGTTGACGGGCATCAATATCCCAGCAGAACTTGGGTACCACTATGGGCCAAAACCAAATCCCGAAGTTGCAGAATATCTTAATGGGGCTACCATCTTTTCCAAAGTGGTAAATGCAAATAAAAAGACCGCATTGCTCAATGCCTATCCTCCGCGCTACTTCGACGGCATCGATTCGGGCAAACGACTGTATTCCTCCATTCCGCTCGCATTGACCAACGCGGGCATTCCCCTCTTCACCCACGAAGATTATTTTGCCGGGCGCGCTCTCTCTGCCGACTTTACAGGCGAAGGCTGGCGCGAATTCCTCGGCTTTCCTGATGCGCCAACATTTACACCGGAGGAAGCGGGAATCCGTCTGGCAGATCTTGCCAGAAGCTTCGATCTCTCCTTCTTCGAATACTGGGCAAGCGACTATGCTGGTCACAAACAGGACATGGACTGGGCTATACGCCAACTCGAAACGATTGATGGCGTACTGAAAGGCATCCTTACAGAATGGCGCAGCGAAGACGGTCTCATCCTGCTCACTTCCGACCACGGCAATATGGAAGACCTCTCGACCCGCAAACACACTGATGCACATGTGCCATTGTTGCTCTTTGGGGAACATGAATATCGAAGCGCCTTCGGTCAAGCCGCGAACCTGACGGACGTCGCTCCAGCCATCAACAAACTGCTTGAACTCGCCTGATCAAAAAAACCACTCTGATCCATAACAAAAACAGACGGGCTTGAAGCCCGTCTGTTTTTGTTATACACGTTTGGAATTTACGGAGTGGCAGGTTGATTCAGCCAGCCGCGTCCCATCATTCCCGGTCCGTGGCCGCCTCGGGCACCGTTCTGACCATACCCCAACCCTGTGCAGTCACCATTGCCGTAGCCCCTGCCGCCGCGGCCAAAGCCGCGAGACTTCATCCAATCCGCCTGCTCCTGCGTGATGACATTGGCTTTTACCGCCGCATCCAGCGCGTTTGCACGGACTTCCTGCATGATCGCGGGGAAATCCTCGGCTTTCACGCCCGCAGAGATGGCGATGTCATACATGGTTTCGCCAGCAGCAAGCCGGGTGTTAATATCATTCACGTTCAAATCTAGTTTCCTGGCAAACTCAACCACCATAAAAGTGTGCATTGGACCCTGATCGTTGCCCATCATAGGGCCGTGCCCGCCAAACGGAGGAGTTTCGTCCTGAGCATAAGCAACTCCAACTCCTGCTACAACGAGAGCCGCCACGATCAACGCTATGATTAAAACTGTCTTTTTCATGCTTGTCTCCTTTCATTGAGTGACAATATCCTTGTTTTACATTTGCAGTGTACAACCGGGATATAAAGTTTATGTAAAGATTTGTTAGCAATTACGAGAAGAAATTCGGACAGCACACGCCCAAAATAAGCCTTGACAGGCGATCCAAAGTGATTATAATCCATTATGTGACTATTTTTGTATAAATAGTCACATAATGGATTGACATGCCTAAAGCTTTTACAGAACAGGAAAAAGAAATCATCCGCGCCCAAATGCGGGAAAAAGGCAGCAAACTTTTCGAGAAACACGGACTTAAAAAGACCAGTGTGGACGAGATCACCGAAGCTGTCGGTATTTCGAAAGGGGCATTTTATTTGTTCTTTGATTCGAAAGAGGAGTTGTTCCTCGAAATTTTGGAACAAATCGAAGATGAAATACAAACCGCAATTCTTGATTTCGCCGCTCATTCAAACTCTGGCGCAAGGAAAAACGTTCGAGACATGCTGGCAGGCTTCCTGCTCACATGGGATGCCTACCCCCTTCTGAAGGGTTTCGGCAAGTCCGAGTTCGATTATCTCGTGCGAAAAATCCCTGCCGAACGGGTCATGCAACATGCCAGCAACGACGAAGAATTTTCCAGGCAGCTGCTGGAAAAAATGCAGAGCGAGGGCATTCCAGTAAAAGCCGAGCCGCGCATGGTCAGCAATTTGATAAAGAGTTTGTTTTTCATCGGCTTGCATCGCGAAGACATCGGCGCATCAGCATACCAGGAAACCATGGATGTGATGATAGGCTTGGTAGCCGGATATATTGTTGGAGAATAACTGCGACTCAACCAAAAGAAAGAAGAAGGAATGAACTACATTATCGAAACGAATAATTTATCGAAAAATTACGGAAAAGTCAGCGCGCTGCGCAAAGTGAATTTAAGCGTGAGGCGCGGCGAGATCTATGGATTTCTCGGTCTCAATGGAGCGGGGAAGACAACTGCTATCCGTACCTTGTTGGGAATGATCCGCCCAAGCGAGGGAAAGGTCAAAGTGCTGGATCAAATCATAAGTCCAGGTGGAAGCGGGCCGTGGGAGAGGGTCGGTCATCTGGTCGAGAGTCCATCCGCGTATCCCGATCTGACCGTTCGGGAAAATCTGGAGATCGGGCGAAGACTGCATGAGATTCAGAATCCAAAATGCGTGGTCGACGTGATGGAAAAACTTTCCATCGCCTCCTACGCGGACCGTAAGGCTGGCACGCTTTCGAGCGGCAATTTTCAACGCCTTGGGCTTGCGCGCGCGTTATTGCACCAGCCTGAGTTATTGATTTTGGATGAACCCGGCAATGCACTCGACCCCGCCGGCATCGTAGAAGTCCGTTCGTTACTGCTTTCGCTTGCACGCGAGCACGGCACAACAGTCTTCATGTCCAGCCATATCCTCGCCGAGGTGAATTTGCTCGCAGACCGAATCGGGATCATCCACAAAGGCGAAATGATCGAGGAATTGGATGCCGCGCGCGTGGAGGAATTGCGCGCAAAGCAACTGGTGATAGAAACCAGAAACATCGAAAAAGCGATGAAAGCCCTGAGTGATTTTGAAGCAGTTTCGGCAAACGGACGCATAACCATCAAGGATGCCCGCGCCGTGAAAGCGCCGGAGGTGGTTGCAACGCTTTTGGTGCAGTCGGGCGCTCCGCCTACCCATCTTGCCGTGGAGCAGGAGAACCTGGAAGAGTATTTTTTGAGATTAACGAAGTGACAGAAAGAGATAACCATGAAAAACTTTACATCCGCTTTTTGGGCGGAGACCTTGAAATTCCGCCGCTCGAAAGTGCCGATTTTCGCCGCGTTTGGGTTCTCGATCGCACCCCTGGTCGGCGGGCTGTTCATGATCATCCTTAAAGATCCGGAAGGGGCAAAGAACATGGGGCTGATCAGCACCAAAGCGCAATTAATGGCTGGCACCGCAGACTGGGCTACCTTTTTCAATATATTGGCACAGGCGGTTGCCGTTGGCGGCGCGATCCTGTTCGCAATCATCACGGCCTGGGTGTTCGGACAGGAATTCTCCGACCGGACCGCAAAAGAACTGCTGGCATTACCCACACCGCGGAGAAACATCATCGCAGCGAAATTCGTTGTGATCGCCTTATGGGCTTTCGCATTGAGTTTGTTTATTTTTGGGATCGGGCTTGTTGTGGGGTATCTGGTAAACATTCCCGGCTGGTCCATGGAATTGCTTCGATCCGCATTTGGGGACGTGATCGGCGCGGCTATATTGACAATTATGCTCCTGCCTTTTGTGGCATTCATCGCCAGCATTGGAAAGGGCTACCTGCCGCCCTTCGGCTGGACTGTATTGACGGTGGCAATCGCACAAATCGCGGCAGTAATGGGTTGGGGGGACTGGCTTCCCTGGTCGGTCCCAGCACTGTTCAGCGGGGCCGTGGGTCCGCGCGTTGAAATGCTAGGCATCCACAGTTACGTCAGCTTAACGGCTGCGAGCCTGGTTGGGCTTTTCCTCACTTTTTATTGGTGGCAGTTTGCAGATCAAACGCAATAAGACTTCAGTTCAAAAAGGCTCCCCAATTGGGGAGCCTTTTTCATATGCCAGCGTTGCTCAAAATGGCGGAAATATCCGAAAGCATCCGGGTAAACACGGGATACTTGACTTCGAATCGTTCGATGGCTTTGCTCATCCGCTCGACAATGGGCGAAGTTTCTGGATATTTTTTCTGCAAAAGAGAGCGGATGTCCTGATCCAATTCTTCCAGCAGTCTGCGCTCGTCTTGATCCACATGATCCACGCGCTGAAGTTCGGCCTGGACTTTTTCCAGCAAGGAATCGAGTTGTTGATCGTTCATGGCGGACTCCTTTCGACTAAACGTTCCTCCAACATTATTGTACAACGCACGACGTCGGAAAAGCAAATTAAACGGGAATTTTGTACTATTGCAGGAGGAAGGGGCGGGTGCTATCATCTCGCCGCTTTGAAATAAGGACTCAAAAAGGAACGCTTATGAAATCAATGTCCGTGTTTTTTCGTTATCCCTGTTCATCATGCTGTTTGTACTCTCCGCGTGCGGCGCGCCTGCAACGTCTACAGTCGAGGCGGATCAGCCGCAGGTTCCTGCAACAGAAGTGGGATCCGATTCTGCTCCCATTGAAAAAACAGGCCTGGATGCCTGCGCCCTTCTCACTAAAGCAGACGCGGAAGCCATCCTTGGGCAGCCGATCATGGATCCAGAGCATCCGATTCAAGGCGGCGCCACGTTCAATGTAAGCAGTTGCAAGTATCGGGTCCAGGGTGACGCGCTTGACAATGTCACATTAATCGTCACTGTGCCAGTCAACGGTGATGTGGAATCCGCAAAAACCGCTTTCGAAACAGACAAAGCCGCCTTCCTTAAAACATAAAATCCGTTTTCAAGCGGATGCAGAATTGCATCCGCTTTTTGATTCGTCGAAAACAAAGTCTTGAATCCAAAATCAGAAAGTTATACAATGATTTAAGGTTGGGGAATTTTTATCAGTAATTCACCTTAGAAATGTACTCCAAAATTAAAACGAGAAGGAGGTGGTGCTGTTACGTTTACCGATGATGGGTATTTTTGTTTAAGTCGTTGAGAGCGTTTGAAAAAGCATTCTTCGAATACTCTCTTAAGGAGAGAGAAATGAAAGTATTAAATTTCGCTACCTGCATGGCTCTGGCCCTTGCAGTTCTCATGCCGACACCCGTCGCGGCGGCGGACAATGGCGTGGACGATTTTCGTGGAAGGTGGGACTTCGAGTGGACGTTCAATGACGGCGATCCCCAGCCTCCCTTGATCCTGTATATAAATGAGATGAGGACAAGCCTCACTCTTCCAAACACATACTATGCCGCAGGGTGCATGCGCTCGCCGGATACAAATGCGATCATGCCGCTTTCCCTCAGGGCAACACACGACCCTGAAACTAGTTCCTACGAATTCACGATATACAGCACCATCGTTCCGCCGGGGGAATATGGAGAGCCTTTCCTGATCCGCTTCAACGGCACGGCTTCGATGAATGGAGAAAGCGTGAAGGATGATGAAGCCAGTGGAACATTGATAACGGGGTTTGACGCAGGAGAATGGCACGGAGTCCATCATGACCGGCGCGTAACAAAGTGCCCCAGCATTCGGGATTATGGATTGGGTTTCGACGGTGATCTTTATGCCCACCGCGATTTGAACGGCGACAATCCGGGGTACTGGACTCTCTACGAAGGTCATACCGTGATCGTCTCGTCGGGAATGCTGGTCGAAGCGCCCGACGGCACTCAAACCATAGTGCAGGAATATACCGACATCTTCAGCCCCGATGTTGACTTTGTAGGACGCTTCCGCTACCTGCTTCACTTTGAAGGAATGCCGCAAATGGGCGGGACGTATCGCTTCACTCTGCTGGATATATTTGGCGACCCCATCCCGGGCACCGAATCCACTGACATCTGGTACGTGTGCAATCAGGGCGCGCCGGTCAACATCAATGGCGCATATAACCTTGAAGAGAACGTCCTTCTGGCATGGGATGCAGTGCCGGATGTTCCGGGTGAGTTCGAAACCGGCGGCGATCCCCAGATCGGTTACTATCAGATCGGTATTTCGCCCTTCAATTGGCCCGGTGATAGCGACTACGGCTCGGCAGGGATTGCCAGCCCCAATCATGTGATTCCATGGAACACGTTCGAGCCAGGCTCGCCGGGCTCACCTGACGGAACCGACTTTGGCATTGCCCTCGGCGAATTTCAGGACGGTGTCTATGAAGTCGGCGTTTTCGCCTTTAGCCAGCCAAATCCTCAATCTGCTGGGACAGGTCACGAATGCATGACCTACGATTCCTCTGAATTCCTGCGGATGGACAAACAAGGAAGCGACCTGAACTTCTATCACGTCGGCGCGATCTCCGGACACGTATATGACGCCGATGGCAATCCGCTGGACGGCATTGGAGTGGACACTGAAGAAGGCGGCTACCGCTATTGCACCGACGAGGATGGCTACTATACCCTGCAAGAACTTCCCTACGGGACATCGCACAACATCGTTGCTGGACGCGATTTCTGCGGGGAGCATCCTTTCGAAGAGCAAACACAATTCAACATCGCGGTCGGCTCCACGGATGTAAATTTCAATCTCAATATGGCGAGCGAAGATCAGCCCATTACCATCATTGCCCAGCCCGACCACGAATGGATATTCAGTATCGGCTGGGAAGTTGACGGCGAAATCACAATGTACGTTGATGACAACACTGACCCCGATGATGGTTATTTGTTGATGATGACCCAAATTGCCGTGCCGGAGCCGTCAGACCCCACTGTTGGAACAGTTTGGTTCAGCGACTGGGCGCCTTTTGATTTGATGCCATCCATGTACGTGATCGTCACCGATGGTTCAGCGGCTGAACTCCTGCAGGTTGAACCGCTCTCAGTGGATGGGTTCGATCATGACGCCACTATCGTATCGGGAATCGCACCTCCCCTGCGTGAAGTGGGTGTCGGCGTGCATCAACCCGGCGGCGACTTCTGGATGGTAGTCACATCGGACACTGACGGATATTGGTTTGCCGATTTCTCACTTCAAGGCGTGGACCCTCCGAATGTGTTCGACATCCATGCCATGATCTGGGATGGAGACGGCGACGCCACGCAAGCGAACTATAATTTCCCCTAACCCACAATAAACAAAGAGACCCGGCAAACGTCGGGTCTCTTTGTTATCAACTTGCAGAAAACTGCTTATTGAATTTCATGGATGCGAGTACTACAATAAAATCATAGTATGGGGACACACTGCGGGACAAATTCCTTTAGAAGTTCATGGTTCACAAAACATAACTGGTTATGTTCGGCATTTCAAAGGACAGGAGGAAGCCGAACCATGAGTCGACAAATCACGCCCGAAAGGGTAAACGTGAAGATTCAAGGCGATGTCAGCGGGCAGATCGCCATCGGGAACAATATTTTGCAGATCGGGGAAATTCACGGCGGAATCGTCAACATCATTGCGCCGGAAAAGAAACCGGTCTTTGCCAAACGGACAAAGCCTGTGCATCTGCGTCCGCGCGACCTGCCCGGGTTCATTGACCGGGAACAGGAACAAATTACCGCAGTGGGGGCGCTGGCGGTTTCAGAATCGGTGTCCGTTTTCGGGGAGGGAGGAATCGGCAAGACTGCCCTCCTGCGCCGACTGGCGTATCAATCTCCGGGGGATAGTTTTCCCGACGGGATTGTCTATCTTTCAGCGCGGGGATATGCGCTCGACGATTTGCGCCAATATATCTTCGAAGCCTTCCATGAAAGCGACAGCCGCGCCAAGCCCACAGAAGCCGAATTACGCCGCCTGCTGCAAGAACTGAAAGCCTTGATCCTGCTGGACGACCTCGTTCTCAATTACAGTGATGCCGCAGAACTCGTCAACAGCGCGCCACAATGTTCCTTCATCTTCGCTTCAACGGAACGCTGTTTATGGGGAGAGGGATACTGCATCGAACTGGGCGGGTTATCACTCGAAGATTCAGTCACCCTGTTCGAGCGCGAATTGAGGCGTCCGCTCGATGGGAAGGAACGAACCGCCGCGCAGAACTTTTGCCGGGCAGTGGGCGGACATCCGCTTTACATCCTGCAAGGAGCGGCGCTGGCGCTTCACGAGCACCCATTCACCGGTATCACGGATGAGTCCGAAGAGACGTTCGTTAAGAATACCCTCGCAAAATTAACGCGTCCGCAACGCCAGGTCATCAGCCTTTTGACTGCCGCAGGGAACGCGCCCATGCCCGCGCATCATTTAATAAAGATGATTCCGGAACCGAAGGTGGAAGATGCGATTCGGGAATTGCTCGATCTCAAGCTGATACAGGCGCACAGCCCCGCCTACAACCTGACGGGAACATTTGCGTTGACGGTCGAACGAACCATGGATATCAGCGATTGGGAGGAGCGGCTCCGAACTTACTTCATCGGCTGGATCAAACAAAACCCGCCCCTGCCCGATGTGACAGATGCGCTCAACGTCCTGCTCAACCTGCTCGAAAAATCCAACCGCGATCATCGTTGGGACGATGTGATCGCCATTGGAAGAGGCATCGAAAAAGCGCTTATCCTCGGCAAGCGGTGGTCTGCCTGGATGAGAGTCTTGGAGATGATCCTGAAAGCGGCGGAAGCCATCGGCAACCGCGCCGCGCAAGGCTGGGCGCTTCATCAACTCGGCACGCGCGAACTCTGCATCAACAACCTCGATCCTTCGCGGCAATTCCTCACACAAGCCTTGAAGATACGCGAAGCGCTGAACGACAAAGCCGGAGCCGCCGTGACCCGCCACAACCTGAACCTGATCGTTGCTCCGCCTGCCCCGCCGCGCGAAACGCCTCGTTCTGGACCCAAGCCTGGTTCAAAAGGCGGCGCCTCTCCTGTGCTGAAAACTTTCCTCGTGCTCGTTGCGATATCGGTGACTGTGTTCATCGCTATCCGAATCATTCCGGATTTGTTCCCACCCGGACCGGTGGAACCAGCACAACCCATACCTGCCGCCACTACAAAGGCAAAACCCGCCGCTCCTTCAACCAAAGCGCCAACTCGGACTCCAACAAAGACAATCACGCCTTCGCCCACCCTGCCTCCGTGCCGCGCAGGGATTTGGTACTGCGAAGATTTCGACGACGGCAAGGCGCAGTTCTGGGAGCTCGAATCGGGTTGGTCCATCCAAAATGACGTACTCAACGGCAAAGGGCATCGCTTTGCCATATTGAACGATCACGAATGGAGCGACTACCGCGTTAACTACCACTTGAACATCATTTCAGGGACCATCCATTTGAACTACCGTCTCTCCTCCGGGAACAACGGGTTTTACAGATATTTCATCGGAGTTGACGAAAACGGCGTCAGCCTCAGCCGGCAGAACAACGACAGGTTCACCCCGCTTGACTACCAGAGTTTCTACATACAGCGGAACAGTTGGCATGCCGTTGAAATTTATGGCTGGGGCGGACACCTCCGAATTTATATGGACGATGAAATGGTGATCGAATATGTGGACGAGAATTACATCTCAAGCGGCACAATTGCCTTTGAAACGCTGGATAATTCCAGCGCGCAAATTGACAACATCGAAGTGACCGGCGCAGGCGACGAACCGCCTGTGTACGTGCAACCCGTCGCGCCGCCCGAATATGTGCCGCCCGCCGAAAACCCGCCGAGCGGACCGGTCAGCATCATTTCGCCTGAGCCGCTTCCGGTTACCTGCACCAGCACTTACATGACCTGGGAGGAATTCACCGACCGCCCCGGCATGGATTATTGGAGCGGCACCCACACCGGCGGCATAGACAGTGTCGCCATTACCGCCTCGAAGTGCCAGCAAATGTGCCTGCAAGACTCCGCCTGCAAGGCATTTACATACGATACCTATATCAACCAATGCTGGCTGAAGAACGGTCAGCCGAATCCCGTGGAGAAATATCAGGATATTTCAGGGATAAAGGTCTGCCAGTGACGAAAGGATGATGGAAATGGCTCCCAAAACAAAACCCAAACGGACTCCCGCGCAAGGCTCCATCGAAGTCAATTTGACGGGAAACGTCGGCGGACAGGTGGCAGTAGGCTCGAACATTAAACAGACACAGAACATCTCAAAGGGCATGTCCGCTTTGAGCGAAGAGGATCGGGCGTTGTTCTCCGCTCTGATCGCGGAATTCAGGCAAAAGGTCAGGGGGGAGGCGCCGGAGGAGCAAAAGGACGAGGCGCTGGAGAAGGCGTCCGAATTGGAGCAAGCCATCACGGCGGAAGAGCCGAACGTCTCCACGATGGAACACGTCAAGGATTGGTTCGTGAAGAATATCCCCGCTCTGGCCGGCACAGTGACCGGGTTGATCGTCAACCCCATCGTCGGCAAACTGGTGGAAGCCGCCGGGGAAACGGTGGCGCACGAGTTCAAACTGCGCTTTGGCTCCGCCGGGAGCTGAGTTCTATCCTTTGGCGCGTGAAAGGAATTTGCCCGCCAGCGAGCCAAACCATGTGATAAGCGCGAAAGGGATTTGGGGGAAGAGCAGTATGCCGATGAAACCAAGCAGCCCGCCGCCGAGCATGAAGAACATCGCGGCGGGAAACGCCAACACGAAAGCGATCAGCACGCTCCAACGCGCCTTGTTCGATTCCTGACGATTGAAAAAGTAAACCAAAATCGATCCGCCCAGAAGCCCGGCGAGAAAGAACAACACGTAATCTGTGAAAGGGGCGTGCGGATTCAACTGCCCGAAACGAAAGTAATATGAAGCAATCTGCCAGATGACGGAAATCGCCCCGGCCAGCACCGACCAATACATCGATAAAGTTTTCATGAGACGCTCTCTTTCTTTAACCAGACCACTTGCATAAGTATTTGTAGGGCGGGTTTTCAACCCGCCCTGTATCAATTTTCAGAAGGGCATCAGGCTGAAAACCGGACCTACTGACGATTTTTGCAAGAGAACTGCTTTATTCTGAGTAACCTTAATTGATTGACAGGGTATTATGTCATGCTGAGCGAAGCGAAGCATCTCTACGATTATCCCAGAGATCCTTCGTGGCGCGAAGCGCCGCTCAAGGCGACATATTGTAAGGTAACGCATGTTAACCCGAATAATTTCGGAAAGTATAGCACAGCATGAATCCGCAAAATCAAAAAATCTGACAGCCGTTCTCGACGGCTGTCAGATTGCAGACAGGGCGCCAACTGTAAAACGAATGATCAACGGCGGGACCAGACGACCCCCAGCCAGTCTGTCAGGGTATCGGCGGCAGGGTCGTAGGTGTATGTAAACAGGTAATTTCCGTTTAAGGAGGGAGGCGAGGTTTGGCAGTACAAGTCGAGGTAACCTGAAAGCGTGTTCCCCGAAGCCGAGAGCGTGCCGCGGGCAGATGCGGCGGACAGAAAATCGCCGGTATCGGGGTCCAGTCCGCAGACTGTGGCGCCATCGTCGTAATAGCGGACGTGACGGGTCCCGCCGCCTCCGCCGCCGATGGTGAGAGTTTGATTGCTGCCGTCAATATCCACGGACGTCCAAACACCGATGAAGGGATCGGGTTTTGCGCCCGCAGGGGATGCGATGAGGAGGGCGATCAACAACATGACAGTGACAAGGGAGGGCAAAAGGTATTTTTTCATTTCTAAAATTCTCCTTTCCATTAAAAAAAAGCGACACCCTGTCAAAACCATATTAACACAAATCATAGAGGGGTTGTTGAAATTTCCCCCAAATTTCCTAGTGACAGCCCATGAATTCCTCCATACAATGCAAGTCGAGCAGGGGGATACGGATGTCCTCCTGATAACCACCACCCCATAGGAGGCAAATCTGATGAGCGTCAAATTCAATGTAGTGGAACGAGGCAACCCCGGCAACCCAAGCGCCCCCAAGAAGTTCTACCCTTCCATACAGTCGAGCGGACGGGTGACCACCCGCGAGTTGGCAGCGCAAGCCGCGCAGGAATCAACGCTGAGCCCTGCGGACTTGATGGGTGCGCTCGAAATCTTCCTGAGCATCATCCCGCGCGAACTGGCGAAGGGAAACATCGTGGAGTTGGGAGATTTCGGCAATTTCTGGCTGAGGATCGAGGCGGCAGGCTCCGAAAGCGAAGCCGATGTCCGCGCCGAAAACATCACCTCGGTCAAACCGCGTTTCAGCCCCGGAAAGCTCTTCAAGAAGGCTTTGGATGCGATAGATTTCACAAAAGGTTGATCCCGCCTCGCAAACAGGGACGGGCAACAAATTGCCCGTCCCTGTTTTTTTCTCCCAAAGTACGGCTATCCGCAAAAAAAAATGACGGTTCATCTTTGGAAAGATGACGGTTCATCTTCGAGAAAATGACGGTTCATTTTTTGGAAAAAGACGGGGCATCTTTGCCTCCCCCGCCTCCCTGCTTGATCAAACCTGCGAGCGGCAACTCAGGCGCACAGCCAGCCGGGGAGCAGGCAAAACCCGTAATAAACAACCGGCAACCTGCGTCTACACAAAAACCAGAGAAACGGAGCTTTATTATGAGACTTTCCTACTGGCATTACGGGGTCATCGTGTGCAGTCTTTCCACTGCAGCTTTCCACATCCTGTGCTATCCATACTTCGGACTTTTCGACCCGATCGTTTTGAACGGCTTTGGGTCATTGGCATTGCTGGGGGCGTATTTTCTGCCCATCCCTTTCTTTATGACAAGACGCCGCATCGTCTACTGGACGATCATCGGCTACACCCTGCTTACCATTCTTCTATGGATCATCCTCGGCGACAAGACCTTCAAGTTCGAAAGCACCGCCGCGCTGGGCTATTACGCCAAGGTCGCCGAGATGTTCCTGCTGATCTTTATGATGTATGACCTGCAAAAATATCTGCCCGCCCGGGCGAAGAATTGATCGCCTGGAAATCCATCACAGACGGCAGAGGGAATTTAGAAAGGGCTTCGAAGAGGCAGTTACTTTAAGGTTTTCTGCCTCTTCATTTATCATCTTGATTATCTTATTATGTTGTTGGGTGATTTTACGAGATGTAGGGGCAATATGTGAACAGGGTTTCCATTTAGCAAAATCTCAATGGCATATTCTCCGTACTCTGGGAAATTTGTCATTAAGAATCCATCAACTGTAATATGGTTACTACCACCGTTGTTTGTATCTCGAAGAACAACTCTATTTTCAGAACCAACCGCAATTTCCTGCCTAGTTGGCGATGTAATTATCACCTGATGGGAAAAACTCTCGTTAATCATCCCGTTCCATTTTGATATTACAAAGAAGAAGGGATGATTAGCAGGGACGGCTTGGGAAAATATTCTGTCAAACTCCCCGAGTATACTTGCCTTGCCATTAACGTCTACGGTAGCGTAATCGCAAAGGTGAGTCCAAACTCTTATTGGCATTTTTAACTCCTTATACTAATTCTCTTTATCCACAGGCGGAACAGGGTCGTTTCCGGGCGCAATCGTGTCCTTGCTCCTGATTTGCCCGTTCGTGCCTTTTGTGGTCAACTCACCACCACCTTGATTCTTCAGCATTTCCCTAGCGGCATCAATAGCCTCTTGTTGAGTTTCATGCACGCTGGATGCCTTTCCGGCATTGTTCTTCTTGTTCACCCATTCGCCAGTCGGGCGGCGGTAAACAATACGATTGTTGTTAGAAGTTTTTTTAGTCATGTTGTTATTCCTTTATATTCGGTTTAGAGGTTGACTGTCCAAATTACAAGAGGGTCATTTTTCACTATCTGCCAGAAAAACCTCCTTATCTAAGCGGCAGAAATTCTCTAATCTCTCCGCCCATCTCTGAGACACAAAAATACCAATCCCAGAGGATTGGCAGCAGGCGGAGCAACTTGCAATTATCTATCAAAATACAGAAAGAAGTCAGTTCTTAATTGACACCTACGTGTATCTTGGGTAAACTATGCAAGCAGCCGAGGAGATGCAAACCGACCGCTGCCCTATACTGGGTCTCAAGTGTTAGCGCACTTGAGACCCTTCTGTTTTAGCACAGATGTTTCATCTGTGTTCCCCACTTTATAGCATTAATTCTAAAAATTGTCTGCTACGCACATCTTAAAATTTCCTTCTGCCTAACAGGTCGATCTCCCATCATTCTGTTCCATCTCCACTTTTTTTTGGGGGGACACCTCCCCCATTATCCGTTGAAAAATGGGGAGGCCGGGAGGGAGTTCTAACACTCACTATACCCGCAGGCATAGCACTTGCGACAGCCTTCTTCGTTCACCACCGCCGCTTCGCCGCATTCAGGGCACAGGTCGCCGATCTTCATCTTGTTCAGGGCGGCTTCCTCTTCGATGGTGTGCCCGCCGCCGTTGCCGTTGGATTTGATCTCCTCGGTCTGAATGCCGTTCTTTTCACGCAGATACTGGTCCAACACCTGACCAATGCCGTCGGGCAATGAACGCACGCGGTTGGGACCAAACCCGAGCGAGCGTCCGCCGCCGATGCCGATCAGTTGAATGACGACTTCGCGCATCCTATCCAGCGGGGCAACCGGTGACGCCATGCGGAGGATGTAGGAAATCAACCGTCCAATCGCTTCGGAAACCGCCGCCGTCTCTGACCCAGCCTTGGCAGTATTGACAAAGGTCTCGAAGGGCTGGTCGCCGCCGTTCTCGTTGATCGTCACGAAGGTCTTACCGACAGGCGTATCGATGTTGAAGGTCTTGCCGGTCAACGCCTTGGGGCGCGGCTTCTTGGTCCCATGCCATATCATCCCCGCCGGGGAGGCCGCAGGAGATGCCGATGGAGCAGAAACAGGCGTCGGCGCGGGTTGAGGCGTCTTCTTCTCCGCAGTGGCTTTCGTCTCCAGCACCACCTTCTCGCGCGAACCCGTCACGTACACCGTGATGCCGTTGCATCCGAGTTCCCACGCCAGCATGTACGCGGTTGCAACGTCGTCCTCCGTCGCGCCTTCGGGGAAGTTGACCGTCTTCGAGAGTGAGTTATCCACGAAGGCTTGCAATGCGCCCTGCATACGGACGTGTTCCTCGGCGGTGATGTCGCTCGATACAACGAAAGTGTCTCGCACGGCTTGCGGTATCTCTTCGATGTGATGGCACGTGCCATCACTCATCACCTGTTCGACGATTTCCTGCCGCTTCTCTTCGCCCAAACCGAGTTTCTTCAACGCCTCATCGAAGCGCGGGCTGGCATAGGTGAGCGTCAGGTCTTTGCCGTTGTCGTTGACATGGCGGATGTAGGCAAGCGCGAAGACGGGTTCGCAGCCATAGCCTTCACAGCCCGCGACAGTCGCGATGGTGCCGGTCGGCGCGACAGTGGTCTGCGCGGCGTTGCGAATGCCGTGTTCCTTGATGCCCTTGACCACCGCCTCCCACTTGACCTCGGGCCTGTTCCAGTTATTCTCATACTTGACCAGCGATTTGGGCGCTTGCCACTTCATGTCGTCCATGTCGTAGATCGAGCCTTGAATGGCGGGGAAGGGTCCGCGCTCCTGCGCCAGTTCGATGCTGGTCAGCATGGCGTGATAGCGGACGAACTCCATGATCTGCGCGCCGAACTCCTGCCCTTCCTTCGAGCCGTACCGCACGCCGACGTGATACATCAGGTCGGCGAGACCCATGATGCCAAGCCCGATGCGGCGCGCGCGGTGCGCGGCTTCCTTGAGCTGCGCCACAGCAGGCACATACGCATTGGCTTCCACCACATCGTCGAGGAAGCGTGTTGAAAGCACAACACTTTGACGCAAGGTCTCCCAATCCACCGTTCCGTCGGGGCCGCAGTGTTCGTTCAAGTTCACCGAACCAAGACAGCAGTTTTCGTACGGTCCAAGCCACTGCTCGCCGCACGGGTTGGTCGCTTCCAACGGATACAAATGCGGCACGGGGTTGCTGCGGTTCGCCGCATCCAGGAAGAGTACGCCGGGTTCACCGTTGTGATGCGCCTGCTTGACGATCTTTTCGAACAGATCGCGCGCCTTGACCTTCCTGTAGGAATTGATCTTGATGCCTGTTTCTTCGGCTTGTTCGAGCGTGCCTTTGAAGCCCTTTTTCTTTACTTCCATCAAGTCGGGAAAGCGCAATTCCCATTCCTTGTCGTCCTTCACAGCCTGCATGAACGCATCCGTGATGCCGACGGAAATATTGAAGTTGGTGATGTGGTTCTCGTTGATCTTGCAGGTGATGAAGTCTTCCACATCGGGATGATCCACCCGCAGGACTGCCATGTTCGCGCCGCGCCTCGTTCCGCCCTGCGCGATCTCGCCGAAGGCATGGTCGTACACCCGCAGAAAGCCGACGGGTCCTGTGGCCTGCCCTGCAGAGCTTTGTACAAATCCACCCTTTGGGCGCAGGCGTGAGAAGGAGAATCCATTGCCGCCGCCTGTCTGCTGAATCAGCGCGGCATCGCGCAGGGTTTGGAAGATGCCCGCGCTGTCGCGGCCCATGTCGTCCGTGATCGGAAGCACAAAGCAAGCCGCCAGCTGCCCAAGCGGAGTTCCCGCACCGGTAAAGGTTGGAGAGTTCGGGAAAAACTTCTTGCTCGAAAGCAGGCGGTAATACTCGACGGCGCGCCTCTGAACGTCCGCGCCCCACTGCTCTTCCACCTTGGCAACATGATATGCCACACGCCAGAACATCTCTTCGACGGTCTCGGCGGGCTTGCCGTCATCGCCGCGGCGGACGTAACGCTTCATCAGCACCTGCCGCGCGTTATCGGTCAACTGGGCCTTTGGCAGTCCCTTTGGCATGGGAGGCGTGGGCAGAAGTCCGTTCCTGGCTTTGGGTTCAGCAGATTTGGTTACCATGGTGTACTCTCCTGTAAAGTTTTTCTTTGTCAACCTCAGTGCAGCGAAGGGTCTCCGCCCTGCAAACTGGATTCTTCGCTTCGCTCAGAATGACTTGATTAACATGGATACAAAAAGGCAAAGACACTCCCCCCTTGAAGGGCGTCTCTGCCTTGAATTAATCTTCGAGAAGATGATCTATTTCATTACGGATGGACTGAAGGTCATCCAGACCAAGATACACGATCGCATAACGGATGTAGGCGATCTGATCCACCTCCTTCAATATTTTCATCACCAGGTCACCGACAACGCGCGAGGAAACCTCCGCCTTGCCGAGTTTCGTTAATTGCGCCTCGACCTGCCCGATCATCCGCTCGATATCCGCCGCAGAAACAGGGCGTTTGGCACAGGAAATACGAATACCGCGCGCCATTTTCTCGCGGTCAAACTCCTCCCGCATGCCATCCTGTTTGATGATGAGCGGCACGGCAAGGATTGGGCGCTCGTAACTGCTGAAGCGCTGGCGGCATTTCAGGCATTCGCGGCGTCGTCGAATACCCCCATGACTGTCGTGAGAGGTATCCAGCACTTTTGAATCGTGATGTTTGCAATACGGACAACGCATCCGAGGATAAACTCCAATTTTAGAACATTTGTCAGAGCCATATATGGGCGTTTGAGCTCTGCATCCCCGTATATATGGTCAAGATGTTCGGCATTGTAGCACTTTACAAAAACATTGACAAGAGGGCAGTTTTCTTAAAATATTTGCAGATATCATTTTTTAAGTTTTCGACCAAAAGATATAATCACGTCATGACCCGTTTAAAACTCCGTCAGCCGGCCTTTCCCATCGTCATTGCCTTTCTGCTGGGCCTGCAACTCATGGAACCATCCCGCGCCTGGATGATCCTGCTCGTCACGTTCAGCGGCATACTCATCAGCGCCTACCTTTGGGCGCGGATGCTTGGCAGGCATATTCGACTCCAGCGTGAAAGCCGTCTCGGGTGGGTGCAGGTCGGAGGTCAAATGGAAGAGCGGCTCACCTTATCCAACACATCCCTCCTCCCCGCACCGCGAGTCAAATTCATCGACCATTCCACCCTGCCAAACTTCAACGCAGGGCGGGATACTTCCATCAGTTCAGGGTATTTCGACCAATGGAGCGCCACTGCGCTTTGCGATCAACGGGGATTCTTTACATTGGGAGACGGGAAAATTTTGACGGGCGACCCGTTCGGCATCTTCGAAGTCGCCATCCCCGCCTCCCAACGGACCTCGATCCTGATCCTGCCCCGAATTGCCGCCCTGCCCGAGCTGCCGATTGCGCCATCCGGTTCGTACGGCGAAGGGCAGCCGCGCAGGGACGCCCCGCAAAAAACGATCCACGCTTCCACCGTGCGCGAATACCTGCACGGCGACAGCATGCATTTGATCCACTGGCCCACCACGGCGCGTACCACCAAACTGTTCGTGCGCTTGATGGAAAGTGCGCCCGAAGGCAAATGGTGGATATTGCTCGACCTCGACCAGAAAAATATGCTCGGTAAAGGCCCGGACTCCATCGAAGAGCAAAGCGTCACGCTCGCCGCCTCCCTTGCAGATATGGGTTTACGCAATCGAAAATCTGTCGGGCTGGTAAGCAATGGGCGGGATATGACGTGGCATATGCCGCAAAAAGGCGAAGGGCAGCGCTGGGAGATCATGCATTCTCTCGCCGTCGCCAGGCCTGGCACGCGCCCGCTTGCCGTTCTGCTCGAAAAGATGCATGCACAATTAGGCAGGCATGCCAGTTTGATCGTCATCACTACATCGGAAAAAATCAACTGGTTCAAGTCTCTCGTCCCGTTGATGAAGCGCGGAGTTGTCCCAACTGTTCTGCTCTTCGATTCCTCCACCTTTGGCGGAAATTCCTCCGCGCAAGACACCGCCTTGCTTTTTGAAAACCAGGGGATCAACTGCCACATCATTCCACATGGCGTGATCACACTCCCAAAGGATGCCGCGCCGAAATCCGTCAATTGGGCCTGGCGTTCCACTTCCACGGGCGAGACGGTTCCCATGCGCACCATTGGTTGAAAGTCAAAATGAGAAACCTTTTACCCGTGCGTTCGTTTATACCGATCTTTCTTCTGTTCATCTCATCTGCCGCGCTTGTTTCGGGAGTACAAGCGGGTGTGACAGGAATTGAAGACGCCGCTTTTCTCTTCATTGGCGCACTGGGCGTTCTATTGAGTTTTCTGTTCGGCGCTGCAAAAACATCCGCACGGGGCTCATGGGCATGGATATTCCTTTGCGGACTGGCCGCTGTTTTCGTGGAAGCTGCACGCCTGCGCGGGCCGTTACTTGAACTTGTCAAAGTCTTTCCGCAATTTGAGATTCAATTCCTGCTTAGTCGGTTGAATAAGGAGGCGGTGGATACCTCTGCCCTTCAAGCTCAATTCGCAGAGATTGTTTTACATTCCAGACAGTACTTATCAAACCTCCTAAGCGGGGATGATACCCGCCCCGCCGTCCTGGGAACAGTCTGGGGATTGATCATCTATTTCCTCTCAGCATGGTCAGGGTGGTGGTCGAGCAGGAGAAACGCGATCCTTGCCGCGCTTGCCCCATCCTTCGCCCTGCATGGATTCATCCTATACTACACCAGCGCAGACCTGCTGTCGCTCCAAGTTGCCATGTTTGCGCTCATCAGCCTGCTCGGAACCGGGCAACAATGGAACACTCTACAAAATACGGGTGACGGGCTGGAACGGGCAAGGCGCGAAACTTATTCCACCATCATGGTGATATCCATCACGCTGGCGGTAGCTGCAGGATTCATCCCGCCCATTTCAATCAAACACGGAGATCAAAAGGCGCTCGAGAATGCTTTTGCAAAATCCCTCGGATTGGATCGGGAGATCGCAAAACGGTACAGCGTTCCCAGTTTGCCAAATCAGCATTTGGTCGGGCTCGATCCGTCCACATCGCAAGCCGTCGTCTTCACCGTGAAAACCGGCGAGCTATCCGTCACCGACAAGCCCATCACCACCGGGTCCGTTCCGCATCACTATTGGCGCTGGTTGACTTACGATCAATATAACGGGCAGGGATGGAGCACTTCGCCTGTTGCAAGCGACGCTTATCCCGCCCATCACACATTATTCGCACCGCAAGGGCTTCAACACAAAGTCATCCACCAACAAGTCGAAAAGAACTCGCCCCAGGATCAACGTTTATATTGGACCGGCACGCTTCTGAGTGCCAGCCAGCCATTCGAATCAACCTGGCGCACCAGCCCCCAATCTTTGGGCGCAGGTCTCGATCCGCTTCTTATATCCGACATGCTGGGCTCATTGACAGGTGAACAGGCCTACACTGCCGATTCGATCATGCCCATCGTCAGCGAAAGGACTCTCCGCGCCTCGCCTCTGACGTATCCGCCTGCGATTCGCGACCGATACCTTTCCCTGCCCGAAGGCGTCACCGAACGCACCTTCCGCCTCGCCGAAGACATCACGCTGGGTTTTGATAATCCATACGATAAAGCCAAAGCAATCGAAGCCTACCTGCGGACATATCCCTACACTTTGGACGTCCCGCCTCCCCCGCAAAATCAAGATGTGGCGGATTACTTCCTCTTTGAGTTGCAAATGGGTTATTGTGATTACTATGCCACCGCCATGGCAGTCATGGCGCGCGCCGTTGGTCTGCCGGCGCGGCTTGTGATCGGATATTCGAGCGGCGATTATGATCCCGCGCAAGGTGAATACATCGTACGGGAGCAAAACGCTCACAGTTGGGTGGAGGTCTATTTTACAGGAACAGGCTGGGTGGAGTTCGAGCCGACTGCCAGCCAACCAATCATTCCTTTGCCTGCCGATCCGGCAGAAGAATTATCAGCTGCGCCGCTGCGCCCTGTGGTAATCCATTCGCACAATACCTACATAAAAAAGAGGTTTGCAGTGAATGAAAATCTCCCGCCCATTATTCCCATTGTGTTAACGACGCTAATAACTACGGCGTGCTGGATTTTATATCGTGAAGGGCTTTTGCGAATTCATCCGTCCATTGGCTCGATCTATGGTTTCGTATTTCGGCACGGTAGAAGGATACGCAGAAATGCCGCAAGGCATGAGACGCCATCATTATTTGCAGAGAAGATTAAAGAAATACTTGCAACGAACCACTCATGGTTGAGGCCCGGCGTAAATGAATTGGATTATTTGACAACCTTATATCTCCGAGAGATATATAGCGCCCGTCCGGTGACAAAGGATGAGCGCAAGCAGGCGGTAAAGGTATGGGCTAAATTATTTTGGAGGCTGCTACTGACGCGGGTTCTGCCGCATTAAGCATCCTGCAAACTGTGCAAGAATTTCATCACATGCGGGTTGAACTTTTCCGGATGGCATTGATGCGGTACATGTCCGCAAACTGGAAGTTCATGAGTGCCTTTGACGTTGGGGAGCAGTTTCTTCAGGGATGGAAACGAGGATGGCGCAAGGGTTTGGTCGCGGCCGCCCCACAGGAGAAGAGTCGGTTGAGTGACGCGGGACAGGTCATGGGTCAGGTTGTGAAGCGTGCGCGGGATGTTGTAAATCCCGCTCGAAGCCCTCTTGTAATCCAGCGCCGTCTGATAGCGGATATGCTCGGGCAGGATGTGTGATTCGCGCTGCCCGACGTATGTGCTGAAACTGGTCACATCCACAAAAAAGCGAAAGAGGCGATAGGGTGTGCGTTCAATGAGATTGGTATTGATCAACTGATGGCGAAAAACGGTCTGCATGACCGGCGGGAGCTGTTTGATGTCGTAGAACGGATTGACCAATATCAGCGCGCGCACCCGTTCTGGACGGCGAAGCGCATACAGCAGTGAAAGCCCACCGCCGAGCGAATGCCCAATGAGTATCAGCCGCTCGTGAAGTTGGAGTGAATCGATCCATCTTGAAAAATGATCGAAGGTGTTTTCGATGGAATAGTAATGGGCTTTCTGCGGTTTTTCGCTCTCGCCGTGCCCAAGCAGGTCAAGCGCATACCCTGCATAGCCGGAAGCGGCAAGTTCGGGGAGCAGATCATCCCAATCGTGAAGCGAAGCTGCCAAACCGTGAACAAGAATGACCGGCGATCCTTGACCCTGCCGGACGTAATTTACTTTCTGGTTATTTCCAAGCATCATGTTCTGATACACGACGCTGCGCAAATCGATTGCCGTCATAAACTCCTGCACATGTTGAGAATATATCCCGGATGATAAACGAAACCGCCGAATGGAGCGATTCCAATTTCGCAAGGCTATTCGCTTGCGATCTGTTTTCCGTACCGCTTGGCGAGTTCCCGGCGCAACACTTTGCCGATGAACGTGCGCGGAAATTCATCCATGAAAATGACGAAACGCGGAACGAGATGCGGTGGAAGCCTGCGCTTGCAATATGAAATAATAGACTCGGCTTTCGGCTGTTCCCTACCTGCAATGACAAAAGCAAATGGGTGTCCCGCTACGGCGACTACAACAGCCTCTTTGATTTGCGGGATTTCGTAGATTACCTCTTCCACGTCGCGCGGGAAGGCGGGTTCCTTGCCGCCTTTTTCCGGATACCACATATCCGCCTTGCGGGCGATGATGCGGAAGAAACCGTCCTCATCCATTTGTGCCACATCGCCGGTTAACAGCCATCCGTCACTGGTCAGCACTGCTTGCGTGACAGTTTCGTCTTTCCAGTAGCCCATCATCACCTGCGGACCACGGATGGCAAGTTCGCCGATCTGCCCGGGTTCCACTTCCCTGCTCGAAGTCTTCAAGTCCACTACAGCCGCCTGCGTAGACGGCAACGGAACACCAATGGTGCCGACTCTGCGATTCTTTCCCATCGGGTTGGCGTGTGTGACAGGCGAGGCTTCGGTCAAACCGTAACCTTCGACCAGTTTCCCTCTTGTAAGTTTTTCGAACGCTTCCTGCACCTCGACAGGCAGGGGCGCGGAACCGCTGATGCATGCCTTGATGGAGTTGATGCCATACTTCCGCACGCCGCGAAAATTGTTGATGGCTACATACATGGACGGCGAGCCGGGGAAAATGGTCGGTTTATATTTTTTGATGGACTTCAATATATCCAGAGTCTGAAATTGCGCCTTGAGTATCATTGCCGCGCCAACCGAGACCGGGACGTTAAGAGCCGCCGTCATACCATAACTGTGAAAGAAAGGCACAACCGATAAGAATCGTTCCCTGCCTGGCTCGGCGTTCGGCAGCCAATGACGGGTCTGTAATGCATTGGCAACGAGATTACGGTGCGAGAGCATCACACCTTTGGATTGCGCGGTCGTGCCGCCAGTGAAAAGGATTACAGCAACATTATCGGGGGGCACATCCACCGTTGGAGATTTCCGGTTCTGCTGGGCCAGCCAACGGTTCCAACGCAGGGCGTTTGTCACAGTCAAACCGCGATTACGCCAGCGGGAAACAAAATATTTTGGCAGTGAAAGATAATCCGCCGGATCGGTCAATATCACGTGCGGAATGTTCGTCTCGCTCTTGATCTTTTTTGCTAGCCCCGACCACGTCGAGAGCGTCACGAGCACACTTGCATCCGTTTCCCTGATCTGGCGGACTAGTTCTTCCGGCTCGATCACCGGCGGCGTCAACACCACTACCGCGCCCGCCTTCAACGCGCCATAATATCCAACAACCATTTGGGGGATGTTCGGCAAAAGCAACACCACGCGCGCGCCTTTTCCGATTCCCAATGCGAGCAAAGCGTTCGCAAAACGATTCACTTCGTGATTCAATCTTCGATAAGTCAACCGGACGCCTTCAAAATAAACGGCAGGCCGGTTTGGAAAGCGTCTGACTGAAGAACGCAGTAAATGCTGAACAGGAATACGCGGCACATCCACCGTGAACGGGACGCCATCTTCATATTGACTCAACCACATGCGTTCGCGCTTCAATTCATCGCGCGTGGATCTGGGGGCGACAAAGGTCGAGTCGCGCCACGATTTCTTTGATTCGCCTTTGAGGAAGCTGTCAATCGCCCGGTCCACCGCTTCACGCCTCTCCAGCATGACCATGTGACCTGATACCCGCACGTCAACATCTTCCGCGCCGGGAATAGATCCTGCCACCTTCTCGAACAGCGGACGGTCAAAGACAAGGTCGCGGTGTCCGCGAATTACCATGACCGGAACCTGGAGGCTGGCAAATTTTTCCCACCCGATCCATTTGGAAAGATTCTGATGATAGAAAGACTTCAACGCATGAGGCGGCGCATGAAGCCAGGAACGCGTGAACGGACCAATCACCCGCAAGACAGAGACGGGCAGGCTCAAGCCCAATCTGAACAATGGGTTCAATTTGAATTCCCCTGCGGTTGCAATCAGGATCAATTTTTCGATGTGATCGGGATGATTCAGTGTATAGTCTGTGGCAATGGCGCCGCCGAAGGAATGTCCCACCAATACAAAAGGAGTGGTTACGTTCAATTGGGTCAGGGCAGTTTCGAGGTCCAGTTGGAGACGCGGCATGTCGTAGCCCGTAACCGGTTTATCGGAGAGACCATGTCCCCGCAAGTCCGGCGCGATGACGCGATTATCCATTGCAAACTTTTGGAGCTGGTACTGCCACTGCTCCGCCTTGCCGCCAAAACCATGAATGAAAACAATGGTGCGCTGGGGGCGCTCGGGGGATACATCGATTGCCGAAAGACGGATGAGGGGAGTGGACGAAATCCGGATTTCGTGGCGATAAAGATCAAGATCTATATCCATTCATGAAGTTTACAATAGCCAGGCATGAATGTCAATTTGTAAAACCGCCTGCATTTTTTGGAACGATGCAGGCGGTCAGAACCCATGCGAATACCTCATGGACATGTATCCTTCCCTGACTATGTTTCTGCGTTACTAGTGGCGGAAGAAATAATCCGTCATGTCATCCGTGTTTGCGAAAGCCCCAAGTTCAGGATGCCGGATGGCATAGTCCGTCATATCGTCGGTGTTGGCAAGCGGGCCAAACTCAGGATGTCGGAAGAAGTAATCTGTTGTATCAACGGGGGCTATCGCAGGGACGATCAACTCGGGGTGCCGCTGGTGATAATCCGGAAAAGCCGCAGCGCCGCTGACGGGTATCAATACAGATTCCTGCACGGAAATGGAAGGCGCAAAGATGACAGCCAATACCACCGCTAAAACAGCCGCCAAAGCAAGAAGGATATACCAGGTTATATGATTATGATGCTGGGCATGGTGTGTGTGGCGCAAAACAGTAGGCATGGATTTCTCCTTGGTCGGACAAGGGTATCCGATTCCAGTTTCAGTGTAGCAATCCTGCATATACCCGGCGTGTATAAGAGCGTAATTTTATCGTGATGGCAGCGTAACCCCCGGCATTTCCCTCTTCAAGAATATTGGAGTTTCCCGGATCTAAGCCTTTTATACAAATCCCTCGTCTGCGTCGAGGGCTTAAGCCCGATTTCCTGCAACGACCGCACACAACGATCATAGGTCTCTGTTACTTTGAACGCTTCGCCCTTTGCCATGTGGGCAAACATCAAAGCGCGGTATGCCGGTTCGGGTTTTTGTCCAAAGGCAATCCAGCGTTCGCCCCAATCCAATATATCCAGCCAACGGCTTTCGGACCGAAGGAATGCCAGAAGGCGCGCCATATTACGTTCAAAAACATAATTCAGGTATTCGCGCTCCAGCGTCACCCATTCCTCGTAAAAGCCGGGCAGCAACTCCCCCTGATATACAGACAATTTGGACATTAATTCATCGGCACGTTTGCTTTGCCTTGCGGTTTTCAGAACCGCAACGTCCAGCCAGTAATCTGCGGTTTCATTAAAAGCAACAGACAGATCGTTTGTCAAAAAATATTCAGCATTTGAGGCAAGGGAAAGTGTTTTCCGAACCCGCCACAAGGCGTGTCTAAGATTTTCTCTGGCTTTTACATCCGGAGAATCGGGCCACAACATGGTTGCCAGTTTTTCCCGCCTATGGTATGTTCCGCTGTTCAATATCAAGTAGGCAAAGAGAGATTGTGCAAGACGCTCTGGGATCTCGACAACATATTCATCGTACTCGATTTCGAAAGCCCCAAGCAGGCAGACTTTCAGCATGGATGCCCTTCCAATACCAGTATAGGGAATCTATCCCGGAATTGCAAGGTTTCCGTAACATAGGTGGTGGGGGAAATCAGGAAATGGAAAAGGACAAGAGT
>CAZLWG010000037.1:0-36291 GCA_964563315.1 uncultured Anaerolinea sp. | reverse complement strand
CCCGCATGACGCGCGCCACCATGCTCGAAGTGCTGGAGCAGGATTACATCCGCACCGCCCGCGCCTACGGCATCCGCGACAACGTGATCACCTATCTCTATGCGTTGAAAAACGCCATCAGCCCCACCTTGACCGTCATTGGTTTGACCTTCGCCTTCGCATTGACCGGCACCTTCTTCGTGGAGATCATCTTCACCTGGCCCGGGCTGGGACTTTTCACCACCCGTTCGCTCCTGAACCTCGATTACCCCGCCATCATGGGCATGACCCTGCTTGGCGCAACGGGATATGTCCTCATCAACCTGATCGTGGATGTCGTTCAATCGTGGGTAGACCCGCGTGTGAGCTTGCGCTAATGACCAGCATCCCGATCATCCCCGCCTCCGAAAACGATAACACGCGCACTTTCCGCCACGTGTTCTCCGTCATTTTGCGCGACCCGCTGGCATTGGCAAGTACTGTCATCATTCTTCTTTTCATATTGATCGCTGTCTTTGCCACTCAAATCGCGCCATTTCCGCTTGAGGGCGCAGGCAAGACAAATGCCGACAATTCATTGCTCGCTCCCGCATCCAATCACCCGCTTGGCACTGACAAGCTCGGACGCGATATGCTCAGCCGCATCATCGTCGGTTCGCGCGCGGCGTTGATCGTGCCGATGGGCGTGGTTTTTTTTGCAGTGCTGATCGGCACTCCGCTTGGCGCGTTGGCCGGTTACAAAGGCGGCTGGGTGGATGAAACCATCATGCGCGTCACGGATTTATTCCTTGCTTTCCCGTCATTATTGCTGGCAATGGCGATCACTTCCGCTTTGGGGCGCGGGTTGGATAAAGCCGCCATAGCGCTGGTCATCTCGTGGTGGCCGTGGTACACGCGCATTGCGCGCGGGGTGGCGGTCAGTTTGAGGGAGAGATATTTCGTAGAGGCTGCACAAGCCGCGGGTGTGTCTGATGCGGTCATCATCTTCCGGCATATCCTGCCGAATACCATCTCGCCCATCCTTGTGCAAGCAACTGTTGATCTTGGCACAGTCATCCTTGCAATGGGTGGATTGGCGTTTCTTGGACTTGGCACCCAGCCGCCTGCGCCTGATTGGGGGTTGATGGTGAGCGAAGGACGCGAGTTGATCCTGAATCAATGGTGGGTTGCAACCTATCCCGGCATTGCGATCTTTGTCGTAGTGCTGGCATTCAATCTGCTTGGCGACACATTGCGCGACATCTTTGACCCGAGGCAGTACAAATGAGCACATTACTCGAAGTCAAGGATTTGAATTTGGAATTCAAAACATCGCGCGGCATTCTCAAAGCGCTGAGCGGGATCTCCTTTGATGTAAAACGCGGTGAAGTGTTTGGGTTGGTCGGCGAAACTGGCTGCGGTAAAACGATCACGGGGCTTTCGATCCTGCGCCTGCTTCCGCGTTCGGCGCGGATCACAAATGGAAGCATTCATTTCGAGACGGACAACCTGCTCGACCTGCCTGCTTCAGAGATGGAACAAACGCGCGGCGGCAAAATTGCCATGATCTTTCAGGACCCGTCTTTATCGCTCAACCCGGTCTTTACCATCGGCTCGCAAATGATGCGTGTCATCCGCCAGCACACGAACCTGAATGCAAGGCAAGCCGGGCAACGAGCGGGCGAAACTCTCGAAGCGGTCGGGCTGCCCGATGTGAAGCGGGTGATGAATTCATATCCACATCAACTTTCGGGCGGACAGCAGCAGCGTGTGATGATCGCCATGGCGCTCTCCTGTCGTCCGCAATTGCTGATCGCGGATGAACCCACCACTGCATTGGATGTCACCATTCAGGCACAGATACTCAAACTATTGCGCGACCTGCAAAAGCAATTCGATATTTCCGTCATTCTCATCACACACAATCTCGGCGTTGTAGCACAGACCTGTGACCGTCTCGCCGTTCTGTACGCGGGGCGTGTGGCCGAGATGGGCGCGACGAAGGATATCTTCAACAATCCCCAGCATCCCTACACACGCGGATTGATGAACGCCATTCCCAAGCCAGGTTCGCGCGGGAAAAAGATGGAGGCGATCTCCGGCACAGTGCCGTCGAACCCCGGCATGATGCGGGGATGTCCCTTTGCTCCGCGTTGCGAGTTTGCGTTCGAGCAATGCCAAACCGAAACGCCTTCGCTCTTTCAAGCAAGCGAAGGTCATCTATCTGCCTGTTTTCTACTTAACCAATGAACAACCTTATCGAAGCGCGCTCCCTCAAAAAACATTTCCGATTGCCCGGCGGATGGCTTTCTGGAGACATCAAATACGTCTATGCAGTGGATGGGATTGATCTCTCCATCGCTTCCGGCGAGACGTTTGGGCTGGTCGGTGAATCCGGCTGCGGAAAGACCACGCTCGGGCGGATGATCCTGCGGTTGATCGAGCCGACCGCGGGCAGTGTTTTGTTCGATGGGAAAGACATCACAGCGGTTGGCAAACGGGACATGAAACCCATCCGCCGCGAGATGCAGATTGTGTTCCAAAACCCGCTCTCATCGCTGAGTCCGCGGTTTCGGGTGGAGCAGGTCGTTGCCGAGCCGTTGATCACCCATAAAGTCCTGGCGAAGGATGAAATCCGTCCTCGTGTGATCGAACTGCTTGAGCAGGTTGGCTTGGGCAGGCAGCACCTTGACCGCTTCCCACACGAGATGTCCGGCGGGCAGTGTCAGCGGGTGGCGGTGGCGCGGGCTCTGGCGTTGAACCCCAAATTGATCGTGCTGGACGAACCGACGTCCGCGCTGGATGTGTCGGTTCAGGCGCAGATCATCAATTTGTTGGATGAACTCAAAAAATCATTGGGGTTGACGTATCTGTTCATCTCACATGACTTGAACGTGGTTCAGCACATCAGCAACCGTATCGGCGTGATGTATCTGGGCAAGATGGTGGAAGTCGGCTCTGCGGAAGAGGTGTACAACGAACCGCTGCATCCGTACACCCAGGCGTTGTTCGGCGCGATTCCCATGCCTGTGGTCGAGGAAATGCGCGAACTGAAGGTATTGGAAGGCAACGTGCCCAGCCCGGTCAACCCGCCTTCAGGGTGCCGCTTCCACACGAGGTGCCCGCTCGCGCAGGAAATATGTCAGGAAACAGAGCCTGTTTTACGTCAGGTAAGAGGCGGGACTGCTCGTCAGGTCGCTTGTCATTTTGTTGAATAAATTTACTCGTCGGAGAAACTTATGAGTCGTTTATTTGGGATCGCTGGTGTGCAAATGTCTGTCGAAGCGTGGGACATGAGCGGGACGGTTGAGAAGATGTCCGACGTGGCATTGAACATCCACAAACAGATGCCGTGGGTGAACATGGTGGTGTATCACGAACTGGTGGTGCCGGGGCTGGTGCAATTCAAAACGCCGGTGGATGTGGACTGGTATAAGAAGAACAGCGGACCTGTGCCCGGACCCCAGACGGATCGCCTCTGCGAACTGGCACGCAAGACCAGGCAGTGGCTTATCCCCGGCTCAATGTGGGAAGTTGAAGACGATAAGATGTATAACACGTCGGTGGTCATCTCACCAGACGGCGATATTGTGGCGAAGTATCGTAAGATGTTTCCGTGGCTGCCCTACGAGGCGGGAACAGCAGCAGGCGACCAATTCTGTGTATTCGATATTCCGAATGTAGGGCGATTCGGTTTGTGCATCTGCTACGATATGTGGTTCCCTGAAGTGTCACGTACGCTGGCATGGATGGGCGCGGAGGTCATCATTCAACCGACATTGACCCCCACATCCGATAGAGAACTGGAACTGGTGATGGCGCGCGCGAATGCGTTGTTCAATCAATGCTATTTCGTGAGCGTCAATGGCATTGGCATATGGGGCGGCGGGCGTTCCACGATCATAGACCCGGACGGGCGCATCCTTCAGCAAGCGGGTACGAATCAGACTTTTATGTCCGAAATCATCGATCTCGATCACACCTCGCGCACGCGCGAATACGGAACACTGGGCCTTGCTCAAACGTTGAAGCAGCTGCGTGATTCGGGACAGAAATTTCCAGCTTATGGAAACAACGGGTTGGCAAAAGGAAGTTTCGATCAACTTGGAAAACTTTCCTTGCATCGCATCGAAGGGGAAAAAGTTGAACAGATAAAACGATAGAAAGCGGTTAAACGAAGAGTTCAGCCGGCAGAATGCTTTGCATGATGCGAATATGATAAAAGGACAGGCACATACCTGTCCTTTTATCATATTCATTCAAATAGTGTAAAAACGTTACATGGGAATTTTCTCACCAACGGTTTCAGGCTGGGCAAAATTCCTCGGCAGAACGCCGCCTTCTGTAATGATACGGGGAACGATGTCTTCCCAGCCGACCGCCATAATGTGCAGACCATGCACGCCCTCGCCCTTGAATTTCTTGATCTTCTCGATCAATTCAAGCGCGATCTGCACACCTTCCTCCTGGGCATTGCCTTCCTTATCGGCGCGTTCCATGCGCGTCATCAGATCGACAGGGATGGACACTCCCGGCACTTCATCATTCATAAACTTTGCCATTCTCAGGGATTTGAGAGGCGTAATGCCGATCAAAATGAAGACTTTATCCAGGATGTTCCGTTTGGCAAGTTCATTCAGCCAGATTTCCATGTGTTCGATGTCGTAAACAAGATTGGTCTGGAAGAACTGCGCACCTGCGTTGATCTTCTTATGCTCTCGCAACGCCTGGAACTTCGGCTCGGATGCAAATGGGGAGGCGGCAGCTCCGAGGAAGTATTGAGGCGAGGTTTTTATTTCGCGCCCATCCATGTACCTGCCCTCATCACGCATTCGGCGCAAAATCCACAACATCTGGATCGAGTCAATGTCAATCACATCCATGCGTCCGCGCGGACTGGGAGCCATTTTCATCGAGTCGCCGGAGATGCACAGGATGTTGCGGATGCCCAAATCCGCCGCGCCCATGACCTCAGACTGAAGCCCGACACGCGTCCTATCTCGTGCTGCAATCTGCATGACAGGTTCCGCGCCGCGTTCGAGCGCCATCTTCGAGCAAGCCCACGATGCAGTGCGCGGTGTGGCAGACGGGTTATCAGTAAAGTTGATCGCCGCGACGTATGGTTTGATGTTCTCGATGTGCTTGCACATTTTGTCGGTCTTGCAGGAGATAGGCGGCGCGACTTCGGCGGTGACGACAAATTCTCCAGCCTTGAGTCGGCGTTCGAGTTCAGAGACAGGTTCGGTGTAGTTTGGGGCGTGATATGTATTATCACCCTGCCACCAATCCGGTTCACGTATGACGCGGAAGATTTCATCCCATGTTTGATAGCGGACCTCGGCTGGTTTGAACAGCAGTCCGTTGATCACCTTGCCGGCGCCGATTTCTTTTACGCGGTTTAGGACGCCGCTCCATTGCTCGGTTCCAACTTGATCCCAATCGAGCGGGGGAAGGACTTCGAGTAAATGTTCTTCGCGTCCCAGTTTGAACGAACGCTCGTAAATCTTGTACCAAATGCATGGGCGGGTTTCATCCACATAGCAATGTTCTTTTGTCGAACCTCCGCAGGGACCGTTACGCTCGCCCTTTGGACATTCCATCGGGCAGATAAAAGCCGTTTCCTGAAGCAGGCAATTGCCGCACATGCGGCATCCAAAAAGCGGCCCCTTGATCGCTTTTTCAATTGTGGCAAGCGCGCGCTTGTTGAAAGGTTCGCGCTTGAAGGGTAAATATGGCGGTTGCCAACGGCGACCAGGGGTAAATCCAGGCATGGTTCCTCCAGTATGTATCTGGTGTCAAGCTCCAGATATCAGGTTGTTTAACTTGACACTTCAATTCATCAAATACGAATCAGCATAAATGACCTTGTTCAAAAGGATCTGTGTGGTTTTCCAAATTGCGGCTTGTTGTGGGTCAGAAAGGTCGAAGTCTTCCATTTGCGGCTCTTCGCTGTTCGCGATTCTCTCTGCAATCTTATTGTAGACAGCCGCCAGCGGATTGCTAGTGTCTTTTGTCTCTATCCACTTAATAACATCGTTCTGTTCTTCGTCGAACGGGTTGGCGATCATCATTTGCAAGCCAACACCCATCAGCATGGCGAGATACACGCGGTTGATAAGCGGACGTCCCTCGTTTGGCACCGCATTGGATACATTGCTCAATCCAACCGAAATATGTGGAGCGGGGTCCCAGGCATATTGCAAGGTCCGAACCGTTTCTATCAGATGCGGACAATACTGCTGGCAGCCTGAAACGGTCAGCACAAGCGGGTCTATGATGAGGTTCTCCATCGGGAGATCCACCTCCATCATGCGCGGGATCAATTGCTCAACGGCAATCGTGACGCGCGCGTCCGCTTCGACAGGAATGCCTTCACTTCTCATCGTCAATGCAATGACTTTTGCATTGTATTTCTTTGCCAACATCGGGACTTTCTCCAACCGTTCAGGCTCGGCGGATGTCGAATTAAGGATCGGCTGCGCCTTGGTGATCTTTTGCAACGCCGCCTCCATGCCTTCGACGTTGGTTGTGTCAATCGAAAGAGGCACATCCACAACCGTCTCGACCGTTTCCACGATCCACGGAAACACCTCCGCCCAATCCTTCTTGCGCGGACCAAGATTGATGTCTATGGCTTTTGCCCCCGCCTCCACCTGCTTGACCGCCAGATCCATGAAGAATTCGCGATCCCTGTTCTTCAAGGCCTCCTTCACTTTCTCCGAAATGATGTGAATATTCTCTCCGATGATGTACATGGGTACCTCCTGGGGTAATAAATATGCCCGAATGACTTAGAACTCGTCTGCACGCGGTTTCAGGCGCATCGTCATAAAAACAACATCCGTGCAATCGCCGTCGGGGAACATGAAATAATCTTCGAGCGTACACTGCGAGACAAAGCCGATCTGCTCAAAGGCGCGCACGATCTTCGTCTTATCGGCGATGATCTCCGCGATCAGAGTCGAAAGACCCTGCTTGCGCGCAAACTCGACCAGCACGCGAATCATCTTCATGCCGAGTCCGCGCTTGCGATATTCCTTGGAAAGGAACAAACGCACTTCCCCAATGTGCCGCTTGGGTCCGTTGAAGAAATGCAGGGAAGCGCTCCCCACGGCATGGTCCTTGACAAGCCCCAGAAGGGGCAGGACTTCGTCGTAGTTCAGATCATCGCACCATGCCTGCAATACCTGCGGATCTTTAACGTTATGCCGGAAATAACGCATATCGTCCTCGCCGACCGGCAGAAAAAGTTCCTCCAGATGCGGGCGATCCTCGTGAACCATGGATCGCAGTAAAACGTACGCGCCGTCCTTGAGGGTGATCATCTCCCGAAAAGTTTTAATTTGGTCTGGCAGCATGTTTTCTTCTCCTTGTTGCGGTTCGAGCTGCAAAGCATCAGGCTTTTTTCAATGCGGCTTCCACGGATGGGAATTTGCCTACATCTGTATGCGGAAGGAATAATGCCGATGTAAAAGCTTCATAAAAACTGTTGTCCGCTGAAAGTTCGATATACGTCATCCGTTTTGCGATCCCGGTCAGTTGCCCGCGTTTACGCCAGTCCAACAAGGCAAGATACGCGCCCTTCACTGAAGTGTTCCCGAGAAAATCAAATTGTTCCCATGGCATGTCGGGCAGTAGACCGATCTGCACAGCCTTTTCCACGTTGATGTATTTTCCGAACGATCCGCCCACCAAAACTTTCGACACGCTTTCCAATGGAATGCCGACCGTGTCAGCCAGCACTGTAAAGCCTGCATAGATGGCGGCTTTGGCTCGTATCAGATTGTCTACATCCACACGCGAGATGACAATGTCTTCGCCTGATTCGGACTCCACACCCCAGGCGACCACATACTCTCCGCCATGCGCTCCTTCGCGGACCCTGGAACTGCTCGCCATCAAATTAACGTTTCCACCCTTGTCCAGAATCCCCGTTATGAACGCCTCCGAAAGCAGGGAGATCAATCCACTGCCGCAGATGCCTTTGGGCTTGCCCCCACCGATGACGCGGTAGGTCGGTTCGAGAGTGTCGCTGTTGATCCACACTTCCTCGATCGCGCCTTGTGTTGCCCTCATACCGTTGACCACACCTGCGCCTTCAAACGCTGGACCTGCCGAACATGCGCAAGTGACCAGCCAGTCGCGGTTGCCCAACACGGTCTCGCCATTCGTGCCGACATCGAGGAAGAGAACCACATCCTCAGCAACGTCCACGCCTGAAGACAATACGCCTGCGGTAATGTCTGCACCCACATAACTTGCCACGCCAGGCAGGCAATCCACGCTGGCTTCAGGGTTTGCCTTCACGCCGACTTCACGTCCCGTCATCACAGGCGGATGATTGACCGCCGTAATGAACGGCGACATGCGTATACTCGCGGCGGGGATTCCAAGCAGCAAATGGATCATGGTGCTGTTGCCCGCGATGGACACCTTGACTGCATCTTCAGGCTTTGCTTTTACACGCTTGCAGGCAGTCTCCAGCAGACCGTTGATCGTATCCAGTACCCGTTGGCGGAGTTCATCGCTTCCGCCGTTCTTGCTGGCGTAGATGATGCGTGAGATCACATCTTCGCCGCGCGCGATCTGTCCGTTGTATTCAGCAACCTGTGCTTTGACTTTCCCGCTGATGAGATCAACCAACCATAGCGAAACAGTCGTCGTGCCAATATCAACGGCGGCGCTCCAGAGCGGGGAGTATTCGTCGATGTGACCAGGTTGCAAGTCAATCAAGTGGATCGGGCGATTCGATTCGCCACTTTGCAGTACGTTCGAAAGATCGACTACGGCAGTGGCCTGCCATTCGCCCGCTCTCAGCGTGGATCCGATCTTTTGCAGCAGAGGCAGGGAACAGGTCACGTTTTCGAAGCGGTGTTGCAGCCTGAACGCAGTTTGCAAGCGCGACCAGTCATCGGTCTGGTCATCCATGCTCGGGGGAGTCAATTCCAGATGAATGCGGCGAACGGTTTGACTTTGGAGGTAATCGTATCCCTCTGGAACGGTGACTTCGGCAACGACGCGATCCGTCGTAAGCCTGCGTTCGATCTTCTCCTGCGGCGGAACAAAAATCGATACATCGCCTTCGACAACGGTTTGACAGGCGAGCGCATAACCCTGTTCGACATCCTCAGGGGAAAGGCGTAAGGTGCTCCTGCGCCTGACCGTTCCACCAGTCACCTGAACTGCGCAACGCCCGCAACGTCCCTGCCCACCGCACGGTTGACCGATGTCAATGCCAGCAGTGTGTGCAGCATCCGCAAGGAGGGTGTTGGTTGGGACGGAAACCGTTAGGGGTTTATCGTCGAGGGTGAAGGTGACGGAGTGTTCCATAAATTACTTCTCGTCATTGCGAGGAGGGCATAGCCCGACGAAGCAATCCCCAAAGTCAAGTGGGAGATTGCTTCGCTCTGCTCGTAATTACGGGTTAGTTAAGCACCTGCTTCATAAACGCGGGCAGATCCACTGCTTCACGCGGACCGACGCGGATCTCCCAATCAGAGAGTTCCTCCTCCACTTCGCCTGAAAGCACAGCGACATGACCGGGCAGGACAAGTCTCTTTTTGCTGACCTTGCTTGCCACATCAAAACTTTTGACGGCTTTGGCGATTCGCTCCGCATCGAACTTGCCTGCCGCCCACGCCGTGAGCACAGACATGCCCTCCGCGTCCGTGACGACGAGCCATGCGGGTAAGCCGCTTCCTTCGACTTCATTGGCAACAGCAAAGTAGGTGATGCTGAAGTTCGTAGTGACGAGCACGGGGCTTTCCGGTTTCGGCGAGTTGATCTCGTACAGACCAGGCTGAACCTGAATGGGTTTCTGCGGATCAGTGTAGATATTCTCGCGCAGGACGAGCAACGGATAAATCATCTCGGGCGCAAAAGTGTCGATGACCACAAAGCCTGCATATTTGGCGATAGCCTGTGATGCATATACCGCTTCTTTGTCGAGTCCGTTTTGGGCGGCGAAGAAGATGGTGGGGTAGCCGAGCGGTCTGAAGTTGGATTTCAGCGCGAGCCTTCGCACTTGCGTGGAACGAGCCAGCCACTCGCCGAGGTTCTTTCCGCCGAGGTCGAGCACCATATCTTCGACACCCTTCGCTTGCACTTTTTGAGTCAGGTCGGCGAGGTCATCGAGGGTGTCTGCTCTGACGACGAGGGATGCTTTGTGTTTCTTTGCCACATCCGCCAGAGCTTCGAAGTTGGATGAATCGGCAGCGTAGATCAAAGTCGATTCGCCAGCGAGCAGGCTAAGGCTTGAGTCGAGAGCCGCCGCGTCGTTTCCAATCAACATCAACGGACGCTTGGTCACATCACGAACTGCCTTAACTGCCGCTGCGAGATCGCCATCCGCTTCGATAGCAAAACCGTCGAGCGAAAAGTCCATGCCCACATAGTTGACGCTATATGCATCTGCGGTCGCGACCTTCTTTGCGATGTCGGGGTCGCTGGCTTTGACGCGCAAGAACAGACCAGGCTTGTTGTAGAAGGTCTTTTCGTGGCGGAACAACACGACCTCGTTGCCAACCTTGACCTCGGTGCCGTTTGCCTTGAGCGATATCAGGCGAATGGGCGGCGCCGCAGATTCAGCAAGCTGCTTCTTCGACTCTTCGCTGACGTAGGGGCATGAGCTGAGTTCGACTTGTTTCGCCGCGAGTTTCATCGCGAACGCAAGACAGGTGGGGAAGCCGCATTCCTTGCAGTTGGTCTGCGGAAGCATTTTGTAGATTTGAATTCCTGAAAGTGCCATGTTGATCTCCTTATGCCGCGACCATCAGTTCATCGATGGCTTCCTTGACGCGATTCACTGACTCGGGGTGACGAAGCACAACAATGTCCGCGCCTGATTCGACCAATGCCATCGCGGTAAGCGTTTCCCAGTTGATCGAGCGGGCGTTCCAATCGCCCCATGCTTCGGGAACGCCTTCACCAACCTTCGCCTCTTTTGTCTTCCAGGCTTCAAAGCCAGGCGTGACGATCATCGGGAATTGCGTCATCGCATCGCCTTGCAATGCGGCGAGTCGCAGACGTTCCATCACGGAGTAACCGTACTCGATGCCGTAGCCGAGCGCGCCAGTGGTCGGGTCCATCAAGATGCGTTCTTTGGGCATGCCCATGTCGCTGATGAGGATATTCAACTGTTTCGACAGGTTCACGTCCATCGGCGCGCGCGATTGCACGAGATGTCCGTTCGCCATGGCGGTCGCCACGATGGTGCGGTAGTTCTTGTCTTCGCAAATGCCGAGCACAAGTTTTTCGCCCTTTGTCGCTTCGGAAACTGGCACAAGCAATTCATTGTCTTTCTCCGCCTGTCCTGGACCCCAGACGATAAGCGGAAGACCAGTCACGCCCAAAACGGATTTGACCGCCTTAACCGCGTCTTCGGCGGAATCTTCAACGGTCAACGCCAGGACGATGAGGTCTGCCCCCGCCTCTTCAGCCTTTTTCGCCCATTGAGCGGGATCCGCCATCGCCTCGCCCCACACCTCCGCCAGCAACGGCGACCAGTCTTCGGGTTTGCGCGATTTGATCTCGATGGCAATGACGGGCTTGTTCGGCGTCGGCGCTTCGAATTGCAGGTACGGCATGGTCGTCCCGCCGCCGACCGTGACCGTTTTTGCACGCGTGCCACCCTCCGCGCTTGTCGCGCCGATGGCGATGGCTCTAATGCTTCCGGGCCACTTATCTTTTGGGATTTCAATTGGCATAGTGTTGCTCCTTTTTGAACCGCTAAGATCGCCAAGCCCGCAAAGAAAATCATTTTTCTTAGCGTCCTTAGCGTGCTTTGCGGTTAAAGTAGTCCTGCTTTCTTCCTTGCTTCGTCTCTTCTTTCAATGAACTGCTCAAGCGGTGACTTACGTTCCGCTTTGATCCCCAGATCCTTCAATTCGTTCTCGTCCTTCGCTGCAATGTGACGGACGATGTGCTTGTACGAGATCATTGCGGCGGGATAAATGATGCCTGATGCGTTGTGGGTCATGTACGCGACTCGGATGCCTTTGTCCCGCATCATTTGTGCCGCGACGCTCAGCGGGATGTCAGAGGGGAGTTCGGGCACGCCCTCGCGCATCACTTGTTCAGCAGTCAAAGTTTTAAGATCGTCGCGTCCGTATGCGCGCACCAATTCCTCGTATCCAACTATCCCCACGCCTTCGCCTTCGCTTCCGAGCACGACCATTTCCTCCACATTGTTATCGATGAGAAAACGGGCAATGTCCGCCGCAAGGACGGTGGTCTTGCAGGTCGGCACGCCAACGGTCATCAGGTCACGAACGAGGATTGGTTCACTCATGATTTTTAGCAATAAACCTGACAAGTCTTAAAGACCTGTCAGGTTTAATATTGTTATTCTTCTCCGCCTGCCTGATTGCTCAGGTAGTTCTCCAATCCCATCTGCTCGATCTGCGTGCGCTGCTTCTTTGCCCAGTCGTGATGTCCTTCTTCCATCTTGAGGATGGTCACCAACAGGTCGCCTGTGGATTCGTCGCTTACTTCGCTCGCCAGTGTAATGCCCGCATTGTAGGCTTTAATCGCGTCGAGTTCGGCGCCTTCGTCATTGGTGAGCATTTCGAGAACATTCTTGCCGATCTTCATCTGGTTGAGCTTGGAGACCATCGGCGTCCCCTCCAGGAACAGGATGCGCTGGATCAGCCATTCAGCATGATGCATTTCGTCTACTGCCTGCTTTTCGATCCTTTTATGGAGTTTCTCATACCCCCAGTTGTCGCACATTTCCGAATGCACCATTAATTGGCTGATGGCAGTCAGTTCGTCCGCCAGGAGGTCGTTCAACACTTTCAAAAGTTTCTCGTTGCCTTTCATATTTACTCCTTTTTCAAAACATAATGGGGATTGGGACTGGTAGTTTCCCAATCCCCATTTGCATTCACCAATAACCCGTTTAGAACATTGGCTCCATCGCCGTGGTGGGATGGTTGTGCGCCTCCAGCCATGCAAGCAGATCGTCGACGGTTGTGACGTTGCGTTCATCGGCAATCTTGTCGAGCAGGTCGGGGTCGCCTTCGCGCTCACAGACGGCCTTGAATTCGTCCGACATCGTCTCTTTGAGCACGGACGACATCCACACGACGCGCTTGAAACCGCCGTCGGCAGAGATGAATTTCGGGCTGATAAGATAGAACTTGCCGACGCCCATCACGCCTGGAGTTTGCATACCGCCACCCGCGATGCCCGCAAGCGTGGAGAAGGTCATGCCCGCGGGGGTCATGGATGTGTCTTCGCGCGAGACGACCATCACGCCGTTGGCCTCTGGGATGAGCATCACGATGCACTCGAAACAGCCGCAGGCGGTCATCGGGTTTTCCATGATGGAATACATCGAGACTTCCTGCACTACACCGTGAGAACCAACCTTGGCATAATCGTTCGTGCCTTCCCAATAACCTTTCTTATCGTCTACAAGTTTGCCCAACTTAATGGGCTGGTTCGGACCCGTGGGATTGATGCTGAACGAGGCTTTGCAGTCCAGCCAGTTGTATGCGCCGCACAAGCCGAGACGTTCGGGCGAGACCACGCAGACGTGGTTCGGCGCAAAGGACTGGCACAATGTGCAGGAGTAGAACTCTTCCACTTTGTTGTCGGTCAGGTCGGCGAGGCGTTTGTTGCGGAAGTCATACGCCGTGCGCGCCTTCTCAAGCCACTCGGCGTGGAGGGCGGGCTCAGTGATGATGGTGACTTGCACTTTATCCACAATCGCGCCGAAATCTTCATGGAAGCGGGCGTGCAGTATCTTGCCGAAATGTTCTAGGTTGAAGCCTTTATCCGCAGCGTTGTTCGAGATGCGGATCCACGCAATATCGCGTTGACCGACGTGCTGGATTCCGCTCGCGCCGTTGACGAAATAGTGGACCTGGCGCTCCAGCACTGGCTCGAAGTCCTGTTGCATCTGTCGTCCTGCCACTTTGATAATGATGCCCAAATCCATGGAGCCTTGCGCGGGGATGGATGAAAAATCGGGTCCGATGACTTCGATCTTGCCGTCGGTGACCTCGTCTAGCTTCGCCATGTGCAAGTATTCGAAGGCACGCGAGTGCTTGCCGCCGAATTCCACGCGCAGGTCTGCCTTGCGGACAACCTCACCTTCAAAGGCGGAGCCGTACGGGACAGGCACATCCACATTCGAAACCTTGACCTTGACGCCGCGCACTTCGATGCACTTTTGAACGAGTTGCTCGGCACGTTCGAGATCATCCTTGCCTTCGATCTTGTTGAACGGCATGGACACAACATGTTCGTATGTCGTCACGCCAGTCGGCAGTATTTCGGGGATGACCGTATCCGCAATGACAGGGAAACCGAAGTTGATCGCGCCAGCCGCGGCGGCGTATTTCAGGTCGTCCACTTCGCCGAGGGCGAGCACAAAGGCAAAGACGCGTTCCTTGTTGTAGAGCAGGATCTCGCGCGATTGACCCGGCTTGAGTCCGCCGAAGGTCAGGGCGGAGCGGGCGGCAAATCCCAAAGCATAGATGGCGGAGATGGTGTCCGTTCCGAATGGTACGGTGTAGGTATCGTAGCCTAACTCAACGCCTTCTTCCTGCAATTGATGAATGATACTGCGTCCGTTGACATTACCTGAGAGGAAAGTCAGAATGTTGCGGCGTTGAAGTTCGCGCACGATCTTGACCGCCACTTCATTGGACTTTGCGCAGCCAACGATGGCAGCAAAGCCTGGCATACGACCATCCACGAGTTGGATACCCCACGAACGGAGTTGAATGTCATCGATGGGACCGTTCAGATGTCCATCGAGTCCTTTGTCATCACCGCCATTGGTATCGGGGCTGGTGAATGCTGTGCCGCCTGCAAGCTTGAATCCAGACAGCGGCTCAGGCTGAAGCCCATAGACGAAGCGCACAGCTTCAATTGTCTCAGCCGCGAGAAGCGTGGCAATTCCCGAGTCGAGGGTCTCGCCGAGGTAGGGAGTCCATTTTGAAAACGCGGGGATCGGGTGGAGCATATCCCGCGCATATTGGATGATGGGTTTCAGGTCGCCGAGTTTTTCAACGGCTTTGCCCGTCAGGCCGAGGATGGTGGGAAGGTAGTACGCTGTGTTTGGAAAAGAAACGAGAGTGGTATCACTCTTTTCCTTGATCGCCCTGTTGAGCATGATCTCGGCTTCGGTGACCAGCGCGTTCGCGCCGCGCATCGCACGTGTAGCAATGTATTTTGACATGTCAGCCTCCTAGTCCGCCGCCAGCCCGTAAATGGCTTCGCGCTTCTTTTCCAACGGCAGAGCCTCGAGTTCCTGCATCTTCGTATCGCCGCTGCGACCAAATTTGTTCGGGTCCCATTCAGGCAGGCCAAGTGCCGCACGTTTCTTATCAATATGTGCCAGCGTGGCTTCGATCATCTTCTGCGGGTCAGGGATGAACTCGAGCTTGCCGCCGTACGCCTTCTCCCATCCTTCGCTGATGTACTTCAACACGAGGTCGCTGTCAGACACACGGTCAGGCATACCGCTCACAGGTGACGCGCCGCCGAAGATGACGTACGCACCTGAAGCCACACAGTAGGTGGCAATCGCCAGCGCCTTTTCGCTCATCCACTCGGGTGCGAGACCAACGGCTGGGACTTGATCGATGTCATCGCCCAGACCGCCCTCTTCGACCATCTGTGTGAGCACGGTCAGGATGCGGGTATTGTCAACACAGGAGCCCATGTGGAGGACTGGCGGGATGCCAACGGTTTCGCAAACTTCTCTTAACCCGCTTCCGACTTCGCTCAAACCTGCTTCGCCCAACATCAGCCCCAACTTGCCCGCAGCGATCGCGCCGCAGCCCGTCTGCACCACGAGCACATCCTGCTTGAGCAGTTCTTTGACAACCGTATTGTGTAAATAATCCTGCGAAGAGCGCGGATTGTTGCATCCCACAATTGCCGCCACGCCGCGGATGCGGCCCGTCATGATCGCGTCATTGAGCGGGCGGAAGGATGCGCGGTATGAACCGCCGAGCATGTAGTTGATGTATTCATGTGAGAAGCCGGGGACGAGGCTTTCCTTGATCTGCGGAATGCGCACCTTGGCAGACTCACGGTTCTTGAAGTTGTCAATGGCGGTCTTCAAAATTTGCTTGGCAATGGTCAACGCCTTATGCTCATCGAACTCGATGTGAGTCGCGCCTTTGATCTGAACCTTGGGCGAGGTGGTGATGATCGCCGTGTGGAAGTTCTGCGCCAAGCCGACCAGCGCCTGCATGATGCACTGCACATCCACGACCATCGCTTCGACCGCGCCGGTCATGATCGAGAGTTCCTGATGCAGGAAGTTGCCCGCCGCAGGGATGCCCTGCCGCATGAGGATTTCGTTGGCTGTACAACAAATGCCAGAAAGGTTCACGCCATGTGCGCCCGCCGCTTTGGCATATGCAATAATCTCAGGGTCCTGTGACGCCGCAACCAGCATTTCGCTCATGGACGGTTCATGCCCATGCACAACCACGTTGACCATGTCTTCTTTAATAACACCGAGGTTGGCTTCGCCTAAAATCGGGGCGGGAGTGCCGAACAAAATGTCCGAGATGTCGGTGGCGATCATCGAGCCGCCCCAACCGTCTGCCAGCGCCGTGCGGACCGCGTGATTCAGAATGTGTTCAGCATTCTGGTCATCACCGATATGCGTGCGATGCAATGCTTCCACTACTTCACGGTCCACGCCGCGAGGCCAGACGTTTTGCTCGCGCCACAATTGCTGCCGCTTCTTCGGCGCGCGTAGGGCAGGGACCACCTCGCCGCGCTGTTGACCGAATTGTGAAATATAAAGGTCGGCAAGATCGTTGGCGACCTCTTCGGGTGTACGTCCCTCGACCTTGATCTCGTAGTACGAAGCGACCATCCGCAGCTTGGCAACATCACGGATGGCATAGCCTTCCGCTTCGCCATTGGCGGTCGCCTTCAGCAGGAACGCCATGTCGCGCCCATGATCGGAGTGCGCCGCACCGCCTGCCGCAATGGCACGAGTCAGGTTACGCGCCTGGATCGTATCCAATGTCGCTCCGCACACACCGACTTCACCATTCTTTGTTAAACGACATGGCCCCATGCCGCACTGTTTGCAGCACATCCCTGCGCCGCCAATGTTGCATGGGACCATGTTATCGGCTCGCGTGAAAGCCGTACCGATCCCCAGTTCCTCCGCACGGATCAGCATCTGCTGTGCGGCGGGGTCGGTCGAAAAGTCCTTGATCTCACGTTTCTTAGCCATTATCTGCCTCCTCGTCCATCTTCACCGCGCCGATGCCAGGGCAATGCCAGAGCGGACGCCCCTGATAGGCGACGTTCTGGGCAAAGCTGACCGTGTGCTTGATCGTTTCGTACGTGGCAGTGTGGCGGAAGAAAGGTTTTTGTCCATCGCCTTGTTGAGCCGCTTCCCCCATTTCCACAGGTATTGTCCACTCTCCAAGATACCCTGCTTCGTCCAACTTCATGGCAATTTGCATGTCGTTGATCTTCGACTTGTCATAGATCACTTCGATGGTTTGAAATGCGCTGCTTGCATAAACGTCGGTGACCCCCTCCAACTCGAGCAAAATCCGCCGCACCTCTGTGACGTGATGATCACCATACAGCGCGGGCGTTTCAAACGTTTTGGTCTCCATCGAGACACCTCCTTAAAAAGTTGGACGATGACTCACGCGAAGACACATCTAAAGTATAGACTCTTCCCAGTTTTCATTTTAGCATTTTGACATTCCATAAAAGTGTGCAGATTGTCATCATAAAATCGGATAAATGTACCTAACACAGGCGGGAAATCGAATATCGTACTCAACCCGGCAGTACAATGTATAAATGCCCGATTTTGAAAAGGATTGGAAGCCTTCCCTGCCCGATGCCAAGCCTTCCCAGTTGACAGGCCGTTTGAATCAGTTGAGGTCAACGCTTCGGGTTCAGGACCCAGGCCTGGTCGCCGGGCGAAGCGGCTCTTCCACACTGACAGTTGATCCTGGTCGTGTCGAATTGCATCTTCTATTTTGGAATGATGTCTGCATCCTCCCCTTCCCCGAATTGACATGCCGCAATAGCCGCGGTGAATCACTTTCCGATTTTCAGCAGGCGTTATTGCTTTATTATCTCGTCACCGCCGACGGTGCGTCATTGACAGGACGCTGGGTCTCATTTGCCGAGCTGCCGGATGGGCGCATGTACGATGCAGCCTTCCAAGGTTACAGTGGCGATGTTGTGGCAAAACGGTTTGGGTTGAATTTGGATGCGTTCAAATCGGCTTGTTCGAATGTGGGTGGAATTTTCATCGAAATCGGCTCGGCATCCTTCATTTTTCAGCCATTGCCGCGCGTTCCCTTGATGGCAACGTATTGGCTCGGCGACGACGATTTTCCCTCTTCATGCAAAATTCTGTTCGATGAATCTGCCAGTCATTATCTGCCGATCGATGCATGCGCGATTCTCGGAAGCATGCTGACGCATACATTGGTTCATCACGAATCCGGCTAAAAAGAGGAAATCCGTCACTATTGTCTTCTACAAGTGAATCGTAGAATGGATATGACAGGAGTAACCATGAAACTTGCGATCACTGGCAAGGGCGGCGTAGGAAAGACCACGCTTACGGCGTTGCTCGCGCAGGCATATGCGGACGCGGGGCGTCAGGTTTTGGCTGTGGATGTTGATCCATCGCCTTGTCTCGCAGGAGCATTGGGTTTTCCCACCGAGCTGCGGGAGGAACTCAAGCCCATTGCCGAGATGGATGCGCTCATCGAAGAGCGCACGGGCGCAAAACCAGGCACAGTCGGCGGATTTTTCACGTTGAATCCCCGTGTGGATGACATTCCGGAACGCTTCAGTGTGCTGCATCGCGGCGTGCGCCTGCTGGAAATGGGCAGCGTGGACATCGGCGGTTCAGGCTGCATTTGTCCCGAATCTGCCATGCTTAAGACCCTTTTTACTCATTTACTGTTTCGTAAAGATGATATTCTCCTGCTCGATATGTACGCCGGTGTGGAGCATCTTGGGCGCGCCACAGTTGATTTCGTGGACGCCATGCTGGTGGTCGCCGAGCCGACGCGGCGCAGCCTTGGAACGGCAGTGCAGATCAAAAAGCTGGCGAATGACATCGGTTTGCAGCGATTGTATTTGGTGGGAAATAAAGTCCGCAACAACGAGGAAGCGAAATTTCTCGAAACGGAAACGCCTGACATTCCATTGATTGGCTATCTGCCCGCGGATCTAAAAGTGCAAGAAGCAGACAGATTAGGAATTCCTGTTTACGATCATGTGAAAAGTTTGAAACTTGCGGCTGGGCAGATCGTCCAGAAAGTCAGCGAGTTAACGAGTGACGAGGTGTACGAATGACCATCACCATAGCGCTTGCAGGCAAAGGCGGCGTGGGCAAGACCACTGTTGCGGGAATGATCATCAAATATCTTGCCCAAAACCAAACAGGAAGCATCCTTGCCATTGACGCCGATCCATCCTCCAACTTGAATATGGTGCTGGGACTCGACCTCGAGTGGACGGTCGGCGACATCCGCGAGGATATGCTGGAACAGGTGAAATCGTCGTTGGCACAGGGCGGAGCAGCAATGGGCGCCCTTCCCGGCGGAGTGAACAAGCGTGACTATCTCGATTATCAGATCCGTTCATCGCTGGCGGAGGGTTCTCGCTTCGATCTGATCGCGATGGGACGCGGCGAAGGAACAGGATGTTATTGCGCAGTCAACCATAACCTGCGCGAAGTGATTGACGGCATGAGCAGGCACTATGCGTATGTGATCATTGACAATGAAGCCGGCATGGAACATCTCTCCCGCCGCACCACGCGCGATGTGCAGCATTTGTTCATCGTCAGCGATCCGACCCAGCGCGGGTTGGTCGCAGCGCAGCGCATCGCCGACATGCGCAAGGAACTGGACATCAACATCGAGAACGCATCTCTGATCATCAATCGTTTGCGCGGAGAACTGCCCGATCCGCTGCAAGCCTTTGCCGGAACTTTGGATGTGCCGTTGCTAGGCACCATTCCCGCCGATGATGCGCTTGCCGAGTTCGAGTTCTCCGGCAAGCCGCTGGTCGAGCTGGGCGACGAGTCCCCAGTCTATCGGGCTGTCGAAACCATGCTAAAAAACGTTCTTGGTTGAATCACTATCAGCGCAGATACGGTTTGTCGGCGCGATTCAGGCATAAAGTTGGGGTCGAAGCGCACAATACAAACATCCTCACATAATTTTTCCATTGACCGACAGCCTATCATCCCGTAAAATCCCTCATGGAAATTATATATAATTTAAGAAGGATACACGCAATGGCAAAATACCGAGTTATGTACTGGCGCGACATCCCCCAATCGTTTACTGTTGAAGGGGATGGGCAAACCGTGAAAAAACAACTTTCGCAAAAAGTTCAAAACAAAATCGATGCATACGCGATGGCAATCGGCGCAACGTCTACGACGGATTATGCAAAGGAATATAAACGCGGAGTATGGATCGAACGAGAGGGTTCGCCGGAAGAGATTGCCGAGGCGCTTCTTTCTGAATTGGAAGTTGTTGCCGCTTCGATAGAGATCCCACGCCGGGAACATGCAGGTTCGAGGTAACCCGCCCTGCGGTTGGTGATATGACAAAAAAATACAACATCATCCTGCAACCATCGGGTCGGCGCGGACAAATCGAAGAAGGCACATCCATCCGTACAGCGGCAAGGGAATTGGGTGTGGAGATCGAGTCCATTTGCGCGGAGAATGCCACCTGCGGGAAGTGCATGGTTCTTGTGGAAGAAGGTCGTTTTGAAAAATACAACATCGACTCAAAACGCGAGAACCTCACTCCCGTTTCAAGTGAAGAAGCCTCATACTTTGCGCGCAGACCAAAGTTACTAAAAGACAAAGGTTGGGAAGTGGGACAGGTCCGCCTCTCCTGCCAGTGCAAGGTTCGCGGGGACGTGTTGATCAACGTCCCTGAGGAAAGTCGCGGCAACAAGCAGATCGTCCGCAAGAGCGCGCGGGAGCGCAAGATCGAGATCAAGCCTGCAATTCGAAAATATCTTGTCTCGATGAGCCCGCCGACACTGGAACGACCCATTGCAGATTGGGAACGGCTCGCGAAAGGATTGGAAACATCCATGACGCTGGTGCGGGGGAGCGACGAAAAACTCCCGCGCTGGTATGACTTGGCGATCGATTATCAATGCCTGCGCACATTATCGAAAACCTTGCGCGAAGCAAAGTGGAACGTGACCGTTTCCGTGTGGAATGACAAGGAGGTCATCGCTGTCCAGCCGGGTTACCACGAAGATAGTTTCGGCGCCGCAGTGGATATTGGCTCGACGACGGTTGCCTTGTATTTGTGCAATTTGAGAACGGGCGAATTGCTTGCCGCAGAATCGGAAATGAATCCACAGATCGTATTCGGCGAGGATGTCATGTCTCGCATCCAATATGCGATCGAACATGATGACGGTTTGGAGAAACTGCATAAGGCGATCATCGCCACGTTGAATAAATTGCTGAAGCAAGCGGCAAAGACAACAGGTGTTAAACCTGATGAAATCCTCGAGATGGTGTTGGTGGGCAATTCCACCATGCACCACATTTTGTTGAATTTGCACCCAAAGGATTTGGGGCTGGCTCCGTTCGTACCCGCAATTCATAAATCTGTGGACATCAAGGCTCGCGAGTTGGGTTTGCACATTAATCCATCAGGCAACATTCATGTCCTTCCGACGATAGCTTCGTTCGTCGGCGCAGATACGAGTGCGATGATCCTTGCAGAAGAACCGCACAAGCAGGATGAGAACTGGCTGTTGATTGATGTCGGCACAAATGCCGAATTAGTGCTGGGGAATCGCAAACGGCTGGTTTGTACGTCCACGCCGACGGGGCCTGCGCTCGAAGGCGCTCACGTGGAATATGGCATGCGCGCCGCACCGGGCGCAATGGAACGAGTCCATATAGATGAAACCACTCTTGAACCGAAATACAAGGTCATCGGAGTGGAGGGTTGGAACACGGATCATGCCGAGTTCGAGGGTCAGGTGAAGGGGATTTGCGGTTCGGCGATCATTGATTCAGTGGCAGAACTGTTCCGGGCTGGGATCGTGGACTCTCGCGGCAAATTCATGCAAGGGCTTGAGTCGAAGCGTGTGCGAAAGGGAGAATCAGGCTGGGAATATGTCATTGCGTGGGCGGAGGAAACCTCCATCGGACGGGACATTCCAATCACCCAACAGGATGTAAGACAAATCCAATTGGCAAAGGCGGCGCTCTTTACAGCAGCGCGGACGCTGTTGAAACGCTCAAATCTGCAAAGCCCTGATAAAATCATTTTGGCTGGCGGTTTTGGAAGTTATATTGATAAGGAAAAAGCCATGCTCATAGGCTTGATCCCCGATTGCGAATTGGATAATGTCTACGCAGTTGGAAACGCAGCAGGAGACGGAGCGCGCATTGCATTGTTGAATATCGAAAAGCGGGATGAGGTTGACAGCATAACCCGCAAAGTGGAACGATTCGAATTGCCGACCGATCCCGAATTCCAAAACCAGTTCATGCTGGCAACGAGTTTTCCGCACATGAGCGAACCCTTTGAACACATCGCGCATCTCATCCCGCATCGCAAAGCGGATCCGCTGGCGAAGAATTTCATGAAATAAATTTTGTAGCAGGGAGCCGCTCGCGGATCGCTCCCTCCGGAGGGAACAATGAACAAATTCCTGGAACGATTAAACGAAGAGGAAATTCTCGTTGCAGACGGCGCAACGGGATCGAATTTGCAGAAGATGGGATTAAAGCCCGGCAAGCCGCCGGAGGACCTCATCATCGACGACCCCGATACGATATTAAATCTCGCCTCTTCCTTCGCCAAAGCTGGTTCGGACATCATCCTGACCTGCACCTTTGGCGGGACTCGCATGCGGATGAAAGATTCGAAATATCAGGATCGGACTCCCGAGGTCAACATGCGTGCGGCGGAAATTGCAAAAAAAGCCGCATCATTGAATAACGGTTTGGTCGCCGGTTCGATGGGACCTGTCGGTGGGATCATCAAACCGTATGGTCCGCTCGAATACGAAGATGTCAAAGCGACATTTGCCGAACAAGCCAAGGCACTAGCCGATGGCGGCGTGGACCTGTTGCTGATCGAAACGATGTTCGCATTTGAGGAAGCGACCGCCGCATTCGAAGGCGCACGCTCGGTAACCGACCTGCCAATCGTAGTTTCCTTCAGTTACGATAGAGGCACGCGCACGATGATGGGCGTCAAGCCAAAAGACGTTATAAAGCGTTATTCCGAGATGGGTGCGGTGATGATCGGTGCAAATTGCGGCACGACGCTCGACAACATGGAAGCCGTGGTCAAGGAATATCAAACTGCCAACCCCGATATGCCGCTGTGGGTAAAGCCCAATGCTGGCGTTCCACACATGGATATCGAGACCGAGCAGGGTGTTTATGACATGGGCCCCGAAGACATGGCGAACTATTCCAAAATATATGTAGGGTTGGGAGCAAAAGTCGTTGGGGGGTGTTGCGGGAATACGCCGGAGCATATCGCGGCGATAGCAAAGGCTGTTAAATAATTCTGTAGTAGGGGCGACCCGTTGGGTTTCCCCTACGCGTTATGCCATGCGCGAAAAAATCCTAGACCTTCTCCATGGAAAGAAAATTGATACCCAGCCTGCATTCAGCGGGTTGATCCATGTTACAGAAGAGGGTCTGGTTAGTGAAAATCTCAAGTTCAATGAAATTCACACGGATGCGAGCAAAATGGCGAAGGCAGCGGCGAGCACCTTCAAATGGACAGGGATGCCATCAGCGGCACTGCCATTGGACTTATGCGCTCCCGCCGAAATGCTCGGCGCAGAGTTGCGATATTATCCCGACAATGAGCTGCAGTTCCCACAAGTGGGAAAAGTGAAATTCGAGTCTACAAAAGAAATCCCCACAGTCACTGGTGAGGTTTTGAGCAGGGGCAGAAATGAGTTGATCTGCAAGGCGATTGAATTGGTCAAGAGGGATGTTGGAAACGATATCGTCATTTCAGGGATGATTCCCGGCCCGTTTACGTTGTTGTTGTATGTATGCCGCCCAAAGAACGTTTTCATAGAACTAAAGAAAGATCCCGGTTCCGTATCGAACGCTCTATTCCGCCTTTCTGCTTTTCTTGCAAAAGTCGCAGAGGCCTATCTTAACTCCGGTGCGGATTTTATCACCGTGCATGAGATGGGCGGGTCGCCGGGATTTATAGGTCCAAAGCCGTTCGAAAGTCATATCCTGCCTGCGCTTCAAAAACTGACTTCGAAACTGCATTGTCCCACCGTACTTTCAGTCTGCGGGAAAACGGACGCGGGTTTGAGTATGCTGGCGGTATCGGGCGCAGATGCGATTTCCGTTGATCACATGACCAACCTCGGTGCGGCCCGCGAATTGTTAAAGAACGTGATGCTGTTCGGAAACATAGACCCGGTGGACACGTTGCATCAGGGAGATGAGGCCAGGGTTGTTGAAGCAGTTCGAAGGGCGAAAGAGGCGGATGTGGATGCCATCTGGCCCGGCTGCGATCTGGTTGTCCAGACGCCCATGAAAATGATCGAAACGATGGCAAACGCTGAAACGAAGTAAAGCCGAACGTATAAACGATGGATTTCCGCGTTCAAATCCGTGGTACGGCTTGACGCTTTAAACCTGATGTGCTACCATCGTTTGTTGATTACCGTGAAAGAGGAGACTCCATGAGTAAAAAACAACGCGGTGTGTTGGCGATCACATTTTTTATCATACTGGCAATGGCGATTTCTGCCTGCACACAATCCCTATCTTCGGCACCTGAAGTGACGCCAACCTTGCTCCCCACAGGCTTGTTCGTATCTCCGTTCCCTTCGGTTGAAAATCCAATGGCAATGATCGAGGAATTTGCCAAGCAGACCGCCGCCGCTCAAACTGCCACCGCTGGGGGAGACCCGAATGTCACACCAGAAACGCCGGAAGCGGTTGAAACGGGAACTGTCATTACCCCGCAAACCGATGAAACTCCCGTAGACGAAACACCCACACCCACTTTGGAAGTCCATGACGGCACGCCAACAAATACAATTCCTCTCGCTGCCACTTCGGTTCCCGCGGGCGCAAGACCTGCCACCTACACTCTCCAAAAAGGCGAATTCCCCTACTGCATCGCACGCCGCTATGACCTTGACCCCAATTCACTTCTTTCCATCAACGGTTTGACGTCCGAACAGGCTTACAGCCTCGTTGCTGGTACCGTGCTCAAGATACCGCAAACGGGAACGTTCCCCAGCAGCAACCGCGCGCTGTCGCCTCATCCAACAACCTATACTGTTTCTTCGGGTGACGAAACCTTGTATAGTGTAGCCTGCAAATTTGGCGACGTGGAACCAAACGACATCGCCGCGAAGAACGGGATTTCCGTTTCCGCCAAGTTGACGATTGGGCAAAAACTGGAAATACCGTAACCGAAACTACTTAAAAGCCCAGGTCATCATGCCTGGGCTTTTTCTTTCCCAAAAGGAGACATCATGCCCTTTGAATTGCTTCGTTCGGAAGTCCTGTTGAAAGGACGCGCCTTCACCATCCGCCGCGACACGATGAAGACCCCCGATGGACGCGAAACGAAATTTGACATCGTCGAACATGGTGGTTCCGTTATCATCATCCCGATTGATAATGAGGGTAACCTGCTTTTTGTTCGTCAATACCGTCACGCTGCGGGCATGGATCTGATCGAACTACCCGCAGGCACGCGCGATGGTGATGAACCTTTTGAGGAATGCGCGGCGCGTGAGATCCGTGAAGAGACGGGCATGGAGGCCGGTACGCTGAATTATGTCGGCTCGTTCTACCTTGCACCGGGTTACTCGACTGAATACATGGGCGTCTTCCTGGCTTCTGACTTGAAACATAACCCGCTTGAAGCCGATGACGACGAGTTTCTATCGGTAAAAAAGGTACCCATTAACAAAGCCATCCAAATGGCGGAGCGCGGTGAAATGCCGGACGCAAAAACACTGGCAGCCTTGCTTCTGGCAAGACCTCATCTGGAAAACATCAAAAACAACAACTGAATCAATGCCTTCAACAACGTTGCCAAAAAATCACCTTATTGCAGTCTTCCAAGCCTTATTCGTAACCTTCCTTTGGTCAACTTCCTGGGTGCTGATCAAAATCGGACTCACAGCAGAACTTCCCCCTGTTACTTTTGCAGGATTAAGATACACGTTCGCATTTTTGTGCTTGCTTCCGTTGATCTTCTTCAACAGGGAAAGTACTCGAACAGTTCGCAATTTATCAAAAAGGAACTGGCTGGAACTTGTCATCCTTGGCTTTGTGTACTACACGCTGACACAAGGCGCGCAATTCGTCAGTCTAGCCTTTTTGCCCGCCGCAACTCTCACCCTACTCCTAAACTTCTCCCCCATTTTGATAGCCTTTTACAGCATCGCAAGCAGACATGAAACCACGTCCCCAGCGCAGTGGGGCGGAATATTTCTTTCCATCGCAGGCGCGTTGATCTACTTCTTACCCCTTGCCATTGAAGGGAATCAAACTGTCGGATTGATTGCCGCATTCATCGGTGTGGCGGCAAATGCCGCATCGTCCATCATCGGGAGAAGGATCAACTCACAGGGAAGGATCAATCCCATTGTGGTCACCACCATCAGCATGGGAGTCGGAGGCGTGCTCATGCTCGTCATCGGGGTTCTCACCCAGGGTGTTGGCATTCTGACTTTCCAGCAATGGGCGATCATCGGCTGGCTGGCGTTGGTCAATACTGCGCTTGCGTTCACACTTTGGAACAAGTCCCTTCAAACGCTCACAGCCGTCGAATCCAGTATCATCAACGGAACCATGCTTCCGCAGATCGCAATTCTCGCATGGATATTCCTCAATGAGCCCCTTGGGAACAGGCAGATCATCGGGCTGTGCCTTGTAGGTGCAGGCACATTGATCGTGCAATTGTGGCGGTATTTACCCCTTCCAAAATAGGTTTTTGTCGTCATTACTTCCAGCCTTTCACAATCGTTCCATATCGTTTATTATTTCCACCAATCCTATCCAAAATATGACAACAAGCACGCTTAATTAAGCCGAACATAACTAACTGGCAAGGTATAACGGGGATACACTTATTCCTTGATGAGACAACCAGGCAAAACGCCTGTTTTCAGAGGAGCCAGCATGAATAAAAACATAGTAACGATTGACGGCAATGAAGCCACGGCATCCGTCGCGCACCGCACCAATGAAGTGATCGCCATTTATCCGATTACTCCTTCATCTGCGATGGGCGAATTTTCCGATGAATGGTCAGCCAAGCACAAAAAAAACATCTGGGGCACCATCCCGCTGGTGGTCGAAATGCAGTCCGAAGGCGGCGCGGCGGGCGCAGTACATGGCGCGCTTCAAACCGGCGCGCTTACCACCACCTTCACTGCTTCGCAAGGCTTGCTTTTAATGATCCCCAACATGTACAAGATTGCGGGCGAACTCACCAGCACTGTCTTCCACGTCGCCGCGCGCTCCATCGCCGCACAGGGACTTTCCATTTTCGGCGACCACCAGGACGTGATGGCGGTGCGTCAAACCGGATGGGCTTTGCTCAGCTCCGGGTCGGTGCAGGAGGCGCATGACTTCGCCGCCATCACCCAGATGGCAACCCTCCAGAGCCGCATCCCCTTCCTTCATTTTTTCGATGGATTCAGGACGTCGCACGAAGTCGGCAAAATCTTCCAGTTGACGGACGACGATCTCCGCCTCCTGCTGGACACAGACCTGATTCGCGCCCATCGGGCTCGCGGACTCAGCCCAGACCGACCCGTCCTGCGCGGAACCGCCCAGAACCCCGATGTGTACTTCCAGGCGCGAGAGACGGTCAACCCGTTTTACGTTGCAACTCCAGCCATTGTGCAGGAGATGATGGACAAGTTTGCCAAGTCCACGGAAAGACAATATCATCTGTTCGATTACGCCGGTCATCCCGAAGCGGAGCGTGTGGTCATCCTGATGGGCTCAGGCGGTGAGACGGCCGAAGCCACGGTCAAATATCTCGCGGAAAAAGGTGAGAAGGTTGGAGCGCTGCGCGTGCGCCTGTATCGCCCGTTCTCCGTGGAATATTTCATCAACGCCCTGCCAAAATCTGTGAAGGGCATTGCCGTGCTGGATCGTACGAAAGAACCCGGCGCGCTCGGTGAACCGCTGTATCAGGATGTGGTCAACGCATTGGTCGAAGGCAAACGCGAAAATATCAAGGTCATCGGCGGGCGGTATGGACTGTCCTCGAAAGAGTTCACGCCTGCGATGGTCAAAGCCACACTCGATGAATTGGTCAAACCAGAACCCAAGAATCACTTCACCGTCGGAATCGTTGACGATGTCTCACACACCAGCCTCGACGTGGACGCCTCCTTCTCGGTGGAACACCCTGAAACCGTGCGATGTGTCTTCTTTGGGCTCGGCTCGGACGGCACGGTGGGCGCAAACAAGAATTCCATCAAAATTATCGGTGAAGAGACCGATAACTACGCTCAAGGCTACTTTGTTTATGACTCGAAGAAATCGGGGCAGATGACAACTTCGCATCTGCGCTTTGGTCCCAAACCCATCGAGGCGCCGTATCTCATCGAAAGCAATCAGGCAAACTTCGTGGCGTGCCACCAATTCAATTTCCTCGAACGCTTCGACATGCTGAAATATGCCAAAGAAGGCGCGACCTTCCTGCTTAACAGCATGTACGGCAAGGATGAAGTCTGGGACAACCTGCCAAAAGAAGTCCAGTCTGCGATCATCGAGAAGAAACTCAAGTTCTACGTCATCAACGGGTATGAGGTGGCAGAAAAAACGGGCATGGGGCAGCGCATGAACACCATCATGCAGACCGCCTTCTTTGCCATTTCGGGCGTCCTGCCGCGCGAGCAGGCCATTGCCGAGATCAAACATGCCATCGAAAAAACTTACGGCAAACGTGGTGAAGCCGTGGTAAAGAAGAATTTCGAGGCTGTGGATGCGACCATCGAGAATCTTTATGAGATCAAGGTTCCAGCGGAGATTACGTCGAAGATGACTCGCAGGTCTGCGGTCCCGAATGAGGCGCCTGCGTTCGTCAAGGAAGTGCTTGCCCCGATGATCGGCTTCGACGGCGACAACCTCCCCGTCTCTGCGCTTCCCGTAGACGGCACCTATCCGCTTGGCACGGCGCAGTGGGAGAAACGCAACCTCGCGCTCGAAATCCCCGTGTGGGATGCGGACTTGTGCATCCAGTGCGGCAAGTGTGTGATGGTTTGTCCGCACGCGGTCATTCGCCATAAAGTGTATGACGAAAAACTTCTGAAGGATGCGCCTGAGACGTTCAAGCATACCAAGTCGAAGTTCAAGGAATTTTCAGAAGGCTACGCCTACACCTTGCAGGTTTCGCCCGAAGATTGCACCGGTTGCACTTTATGCGTGGAAGCCTGCCCCGTGAAGGACAAACGCGCCGTCGGACGCCGCGCGATCAACATGGAGCCGCAGCCGCCCCTGCGCGAAGCCGAAGCGAAGAACTGGGATTTCTTCATGAGCATCCCCGATTTGGATCGCAAGTTGATCAACCCCTCAACCATCAAGAATTCGCAGTTGCTGCGTCCGCTCTTTGAATTCAGCGGCGCGTGCGCGGGATGCGGTGAAACGCCGTATGTGAAACTCGTCTCGCAGTTGTTCGGCGACCGCGCGGTGATCGCCAACGCCACAGGCTGTTCCTCCATCTATGGCGGCAACCTGCCCACCACGCCTTGGGCAGTGGATGCTAGCGGGCGCGGACCTGCATGGTCGAATTCGCTGTTCGAAGATAACGCCGAGTTTGGTTTGGGCATGCGCCTCACACTGGACAAACAAAACGAGTTCGCGCTCGAACTATTGAAGGATTTCGAGAAGGAACTCGGCACAGAACTGGTGAATGCCATCTTCAATGCAGATCAAAGCGACGACGGAGGCATTCAGGCGCAGCGTGAACGCATCGAAGAATTGAAAAAGAAACTCGCCAAATCGAAAGACCTGCGCGCCAAAGACCTTGTCAGCGTGGCGGATAGTCTGGTCAAGAAATCCGTCTGGATCATCGGCGGCGATGGCTGGGCATACGACATTGGTTACGGCGGTCTTGATCACGTGTTGGCAAGCGGGCGCAACGTGAACGTGTTGGTGCTGGATACCGAGGTATATTCCAACACGGGCGGTCAGGCGAGCAAGTCCACGCCTCGCGCGGCGGTTGCCAAGTTCGCGATGGGCGGCAAGGGAATGCCCAAGAAGGACCTTGGCTTGATCGCCATGTCCTACGGGTATGTTTATGTGGCGCGCGTGGCCATGGGCGCAAATGACCAGCAGACCCTCAAGGCATTGCTCGAAGCTGAAGCCTACGATGGACCCTCGCTCATCATCGCATACAGTCATTGCATTGCACATGGCTACGATATGGCGAAGGGTCTCGAACAACAAAAACTCGCAGTGCAGTCGGGGCATTGGCCCATGTATCGTTATGACCCGCGCCTCGCCGGGCAGGGACAAAACCCGCTCGTAATCGAATCCAAGGAGCCCAGCATCCCGATCTCGCAATATGCGTATAATGAGACCCGTTACAAGATGCTCACACAAATGGATGAGGCCCGTGCCGAGGAATTAATGAAGGAAGCTCAGCATGATGCCAAGGCACGCTGGACGTTATATCAACAGATGGCATCCATGCATTATGGAAACGGAAACGGCAATGCTCCTGAGGAGAAGAAACCATGATGGACCTTTCCACCACCTATCTTGGGCTAAAACTTAAAAATCCACTTGTCGCTTCTGCATCCCCTCTTTCCAAACGGGTTGACAAGGCAAAGAAACTGGAAGAGGCTGGAATCTCCGCCATCGTGATGTATTCGTTGTTTGAAGAGCAGATTATCCACGAAAGCCTCGAACTGGACCATTACCTGACACGCGGTTCGGACGCATTCGCCGAAGCCCAATCCTACCTCCCTGACGGCGGCATGTACGGCGTCAGCCCGGAGAAATACCTGAATCAGGTAGCCGGGCTCAAGAAAGCTTTGAGCATTCCCGTCATAGGCAGTTTGAACGGCGTCTCCAAAGGCGGCTGGACAAAATATGCAAAACACATCGAGGAAGCCGGCGCAGATGCGTTGGAACTCAACCTGTATTATCTGCCCACCGACCCCGGCTTGAAAAGCGAAGAAGTGGAAACGGCTCAAGTGGAACTGGTGGCTGATGTCCGCTCGACGATCAAGATTCCACTGGCGGTTAAGCTCAGCCCATTTGTCACGTCCCTGCCAAATTTTGCGAAACGCCTCGTGGACGCCGGTGCAAACGGGCTTGTCCTCTTCAACCGTTTCTACCAACCCGACTTCGATCTTGACGAACTGGACATCGTCCACAACCTTGATCTGAGCACGTCAGCAGAGATGCGCCTGCCGCTGCGCTGGATCTCGATCCTGTACGGCAAGGTCAATGCCGATTTTGCGCTTACCAGCGGCGTACATACCGCTGAAGATGTTCTAAAATCCATGATGGCGGGGGCAAAGGTGGCGATGACAGCCTCGAATCTGCTCCATCATGGCGAACAGGCTGTCGGTCCGATCTTGAGCGGAATCGAAGCATGGATGAAGGAACGGGAGTATGAGTCTATCGAACAGATGCAAGGCAGCATGGCGCAGAAAAACGTCCGCGAACCGGCTGCATTCGAACGGGCGAATTACATGAAGGTACTCGGCTCATGGCGTGAACTTCCCTAATTGCATAAAAGAAAAAGACTCCTGCAAAACAGGAGTCTTTTTTGTATGAAAATGAAGTGGAGAGGTTTATCGGGTTATTCGGTGGGTGCAACAGGGGCTTGCTTGCGCTGGCGGAAGGTGATCCGTCCGCGGGTCATGTCATAGGGAGACATTTCAAGCGAAACGCGGTCTCCAAGCAGAATGCGGATATAGTGCTTGCGCATTTTTCCGGAGAGGTATGCCAGCACTTCGTGCCCGTTATCCAACTTGACACGGAACTGGGTGCCGGGCAAAGCCTCGATTACGACACCGTCTACCTTGATTTTTCCTTCTTCTTTTGACATCACGTACCTCTCTACTTATTCGTTGTCTTTCATGGAACGCCGCTTGATGCGGCGTATTGCCTTCTTCTTTTCCATACGGCGGGTTTCGCTTTTCGAAACGAACCAGCGTTTGCGGCGAACAGTGCTTAAAACACCACTCTTCACGACTTTCTTGCGAAAGCGCTTGAGCAGGGAATCCTGGGATTCACCATTTCGTAATTGTACAACTGCCACTGTATTCACCTCCTTTCCGTTTGGAAATAAAAAAAATCGGCTGTCAGACAGACTCAGCCGGCGGTATTATCAAGAACTTGAAACGAACTCCATGATCCTGCGATCAATAATTGCGCTTCACACTCCTTTGAAATTAACCTGCAGAAAACTACCTAGACTGAACCTGTGGGCTATATTATACACGATTTGGACGCTTCTGAGAAGATTACTTCAAAGGCATGAATGAATATCCACAAAAAGCAAAAAGAACGGCTGCTTGTTTGTCTGCCTTGCCCAAGCTCAAGGAGCAGTTTTTTTTCGTCCCACTGAGCTCTGATGCCACATGTCCTTTGAGATGCGGTTACGCCCTGTGCTTTTAGCATGGTAAAGCGCTTTATCGGCGCGTACCAGCAATTCAGCCGGCGTTTCCCCCTCAATCCATTGAACCAAGCCGATGGAAATTGTAGACCGCACTTCAATCCCATTGGACTGCGTCTTAATTTCGCCAAAACGCGCTTTTGTCCTCTCCATATAGATTATCCCCTCCTCAAGTTTGGTCCTTAGCAACACAACAACAAATTCATCCCCGCCGTAGCGGCAGGCAATATCACTGCCGCGCGATTCGGACAATAAGAGCTTTCCAAATGCCGCCAGCATTCGATCCCCAACGGAGTGTCCATGCAGGTCGTTTATCTCTTTGAAATGATCAATATCCATCATGGCCACAGTAATCTGTGAATTCTCGCGGGATGTGCGAGCCATTTCCCGCGGCAGGATTTCGTCGAGATAACGGCGGTTGAATAAACCCGTCAAGGCATCGTGGATAGCCTGTTCCCGCAATTGGGCATGCAATCCTTCGATCTGTGTAAGTTTCCGTACAATTGTTTCTGCCATCGTGTTGAATGTGCTTGCAAGTTCACCCAGTTCGTCGGCGCCATCGGTTTGAGCGCGGACGCTCAGGTCTCCGCTTTGAAACTGGCTTGTCACACGAGTCAAATTAACAATATTTCGAGTCACGCTTCCATGGAGCAAACTGGCGATTGCCGCAGTTAGAAGCAAGCCAACGGCAATATCTGCCAAGAGCATGATCACTGCGGAGCGGCGTATTTGTTCAATTCGAAGATTCGCGTTTTCCACTTCAGAGTTGGCGGCAACCAACAAACTGACCAAATTAAGATCAATGGAACTTTCCAGTTTCTCCAGTTGTTCTTTTTTTTCTTGTATCTGCCCGCCAACATCGAATATTTCAACGGCAAGGGTTTCATACTCTGTCAGGGACGACAAGGCCGATAACTGCTGGTCACCCTGCATGGGACAAATTTCTATGTTCTGGCGCAACTGCCTTGCAATCTCAAAAACCTTTGTAGTCCGTTCGGGATTTCCGGTTGCCAGATAATCCCTTTCGAAAAGTCGCATTTCATAATAGGCAGGCAAGAGTCCGCCGCATTCATCGTGCGCCTGTATGATCGTAAACAATTTTGCCGACACCTCTTCCAGTTGGAAAAGCAACCCAGTTTCCAGCGACGTCAACTGGAATTGTAGGTTGACCAATGCTTCCAAAGTAGTGGCATATTGACTGACCGCAGATAATATCCCCCCTACCTCCGTGTCAAATCCCTGTAGATACTCAAAATTGCTATTCATTGTCAAAAGTTGCTTTAAAGTCGCCCCATCTCGTACTATCTCGCCTATCTTCACGCTTGCAGGCATGGCATACAGCCTATATGCCTGTTCCACATCCATGCCAGACTGCCGACTAAAAAAATTCGTTTGAAACCGACGTGCCATCTCCCAATTCCGGCTCATCCCCATGACCAGGCGCTGAACCTCAACCCCGGATTGGCTGGAAAGATTTGCCTCCCACACGTTGGTCAACGCAGTGTACGCAATGATCGTCTGAGTCGCAATAATGATCAACAGAAGCCCAAATGCGCAGCCGAATTTAATAGGGATTCGCAAAGATTTCCAGCGACGAGACATCCAATTGACGATATTCATTTCATGATTCGTTGATAAAGTTTCTCCTTGTTCCATGATGTTCAGGGCAAAAGGAGCAATTCTTTTTGCAATAATTCCGCAGAATCCTGCGGGAGCATCTTATCGTAAACCACGCGGTTGATGGCTCTAATCAAAGCAGCACCGGCCTCATCGGATGAATGCTGGTAATAACCCACCTTGTAGGTGTCAAAGGTATCCACGAAGCAGTTCATCCAGGGATCGTGATCCAAATATTCCTTATATCCTGAGGATTCGATGAACGCTGTGCGAGGTTGTATGACCCCAACGTTTTCAAACCACCAAAGCGGCTGCTCTGCCTCTCCCTTCCTGCCCAGAATAAAGGCAAGGAACTCCTGTGCCAGCGCTTGCTGTTCCGCGCTTCGGTTTGCGTTCACAACCCAACCAAAGGAATACATCACATTTTGATAGGTATTGGGATCGTCAGGGTTGACCACCGGATGAGGTGCCACACCAAACCGAATGTCCGGGTTTGAGGCGCGAATGGCGGATGGGTACCATGGACCAGCTGTTACCATCGCCACGCGGTCATTGGAAAAATCCTCAAACCAATCCGTCACAAAATACGGATCGTAAGCTTGGTATTTGTAAGTGAAATCATAAAAAACCTGGAGAGCATCGGCCATTGCCCGACTGTTTCCCGCTGGGACTGCGTTGATATAAAGATCGTCCTGCCCATATTGCCGTAGTACCGGGTAAAAATCCTGAATATACCATTCCGGCGCGGGATAATTCGAAAAGAATCCAAATTGATATCCCATTTGGGAAGGCGCTCCAGTCGCTTCATTCTCGACGAGAAGCTGTCGGCTGATTTCCCCTACATGTTCCCAACTGACAGGTTTATTCTCCGGAAGGTATGGGATGCCGGCCTTGTCAAACATGTTTTTGTTGTAAAACAGGCAAAGGGTTGTCAACTCATTGAACAGAGCGTAGATCTTGTCATCTCGAACAAAAACGCTCAGACTGTTTTGTGGATAGTCATTGATAATATCATCCACACTGTCATACCCGAACACCTTGGGATCCAACGGCGCCAGCAACCCGGATTCGATATATTTCACCTGCGTAAAATTATGGCTGGCCATTGCCCACACGTCCGGTCCTTCTCCACTGGAAACGTCTGCCAGCAATTTGGTGTCGAAAGACACGATTGAACCTGAATAAGGAAACGTTTGATAATCCACTTTCACCCCCGGATGTGTCGCCTCGAATTCGGGAATCCATTTTTCACGCAAGCCCTGATTAAACGTGGAGTACTCATGCGTCCACAACACAAGCTTTCGTTCTTCGTATTCGCCCGGCACGGGTTGAGTACCGGAGAATGTCTGTTGTCCCGGTATGCACGATGCGAGCAACAAGGGTACGATCAGAATGCTCTTGATAAATGGAAATTTGTTCACAAAATGTTTTCCTTTCACAAAGGGTGAAGGAACACGATCATTCAAGTGGCTGTTGGCTGCTTTGATTCGATTGGTAACAATAAACTCTGCGAGGGTGATGTGGAAATCATACCAGAGTTTATGCAATGAGACTGGGTAAAATCACATGACAAATATAATGTCATTAAGAAAAAAAACAGACTGTCAATGCAGTCTGTTTTTTTCTCCACAAGGGAGATATAGAAAAGCCCCTTGGCAATGACCTACTCTCCCGGGAGGTCGCCCTCCAAGTACCATCAGCGCTGACGTGCTTAACTGCCGGGTTCGGGATGGGACCGGGTGTACCCACGTCGCTCAAATCACCAAGGGACATTTTCACAAAGGAATTGTCCTGAACAGCAAATGATGTATGTTCGGAAAAGTATCAAGTTCTCCGCACCACAGGAGGAAGCCCTCGACCATTAGTACAGTTTAGCTGAACACATTACTGTGCTTACACATACTGCCTATATACCAGGTAGTCTACCTGGGGTCTTACTCCCTTAGCGGGAATACAGGGATCTAATCTTAGGGCGAGTTTCCCACTTAGATGCTTTCAGCGGTTATCTCTGCCAGACATGGCTACCCAGCGATGCTCCTGGCGGAACAACTGGCACACTAGAGGTCTGTCCACTCCGGTC
>CAZLWG010000036.1:0-36469 GCA_964563315.1 uncultured Anaerolinea sp. | reverse complement strand
AAAAATTATCTTACAAGGTCAAAGAGCATCTTGACCCTGTGAGTGTTGAGATAGTTGCAGGCATTGCAAATTCTTCTCCAAAAGATGCAGGGTGGTATGTGTTTTGCAACGGCAGAATGCTATTGGAAAGAGATAAGACTCAAGTCACAGGTTGGGGTGAAAAAGATGGAGGAAAAATTCCTTTATATCATCAACAATATGCTCGACTACGCGGATATGTTTTTTTTAATTCTGATGACGCTGAGTTACTTCCTTGGAACACGACAAAAACCGGCGTAGACACAGATTCGTTAATTTATCAAAGTGTTCGTCTGGAAATGGTTAATTTAATGCGTCCAATTATTGATTTTCTAAACGCGCTAAAAGAGACCAAGGGTGATGCTGAAGAAAAGGAAAGTCCTCTCGAGAAAATTGTAACCGCTTCGCAAACTCATAGAATTGATGAAATCGACGTATTTGCAAAAGCTTTTGAAATCCCGAAATACAAAAAGAATGTAAAGACCGTTGACACAGTGACGATACAGTATAGTGTTTCAAAAAAACATGCTGAAATAGCTAAAAAATCATTGGGTGTTAAAAGCTTACGTGAAGTTGGCGAAAAAACTTTTGAATATTATCTCAAATTAGAAGGGGAGGAGTGATGCCTGCTGGAAGCTATCAAAAAATTAACTATTCTTTGAGACCTTCAAAGAGCATAGAGAGGAAGATGTTAGTAGAAGCTATGCAAAAGCTTTCTAATTTTGGACAATTAGGAACTTATCGATATATAGGTTTTGGCTCTACCTACTTTAGTGATTTTAAGTTAGTACATAAGGTTTTAGGTATTAAGAAAATGGTTAGTATTGAAGAAGATATAAGAAATCAGAATAGGTTTAAGTTCAATAGACCTTTTTCATGTGTAAGAATGGAGTTTGGAAAATCAACCTCCGTATTACCAAAACTAAGTTGGCGCGAGAAAAGTATAGTTTGGTTAGATTACGATGGCGTACTAACATCAGACGTATTGAATGACATTAGCTTTTGTTTTGCCAATCTTCAATCTGGCAGTATGTTTATTGTCTCTGTAAACGCAACTCCGGGTACATTTGACGATACTGTTCCGCCTGCTTCTCGACCAAGGTATCGGTTGGAACAGTTAAGAGATAGGGTTGGCGAAGATAAAGTCCCACTCGATGTTTCCGGAGTAGACTTAAGCGGGTGGGGAACCGCCAAAATTTACAAAAGAATAATCCTCAACGAAATAGGAGAAACTCTATCGCAAAGAAACATCTCAAGAAAAAACCCCTTGGTTTTTGAACAACTATTTAATTTCCACTATGCTGATGGAGCAAAAATGCTAACGGTAGGTGGTATCCTTTTTAGGGAAAACCAAAGAGATATTTTCAAAAAATGCGCCTTTGATCAAGTGGATTTTGCCCGTTTTGACGATCAAGCGTGCGAAATCGAACCACCAAATTTGACTTTCAGAGAAATACATTATATAGATAGATATTTGCCTAATCGAGTAGGAATGCTGAATTTAGATGGACTTCCAAAGGATGACGTAAAAAAATATTCAAAGATTTACAGATACTTTCCAACTTTCTCTGAAACCGAGATATAACACAAATGGCAGACAAATTCTCTAAAGAAAAGCGTTCGAAAATTATGTCTGCCATACACAGCAAAAATACACATACAACTGAACGGAGGTTACGCGCAGGGCTGGCAAGTGCCAAAATCTCCGGTTGGAGAATGAATGCAAAGGATTTAATAGGTAAGCCGGATTTCGTTTTTGACGATAAAAGAATTGCGATATTTGTAGACGGTTGTTTCTGGCACGGTTGCAAATGTAAGAGACCTTCAAAAACTCACAGAAGTTTTTGGAAAAATAAAATTGAAACGAATGTTGCAAGAGACAAGAAGGTTTCGAGAATTTTACGTAAAGAGGGATGGAAGGTGCTAAGAATAAAAGAACATGAATTGAAATCTTCCGTCAAGAAAGTAGTTGAGAAAATTCAAAAAGAACTTGCAAGAAAATAAAAAGGACACGACTGGTCGTGTCCTTTTTATTTTCTACTGAAACGTGATCTCTTCCACGCGCCAGCTTTCTTCGCCCATCAGTTTGCGCAGGCTGTCGAGCAGTTCGGGGCAGATGCGCGTGGTGTCGTTGGGGAAGTCGATCAGGTGTCCCTTGTTGTTTTCGAAGATCTGAAAACTGAACCGGTCCCGTCCGTGGTAGCGGGTGAGGTTGCCGTGCAGGGTCTTGATGCGCCGTTTGTCGCGTTCTCTGTCTCCGGTGGGGCGCAGCAGCACAGTGATCTGACGCGGCGGATGATCCTTATCCTTGTTCTCTTTGGCAAGCGGAACATACAAGGATGGAATGACCGCCTCGCCCCGAACCTCAGCCTGCTCCACCCCATCAACCTGAGTCAACGCCGATACGGCGCGGGTCACAAGCGGCGGAGTTACTTCTTCGTTCTTCTTGAACTTTGGCGCAGGCTTGGCTGCCATTGCGGCATCCTCGAAAGATGGCTGCCATTCGGTCTCCCAGCCGTCTGGGAAGTTATCGGGCGGTGGCGGCATGTCGTCGGTGAAATATTCCGCTTCCGGTTCGGCGACGGCGGGAGTCATTTTCGGTGTTGGAGTCTGTTTGGGCGGCGCGGCAGGTATCGGCTTTGTTTGAGCCGGGCGGCGTGGAGACTGTTCCTCTGTCCGCGCAAGAAGCGGCTTGAGTGTCGAATCCTTTGTGGAGGTTGGGTCATCCGCCGCTGTCGTCATCTTGATCTCGGTCTTGACTACGTTTGCCAGGATCTTTGGCGGGGTGTTGGTTTGATCCACTTTGCCTTCGACGATGATGATCTGACCGATGTTCATTTCTGTGCGGTGCTGATCCCATGTTTTTGGGAAGAGCAGAACTTCGATGCTGCCTTGAATGTCTTCGATGGTGACGAAGCCCATCGGTTTGCCGGTTTTGGTGGTGTACGGGCGGACATTTGTAATAAGCCCAGCCACGCGGACTTTTTCTTCATGATTGGCTTCTGCAAGCTGGCCGGAGAAATAACTGACGATGTGTGCAAGCTGCGCCTGGAATTCGTTCAGCGGGTGGTCTGAGATGTACAAGCCGATCAGTTCCCGCTCCCAATTGAGCATTTCGCGTTTTTCCACGTCTTTCACTTCGGGCAGGTGGATTTCTTCGATGATGCCCGTCTCCGCGCCGAAGAGACTCATTTGCCCGGCGTCGGCGGCGCGGAAGTGGGCGCTGGAGATGGCCACGATGCGGTCGAGCGAGGCGAGGAGCGAAGCGCGGTTGCCGAAGGAATCCATCGCGCCGACTTTGATGAGACATTCGAGGCCGCGTTTGCCGACGGTGCGCAGGTCTACGCGGCGGGCGAAGTCGTTCAGGTCGGTGAATTTGCCGTTCTTGATCCGTTCGTCAATGATGGGTTGGACGGCATTCTGCCCGACGTTCTTGATCGCGCCCATGCCAAAACGGATATTGGGTTTTCCTTCGATATCTTCGATGCTGAAATCCCACTCGGAGGCGTTGATGTCGGGCTGAAGAACGGGGATGCCAATGCTGCGCGCATCCGCGACGTAGAAGGCGACCTTCGCCGTTTCGCTGGCGGATGCGGACAGGAGCGCGGTCATGTATTCGGCGGGGTAATGCGCCTTGAGGAAGGCGGTCTGCACGGCGATCACGCCGTAGTCGGCGGCATGAGACTTGTTGAAGCCGTACCGCGCGAATTCCTCCCAGTCCGCGTAAATGGTTTCCGCAATGGATTGTTCCATCCCTTTTGTAACCGCGCCTTTCACAAATTTGGTGCGGTGTTTTTCGATATCTTCCTTTTTCTTCTTTGAGATCGCCTTGCGCAGGTCGTCGGATTCGGAGGGCGTGTATCCCGCCAGTTCGACGGCGGCGCGCATGAGTTGCTCCTGATAGACGGGAATGCCGTAGGTATCTTTGAAGATCGGCTCCATGGCTGGGTGTCGGTAGGATGTTTCCGCTTCGCCGTGCATGCGCGCGATGTAATCGGGGATGAACTGCATCGGTCCGGGGCGGTAGAGCGCCACCATGGCAATGATGTTGTCGAGACTCTTTGGCTTCATCTGGACGAGCCAGCGCGTCATGCCTCCGCCCTCGACCTGAAACACACCAGCGGTCTGACCGGCGCCCATGAGTTCGAACGCCTGGGGGTCGTCAATGGGGATGTTGCTCAAATCGTATTTGACCCCATGCCGTTTGTGGATCAAGTCGCATGCCCTTGCCATGACAGTCAGCGTGATGAGACCGAGAAAGTCCACCTTCAACATGCCCAGCGAATCGAGGATGCCCATTTCAAACTGGGTGACAGATTTAATGGGCGTATCTTCCGAATTGGAGGTTGGGCGGTGAAGCGGCAGATATTCGACGATGGGTTGATCCGAGATGACCACGCCCGCCGCATGCGTGCCGGCATTGCGCACGGTCCCTTCCATTTTGGCGGCAATATCTATCACTTCGCGCATTTTTGGATCGGTATCGTAGATCTGTTTGAACTCCCGGATCTCGAGAGCTTCGCTCATGGTCGTGCCGCCCGCCACAAAGGGGACAAGTTTGGCAACCCTGTCCACTTCGGGCAGGGGGATTTCCATGACACGCGCCACGTCACGGATGGCGGCTTTCGTCCCCATCGTGCCGAAAGTGATGATCTGCGCGACCTTGTCCGAGCCGTATTTGCGGGCGCAGTATTCCAGCATTTCGTGGCGGCGGTCATCGCGGAAGTCGAGGTCGATATCGGGCATCGAGATGCGCCCGGGGTTGAGGAAGCGCTCGAAAATGAGCGCATGTTCGAGCGGATCCACCATCGTGATCTCGAGCGTGTAGGCAATGATCGAGCCGGCTGCCGAGCCGCGGGCGTTGTACCAAATTCCGTTGTCGCGCGCGAAGCGGCACAGATCCCATACGATGAGGAAGTAGGCGTCGAATCCCATTTCGTGGACGACTCCGAGCTCATAGTCGAGTCGTTCGTGGATTTTGGGACTGGCTGCGTCATCCCCGTATCGTTTCCTCGCTCCTTCTTCACACAACGCGCGCAGATAGGTCTCTGTGGTGTGTCCATCCGGTACGGTGAACTCAGGCAGGTGATAGCCTTTGCGGTCGAGGTCTACATTGCATCGTTCTGCGATCAGCAGTGTATTGGAAAGCGACTCGGGAACTTCGGCGAAGAGGCGGCTCATCTCTGCGGGCGAACGCAGGAAGTAGGAATCGTCCGTCATGCGCATGCGTTCGGGGTCGCTCAAGACAGTCTGCGTCTGCATGGCGAGCAAGACGTCCTGCAAACGGGCGTCTTCCTGATTGATGTAATGGACGTCGTTCGTGGCGATGTATCGCGCGGAATATCGGGCGCCAAGTTCGAGCAGTTTTTTGTTTAACTCCGTGATCTCTTTGATGTTGTGTTGTTGAAGTTCCACGAAGAAACGGTCGGGACCAAAGACATCGTAATACCAGTTCAAGCGACGGACGGCTTCCTGAGGATTATCATCGAGCAGGGCGCGCGGTATCTCAGCGGACATACAACCGGAGGTACAGATCAAACCTTCCGAATGTGCGGCGAGGAAATCGTGGTCAATACGCGGATAATAATAGAAGCCTTCCAATTGCGCGGCTGAGGCGATCTTTAACAGGTTTCTGTAACCTGTTTCGTTTTCCGCGAGCAACAGCAAATGCGACGAGGTGCGGTCGAGTTTGGAATCCTTGTCTTTCATGCTGCGCGCCGCCATGTAGGCTTCCAACCCGATAATGGGTTGAACCCCTTCTGCCTTGGCAGCTTTGTAAAAGTCGATTACGCCAAACATCGTGCCGTGGTCCGTGATGGCAACCGCGGGCATGTCCATCTCTTTAACGCGCTTTACCAGCCTCTTGATGTTGGAAAAGCCGTCGAGCAGAGAGTATTCGGTATGGACGTGAAGATGGGCAAAAGACATTTTAGTTGGGTGATTTAGGTAATGGGGCGTTCGGCAGTGGACTGCGTAACTATATGACAATCGAGCCAATTGGCATTATAGCACGCATGTTCAAGTATCCACCCAACGGGAGGCTTAAAAAATTCGGTACAATACAAGCATCGTTCATCACCGTGATGGATTTGAACAGGTACGACAGTCCATGTCTCCAATCCCTGTAAGCAAGACCAAGATCATCCCGCCTCGCCGCCGCCCGGAGCTGCTCACGCGCAAGCGGCTATTGGATATGCTGTTCGAGGCGCTCGATAAGAAATTGACGCTTGTTTCGGCGCCTGCCGGATATGGCAAGACTTCCCTTTTGATTGACATGGCGGACCAGAGCGAACTGCCTTGCTGCTGGCTGGCTCTGGATGAATTGGACCGCGATCCGCATCGTTTTGCCGCGTACTTCATTGCCGCATTGGCGGAATGCTTTCCGAAGTTCGGAAGCCAATCCAAAAGCGTGCTCGACGGCATCGAATCCTTCGAAGAGGATATGGAGAGATTGCTGGTCGGCCTTGTGAACGAATTATACGAACAAGTTCATGAGCACTTTATTTTTGTGCTGGACGACTTTCATTTGCTGGACGGGGTGCAGAATATTCAAAACTTCATTAATCGTTTCGTGCAATTGGTGGATGAGAATTGTCACCTTGTCATTTCCTCGCGCACGCTTGCCAGTTTGAACGATCTGCCGCTGTTGGTCGCGCGCGAGCAGGTCAGCGGCTTGAGTTTTACGGACCTCGCCTTTCAGCCGCATGAACTTCAGGCGCTGCTTGCACAAAACCAGCAAATGCATATTTCAGATGAGGAAGCCGTCCGCCTGATCGAAGAGACCGAGGGCTGGATCACAGGCTTGCAGTTTTCGGACGCAGGAATTTTAAAGAAGAATCTATTGCATGGCGGGTTGGAAAATGCGGCAGGACTGTTCGAATATCTTGGGCAGCAGGTATTGGATCGTCAAGCGCCAGAGTTGAGGGAATTTGTCCTGCGCACTTCACTGCTGGATGAGTTTGACGCGGCTCTTTGTGAGGAAGTGCTCGCGCCTCTCTATTCTGAACCTCAGGATTGGCACGGCTGGATCAGAACGATTGCACGCAACAACCTTTTTGCCCTTCCAGTCGGCGAGGATGGAAAGTGGCTTCGATATCACCACCTCTTCAGAGATTTCATCCGCGATCATTTCAACCGCGAGCGGCCCCATGAAGTTGTTCCGATCCTATCCCGGCTTCAGACTGCTTATGAAGACATGGGGGAATGGGAAAAGGCGCATCATATATGTCGTCAGTTGGATGATGCAAACCTGCTTGCCGATATGGTCGAGCGGGCCAGCACATCCATGCTCCAGCGCGCGCACCTGACGATGGAGTCCTGGATCAATGAACTGCCTCCATCCATGACGCGATCCCGCCCGGGCCTACTCTCCATCCGCGGAACGATTGCCTACACAAAGGGGGATTTGCAAGAGGGATTAGACCTGTTGTGTCAGGCTGAAGAGATGCATCGCCGCGAGCACGATATTCCCGGTTTGATATTGACCCTGATCCGGCGCGGCTCGGCGTATCGTTTTCTGGGAGACTATGCGGCGTCCCTGCGCGACGCGGAAGAGGTGATCACGCTGACCGAAACCAGCGACGAGCGCCAGATGTTGTATGCCGACGCCCTGCGGCTGAAAGGGTTGGCTTTATACCGGCTTGGGAAAGCCAACCAGGCAGTCACCTTCCTGGAGCGCTCATTGGAAATATGCCGGGTTTATGATGAAGACAACGTGCCGATTTTGTTGATGGAAACAGGCATGGCGTATCGCGCCACTGGAAATTTTACGGAGGCACACAACGCGTATCAGCAGGCGCTGGCTATTTGGCAAAGAGAAGGAAACCTTTTCTGGCAGGCAAGTCTTTTGAACAATATTGGTGGTTTGTATCATATTCAAGGGAAATATGAAAAAGCTGCATTGGCGTATGAAGAAGCAATGCTTTATGCCCGACGCAATCGCTACATTCGCCTGGATGTTTTAATCTCCATTGGACTTGGCGACTTGTACACTGAGTTGGCGGATTTCGAAATGGCTTGGCAAAACTATTGGCACGCCGCCGATGCTCTTCAAGGCATGGATGATAGTTTTCTATCCCATTTCTTATTGCTGGCGCAGGCCAATTTGGCGTTTTTGCAAAAAGATTTGGACTTGGTTCATAAATTTATAGAAGATGTTGAGAATCCCATTATCTCTGGTGGATCAAGCTACGAGCACGGACACCTCAACTTAATCCAGGGGCGTCTTTGTCTGCTTGAAGAAAAAAATGACGAAGCGTTTGAGCGTTTTGAGAATGCTGAAAAATATTTTACTCAGGACGGCAGGAACGTCGAAGCGATTTCGACGCGGGTATGGCGGGCGGCAGCTTGTTATCAGGATCGGAACCAAACTGGTGCCATCGATATATTAAATTCAATGGGTATGGATCAAGGCAAAATCAGCCATGCGGCCATAATTGCCGCATGTCAGGCATATGAATGGTTGAAGGGATTAAAGCGCATTCCAAAAAATGGACGGATTATTCGCGATTTATTTGCACAAGCGGATCGCCTTGCCAATGAAATTCCGGCCATTCGACGTCAATTGCGGAGACAAGCCCGAGTGGTCTCTGTCCCTGCGCCAAAGTTATTGATCAAGGCATTCGGCAAGGCAGAAGTTCGAATGGATGGCAGGCTTTTAACCAATTCTGACTGGCAGACCCAATCTGTCCGCGAGTTGTTTTTCTATCTTCTTTCGGTATCCAAACCGCTTACCAAGGAACAGATCGGGGAAACGCTTTGGGCCGAACAATATGAACCTGCAAAGTTGAAATTACGCTTCAAGAACGAAATATATCGCCTTCGTCGTGCCGTGGGGCAGGATGTAGTTATTTTTACCGATGTATTTTATGCTTTCAACCGCGATCTTGACCATGAATATGACGTCGAAGCATTTGAATCCTTCCTTGCGAGGGCGAAATCAACTAAAAACGCAGAGGAACAGATCGAGTTTTATCGGAAGGCAATTGACTTGGTGCGCGGACCGTATCTCAATGATATGTACATGGATTGGGCTGTGTTTGACCGCGAACGTCTGGGGCAGGCATATCTTAATGCGCTGGCGAATTTGGCTGATTTGTATCAAAAGAATACTCAACTCGAAAACGCCATTGACATTTGCAAGCGCGCCATTGACTATGACCCCGGTTATGAAGTAGCCTATCGAATATCCATGCAGACATACAGCCGGCTGGGGGATAGGGCATCCATCCAGCGTGTATACCAATCCTGCCGCGACTCCATGAAAACCCTGTTCAATTTGCCGCCATCCAGGGAAACAGAAGCGCTTTACCAGCAACTTACGGGGTAAATGTATCCTTTTTTTTCACTCAGAACCCGAAAATCAGCCTAAATGGCTGATTTTTTCATTTTTGAAGCCTGTTTTGAAGCCTGGAAAGGAGTATTTTAAGAACATTGATCACACTCAATCCCTAGTCTGAAAGGAAGCTCACGATGAAAAACAAATTCAACCTTTTTGTCCTCTCCCTGTCGAAGGTAAACCGCCAACACATACAACTCTTCTTTATGGCGCTGACTCTTGCTCTGTTCGTTCTCGGCGCTGGCGCTTTGGATGATGGCGGCGGAACCAGCCGATAGTGCTTCTTACGTTGGCTGTTTTTGCCGGTTTGGCGGCTGGCATTGGGTGGGCGCATCGGCGCAGCCGCCCATACCAGCCGCCGGAACTTAAATACCTGTGGCTGGTGGTGCTTGCTTTTCTACCGCAGTTTGTCGCATTCTATCTGCCGAATGCCCGACAGCAAATTCCAGATCAATGGGCAGCGGTCTTTCTGACCTCGTCTCAGTTTCTGCTTCTTGGTTTTGCCTGGCTCAATCGCAAAGCGCCGGGCATGATGATCCTGCTCATTGGAACGGCGCTCAACTTCACAGTCATGGCAGCGAACGGCGGATTTATGCCGATCAGCCCGCAGACAGCCAGTCGTCTGATCCCCGCAGAAGTATTGCAGGACATCCCGCTTGGAGACCGGTTTGGCACCAAGGACATTCTCCTGGCTCCCGAAGCAACCCGCTTCGAATGGCTTTCGGATCGTTTCCTACCCCCTACCTGGGTCTCTTATCAAGTGGCATTCAGCCTCGGTGACGTCTTTCTTGCCATTGGCGTCTTTTGGCTCTTTGCCGCACAAAACGGATTTATTCGACCTGTACAACAGGAGTTAATATGATTCCCTCTCTTTCCTACCAACCTCAATTCCAAATGAAAATTGCGCCAATCGAGGCGTCGAACGGATTGAGCCGCGTGTTTGCCGCCGCGGTTGTCAACCGTCAATTTTGCCAGATGCTTTTGCAGGATCCGCATTACGCCCTGCAGAAAGGGTATCTTGGCGAGACCTTTAAACTCAGCGACGAAGAGCGTAACCTGATCGTTTCCATCCGGGCAGAATCTCTCTCTGACCTTGCCAGACAGGTGAATCTGGTACTGGGAAATCAAGCCTAGTTCAAATGGTCATTCGGCATAAAACGTTTTTGAAAAACGGCAATCAGGCGCTTTCCAAACTTGACTTTAACGACCACTCCAAAAAGGCCCGAGTCCATGTTTCAAGCCTTTGATGCCATTTTGCTTGTGCTGGACCATCACGGAAAGATCCTCGATTATAAGACCGGGAACGGCGCCGAGTTGCCGCGTGGCGCTGCCTTCCCAATGAAGCCCTCGATAAGGTTCCAGGATTTTGTCCCGGTGGATGTGGCGCAAAAATACGAAAACGCCATCAGGGAACTGCATAACGGGAACAAATTCGTTCTGTTCGATTACATGCTTCGCTCGTTGACGGGCGATGCGTTATATGAATCCTGCCTGATTCCCTTTACGAATGGACAGAACATCATGTTCGTGTGGAATGTTACAGCCAATGGGAAACCCCCGGTTGCGAAAATATCCTTTAGTCAGGATATGACGCTTCAAAGCTGGCTGAAGGCTCTCCGGCTTCGGGATCAGGAAACGGAGGATCATGCCTATCGTGTCACTGCAATGACCCTGCGTCTTGCAGAACGAATCGGCATTCCGGAACTGGAACTGGTCCATATGCGCCGCGGCGCCATGCTGCATGATATCGGGAAGGTGGCTATTCCGGATAATATCCTCTTCAAACCAGGACCCTTGACGGAAAGCGAATGGAACATCATGCGTCATCATCCGATCATAGCCACGGAGATCCTTAAATCGAATCCGCACCTCGTGCCTGCGCTTGCAATTCCACGCTCCCATCACGAGAAATGGGATGGCAGCGGCTACCCGGACGGGATGGCGGGCGAGGATATCCCCATAGCCGCGCGGATATTTGCATTTGCCGATGTGTACGATGCCCTTACCTCGGACAGGCCGTACCGCAAAGCCTGGTCTCATGGAGACGCGCTCGGCTATGTTCTCGAACAAAGCGGCAGGCATTTTGACCCTTCCATAGTGCCTGTGTTCATCAGCATGTTTAGGAAGAATTGACGAACCATCCGGCGCATCAGTGGCGGTGAGGGGAATGCTGATGCGATATGGGGAAATCTTCCTGGGGAGGCACGCCGGTGTTCACCCCGGCGTGTGTTTTTTAAGTTTAGGAGCTTTTTTGGTGTTTTATAGTTTGAGCGATTACCAATATTGTCACGGCCAGCAGTATAGCTAACGCCCTCATAAGCGGGTTTGAAAAAATTTCATGGAATTCGAGAAAGAAAAGCGCCCATAAGGGTCCCAGAAGGGCAAAGATAAAAAAAATTCCACCATCTCTTATATCAAGGCGTCTATGCGCCAGCCAAAGATTATAAGGAACAAGTTGCGCGCTTGTGTAGCCCATGATGATGGGGATGATGGTTTTTATCATTTCAATCCATGGAATAGCGCTCAGCCCTGCAAGCACCTGGATAGAGGTAACCCCAAAGGCAATGAAATACCCAACATGGAAGCCCACATAAGCGCCTTGATGAACGTACAAGCGAAGCGCCGTAGATGAGTGCATCTTCTTCTCCATCCAAAACGCATTGTCTTTTGTGTTCGTCAGCGCGGCGATCAAGGGCGGGAGGGCGAGAGCCCCGGCTGTATATAAGACCATGCAGTAAACATTTTCCTCAGTATTTAGGGCTTGCCATTGAAGGGAGGGGGCTAGCAAGAAATGAGACAATAGCCAAATCCATATCCACACAATCGCTTTCAACGCGTGTGAAGCGGATATTTTGCTTGCGATTTTATTGACAACTGAAACAGCCATGCGGGGCCATGAAGGGGGTGGTCCCTTTTTTGATTCTTCCAACACGGCTTGATATTCAGCGGGGGAAATGAAATTTAAACTTCCAAGTAGAAAATGGGCATTCGAAGAGTTGGGAGGCGGGTTAGACCCTTCGATGTTTTCTCTCGGAAAGATTTTCTCCGCTTCTTGTGGATTCAATGCGCGATAATTTCCCGACTCCAGCAAAGTGATTGCATCGGCATATGTCTTTATCCCCCCATATTGGTTTAGGATCTTGACCAGACTTAATAGCACCATTCGGTAGCTAGCGTCGATTCTGCTTTTGCCGCGCTCCCAATCACTGACAGCTGCTCCGCTGAAGCCGTAATCTTCCATTTCCAGACCCAATAATTCTCCCAGTTTTTGCTGGGTTAGCGGTTTTTGTGTTTTGGGGTCGATGGATTGCAGGCGAAAGAAGCGAAGTCGTTTGCCAAATTCCATATTGATACTATATCTTTCCCGATTCAAGTATTGCTTGAAAAAAACAAGCAATCTCCGATGGTTTTTTTAGTCCTGTCCGATATATAACGGTACAAAGAAAGTGCCGCACATTAACAATCTATGATTTCAATTTCCATATGATGCGAATCAATGTACCGTTATATTTATGGGAGGCGATTTCCATCTCAGCGCCGATGATGTGGGCTCGTTCCTTCATGTTCGCCAGCCCGAAGTGACGGTGGGCGATCAGGGAGTTTAGCTCGCCGTTTGCATCAAAGCCTTTGCCGTCGTCTTCAACGGACAGGTCTACGTGGTCGCCTGAGATGAGGCCGGAAATGGTCAAGAGGCGGGCATCCGCGTGGCGCAGGGCGTTTTCGCAGGCTTCGCGCACAATATGGTAGAAGTGCTCTTCCATATTTTCAGGCGGACGTTCCGCGCTGGCTTGAAGGTTCAGGACGATGTTGACATTTCCGTTCTTTTCACGAAGGTCATCCGCCAATTCCTTGACTGCATATGCCAATCCCTGATCGAGCATGGGCGGACGGAGGTCGTTGATGATATCGCGCAGGCGCTTTTTGAGATTGCCATAGGCATAAAGAAAGGATGCAGGCAGGGTCTTCTGGTCGAGGCTGTTGCGCATGGCGGCGAGTTGATTTAACACATCGTCATGCAGGTCGCGCGAGATGCGTTTGCGCTCGTTCTCGATGCTTTCGATGTCGGCTTGGTAAAAGTTCCTAAGCTGCTCGGAATGGAGGATGTTACTCAGGGCAATGGCGGTTTGGTCCGCAAGGGATTGCAGGATGGGAATCTCTACAAGAGGATAGTAATCGTCCGGGTCGCGCTTGCCGAGCAGCCAAAAGCCGAGGGTTTTGTCACCCACTTTGAGCGGGAGAATGAGGCGTATCCAACCTTTGTCGGGCGAAAGAGCGGGGAGATAACGTCCAGCCTTTTGGGTGAGGTTGTCAAAATCGAAGGCATCGTCCGGGATATTTTTAGCGAGGAGAGGGGTGAGTTGTTTTTCGGATGCTTGAAGGAAGGCATATTGGCTGATGAGCAGGCTGGGAAAGACTTCGTCTTCGAGCAGGGTGAGCAGGCTGGGGAGAGATGTGCTGACGGCAATGCGGCTGGAATAGGTTTCGGGCAGGTGCTGGTAGGGGAGTTTGATGCCGAGGACGCGCTGGTCTATAAAAGCTTGAAAGCGCGGAAAGAACAGAATGGAAAGGATACCTGTAACGGCGGCGACCACCATTGCTATGAGAATCCATGCTTCATGCGGGATCGGGACGCGCGCCACGGGAATCACAGGCAGGAATAACAGGATGCCGAGCAGGATAAAAAACGCATAGAGCGAAACGAGCCGGTTAAGACGAATTTGCAATCCGCCCGATTGATGGTTATAGATCACATAGAAATACATGAGCGGCATGAACGGCATGGAAAGAAGCCCAAGCGGAGCAATGACGGGAGCCTCGCTGCTTATGATAAATATGCCCAATAGAATCGACGGGGCAAAAGCTATAAGAATAGAAATGGCAAGCATGCCCACCGAGCGGCGCTGGTGTGGCTGCTTGATGTAATGGAAAGCTTGCAAGATGATGCTACCGATCACCGCCATCAAAAAGCCAAGGGCATACAAGCTCTTAGGGAGGAGTTGAAAGACTTCTGCCGCCGCCAAAGAGAAACCAAGCACGTACACGAAAACCCAAAACGCTTGGGGCAGTTTTTTTAGCGGACGGGGAAACGCCCAATGCAAATGCAGGTAGACCGGAAGTAGCAGCCATGTGGTTGCATGGAGCAGAATGGAACTTTCCCAAAGACGGCGGGAAGATAGCGAACCAAAGATCAGCCAAAGCGCCGTAAGGTAGGTTGCGGCAACGAACAGGGTGCGGAGCAAATTTTTGGGACGAATCAGCAACTGCCCTGCAAAACCGGCGAACCAGAAGACAAAAGCCAGCCACCAGACATTAAAGAAGCGGTTTATGAACGCATCTCGATCAAAGCCGGCAAACCTCCATGGGATGACAAGCTCTTGCTCGTCGCGTTGGACGGTGATCTGCACAACATCGCCTGCTTTTGCGCCATCAAAAAATATCACACGAGCATCCTGCTGATATTCATCAAAGGTGACATCCCCTACTTTCAAGAGAACATCACCTATATGTAAAGTAGGTTCAAGGTTGACATCTACCTGGATTTCATCCACGCGACCATTCGTAGGGCTGAAACTGAAACCCGGATACGGGGCAACAAGCAAAATACCGTAGGCATACCAAACCAACACGATAAAAACAGAGAGGGCGATGGGCAGTTCACTAACTTGCCAACGTTGAGATGAAGTGGAGTGCATAAGCTCCTCTTTGTGAAGAGGGAAAAGGAAAGGAGGTGGTTCGAATTATAGCGCAGGAAACCGTTTTTCTCGGCTAGAAATGTTGTCTGTAAAACTAAATAAAAAGGAGAATTTCAAATGAAACACATGCAAGGTTTTTACAATCGGTTGTCTTCCAACAAGAAGGCATCGCTCAAGCGCAAGAGTCGTCTGGCTGCCGTAATGCACTTAAGCCCCAACAAACTCAGTAAGGCTGCTGTGTTCGATCCTTGGTATGTCTGGAGTTCCGAGTCATCGCCCGAAACAGCTAAGTAAGGAAGTCAGCGGGCTGGGAGAAACCCCAGCCCGCCTCCTTGCAAAAACCAAAGATCTTTGAGACCTTTAGGGTCGAGGAGGTAGACAAATGGAAATATTTACAAAACTCGCCAAGAAATTTTCAAAGATTCCAAATATGAAGGGTTGGGATGAAATCCAATCAGTATTTCAATGCGCGGCGGCGGGAAAGCCCAAGCATTGGCTGTTGCCTGTACGTGCCTGTCAATCTGTAGGCGGGGATGAGGAGCGGGCGCTTCCGGCGGTGATGGCAACGGCTTGCGGGCATATTGGTATCATCCTCGTGGACGATATGTTGGACGCCGACCCGCGCGGGGTGCATTTGAAGGCAGGTGAAGCAGCGACGGCAAACATGATCTCCGATTTGCAATCGGCAGCGGGGGTTGTGATCTCGGAGAGTGACATGCCTATGCAGTTGAAATTGCGGGCGCTGGAGGCGGTCAACGAGATGTTTCTCGCCACGTCGCTGGGACAGTATTGGGATGTGAACACGGTCATTGAAGATGAAGAGACTTATTGGAAGATTACGCGCGCAAAGAGTTCGCCCTTCTTTTCAACGGCGTTCGAAGTGGGCGCGCTGGCTGGCGGGGCGTCGCTTGAATTGGCGGCTCGGATCAGAGAGTTGGGAGTTATTTACGGCGAGATGATCCAAATCCACGATGACCTGGATGACACGCTCGCCGTTCCTGCCAAACCGGATTGGAACACCGGGCGCGCTCCCCTGCCGATCCTTTTCGCGCAGGTGGTGGATCATCCGTCCCGCTCCCGGTTTGGGGAACTCCGTCCGTATGCCAGAAGACAGGTGTCGGCGTTGGAAGAGGCGCAGCAAATCCTCATCGAATGTGGCGCAGTCAGTTATTGCATCCATGAATTATTGGAGCGGCAAGAGAAGGCGCGGGAGTTGGTATCCACTTTGCCTATTGAACGGCAAGACGTGATGGAAAATGTTTTTGAGGATATTATCCAGCCGGTTCTGCACCTGCTGGAGGAGGCTGGGAAGTCACCCTAACGCCTCAATTTTGATCGGGCGTGATCAGCCCCATTTGCCTTGCCTTCGCGATGGCTTCCGCCCGGGTCCTTGCTCCCAGTTTGATGTATGCGCCGGAAAGCAGCGTGCGGAAGGACGAATGCGTGATGTGCATCTTTTGGGCAAGCGCCATGCTTTTGTCTCCGGGGAATGCCGCACACAACGAAAGCGCCTCGAGTTGACGCGGGCTGAGCTGCTTGCCGTTTTCATTTTCCAAATGCCTGCCATACAGGTCCCCCGCTTCCTCGCTTAAATAGACTCCGCCTTCCGCCACCGATTTGACGATGGCGGACAGGTTGGCGTTCGCATTTTGGTCGTCCTTGAGGACGTAGCCGTTTGCGCCTGCCGCCATCACCTCGCGGATCAATCCGCGCTCAGTATGCATACTGATGACCAGAATGTTCAGGTTGTGGTGTTCTTCGAGCAGCCTCGGAATGACATGCAGGATGGGATATGGATTGCGGTTTTCCGCCGAAGCTGGCACGTTCACATCCAATATAAGAACATCCACTTCCCCCCTTTTTAGCACGGGTTCCAATAAATCTGCGAAACTCAATGCCGCAGTGACTTCGATCTGGGGGTCTTTGCCAAGTTTGGATAGATATCCTTCCACAGTGATCGGATGGTCGTCCAATATGGCGACTCGTATTTTCGACTGCATAAACATGCTCCCGCTCTGGTTTCATGAGTTGTGCCGCAAAAAGACCGTTGATTTATTCCTGATGCGTTTCCCTGGCAACTATAGTACCGATTCACTGACAGGGTAACAGAAAGACAGTCCGGTTTCAAGCCATACAGTACAAATGCCTATGCCCTTTTCATTGACTGCTCGGACATAGCCGATACAATAATGGCATAAATGGAAGGGATAAATCTTCCCGTTCCATGCAGGAAATGGGGGAACAGGGTGCGCGCCAGCCTTCGGGCGGCTCGAACGCTAGTGGACTGGCGGAGGAGGCTGGGCGCGCCAAGGGGTTGTCTTCCTTGCTTGCCGGCGCATCGGCGCAAGGGGAGGGGACACCCGATGCGAAATTATGGGGCGCACGCCGCGAGTGGGAGCGGCGTGTGGTTTTCGAAGTAATAAGTTTATTTAGACTTGTGGTATTTGTCATAATGAATGTGACAACGAATGCAAAATTAGGGCTTGAAATTATGTGAAAAATAAGTATGATTATGATACTTGCAGAAACAAGGAGTTAGCGGCTACACATCGCAACAACGGGATTTGAACCCTGCAATCAGGAGGAGAGATATATGAAAGATCATGAATCGTCAGGTACTATTCAACTCCCCGGCAATTTGAGCCTTGCCAAATTGACGCTGGAACAGATCAAGCGGATTGATGAGTTGCTTGCTGAGATCGAAGACTATGGCGAACTTCATTTCATCGTCCAGCACGGCGACTTGCGGTATGTGAACAAGGTCGAAAGCCATAATTTTTGGGACTTGGAAAGAAGGAAGAAAAGATAGTCCCTGCATTCGACAACTGAATATTTTCTGTTACTGGCTTTGGCAAGGACGAAAGATTTCCGGAAGCCATGATTGCATTCTTAATGGATGTGGTCATGGCTTCTTTTGTCTATATATAACTTGTCAAACCTGTATATTGGAGTTGTAATTAATGGATGTTAAAAAATATGCACTACAGATAGTTATACTGTTTTTGTTTCTTACGTTAACTCTTGTGAGTTGTGATTTGACGTCTGTTATTGATGGATACCCGACTCCCACAATTTCTCCAACTCCGAGGATTTGCCCGACAGATGTCGAATTCATGTCAGGTGAGGATTTAAAGATCACGCCCACCCTAGTTGTGGTAATTTTTGACTCACGAGACACTTTGGGTGGCATAGGCCTTGAATACAAGAACAAGGAAATAACTTTTGACACTCTGGAATTTATTAATAAATTAATTCCAGAAATTTCTGGTCCAGGTGATCAGTACTCACTATTTAAGTTTGGATATTATGACTATAAGTATGCAAGAATTGGAGGATTTGAATCAAGATTGGCCAATTCACCATTATTAAACTTTGAGACCCCAACGCCTTATCTGACAGCTACCCCTTACAACACTCCTGATTATTCCAAGATGGAAGACATTGAAAGAATGGCTAAGCAAAGCGATTATAAGCACTTGGTTGAGTCTCAAAATCAGGAGATCGAACAGACGCTCTTCGAAGAGCAGTGCTACAAAACGACAATAAAGACATCTGTTGATGCGACAGCAACAGCATGGGCTGTGACAAAATCTGCTGAAGTTACAGAGATTGCAACTCAACTTAATGGGGAGAAGGCTGATACTGATCAAATTACTCTTACGGTTACGCCTTTTCCATATGATGAGGTTTATTTTGGATTGCGCCATGTTGCGACAGATTTCGGCTACCTGTGTGAAAAGTATGAAAAATGTATATTACTTATTTTCGATGATTTAGTTGACTGGCGGAACCCTAGCCGAGATAATGCAATACCTGAAGATATAAATTATAGACTTGAGAATATAAATGTTATTGCAGTTGTTACAGACTGTGCCCCAATACAAAATCCTGAATGCCAGGAAAGGATAGAACGATGGGATTCAAAACTTAGATCATTAGGTGCTGTCTCAACTAAATATTTTGATGGTATTCGTTTAGAGGAACGACTGTCCGAATATATTTTCGAGTTAAAGAATCAATAATTAAGGAGAATCAAATGGGCGAACAACTGTACAACATCATCAATTCAAGTACATTTCAAATTGTAGCAGTGATATGGTTCATAATTCTTGTGTTATGGAAAGATAAATGGTTGGGTGTGTTAATTAGAACAGTCAATTTAATTAAAAAGCCTACAGTATTTACGCGAGATGAACATCCTGAAAATGTGCCAACTTATCCACGGGCGTTTCTAGAAGAAGTTTCCACTTCCTTTCGTGGGACATTAACTCAACCATTAATAAATGTTGCAAGAACTTTCCACATATGGCTGAGCAATGTCTTCAATCTAGTTTACGACCAGCAACATCCATTCCGTACGATTGGTTATGTGGTCTTATTTGCATGTTTCGGTATGTTGGTTTATTCTGACGCCGTCGCAATAGCAAATACATTGTATGTTTTAAATATATCAACAGATATTAATCCGTTGCTTACCAACTTTGATTTCGCTGTATTTGCTGGCTCGCTGATTGCACTGATTCTTGGTTTGGCATTCTTGTTTGAAACTATGTCAAACAACAGTGAATTTACACCAATGTCTGAGAGAGAACCAAGAATTAGAAAAGCATTATTTGCTTTGGCTCTTTTGATAAGTTTGTTGTCGATAATATCTTTAGTTGCATGGGGACTAGCTAGAATTAATATTGTGGAAAACCTTGGTAATACCTTTTTAGATCGATTTGTAAATATTGTTGTGCTTTTTGTAATCCCACTAAATAGCGCTCTTACAGCAGCAATGATTTTCAACGAGGCTATTAGAGGGCTCGTTTTTTTGGTCGCAGTTTTTGGGTATGTTGTTGAAGGAATATTACACGTCTTAAACTTTGCTTTGACTTTGTTGAGCTCATTGTTGCCTTTTATTGTTGATGTGTTGTATCGACTCCTTCATATTGTTGTTGATATTATTGTTTGGATAGTTACTACTCCGATATTTGCACTATTCTTGCCGTTCATGGCAATATATAAACTAGTTGCAGATAACACGGATTCTCTCCAGCAAACAAAGATGGAGAAAGATTTGACTTCCAAAAAATAAAATGATCCAATTGCCTATAGTTTTAGCAACTTACAAATGAGGTGTTTACAGAAAGAACTTTTCTCTAACATCCTTCCAACATTCCCCGTGCTATAATCCCTTCCCTGAAAGGGACTAACGTGCTTAAAAACTTCGTAAAACTATTCAGCGGCGACCCCGCGCGGAAGACGGTCGAACAATATCAGGATTTGGTGAGTCAGGTCAATGCGCTCGAGGCGGAATATGAAGCCTTGAGCGATGACGCCTTGCGCGCCAAAACGGACGAGTTCAAGGCGAGAGTTGCCCAAATTCTCCCTTCTCCTTCAGGGAGAGGGGACGGGGGTGAGGGAATACAAGACGCATTAAATGAAATCATGCCCGAAGCCTTTGCGGCTGTACGGGAGGCATCCAAACGAAAACTTGGACTGCGCCACTACGACGTGCAGATCATTGGCGGCGCGGCCTTGCATCACGGGCAGATCGCCGAGATGCGCACCGGCGAAGGCAAGACCCTCGTGGCGACCATGCCGGTCTATCTCAACGCCCTGCTGGGACGCGGCGTCCACCTTATCACGGTCAATGATTATCTCGCGCGGCGCGATGCGCGCTGGATGGCTCCCATCTACCACGCGCTGGGGTTGAACGTGGGTGTTCTCCAAATGGCGGCTGTCACCGAGAACGGCAAGAAAGCCTTCCTCGTGGATTTTACACGCGAGTCCCCGCACGAAGACCAGGAATACCTGCGCATGGTGGACCGTGTCGAAGCCTACCGCGCGGATGTCACCTACGGCACGAATTCCGAATTTGGTTTCGATTACCTGCGCGACAACATGACCATGCGTCTCGATAACCGCGTCCAACGCGGGCATTACTATGCCATCGTGGACGAAGTGGACAACGTCCTGATCGATGAGGCGCGTACGCCGCTGATCATTTCGGGTCCTGCTTCCGGCGAACTTGAAACCTACAGTGTCATGGCGAAGATCGTCAAGCAGTTGAAGCCCGAAGATTATGAAATGGATGAGAAGAACCGCTCGGTCAACCTGACAGAGATTGGCGTCAGCCGGGTGGAGGTTCTTTTGGGGACCCAGCTTCTCGATCCGGAGCGACCCGAAGACCTTACTCCAGAACAGTCGCGCTTGATGGGCTTTCTCCAGCAGGCGCTCCGCGCTCAATATCTCTTCCATCGTAACAAGGATTATCTCGTGCAAGCCGGGCGCGTCGTCATCGTGGACGAGTTTACCGGGCGGCTCATGCCCGGGCGAAGATGGAGCGACGGTCTTCATCAGGCTGTCGAAGCGAAGGAAGGCGTGAAGGTCGAGCCTGAGTCGGTCACCTATGCCACCATCACCTTGCAAAACTATTTCCGCATGTATGAAAAACTGGCAGGCATGACTGGCACCGCGCTGACCGAAGCGGAGGAGTTCAACAAGATCTACAAACTCGAAGTCGCGCCCATCCCGCCGAACCTCGAGTACCAGTCCTATGACAGCAATTCGCCGATGGTCGAGATCAAAGCAAAGGACGAGGACGGCTATCCCTATTCCTATTTCGCAAAAGCGGGCGAAACCGAGCCGTTGTTCTATCGCCGCAAAGACTACCCAGATGTCATCTATCGCACTGTTGAAGCGAAACTGCGCGCCTTGATTACCGAGATCGTTCGCGATCACGCGCTTGGACGCCCGCTTCTGGTCGGTACCACTTCGGTGGAATCGTCCGAACGGCTTTCCGAGCGGCTCAAGGCGGAGTCGGTGCGGCGTTTGATGCAATACGCCCTCGTCCGTGACCATTACATGCGCGCGAATAATCTGGAGGAAGACGGGCGCCTCATTGCGGACCTCGAGCCGTTCAATGAACCCATAGAAAAAATCTCCCCCGACGCCTTGCGGGCGTTCATCAAGCCGCATGGAATGACCAACATCAGCCTCGATGACGAGACCAACCTGCAAACGTTACTGTCCATTTTGCGTTTGCCCGATACAGCGAAGGAACGACTGAAGAAGATCTTCCAGGGCGGCGTGCCGCACCAGGTCCTGAATGCGCGCAAGCATACCGAGGAATCGCAGATCATCGCAGGCGCGGGCGCATTCGGCGCGGTGACGATTGCCACCAACATGGCGGGGCGCGGCGTGGACATCAAACTTGGAGGCGAACTGCCGGAGGAAGTTATCACGGTCGTCAACCGTGTGCTGGGCAAGGGCGGCTACGATAATGCCTTTGACATGACTCACGAGCAGCGCCGTGAAGCATTGAAGAAAATGGATTCATCCGTTTACGGCATTTATGAAGCGGAAGTAAAGACCTTCCTTCAATATTTCGATGACATGGAACGGGTGAAGGAACTGGGCGGTCTGCACGTCATCGGCTCGGAGCGCCACGAAGCCCGCCGGATTGACAACCAATTGCGCGGACGCGCCGCCCGTCAGGGTGACCCCGGTTCTTCGCGCTTCTATCTCTCGCTTCAAGATGACTTGATGCGCCTATTCGGCGGCGAACAGGTCAGCGGATTGATGGAACGCCTCAAAGTGGACGACTCGCTTCCGTTGGAGATGCGTCTCGTCAGCAACATCATCGAAGGTTCGCAGACCCGTGTGGAAGGCGCGAACTTCGACGTCCGCAAGCATTTGCTCGAATACGACGACGTGCTGAACAAACAACGTCAGCAAATTTACAGCCAGCGCGACCGCATCTTTGTCAAAGAAGATTTGAGCGAAGATGTTGCCGATATGCTCGAAGCCGAAGTGGTCAAGCGCGTCGAAGCGGGGCTGACGGATGAAGAAGGACCCTGGAAATTGATCGCCTGGTTGGATCAAGTCCAGCCGCCGTTCGAAGCGAAGGATGGCTTGTTTCCCTCGTATGGTTTCAAACTATTGCTCGACCAATTGAACGGCGATGTCCGCTCTTCGACTCTGGATTTGATCTCCAAGTCCATCGAATCGGAAAACGTTCATGCCTTGCGTTCCATCGAATCCATGATTCTAAGAACCGCGGAATCCCTCGATCAGCAGATCGCCGACCGTGAAGATGCGTTGGATACCTACTTCCAAGCCATGCGCGATCTGGAGGAAACGCCTCGTCCGCAGAAAATATTGGAGGAGGTCAATGCGCTGGTACACCTGCCGATGCGATTCCCCAATGAGATACAAAAGAAACTCGCCGATGACCCTGAAGACGCGAAAGAAGACATTCAGAATCTGGTGTCCAACCAGTTGACGGTTCTCAATGCGACGCGCGTCATTGGCGCCATTCAAAACCGCGTGGGCGAGCAGATCCAGTGGCAGAATCCGCTTCCTTCTGATTGGGACGAATTGGCGGACATTCTTTTGCAGACAACGCGCGATACACTGGAGAAGAAACGTGAACGCCTCGACAATCAGATCGCGCGCGATCTCGATCTTCTCTTGCAGCGCGAAGACGCCTCGACCCCTCCGGGAAAATTGCGCCTGTTACTGACGCTTTCACAAGGCACCCGCACTGCATTCGATCAGCGGACGCATAAACAAGTGAAGCAGGTCTATTCGCGCTTTAGTTATGTCTTTTATGCTGCACAGTTGATCGAAGGAATGGAAGCTGAGCCGCTTGTGGATGATGTGATGGCACATCTCGAGCAGGCGGAAGATGCCCTGCGCGAGACGTGGGGTCAGAGCGAGTTCAATCGCATCAGCCAGAACGCCGCGAAACTCGCAGACTTTGGTCCGGCGGCGCGAATCGCTTTCGGTGAGGGAAAACTCAATGAGGCGGTGACAAGCTTGAGCGAGTCGGAGCGAGGCGAACTGGTCAGCGCATTGGGCCGGTATGTCTTAAATGAAGTTCACCGTCAGTTATTGCTGGGCGCGTTCAGCGAATTGTGGGTCGAGTATCTCACCAAGGTGGAAGCCTTAAGAGTTTCGATAGGACTCGAGGCTTACGCCCAACGTGACCCGCTGGTACAATACAAGGGACGCGCATCCGAGATGTTTGCACAGTTGCTTGAAGACGTGCGCGGGCTGGTCATCAGCCGCGCGTTTGCGGCGCGCCCTCGTCGGGTGGAGATCACCCCGCTGGAGACTTCGGACGAGGCAGAGGCTCCAGTTGATGCGCCAGTGCAGATTGGCGGCGGCAAGAAGCGAAGGAGACGCCGTTAGCTTTAGAGGAATAGTTGTTCAACGATCAGACCGCTCCCCTGAATCAATACTTTACGCTTCCAAAGGTTGAATTACACAGGCACCTGGAGGGGTCTCTTCGCTTGACGACGATGCTGGATATTGCGCGCCAGCACGGCGTGACGGTTCCCGTTAGTATGTTCAATCTAAGCGGGCTGGTGCAGGTCCAGGACCAGGACCCGATGACGTTCACGAACTTCCTGGATAAGTTCAAAACCCTGCGATTGTTTTACAAGTCGCCGGATGTGATCCATCGCGTCACCGCCGAAGCCGTTGAGGATGCGGCAAAGGATAATATCCGCTACCTCGAACTGCGGTTTACGCCAGTTGCCTTGAGCCGTGCGGAAGGCTTTCCCCTGCACGATGTGATGAACTGGGTGATCTCCAGTTCGCAGGATGCCGCGAAGAAGTATGGCATTAAGGTCGGTTTGATCGCTTCGGTGAACCGGCACGAAAGCCCCGAACTTGCCGAGCAGGTGGCATGGCTGGCAGTGGAGCATATCAAGCACGGACTGCTGGGGCTGGACCTTGCAGGCAACGAGGCAGAATTTTCATCCACGGCATTTCGTGGGATCTTCAAAGAGGCAAGGCAATCCGGTTTGCACGTTACCATCCATGCCGGGGAATGGGGACCGGCGGCAAACGTCCGTGACGCAATCGAACATCTCAGCGCCGAACGCATTGGTCACGGGGTTCGCGTGATGGAAGATGACAGTGCCGTTGCCCTTGCAAAGGAACATGGCGCGGTCTTCGAAGTCTGTGTTACCAGTAATTATCAGTCGGGTGTGGTCAATTCGTTGAGCGAGCATCCGCTCCCGCGTATGATCGAGGCGGGCTTGAAGGTGACGATCAATACGGATGACCCAAGTGTTTCACGCATCACGCTTGCCCATGAGTATCAGCACGTCTGCGACGATTTGAACGTTTCAATGGATGTTTTGAAGCGTTCCATCCTCGATGCGGCGCAGGCTTCCTTCTTGAACGATACGGAAAAGACGGAATTGGTCGAGTCGCTCAAGAAGGAAATTAAGTTGTAAATTGTTCAAGTAAACCCCACCACATAGGATCAAGGATATCAAAGGCGCTCCTTTGAGTTCTTTACAACTGTGGTGTGAGTGTAGGTCACATGAAAAGTGAGCTACGAAATCCTCATCACCAAAGGAGTATCCGATGCAAGATCATTTTAATTCCCTCGGCGTATTGAAAGCGGGAAAGAAGGAATACGCCATATACCGCCTCGATGCCTTGGAAAAGGCCGGGCTGACCAAACTCAGTAAACTGCCGTATTCCATCCGCATCCTGCTCGAAGCCGCGATCCGTCAATGCAATGACAAGGAGATTACGAAGGATGATGTGAAGAACATCGCCTCGTGGAGCCCCAAAGCGGAGCGCCCCGGAATTCCGTTTTTACCTGCGCGTGTTGTCATGCAGGATTTTACAGGCGTGCCTGCTGTAGTTGACCTTGCTGCCATGCGCGCGGCAGTTGCCCGCCTCGGCGGCGACCCGAAAAAGATTAATCCGCTTGTCCCCGTTGACCTCGTCATCGATCATTCCGTGCAGGTGGATTTCTTTGCCACACCCGATTCGCTCAACCGCAATACGGAGATGGAATTCCTTCGAAACAAGGAACGCTATGAATTCCTCAAGTGGGGGCAGAAAGCATTCAGTAATTTCCGCGTTGTGCCCCCCATGACCGGCATCGTTCATCAGGTCAACCTCGAATATTTAGCCGATGTGGTCATGACCAGACAGCAGGGAGACGTCACACTCGCATTTCCAGACAGCCTTGTCGGCACCGACTCGCACACTACCATGATCAACGGTCTTGGTGTACTAGGCTGGGGTGTAGGCGGCATCGAGGCCGAAGCAGTCATGCTCGGTCAGCCAATGGACATGCTTCTGCCGGATGTCATCGGTTTCAAATTGCACGGCAAACTTAAGGAAGGCGTCACCGCTACAGACCTGGTGCTCACCGTCACGCAGATGCTCCGTCAAAAGGGCGTGGTGGATAAGTTCGTTGAGTTCTTTGGTCCGGGTCTTGATTCCATGTCCCTGCCGGATCGCGCCACCATTGGCAACATGGCTCCCGAATATGGAGCGACAATGGGCTACTTCCCGGTGGATAAGGAAACGCTTCGCTACATGCGATTGACGAGTCGCTCTGAGGAGGTGATCGAGCGCACCGAAGCTTACATGCGCGAGCAAGGACTCTTTCGCGACTCCGACTCGCCCGAGCCTGAATTTACCGATACGCTCGAACTGGACCTCGGATCTGTTGTACCATCTCTGGCTGGACCCAAACGCCCACAAGACCGCGTCGCACTGACCGATATGCAGGCTGCCTTCCGAAGGACTTTGACCACCCCGGTAAAGGATCGCGGCTACGAACTTTCTGATGAAGCCTTGTCTCGTGAAGCAACTTTTGGCACCAACGGTGGTTCGATGACCATGAAGCATGGGGCTGTCGTCATTGCGGCCATCACGTCCTGTACGAACACGAGCAATCCGTCCGTGCTCATTGCGGCGGGATTGGTTGCAAAGAAAGCCATCGAAAAAGGCTTGAACGTCAAGCCGTATGTCAAAACCTCGCTTGCTCCCGGCTCCCGCGTGGTGACCGAATATCTCCAAAAGGCTGGGTTGATCGAACCGCTTTCCAAACTTGGCTTCAACGTCATTGCGTACGGATGTACGACCTGTATCGGCAACTCGGGTCCCTTGCCCGGTGAAGTTGCCAAGGCAGTGACAGGCTCCGACCTTGTTGCGGCGGCGGTCATATCCGGCAATCGCAACTTTGAAGGGCGCGTGCATCCGCTTGTGAAGGCGAATTTCCTCGCTTCGCCGCCCCTGGTCGTGGCATACGCTCTTGCAGGCACGGTGGATATCAATCTTGTCAACGAGCCGCTTGGCGCGGATGAAAATGGTCAGCCTGTATATCTTCGGGATTTGTGGCCAAGCCAGAGCGAGATCAACGAGGCGATTGGCGCGAGCGTTAAATCCGAAATGTTCAAGGAAAAATATGCGGATGTGTTCAGCGGCTCGGAGATGTGGCAGGAAATCCAGGTCTCTGGCGGCGACCTGTATGATTGGGACGAAAATTCCACGTATATTCATCATCCACCGTACTTCCAAAGCATTTCCCTCGATATTCCTTCTGTGAAGCCAATCAAATCTGCGCGGGTGCTTGGCATGTTCCGCGACTCGATCACCACCGATCACATTTCTCCCGCTGGGAACATCGCCGCGGACAGCCCCGCCGGAAAGTTTTTGCAGGACCACGATGTGGCGCCGACCTACTTCAACTCCTACGGCGCGCGGCGTGGAAACGATCAAGTGATGGCGCGTGGCACGTTTGCGAACATCCGCTTGAAGAACCTGCTGGTTGCTCCGAAGGAAGGTAATTGGACGAAATATCATCCCACCGGTGAGGTCATGCCGATCTTCGATGCAGCAATGAAATATCAAGAGAAAGGCGTGCCAAGCATTGTCATTGCAGGCAAGGAATACGGCACGGGTTCCAGCCGCGACTGGGCGGCAAAAGGACCCATGCTCCAGGGTGTGCGGGCTGTGATCGCTGAATCGTTCGAGCGCATCCATCGGTCCAACCTTGTCGGCATGGGTGTGCTTCCGCTGAGATTTGTTGAAGGACAAAATGCCGAGTCTCTCGGTTTGGATGGAAGCGAAGAGTTCGATATCGAAGGTTTGGATAAGAACATCAAACCGCAGGCAGAATTGACCGTCAAGGCGAGGAAGGACGACGGCACGCAAGTCGTATTCAAGGTCACTGCCTTGCTGAATACCGAAGTGGAGGTCAACTATTATCGTAACGGCGGCATCCTCCATACAGTGCTGAGGAATTTGATGAAATAATCTCCCCCTAAATTGGGAAAACGAAACGAAACCTGTGCAAGCGGGTTTCGTTTTTTATTGCAGGTGCTTGTGCCAGGTCCAAAGGAGGCGGTTGGTATGACAAAAAATATTTTTATAAGCTACTCGCGCCGCGAGGTCGGTTTTGTGGATGATCTTACGAGCCGTCTGGAAGTTGGGGGAAATAATGTCTGGCTCGATTATCGAAGCCTTGTGCCGGGCAGTCCCTGGGAGGAGCAGATCTATCAGGGAATCATGAATTCCGAAATCATCCTGTTGGTGGTATCGAAGTCTTCCATTGCTTCTCAAAATGTGGAAATGGAATGGCGGCGTGTACTGGGTCAGAAAAAGCGCATCATCCTTCTGATCTTCGAAACCGTTGACCTGCCCCCGGAACTCGAATCATACGAATGGGTGGATTTTCGCGGCGATTATGAGGCGGCATTGAAAGAGTTGAATCTCAAATTGGAATTGGCAAAACAAGAGAAACACCCCGCGCCCGAAACCGGGTTTAAAGCTCCGGGCATTGTATGGGCGGCATTTGTGCTAAGTGTGATTACTTCCATCCTTTCGCTTGGCGCGCTGTGGACATTGTTCATCCCATTTTTTCTTTTGCCCTTGCCCGTGAAGATTCTGCGCCGCAGTTTTAACTACCTGGCAGTTCAGTCCTCGCTGGTCATGCTCCCTTTTTCGCTATACCTGACTACATTATTTTCGATTGATGAAAACCTCATTGATCTGCTGAACCTCTTTATGTGGGCGAGCATTCCGTTTGCGATTGCAATGGTGGGAATTCTGCGCTCGCGCGGCATGCAGCGTTGGGGGAAGCCGGAGGCGGTATCGCCGAATTCGGCGCATCGCCGAGTGACGGATTTTCCCGAAGCAACGCCGGTTGCATTCTTCATGGATCATGCTCCACAGGACCGCAAAGTGGCGGATGAGATGAGGCGGGTCTTTGGACGCGCCGGTCATACTGAGACACAGAACACCGCTTCTGCTCATGTTGTATTGACGCTCATTTCACGTTTCAAGAACGACAGCTCTGTGGATTGCGAAAAACATGTGGTTTACCCTGTGATTGTGCAATCCAACTCTGACGTGTCGAAGCAGATCTCGCGCATCCAATGGCTGGATATGCGTTGGGGCATACGAAACCTCGAGTCCGTGGCGAAACTGCTTCCCCATCCTTCCCAGCTTTTGCGCGGGCTGTGCATCCGCCCGATGGGCAACCAGGTCGTGCTTCCTGCACCCGTCCTGTATCTTTCCTATTTCCTCGCCTTTCTGGCTATCGTATGCATTGGCAGTTGGTTCCCCTATGTTTTGCAATACGCGGACGATTTTCTTACGTACGTGGATTTCGACACCGTCATCATCCAACTGGCAGCCAGCCTTGTCCTGTTCGGCGCACTCTCCTTTTTCATGATCAAAAACCTGGTGGAACGACGCGGACCTTTTTCCTCGCTCATCAGCTTGATCCTTGGAATGCTTGCCCTCGGCGGCATCATCCATTGGCAGATCGAACTGGATAACCTGGTCTTTGCCATCCTGGACATTACAGTGGATTATCGCGGATTTTCGTCGTATTACCCGTGGACGCTTTACTGGGCTGGGAATTTCCTCATGCTCATTTATCTCTGGTTCAAACGGATGGATCTGATGTATTGGTTCCCGGCGAAAAAGTAGCAGTGTGGCGGTCACTTCGAAAGTGACCGCCACTTTTTAAATCGGTTATACTTCGTTCGCTTACCTGGCGGAATGACCGCCCTGCAAGACTATAAATGAGACGTTGAAAGCTGTATGACCGACCATATCCGTAATTTCTGTATCATCGCCCATGTGGACCATGGCAAATCCACGCTTGCCGATCGCCTGCTCCAACTCACGGGCGCGATCTCCGAACGCGACATGACCGAACAGGCGCTCGATGCGATGGACCTCGAACGAGAAAAAGGCGTCACCATCAAGGCATCCGCTGTCCGCATGTATTACACTGCAAAAGACAATCAACAATACGAATTGAATCTCATTGATACGCCCGGGCATGTGGACTTCGGCTACGAGGTCAGCCGAGCGTTGAAGGCGTGCGAAGGCGCGCTTCTCGTTGTGGATGCCACGCAGGGCATCGAAGCGCAGACCCTTGCCAATCTTTATCAGGCGCTCGATGCCGACCTGACCATCATTCCTGTCATCAACAAGATCGATCTGCCGTCTGCTCGTCCCGACGAAGTGGCTGAAGATGTGGGCAGCCTGCTTGGCGTTGAGCCGGAGGCGGTTTTGCGCGTCTCGGCGAAGGAAGGGCTCAATGTCGCGTCCATTCTCGAAGCGATTGTCGAGCGCGTCCCCGCCCCCAAAGATGCGGACGATGTTCCCTTGCGTGCGCTCGTCTTCGACGCGCATTACGATTCCTACAAGGGCGTTGTCGCGTATGTGCGCGTGTTCGAAGGCAAGATCAAGGCGAACGAGACACTACGGATGTTCTCCACCAAAATGGATTTGCGTCCGGTTGAGATCGGCATTTTTTCGCCAGGGATGAAACCGGTGAACTCGCTCGGCTCTGGGGAAGTGGGCTACGTGGCAACGGGCTTCAAGACCGTGCATGAGTGCCGTGTCGGTGATACGCTGACAGCTGTTTCCGCGCCCGCAGCGGAACCTTTGCCCGGATATTTCACTCCCAAGCCGATGGTCTTTGCCGGCATCTACCCTGTTGAAGCGGATGATTACACTGAACTGCGCGAAGCATTGGAAAAACTGCAGCTCAACGATGCTTCTTTAACATACCAGCCCGAAACCTCTCAAGCCCTCGGCTTCGGGTTCCGCGCGGGATTCCTTGGGCTCTTCCATATGGAGATCATTCAGGAACGCATCGAACGCGAATATCTACTGGATGTTCTCTTCACCGCGCCTTCCGTGGAATACGAGGTGTTGACGATTGACAATCAGGTCGTCAAAGTGGATTCGCCCGCCGAACTGCCGGACCCAAGCAAGATCGTCGAAGTGCGCGAACCGTGGATGAACATCGAGATCATCACACCGACGGATTATTATGGACCCATCATGGACTTGGTCACGAAACGGCGCGGCATTTTCAAGGGACAGGAACATCCCGCCCCACATCGCGTACAGTTGGACTTCGAGATTCCGCTTTCCGAGATCATCGTGGATTTCTTCGATCATCTCAAATCGCGCACCAAAGGCTACGCCTCGCTCGATTACCAGTTCCTGGAGTACCGCCCCGATAAGCTGCAGAAGCTGGAAATTCTCGTTAACGGCGAGCCGGTGGACGCACTGGCGGCAATCGTCCATGAGAAGGATGCCTTCCACAAAGGACAGCGCCTCATTACCAAACTCAAGGATCTGATTCCGCGCCAGTTGTACGATGTGGCAGTCCAAGCCGCTTCCGGCGGACGCATCATCAGCCGCGCCAACGTCAAAGCCACCCGCAAGGACGTGCTCGCCAAATGTTACGGCGGCGACATCACCCGCAAGAAGAAGCTCCTCGAGAAACAAAAACGCGGCAAGAAACGTCTGAAGATGGTCGGTAATGTCGAGATCCCGCAGGAAGCGTTCATGGCGGTTCTCAAATTGGAAGACGAATAATGTTACGTATTACGAATTTCGCATCATGCATGTATTTTCGTAATACGTGATACGTAAACAATCATGTCCGAATTTATGAAAAATTCAAAACGCTGGCTTCCCGGCGCGCTCATCAGTATCACTCTGATCGCCGCCATCCTGTATTTTGTTGATTTCCAAACCACGCTGGATGCCCTTCGCAATGCGAATTATGGGCTGATCGCCATAGCCTTCGCGTTGTCCTTTGTCTGGCTGGCAGTGCGCGCCGTCGTATGGCGGACTTTGCTGCGCGATAAACCGTCGTTCAAGGATGTTTTTTTTACCGAGGGCGAAGGATATTTGCTCAACAACTTCCTGCCGTTCCGTCTTGGTGAAATTGGGCGCGCATTTTTGCTCAGCCGCAAATCCGGCGGACTGACATTTGCCGAGATCATCCCCACCATTGTCATCGAACGCGTTGTGGATTTGATCATTTCAGCCGTTATCTTTCTTGCCGCGTTGCCGTATGTGGTCAATTCGGAAAGTTCGCCTGCATTGGGGTACGTCATTGGCGGGGTGATGGTATTTGGGCTGGTGTTGATGTATGTCCTTGCCCGTAACAATAGATGGGCGCTGGATGCCTTTCATAAACTCAGCGCGCGCTTCCCTTCCCTGCAAAAATTTGGCGGCAGTTTCCTCGAGTCCTTTTTTCAGGGGCTTGGCGTCCTCACCGATGGTTGGCGCTTCCTTCGATTTTTATTTTGGATGATCCTCAACTGGGCGATTGCGCTCCTCGCTTATTACCTGATGACGCTTGCCTTCTTTCCCGAAGCGGAATGGCTGTGGGCTGTTTTTGGGCTTGGCATGGCGGCATTTGGCGGAGCGGTTCCCTCCGCGCCGGGGGCTGTTGGCACTTTCGAAGGGGCCGTGGTCTTCGCCCTGACCCGCTTCACTGCCGACGAATCCACTGCTTTTGCCGCCGCGCTGACCATGCGCATTTACAACTACCTTAACAGCGGCGTCATCGGCACGATCGGTTTGCTGAGCGAAGGGCAAACGCTTTCGGGTGTGTATCGTCAGTTGGTGAGTTTTAGGAATAAAGAGAAGCATGAAGGATAAGCATTATCTTGTTACCGGTGGCGCCGGGTTTATCGGTTCGAACTATGTTCACCGTTTACTCAAGCGCGGCGAAAAAGTGACCGTCTACGATAATTTTTCGCGCGGCGGCGCGCCGCGTAATTTGGAATGGCTCAAGCAGGAATTCGGTGAATCTGCGTTTGGCGTAGTTGTTGGCGATGTTCGCGATGCCGGGAGGATAACAGAAGCAGGCAGGAGCGCGGATGTGATCGTTCATCTCGCAGGTCAGGTGGCCGTGACCACCTCGGTCACCAATCCCAGGGATGATTTTGAATCCAATGCGTTAGGCACGTTCAATGTGGTGGAAGCCGCACGGCTTTCGGGGCGGAACCCCATTGTCATTTACGCCTCTACCAATAAAGTCTATGGCGGCATGGAAGATGTGGAACTGGTCGAAGAACCGACCCGCTGGCGATACAAGGATTTGGTGAAGGGCTGCCCCGAAACCCAGCCGCTCGATTTCCATTCGCCGTATGGGTGCTCGAAAGGCACAGGCGACCAATATGTGCGCGATTATGCCCGCATGTATGGCTTGCCAACCGTTGTCTTTCGCCAGTCCTGCATTTATGGTCCGCGGCAGTTTGGCATCGAGGATCAGGGCTGGGTGGCGTGGTTCATCATCGCCGCAGTGATGGGACGCCCGATCACGATTTATGGCGACGGCAAACAGGTGCGCGATATTCTGCATGTGGAAGATTTGATGAATGCTTACGATCTTGCCGTTGAAAAGATCGATATTGCCAGGGGACAGGTCTACAATCTCGGCGGTGGTCCGAGAAATGTCATGTCCGTTTGGGCGGAGTTCAAGCCAAAATTGGAAACCTTGCTTGGCAAACCCATCCAAGTGTCACGCGGCGATTGGCGTCCAGGCGACCAACGCGTGTTCTATGCGGATATTTCAAAGGCGGAGAAAGAGTTGGGTTGGCGGCCAGCCATCGGCGTGGATGGAGGCGTACAGAGGCTCTACGAATGGGTTGTGGAGAATAAATCCCTGTTCTGAAAACTTCGCCATGAATCATTTGTGGTTAAATAAGGGGAAGAAAGAGAGGTAATTTTGCAGGAGTATTTCGAGACACTCGCTGAAAACTTTGCAAATTCCGTTCCAGATATCATCACGGCAATCTTGATCCTTATCGTCAGTTATTATGGCGGCGTTCTGTTGAGCCGGCTGTTACAGCGCGTTCTTGAGCGGCAAAATGCCGAAACGGGCGTCATTCACCTGCTGACACGCTCCGTCAAATGGACGGTCATCGTGTTGGGCGTCATCACGGCATTGCAGAGATTTTTCAATGTCGCCGCATTTCTTACAGGTTTGGGCATCGTTGGTTTTACCGTTGGCTTTGCTCTCCAGAACATCATGCAGAATTTTGTTTCTGGTGTGATTCTGCTCATCCAGCAGCCTTTTAAAGTTGGGCATGTAGTGGGCATTGCCGGGCATGATGGGACAGTTCTAAAGATCGGTTTGCGCACCACAGAAATGAAAACGCTCGACGGGCGCATCGTTTTTCTCCCGAATGCCGATGTGCTTGCCCAGCCTATCGTCAATTTCACCCGCGCCGACATGCGCCGCATCGAACTGCCCGTAGGCGTATCGTATGACTCCGACCCGGAAATGGTGCGCAAGGTCATTCTGAGCGAGTTGAAGCACGTAAACGGTTATGTAAATGTTCCCGAGCCGTTCGTGGTGTTTCATACCTTTGGCGCCTCGTCCATTGACCTGACCGTATATTTTTGGGAGGATACCTCCATTGCTTCGCCCTTGGTCGCCAAAGATCAGGCGCTGGAACGGATCAAGAAGGCATTTGAGAAAAAGCACATCGAAATTCCCTACCCGATCCAAGTTCAATATAACCGCCCGTTGAAGCCGGCATCCACGCGCAAAAGAAAATGAAAATACTCACTGTTCTAACTTATTACCGTCCGCACACCAGCGGTCTGACCATCTATGCCGAGCGCCTGGCGCGCGCCTTTTCAAAACGCGGGCATCAAGTGACCGTGATGACCACTCAATTCGACCCATCCCTGCCGGGCGAGGAAATGATGGAAGGCGTAAGGGTCGTTCGTGTTCCCGTCGCGGCGCGGGTCAGCAAAGGCGTGCTGGCGCCCACCTTTGGTCTTGTTGCGACAAAATTAGTTTGGCAGCATGATGTTGTTCAACTTCATCTTCCTCAGTTCGATGCTCCCGGCGTTGCCCTCCGCGCGCGCCTCTTCGGCAAGCCTGCTGTCCTCACCTATCATTGTGACGTCCAACTTCCGCGCACGTTTTTCAACCACATTGTCAACCGCGTGGTGAATTTTCAAAACAATATGGCTGGGATTTTGGCGAATCATATTGTGACCTACACACAGGACTATGCCGACCATTCGCCCTACCTCTCACGGTACGCCTCAAAACTGACCCCCATCCTGCCTCCCGTTGAGTTGCCATATACAACGCCGGAAGCGGTTTCCGCCTTTGCCGAGACGCATCTTGTCAAACAGCGGAATCCCGTCATTGGCATGGCGGCAAGGTTTGCATCGGAAAAGGGAGTCGAAGTCCTGCTCGATGCGCTGCCCGTCGTCCTAAGAAAATATCCGAAGGCACAAGTCTTGTTCGCTGGCACATATCAAAACGTAATGGGCGAGCAAGCATACTCGGACCGGCTCATGCCGCGCATCCGTGAGTTTGAACTGCGCGGACATTGGAAATTCCTCGGCAATCTCGACCCCCATCAAATGGCGGCTTATTACCCCAATCTCGATGTCATCACTGTGCCGTCGCTCAATTCGACGGAAGCCTTTGGTCTGGTACAGATCGAAGCAATGATGAACGGCGTGCCGGGCGTGCCGTCCGCTTTGCCGGGCGTGCGTCAGCCTGTGAAGATGCACAACATGGGCGTCGTGTCCGAGATCGGTGATTCTGAAAGCCTGGCGCGCGCCCTCCTCGAAGTGTTGGATAACAAAGAAAAACACCGCGGCGACATTCCTGCCATCAAGAGAGCCTACGACCCTGACTCGGTTGCACAGGCATACGAGAACCTCTTCAACAAACTCATGAGGAAGAAGTGATCAATCGCCAATCTGAAGTCGCAAATCCAAAGTCGAAAGATTTTCTTTTCCTTCACATCAGTTCCCTGCCCTATTTTCGCGGATTTTTACGGGCAATTGAGTCATCCTATTACCAGGACCTGCCCCTACCATCTCCCGTCTATGACGTGGGCTGCGGCGATGGTCACTTCGCTTCGCTGACGTTCGACCATAAACTGGATGTCGGGCTCGATCCCTGGCGGTTTTCCATGCGCGAGGCGAAGAAATACAACGCTTACAAATCCCTCGTCGAAGCCGATGGCTCGCGTGCGCCTTTCCCATCGAATCACTTCGCCAGCGGATTGAGCAACTCCGTCCTTGAACACATCCCGCATATTGATGCGGTTCTCAAAGAGACCGCCCGCGTGCTCAAGCCGGATGCACCTTTCTATTTCTGTGTGCCGAACACGCGTTATTTCTCCGCTCTTTCGTTGACCAAGGTTTTCGGCAAGCCGTATGAGAACTGGTTCCGCAAAATCTCCCGCGTGTATCATGCGGACGAACCCGATGTGTGGGAGAAACGTCTGCATGACGCCGGGTTTACACTCGAACGCTGGTGGCATTATTTTTCGCCCGCTTCGATGCGCGTGTTAGAATGGGG
>CAZLWG010000035.1:0-37217 GCA_964563315.1 uncultured Anaerolinea sp. | reverse complement strand
CTCCCTCCCCGATGGATGGATTCTATCTTTTTCTCGATTTATGCACCAATGCCATCGAATACCGCAACCGCTTCTGGCGCGAACGCGGCTGGAACGGACGCCTCTACACCGACCTTCCCATTGTTCTCACCTGGGACGCCACCAGCCACCTCGAGCATGAGCATGGCATCATCACCGCCTACACCGGCGGTGGACCCGGCGCGGAACTTTCGAGATTATCCGATGAAGAACGCATGAAGGCCGCTGTTTCCGTCATCGAGAAACTTTTCCCCGGTTCTTCCGACCTGATCGAAACCGTAAAAACGATTGCGTGGGTCAATGAACCGTTCACGCGCTGTTCTTACATGGCGCTTTCTCCCAATCAAGTGACAGCTCATTGGAAAACACTCTTCACCCCCGCAGGACGTCTGTATTTCGCGGGCGAACACGCCACCGTCATTCAGGGATTCATGGAAGGCGCAGTCGAGAGCGGGCAGTGCGCGGCGAAGGAGATCATGTCATTGGCGGAGCGTTTATGAACGAAGCGAAAAAAGCATTCTGGGATGGCGTTCGGGCGGAAGTTCCGCTTTTGATCGGCGTATTTCCCTTCGGCATGATCTACGGCGCGCTGGCATTGAGCGCAGGCTTATCTCCTTCAGCGTCGCAGATGATGTCATCCATCTTGTTCGCGGGATCGGCGCAATTCATCACGGCGCAGTTGATACAAAGCGCAACACCGGGGTTGGTCATCATCCTGACGATTGCCGTGGTCAATTTACGCCACATGCTGTACAGCGCATCCCTCGCGCCCCACCTGAAACATCTTTCGATAAAGTGGAAAATCCTGCTTTCGTACCTGCTTACCGATGAAGCATACGCCCCTACCGCCTTGCATTATGAAGAAAAAGGCGTCAGCCCCGCCAGTCATTGGTTTCTGTTGGGCGCGGGCATTGCGCTCTGGACAACCTGGCAGGTCAGCACGGCGTTCGGAATTTTCGTCGGCGCAGGGATGCCCGAAGATATTCCGCTCGATTTCGCATTGCCGCTTACCTTCATTGCCATGCTTATCCCCATCCTGAAAAAACGCCCGATGATCGCTGCCGCCATCAGCGCGGGTATCACCGCATTGCTCGCTTACAGCCTCCCATATAAGCTCGGTTTGATCCTCGCGGCTCTGGTTGGAATCATCGTCGGCACAGCGCTGGAAAGCAAAGCATCCCCGGGGGAAATGCTATGAACATCTGGCTGGTCATCGTCATCGGCGGGTTGATCACGTTCGGGTTGAGATTCTCGCTTATTTATTTATTCGGCAGGTTCGAGATCCCGGAGACGATGCGAAAGGCATTGCACTACGTCCCGCCGGCAGTGCTTTCCGCCATCATCGCCCCCGAATTACTCATCCGCGATGGTGTTTTGAATTTCTCCCTCGACAATATCCGTCTGCTTGCTGGAATTATCGCCATCATTACTGCATGGGCTTCGCGTAATACCCTGCTGACCATCCTTGTCGGGATGGCTGCCCTATTGATTCTGGGGTGGATGTAATCTAGAGATAAACCAGAAAAACCTGATTGCCCCCCGCTTCTTTTGCACGAGACACAGCCTGACGCGCCTGTTGAATAAGCGGTTCGATCTCGGTGGATGTGGTGATGCGCGCAATGGATGCGATCCCCGCGCTGACCTTCACATTAACAGTCGCCTCATTCGGGACCTCGATCCTGGTTCCACGTACTCCGGCAATTACTCGCTCGGCAATCTTTTCCGCATCCGCGCCAATCACACCCGGCAATGCAATCACGAACTCATCCCCCGTCCATCTCCCAATTGTGTCGTACGGGCGGCTCTTTTCACGGATCACCCGCGAAACGACTCTTAGAATCTCATCGCCGGTTTCATTGCCGAACGTATCGTTGATGACTTTGAAGTTGTCCACATCCAACGCGATCAGGCTCAGAGGTAATGAGGCGCGGCGCGACCTCTCCAATTCTCCCGCCGATTGGCGCAAAAATGCCGCGCGGTTCATGAATCCCGTCAGGCTGTCGAACACGGCATGGTTTTCCAGCTGGTCACGCGCCGTGGCAAGGTTGAAAGTGAGAGAAATGATCCGCTCCGCGATCGCAATGCGGTTCCTTAGTTCCACGGGTTTGAACGGTCGGTAGATCACATCGTCCATGCCGCCTGGCATGGGCACATCGCCCGATTGCTTTGCCGCAATTAATAGAATGTAAACGGATTGCGCCAGCGATGAAGTGCGAATGCTCGAAATGAACTGCATATCCCTCAAGACGTCCATCTCCCAGTTTGCAATGACAAGCCGCGACGCGCCCGATTGGATGTGTCCCCAGGCTTGTGCTGCGGTTTCAGCAACAATCAAGGAATGGTTCTTTCCGTCCAATGCCTGATGAATTAGGGTCAGCTCGTTTGGGTCGTTTTCCAGCACCAATATGTTCATGATGCACCTTTGCGCCCATTATAGCAGGGTGTTATGATTTTCTGTCTTTTATTGACATGCGAATTCTTTGCGGTATAATCGCCCCCGCATAGTTAAAAGGCGAGGCTCCGTAGCTCAACTGGCAGAGCAGTTGACTCTTAATCAATTGGTTGTGGGTTCGAGTCCCTCCGGAGTCACCAATACAAAAAACATCCCTTTTGGGATGTTTTTTGTATTGGAAGGCAAAGTCAAAACTGTGCCAATAGCCACACGATCAACGGCGCGATTGCCAGGGCAGGCAGGAAGTTTCCCACGCGGATCTTCTTGATCTCCAGCAGATTGCTGATCGCCAGCCCGAGAAGGATCACACCGCCGGTGGCAGTCATTTCATTCATCATCGGGTCGCTGATGATGGCGCTTAATGCGCCCGCCATCAGGCTGATTCCGCCTTGATAGGCAAATACGATCACCGAGGAGAACAGGACGCCGATTCCCAGCGTGGAAGCGAATGCAATCGAAGCAAATCCATCCAGCGTGGATTTGACCGCCAGCAGATTATAATCGCCCGTCAAGCCATCCTGTATGGAACCGAGGATTGCCAGGGGACCGATGCAATACAGCAGGGACGCGACCATGAATCCACGCACAAATCTGGAACCAGCGCCCATTTCTGTATCGGACGAGAAGCGCCTCTCAAGTGTTTGCCCAAGCGATTGCAGTCTGTCTTCTAGCCGCCACCATTCCCCAAGCAGCGTTCCGATGATCATCGCGCCCAGCACGATAAGCTGATTTTCGCTTTTCAGGAACATGCCCATTCCCATTGCTCCGGTGAACAGCCCCATGCCCGCGATGACCGTACTTTTAAAACGTTCAGGGATGCGCGCGCCGAAGAATAGTCCAATTCCCCCGCCGATCAAAATGGCGATTACATTGATGAAAGTGCCTGTCATGGTTTCCTTGAAGCGACTTCGGAAGCCTTTTGGACTTCCGAAGTCTGTTTTGATTATGATTTTGCCAGCGAGGTTTTCCTGCCTGCATGCTGATTCTCCAGCAGTTCCAGCACGAAACACAGCGAAGATAAACGATTGAGATACCGCTGAAGATGCGGGTTAATCACCACTTCGCCATCGAACAATTCCACCACGCGCCGTTCTGCGCGACGGATGATGGCACGCGCCATCGAAAGCGCAGCGCCGCCGAGCGTATCTCCGGGAAGAATGAATTCCTTTGGAATTTCAACCGCCTTGCTCAACTCATCGGTTTCATGTTCGAGCCATTTCACCCGTTCTTCGTCAATATGTCGAAACGTCTCTGCATTCTCAGGAGTGGCAGCCACTTCAGACATCAACTTGTATAAATCTCGTTGGGCTTCGAGCAGGATTCGGGGAGTCTGAGGCGCGGTGCATTGGGCGCGGGCAAGCCCCAATGCGGCAGAGGCCTCGTCCAGTGTTCCAACCGCCTCCATCCGAACATGATATTTTGGCACGCGCCCTTCGCCGAGAAGACCCGTAGTGCCGTCGTCGCCTTTTGTGGTGTAAAAAGTCATGCGGGCATTATAACCACAATTTGTGTGAGCGCTGGGTATAATGTCGCCCATGCTTATCAAAATCCACGACGAAATGACCCGCGAAGCGTTAAGCGATCAATTCAGTCTCCATGCGCTGGAAGTCATCGTCGCCGCCAACCTCAACCAGGATGCCTTGCACGGGCAGTTCGGTCACGATGAATTTCATTACGATAACAACGCCATCGAAAAAGGAGACCGGTACATCATCGAACAACGCGGTTATGTTTTGACAGCCCTGCTTTCGCCGGCATCGGATTCCGCCTCCATCTTCGCCTGGGCAGCATTTGGGAGACTTCTCCACGCCGCACAGGATTTCTATTCCCACACAAATTACGTGACCCTCTGGCTGAATCAATTCAGCGGTTCGCCTCCTTCTCCGCCAGAAATTGATCCTCTCCAAAAAGATCTGATCGAAAACCCCAACCTTCACTCCGGGAAGATCCACTTTCCCATGGACGTGCTCTACTTCATCCCGTTTATGCGCCCAATGACATTAAAACTTCTGCCGCCCAATTCGCACGGACGGATGAATCTCGACTCCCCTGCGCAGGGCCCTCATTACGACTACGCTCGCGCCGCCGCTGTGAAACGCACGCATTATGAATTTGACCTGTTACAAAAGCTTCTCCCGCCGGAAATGTTCGCCCGGTTCGTCGATAGAGATACAAATCAAAATATTCGATAAGTTTCATCAATTTTCGTTCATGAAATTAAAAAAGGTATAATGAAATCATGGATATAAAAGCAAAATTAAACGAAGCAATGAAAAACGCCATGAAAAGCGGCGATGAAGTCAGCAAGCGCACCATCCGCATGGTGATTGCCGCCATCAAACAGGTGGAAGTGGACAAGCAGACCACGCTCGATGACCTGACAGTGACGTCTTTGATCCAAAAGGAGGTCAAGAACCGGCGCGAGGCAATCGAAGAAGCGAAAAAGGCCGACCGCCCCGACCTGATTTCAGGCAATGAGGAGGAGATCAAAGTCCTGGAAGAGTTCCTGCCCAAAGCCATGCCTGCCGAGGAACTGCGCGCATTGGTACAAGCCGCCATTGATGAAACGGGTGCATCCGCGCCGGGCGATATGGGCAAGGTAATGAAGATCGTCATGCCGAAGGTTGCCGGACGTGCCCCGAACGACATGATCAGCGCGACTGTGAAAGAACTGCTTACCAAGTAACCCTATACCGCAACGAGTCGGGCGTGCGCGCCTGTCTCTTTGCGGTTATTTTTTTGATGCCTGTACGAACAATCCCCACCCGGCTTCGCATACTGCATATCAGTCTGATCGTCATCGTCAGCATTGCATCTTTTGCCGTGCTTGCTTTGCCGATCGGACTGCGCCCCACCATCCAAACAGTGGACGTGGGCGACGTGGCGCAATCCACCATCCAGTCGCCTCGCGATGTTGAATATGTCAGCGAAGTCCGCACTGAAGAGGCGCGCAAAGCCGCTGAGAGCGCCGTCCAGCCGGTATACAGCCCGCCAGACCCTGCCATTGCGCGCCAGCAGATCGAACGCCTGCGTACCACACTGCAAAACATCAGCGCCATTCGCACGAATGAAGAATTGGATGCCAGCGAAAAAAGGTCGAACCTTCTTGCTTTGAGCGACGTGCGCTTGAAGCCCGAGACCATTGACTACCTGATCACCATTACCGATACCCGCTGGGATGCGGTACAGACCGAATCGGTGCGGGTATTGGAACAGGTCATGCGCCGCGCAATTTATGAGGACAAGGTGGAAACTGCGCAATCGGGAGTTTCCTCGTCCGTCAGCCTGACGCTAAGCGAGCAGCAAGCCACGCTCGTCACGGAACTGGTGACTGCATTTGTCGTCCCAAACAGTTTCTTCAGCCAGGAATTGACCGACGTCGCCCGCCAGTCCGCGCGCGACGCCGTAAAACCGATTGTAAAAGTTTATAAAACCGGTGAGACGATCGTCTCGGCAGGCGAGATCATCACCCCGGCAGACATGGAAGCCTTTCAGCAGCTTGGATTGATCCGCTCTGGTCAAAGCTGGCAGGACATGCTTGGCGTGGCATCCATCGTCATCCTGTCGGCAGTATTGGTCCCGCTGTATTTTTATCGCCGCAAACGCGCCAATGTCATCAACGACTCGCGCAATGTCTTTGTCATTGCTGTGTTATTTATCGTTTTTCTGATTGGCGCGCGCCTATTTTCGGACCGCACGCTTGCGCCATACGGCTATCCTTTGCAGGCAGCAGGCTTGCTGCTCAGCGCCTTGTTTGGTCTTGAGGTCGGTCTCGTCATCGCCATCCCCTTGAGTTTCCTTGCCGGGTATGGGCTCTCCAATTCCTTCGACCTTACCACGTATTATCTGCTCTCGTCGTTGGTTGGATTACTTGCCCTTGGTCCTGCGCGCACCATCTGGGGCTTCGTCCGCGCGGGAATTGCCATCTCCCTTTCCGGTCTGGCGGTGCTGATCGCATATCGGCTGCCGTTTGTGCAGCCGGATTGGCTCGGCATGGTTCAATTCCTGGGTGTGATTGCATTTGCAGGGTTTGCCGCCGCAAGCATTACGCTTCTGCTCCAATATCTCTTTGCTCAAATGCTCGGGCTGACCACTGCCCTGCAATTACTCGACATATCCCGTCCCGATTTCCCATTGTTGCAATTCCTGTTGCGCAACGCCCCCGGCACTTATCAACACAGCCTGCAAGTCGCCAACCTGGCCGAACAAGCCGCAGAAAAAGTCGGCGCAGACCCATTGCTTACCCGCGTGGGCGCATTGTTCCATGACATTGGCAAGGCGCTCAACCCCAATTTCTTCATTGAAAACCAAATGCCCGGCAACGTCAACACTCATCAGGATGACAACCCCGAAGAAGTCTCCGCCACCATCATCCGCCACGTAACGGACGGCGTGCAACTTGCAAAAAAACACCGCCTCCCGCGCCGCCTGCATGATTTCATCCTCGAACATCACGGCACTTTGATCACACATTACCAATACAACCAGGCAATGGAAGCCGCCGACGGCAACGCAAAAAAAGTGGACATCGAAAAATTCCGCTATCCTGGCCCGCGCCCCGCTTCGCGCGAAACAGCCCTGCTCATGCTGGCCGATGCCACTGAAGCGCGCGCACGCGCCGAGCGTCCATCCACCGAAGTCGAGATCAAAAAACTCGTCCAAAGCATCATCGACACAGTGCAGAAATTCAACCAATTGGATGACACACTGCTGACCCTGCGCGACCTCAATCTCATAATCGAATCATTCGTCACCACATTGCGCGGCACATATCATCCCCGCATCAATTATCCCAAAGCCAACGTCCCCGATCAAGACACCACCCTTCTCGCTCCCAAAAAAGAAACATGATCCACATAGATAATCAACAGGAATTTCTCGAAGCTGCTCTCCTCGAACGAGCCGTCCTCCTTACGCTTGAGACGTGCATGCCTCTTACTCCAGACTTCAAACCTGATCCCGCAACCACAGACATCGCCATCGTCCTGACGGATGACAGGCAGTTGCACGAACTCAATCTGGACTATCTTGGCGTGGATGCTCCAACCGACGTTCTCTCTTTCCCCGCTTCAGAATCGGACCCGGAAACTGGCTCCACCTATTTAGGTGACATCATCATCTCTGTCCCCCGCGCGGCGCAACAGGCACAAGCCGCCGGTCACAGCCTCGAAGCGGAAATGCAGCTGCTCGTCGTGCATGGCACTCTGCATCTGCTTGGGTACGACCATGCCACAGCGGAGGAAAAAGCCCGAATGTGGGAGGAGCAAGCCCAAGTGTTGGAGCGAATTGGATTATCCCGCATCAAGATCACGGACGAAGAATGAAGTCGTTTCTTCGATCCAGAATACAATCGTTCCGTCACGCCTTTCGCGGCTGGTTTTATGTTCTGCGCACCCAACGCAACGCGTGGATACACAGCGCCATCGCAACCATCGTATTCATCGTTGGGCTTTGGCTGGAACTTCCGCTGCGCGATTGGGCGATCATTATTTTGACGGCAGCGGTGGTGTTTGCCGCTGAATTCATGAATACTGCCATTGAAGTGGTGATCGACCTCGCCAGCCCGGATGAACATCCGCTTGCGAAGGTCGGTAAGGATGTCGGCGCTGCCGCCGTTCTGGTCGCCGCATTGGCTGCCATTCTGATCGGTGTGCTCATCCTTGGCCCGCCGCTTTGGTTGAAACTTATCTCATTGTTTACTGTTTGATGAAAATCGGAGAATTCCATGACTTTATCTTTTAGATTCGGAACGGTTGGCTCGCCCATTGGCACGCCAAAGAAACCCGGCGGCTCTGTTGGTGCGATTGAATTCAGTAAATCCATCGGCATGGATGCGCTCGAACTTGGCTGGGTCCAGTCAGTGCGCGTGACCAAAGCAACGTGTGCGACGATCAAATCCACAGGCGAGAGCCAGGATGTCGAGCTGAGCGTCCATGCGCCATACTTCATCAACTTGAATGCTACTGCGGAAGAATGGCCCAAATCCCGCAAGCGTTTGATGGATGCGGCTCATTACGGTTATCTCGCGGGCGCTACGGATATCATCTTCCACCCCGGCTCATACTTCGGAAACGACCCCGCAGACGTGTTGAAGGTTGCCATTCCGCGTTTGGAAAAGTGTGTGAAAGAATTACAGAAGAATGGCGACAAGGTCACGCTTCGCCCCGAGACGATGGGGAAATCTGCCATGCTCGGCTCGCTTGAAGATGCCGTCGCGATGAGCAAAGCCATGGACATGGTTCAGCCCTGCCTTGATTTTGCGCATTTGCACGCCCGTCCCGGCGACGGCACGATGAACACGTATGATGAATGGTCCCGGTTGCTTGAAAAATATGGCAAGTCATTGGGTAAAAAAGCCTTGAAAAATCTGCATATCCATCTCTCCGGCATCGAATATGGTCCAAAAGGAGAGAAGAATCATTTGCCCCTCGCTGAAGCGGATCTGGACTTGAAGGCGCTCTTCAAAGCAATGAAGGAATTTGGGTGCGCGGGGCGCATCCTGTGTGAAAGCCCCATCATGGAAGAGGACGCCTTGAACATGAAAAAGGCATGGATGAAGATCAGCGGAGAAAAAGATTAAACAGAATAAAAAAATCCCGTTCAACTTGAATTGAACGGGATTTTTTTATTGAAACACCGAAGCTATTTATTCAACCCAACATTCAATTCGTTCAGTTCGGGTTCGGTATCGCCCGCCTTGAGGTTATCAGCATACGCATCATAGTAACCGACGGCGGAATACACAAGGGTAAAGGCTGTGTTGCGTGGAATGCCTGTAATCTTATATTTTCCGTCACTGCCTGTTTGCAGGTAAGTGACGATGTATTCCTTTGCATAGTTTGTGTCCTTCCATTGCTGGTAGGTTGTGCCGGGGGTAAGAACAAAGACGTATGCACCCGAGATGGGATTATTGGTGCTCGCATCATAGACCAAGCCGTATACTGTTACCGTACTCCCAGTATTCGACGGAGGCTGTTGAGGCGTGCCGCCCGATCCGCTTCCGACTTTCACTTCGGCCGAAGAGCCGAGGGGTTTGAGGGCTTCGCCTGCAAACAACTCCACTTTGTAGGAACCAGACGGCATGGGATCGCCATCGTTCGGCAGGAACGTGCCGAACAGACCTTCATTGCCCCATTCCCATGCATAGCTGTATTCCGCCACTTTCTCACCGTTCAAATACCACTTTTCAAGCATGACTTCGCCATCGGTCATGCCGGAGAATTCAAAGCCGGACGCAATGCATAAAGCAGAAGCAGAATAGGAGTTGACGAGGTCTGAAGTCCAGTCACATTTTTGTGCAGTGCTGATGGACGTATCCAACCAGACAAAATTGGAGACGCTTTCCTCTCCGCTGCCGGACTGGCTGACCATGCCGGGAACTGTATATGGGCTGGTGTACTGCCTCCCCGCCTGTGCCGCTTGTATGAGGGGCGCGGCAAGGTTGATCGGGCGGATCCCGTTCAGGAAGCCGCCTATGGGGATGCAGCTATCGTTCTGGTTGATCACGCCGTCGCCGTTCGTATCCTGAACTTGACGGCAGTCTGAAACGTCCGTGTCGCGGCTGGCGGCGGCAATGGTCGGCACGCCGATGATGCGGGCGTTGTTGTCCGCGGCGAGACCGCCGGAGTTGCCGCCTGAAATGGTGGCGTCGGTCTTGATCCATGCGCGATCACCGATCTGGTTTTCCGATGAAAAGCCGGAGACGGTTCCCTTTGTAAACGTGATCGTGTTTCCGCCAATGCTGGGGAAACCAAAGATGTTCATGTTGTCGCCGACGTGTACCTGGTCCGAATTGCCAAGTTCCACATACGGCAGGTTCAACGTGGACGTATCTATTGCAGTGCCGTTGACAGACGAGGTGATCTGGATGACCGCAAGGTCAAGATATCCATCCACGGCTAGGACTTTCGCGAGATAGGAAGGGACCGCGGGTTTGTCTTCCGAGACGACCAAAGAGATGCCAAGCGCATCGGGTTCCAATTCGAAGTTGCCTTGTGTTGCCGGGCTGGCGACATGCGCATTGGTGAGGATCAGCCCGGAGGGAGTCAGAAGCGTTCCCGATCCCACATGAGTTGGAATAAGTTCGCCGTTGCTTTCCTGCAGACCGAAAATCTGCACGGTTGCCGAAATCAATCTTGATCGATTAGTGGCGGACAGATCGCCCGGCTGGGAGGGAGAGTCTGTTGGTGTGTTGGGCGAAACCGGTTCGACTGCCGGGGCGCCTCCCTGACATGCCAGCGCCGCCAATGCCAACACGGCAAACAGCACCCAAATGTGTTTCATAAAATTAGGTTTCATACACGCCTCTTAAAAGCTGATGGATTCAAGGAAACGGTGGAAGCGGCTGAGATCGAGATCGAAATTCTTGTCGTCCGCTTGGAATGTGACAATGACGGCATGTTCACCGTTCTCGAAAATATAATCCGTACCGCGCACCACGCTTGGGATTTCCGTGTGGGTCAGATCTGGATTGGATTCGACGAACACGTAGGTCAATTCGTAGGCTTTGCGCCCGTACACCGTCACTTCGCGTTGATCCAGCATGCGGAAAGCGGTTAATGTTTGCGCATGTTCCAGGACCAACAGGTTTGCCACTTCGGGTGCGGTTGCGGCTTCCGCTACCGGCATATTGCGGAGAATGTACGTGGTGCCAAAGCCCTTCGATCCCAGGTCAATGGTGTGAAGGAGTTCGTCGCTGGAAGGTTGGAGTTGCAGCCAGCCTTTCGGCGCTTCTGCAGAGATGCCTTCCGCGTTGAATGGGATGCTGGCATTCTCCACACCGGATTTATAAAACCATCCGGCAAGGAGGGCAATGATCGTGACAATGATGACAGCGATTTCCGCGTAACGGTCGCCGAGAGAAGTTTGTTTGTTTTTCATGATCGCCTCCTATTTCCCCGCCTGCATGGATTTAAGATTGCGGCGCACAAGCCACAGAATCAAACCGGTGGTGGCAAGCGCAACCGCCGAAGCGAGAACAAGCCCCATCCATGTGTTGGTGCTTGTGCCGCTCAGTGTGATGCGCGGTTGCGTGACAATGCCCTGCAGCCAGTTGAAGATCCCGTTGAAGGTTGCCGCCAGCGTGATGCCCAAAGGCATCCACCAAATTTGTTCGGATTCGAATTTGGCGCGCCCGAGGAAATATCCCGTAATGCCGGAGAATGCCGCCTGCGCAAGGGCGACCACGGCAATGCGAATGACGCCCGCACCGAGGTCCACGCCTCCATTCGAGACGACGAACTGGATATTCAAAACTGTGGCATAGCCAAGCCCCGCCGCTGTGGCATAGATAACGCCGTCTGTTGGCTCATCGAACTCGCTGGAGTTGTAAATGCTGTAACGCACGGCCGCATACTTCAGAAACTCCTGTGTGAAACCGACGACCAGAATCCCTCCCAGAATGGTGGTCAGAGTGTCTGTGTAGATCCAATGGGACGTTCGGAAAAGGCTCTCCACCAACGGGATGCCCACTCCCGCTGCCAGCAGCGCGCCCAGTGCAAACACGCCCAGCACAAAGCCTTTGGGTTCCGGTTCTGCGCGGTCTTGCAGATAGAAAAAGACCAGCCAGATTACGGCTGGGACGATTGCCAGGAAGACCCCGGTCAACAAAAGGGTGGAAGAAGTGAATACCGGCTGGAGCATGCCGTCCAGCGTGTAGACAATCCCCACGAAAACAATCAAGCTGACGATGAGCAGGATTTCGTCGCGCCAGACGTGTTTCCGTTCGTGTAATGCGTTTGCATCACTCATATACTATCTCTCCTCGTGGTTTGAATTATGGCTACATCATATTGAAATTTATGGTTATGTCAATAGGAGAAAAGGCGCCCCAAAACCCGTCAGCGTGGATTGGGTTCGATGGCGGCAGCCAACCCAAAGTCTGCGGGGAGAAGCGAGAACATGTGCGCATCGTAAATTTTCTCCCGGACGGTCATCCGGTTGAGCAAAACCCCCTCGTAATGAGCCCCGATCTTTTGGGCGACGCGCCTGCTGGCTTCGTTCCCAACCGCAATGACGATCTCGGCGCGGATCAATTTCACCCGTTCGAAGGCGAAGCGCGCGGCGAGTTTTGCGGCTCGTCCGGCGGCTCCGCTGCCCCGGCGGGATGTGCGCACCCAGTAGCCGAGGTTGCAGAATTTGTAAATGGGATGGATATGACTCAAGCCGCAGCCGCCAAGCAGTTCCCCGCTTTCGGCGTCGGTAACGGCAAAGGCATATATGCTTCCGCGCGACCATTCGGCGCGGGTGATGGTGATGTAGTTGCGGGCAACGTCCTTCGTATAACCGGTTGTTGCCCAAGACATCCATGGGCCGAGTTCGGGGAGCGATTCTTGAACCGCTTTATGCAGTTCGTTCTCCTCGCCGAATTCAAACGGGCGCAGGGTTATTTTTCCATCGGTGAGTTTGGCGAATGGGAACATGCCTGGTTAAATGAAAATGGAGACACGTTTTCACCGGATGTGCGGGTGTCTCCATACTTGGATGTATAAGTTCTGAAGGTCAGGAGATGTAGTCGCGCAGGTTGTGCTCCACAGCGTATGCCGCCGCCTCTGCGCGGTTGTTGACGTTCAACTTCGAGAGGATGCTCGATACGTAATTTCGCACCGTCCCTTCTCCGAGGAACAGGGTCTTGGCGATCTCACGGTTCGTTTTGCCTTCTGAAACCAGCAACAAGACGTGTTTCTCTTGCTGACTTAAATGAGCGAACGCCGAAGCCTCCTCCTCTTTGACGGCGCGGCGCACTTCCTGAAAAACACGCTGGGTCACGGCAGGGTCAAGCAGGGCTTCACCGCGCCCAACCGATTCAAGCGCCTTGACCAGATCCTCGCTTCCGATCTGTTTGAGGATGTATCCCGATGCCCCCGCGCGGATGGCGGAGAAGAGCATTTCATCTTCGGCATATGAAGTGAGCATGATAACTTTTGTATTTGGGTATTGATTGACGATCTGCTCGCAAGCCTCGATGCCAGACGTGCCGGGCAGACGGATGTCCATCACGACCACATCCGGTTTGAGTGAGGCGGTCTTTTCCAATGCCTCACGCGCCGACCCCGCCTCGCCTACCACATCGAACTGGGTGTGCCGTTCAAGCAGGGATTTCAACCCCAGCCGGACCACTTCATGATCATCCACAAGGATAATTCGTTGCTTTTTCATCTGTCTATTTTACACCATGAATATGTAAAAAACGGGCAAAATACCCTATTTTCGCGCGTTTTTGAGAGCTTGCAAATGCTCTTCGATGTGCGCCAGGCTGCGCTCCACCCAAAGTTGCAACGTCAACCCGACGCCCATGGTTGCATGGCTGCTCTCGCGCGCCCAGTCCCCGCGCGGCATGGTTTGTAGTGTGATCTGCAACTCTCCCATGTTTTTCAAAAAATCATCCAAAATCTTTTTTAGCGGCTCGTCATGGTCATAATGAGATGCCATCCACTCATCAGGGTTGAAACTCTTGAAAGCAGGAACATCTTCGCTCAACGTCCTGCGGATGCGTTCATCATAGACCAAGGCGTTTATGTCGCGCATGTGCGCCGCGATCTGATGCAGTGTCCATTCTCCATCCACAACCTGATATGGGTCGGAGAATGCCTCGCAAACCGCACAAAATTCCCGCGCGGCATCGGCAAGTTGTTCCACCAATTTGACGCGGTACTCCAATAACTCTTTCATTTCTCCTCCAAAACTGAAAGGACATTCTTCACGACATCTCTCGAACTTTCCATTGCGATCACGCGAACTCCATGCGGACTCAATTCCCGATCTGCCTGGCGGGATAACTCAACCAACCCCGCCTTGCTTGCCAGATACGCCCCCGCCTCTTTCTCCAACCCTTCGTCTGTCTCCGGAACCAGGCAGATGATCACGCCTTTGCCTTTCTCGCGCATGATCCGTCCCACCGATTGGATCATGAGAAAAGCGCCCGTCAGGTTTACATCCAATGTGCGGTGCCAGTCCCATTCATCCATTTCCAACAACGAGACGTGCGGTTTTACTGCCGCATGGTTGATCAAGATGTCAATCCTTCCAAAATCATCCTCCACATCTTTGATCAACGCCTGCACGCCAACCTTCTTGGCGACATCTTCGATGTAAGCTTTGGCTTTGCCGCCGCCCGCGTTGATCACTTCCACCATCTCTTCCACATTGACCGGCGAAATATCGTTCGCGGCTACGACAGCGCCTTGCGCGGCAAGCGTTTCCGCCAGCAGGCGTCCTGCCCCCTTGCCCGCGCCGGTGATTAGGATGACTTTGCTTTTTATTTTTTCCATCTTTAACCTTTACCGACATACCGGTATCGTATCCGGATTCTCATATGCATTCAATGGCAGCCCAAAATATGGGGAAGGATCGTATGTATTTTCGATCTCCAATTCGTTCTTGAAATTTCCGAAACCATCGTCCTCCACGATGGAAATGTGCAGGTGAATCCCAACCGGGTTGAGCGGATCGCCGGAGTAGTTTCCCTGATAGCCAAGCAGTGTTCCTGCTTCCACGAACATTTCCTTAGTCCCAGGAGGGAATTCTGAAGAGACGAATGAATTCCCATCTCTATCCGCCATATGTGTGTAATATATCCATATCTGACGCGAAGGCTGGAGCGGGTCTCGCGGCACACGGATGATGACGGTGGATTTCCAATCTTCCTGGCGGGTGAGGTAGCCGGGATATGCCGCCACGATCGGCGTCACGCCCACATCCGTCCCTGAGAAAATGTCCAATCCGGAGTGGCGGTGACCGGGGCGGAATGAATCGTCCCATATGAAGCCGATCAAACCGTCGGTGGGGAAAATGAACGGAGCATCGCCGCATCGCACACCGGCGGTCATCATCAACTCCGGGCGCGATGATGGGTCGCGGAACCAGTCAATGACTTGTGTTGTGCGGGCGGAACCGCGTCCGTAATTAAAGTAGAGATAGATTCCCGCAACAGCCACTGCAACGGGTAATGTGAGTAAAAAAGGCTTCCTTGACATTCAGCGCATTATAAATGCTTTGGAAAAATCGGAAATCTGCGCTTGCACAATAAGGGAAAATTTGCCATAATTAGTTCGTTGTAATTCTGCAACCCGAAATGGCAAACCCATCGCGAGGTGGTGACGCAAAGTCCATGGATCTGCTTTACGCAGACAGCCAGACTGCCGAAGATTCCAATTCTACTTCGGCGGTTTTTGTTTAACCGCCGGGAGGAGGCATGCTTCGGAAAAATGTTTCAGTTCATTTGTGCCAACGTACATTTCAGCAAGACAGATCGTGTCACCCAAGTTCATTTGTCAGATCCAAAGGAGATTGAATATGAAGAAGGTAACGATTGCAATTTTGCTTACAGCCGTTTTGGTGCTGGGTTCATTCGGTGTTGCAGGAGCTGTCACAGACGGTTATCCTGACGGCGATGGTCACCCCTACGTCGGCTTGATGGTCGCGCAGGATGCGGATGGAAATCCCTTGTGGCGCTGCTCCGGGACTTTGCTTTCCCCCACCCTGTTCCTGACTGCCGGTCACTGCACCGAAGCGCCTGCTGCGCACGTGGAAATCTGGTTCGATGCGGACGTTGATGCCGGCAGACCTGGAAATGGATACCCATTTACTGGTCAGGTAGGCGGCACGCCGTATACCCACCCCAATTATGACCCTAATGCGTTCTTCCTGTACGATCTTGGCGTAGTCGTTTTGGATTCGCCCATGGTCATGGACGAATATGGCGCTCTCCCGGCGTTGAATCAGTTGGACGATCTTAAGACCAAAAGAGGCCACAAGGACATCACCTTCACGGCTGTTGGATACGGACTTCAAAAGAGTTTCCCCGATGCCGCTTCCTGGAAAACCCAGGCATTCAGGGTTCGCATGGTTGCGGAACCCCAATTGATCCAGATCAACGGTGGCATTGTCGGTGATTTCTCCCTGCTCCTCTCCAATAATGCCAATACGGGCGGCACATGCTTCGGTGATTCCGGCGGGCCGAACTTTATTGGCAGTTCCAATGTTGTTGGCGGCGTGACCTCGTTTGGAATGAATGGAACCTGCGCCGGAACAGGTGGTGTCTATCGCGTGGATCGGGCTGACGATCTCGATTGGCTCTACGGCACCTTTGGCGCCCATCTTCCATAAGCATACTGTTCGCATACACTCAAATCCCCTGCAGAATTCTGCAGGGGATTTTCTTGAAAAGGAATTTTACTGTCATGCCTCTCGATCCCGCTTATAAAGATTTGAATCATGCATCCACTGAAAGGATCAAAAAGCTCGCCGCCAGCCTGAGCGACGACGAAATGCAAACCCGCGTCGGCGAACATTGGACGGTTGCCATTGCCCTAGCGCACATCGCATTTTGGGATCGGCGCGTGCTGTATGTGCTGGATATGACCAGCAAGGACGGCAAGCTCTTCATCCCGGAAATTGACATATTCGTCAACGACCTGTCCCTGCCGTTATGGGCGGTAATCCCTCCGCATGAGGCGGCGCGCATTGCCATCGAGACGTCAGAGGAACTGGATAAACGGCTGGAAGTCTATCCGCAGGGCTTGCTTGAAGAGATATTCAATTACAACAAACGCTGGGTCATCCGCGCCTTGCATCGCAACGAACATCTGGACGAAGTGGACGCCGTCCTCAATAAATAGTGGTCCCTGCAACCTTTTACTCCATCGCCGCGTATATCCGCCTGAAGGAGTAAATTTATGAACGCAAAACTTATTACAACATTTCTCGTGCTTGCGCTTGCGAGCATGGCTTGCGGCTTCAACTTCGAAGTGGATCTGCCGGAAAAAGTCACCCCCGGCCCGGAAGTAACCGAAGATATCAGCATTCCATATCCGGCTGGTGGCGATGCCAATTTGAGACTTTCCTTTGGCGCAGGCGAAATGAAATTATCGCCGGGAGCGGCCCGCCTCGTGGAAGGAACGGCAACCTACAACTATGCCGACTTCAAACCCGTCATTGTGGCAAACGATGCAAACGTCCGCATCAAAATGAACGAAGTTCTCTTCAAAGGTTTTCCTACCTTCGAAGACCTCAAGAACGAATGGGATTTCAAGCTGGGCACTGACCCAATGGATCTCGTCATCGAAGCGGGCGCATACAAGGGAACTTATGAATTAGGCGGGCTTTCGCTCAACAGCCTCGATATTCAGGATGGCGCTGCTCAGGTGAAACTTTCATTCTCCGAACAAAACCAGGTTGAAATGTCCACCTTCCGTTATTCGACTGGCGCATCCGATATCGAAATGACCGGTCTTGCCAACGCCAACTTCAGCATCTTCGATTTCTCCGGCGGCGCAGGCGGCTACACCCTCGATTTTTCCGGCGACCTTCAACGCGACGCTTCCATCAAGATCGAAACCGGGTTTAGCAATATGATCCTCGTCATCCCTGAAGGCGTGAATGCCATCGTTACGGTGGAAAGCGGCGTATCGAATGTCAACGCAGGCTCGGGTTGGAGTCAGAACGGACAAGTCTACAAACAAGCAGGCGAAGGACCTGCATTGACATTTGTCGTCGAGATGGGCGCGGGCAACCTTACCCTCACAAAGTAAAAAATATCCGCTGAAAAATCCCATGTCATCATCCAGGCATGGGATTTTTTCGTTTTAACGCTCCTCTAATTCAGAGTAAAAGGTCATAATTCATCTGTGACCTCTATCACTTGTCCCATCACAAAATTCACAATAAAATCGTGATTATCGGTCAAGTTTACCTATTTTTAAGTGAGGCTCTCATGCAGATCACCCGACAAGCAGACTACGCCGTTCGCGCCGTGCTCCATCTCGCCCAAAACGGCGACCAGCGCACCGCAACGAGCACCATTGCCGAAGAACAGCGTATCCCGCCGTCCTTTCTGGCAAAGATCGTTTCACAACTTTCCATTGCGGGTCTCCTGCATACATCGCGCGGAGCGCGAGGCGGCGTGACCCTTGCACGCGAGCCGAAAGACATCACTCTTCTCGAAGTCATCGAAGCCATAGACGGTCCCATCCAGCTCAACGAATGCGTCGGCGATGCAGGCACTTGCTTCTTCGAAGATGACTGCCCCCTGCGTCCAGTTTGGTGTGAAGCGCAGGAGGAATTAGTCACCCGCCTTCGAGGCACTAATTTTGCAACCATGCTGGAGAAGGGACAGACCACCGTCTGATTGCCGGAACATACCGAAGCCTCTCGGCTATAATAGCCGGGAGGCTTTTTCATTTTCGAACCCAAGGATGGATACCATGAAACGACAACGCGGATTATTCGCCGCAATGCTTCTTTTGATGACCGCCCTCGCATGTGTCGCGCCGGGACTCCCAAGCGCTTCGCAACCCGTGCCGACGCCTGATACACGACTTGGCACAATGGTCGCTGAAACCGTTTCTGCCGCTCTCGAACTGACTCGACAAGTCGTACCCACGCCTACCCTTGCACCCACCTCCACACCCGAACCGACCATCACCCCCACTCCGCAAGTTGACTCTGCAGGAAGCGCACTCACGAAAAATGATGACGGCTCTGTCACATTTATTGACCTGAAAGGCAATTATCAAATCACCATTTCAAGCGACTGGCTTGCCGTGCGGATTAACGAACAGGAGTTTCTGGATGCCTGGCTTCTGCCGATTGCAACCGATCCGGCCTTTCAGCGAGCGCTGGGCAATGCCCAAAATCAAGATGCAGCCCGTTTCCGTCTATTTGCCTTCGATGCAAGCGAAGAACACATTGACGGCGGTTTCGTGACCAACATCAACTTCCTTTGGGATGATCAGGAGGAAATCTCGCTGGAAGACAGCGACGGATTGACACAAGTCGCCGACACGCTTCCCGATTCCCTGCCCGGCATCGAAGTCCTGTCCATTCAGATCAACACACTGGAAGATGCTACGCCCATCGGGGTCATCACATCGCGCCTGCCTGCCACAACACTCGATGGCGTGGAAGTGGTGATCGCTCAAAAGCAAATCTTCTTCGATTTGCCTGTTGGCACGTTGTTTGTCACTCTTTCCACCACTGAGACCTGGCAGGAAACTATCGAACCGTCTTTTGACGCGATGATCGAAACATTTACTTTTGTTAAAACGGGAGAATAGAATCATGTCCAACCCCCGCATTATCCGCGCGCCGCGAGGAACCGAACTGACCTGCAAAAACTGGCTCAGCGAAGCTGCCTATCGCATGATCCAGAACAATCTCGACCCCGAGGTGGCAGAGCGTCCTGATGACCTTGTCGTTTACGGCGGGAGAGGAAAAGCCGCCCGCAGTTGGGAAGCCTTCGATGCCATTCTTGAATCGCTCAAGAACCTCGAAGAAGACGAGACGCTGCTTGTGCAATCCGGCAAGCCGGTGGTGATATTCAAATCCCACAAAGACGCGCCCAAGGTGCTGATCGCCAATTCCAACCTCGTGCCGCATTGGGCGACATGGGAACATTTCGATGAACTCGCCCAAAAGGGACTCATCATGTACGGGCAGATGACCGCCGGCTCGTGGATCTACATCGGCACGCAGGGGATTTTGCAGGGCACGTATGAAACCTTCGGCGCACTGGCGAAACTCAAAGGATGGGGTTCGTTGAAAGGTAAATTCGTTCTCACAGCGGGTTTGGGCGGCATGGGAGGCGCACAGCCCCTGTCCATTACGATGAATGAAGGCGTGGGGTTGATCGTCGAAGTGGACCCCGAACGAGCCGAACGCCGCCGCGCCATTGGGTATGTGGACATGGTGGTGGACAATCTCGAAGAGGCAATGACTCTGGTCGAGGAGAATGTCAAGAATCAGACTCCACGCTCGATTGGGCTGATCGGCAATGCGGCAGACGTGTTCGATGAACTTTCACAGCGTGGAATCATTCCGGATGTGGTGACAGATCAAACGTCGGCGCATGAGGCGTTGATGTACGTCCCTTCCGGTTTGTCGGTTACAGCCGCGGACGAAATGCGAAAGTCGAATCCTGAAAAATATAAAAAAATGGCAATGGATTCGATGTCTCAGCATGTACGCGCAATGCTTGAATTCCAGCGCAAAGGCGCGGAAGTGTTCGACTATGGAAACAACCTGCGCCAGCAGGCGTATAACAACGGCGTGATGGATGCATTTGAGTTCCCCGGTTTCGTGCCCGCCTATATCCGCCCGCTGTTTTGCGAAGGCAAGGGACCGTTTCGCTGGGTGGCACTTTCCGGCGATAAGGAAGATATTTATGCGACGGACCAGGCCATCATGGAATTGTTTCCCAACGACGCGCACCTGCATCGCTGGTTGAAGATGGCGAAAGAGAAAGTGCCGTTTCAAGGTTTGCCCGCTCGAATATGCTGGCTTGGTTACGGCGAACGTGTGAAAGCGGGTTTGAAGTTCAACGAATTGGTTGCAAGTGGAAAAGTGAAGGCGCCGATTGTGATCGGGCGCGATCATCTGGATTCGGGTTCGGTTGCCTCGCCCAACCGCGAAACCGAAGCGATGAAAGACGGCTCGGACGCCGTCTCTGACTGGGCGATTCTCAATGCGCTTATCAATGCCGTTGGCGGCGCGACGTGGGTCTCGTTTCATCACGGCGGCGGCGTAGGTATGGGATATTCGCAGCATGCAGGTCAGGTGATCGTGGCGGATGGGACTCCCGAAGCCGCCTCGCGACTCGAACGCGTCCTGACCACTGATCCGGGCATGGGCGTCGTCCGGCACGCTGACGCGGGCTATGAAGAAGCCATCGAAGCAGCGAAGCGTCACGGTATCAAAATGCCGATGCTGGAGAAATGATCCTGAAACGCATCCCTGCTTTAATTGTGTTATTGCTGATAACAGGTTGCGGCTCCGCGCCGAACTTGTGGGGGGATTCCTTCGCGCCTGCACCCGCCTCCAACCTAATTGACCCTGCGATTGAGACATCGCCTTCCACCAGCACACCGACGATGCCGCCAACCCCAACCTTTACCCCCGCGCCCACATTTACGCCTACCATCACGCCCACACCATCGAGGGCGAACATCGAGCGCGTGATCATCATCAGTTACGATGGCTTGCGTCCGGATGCCATCGAACTAGCGCCCATGCCGAATCTGATGGAACTTGCGCGGAACGGCGCGTATTCCTATACCAGCGCCCGCACCATAGATTACCCCGCCACGTCGCCCAGCCATGCCTCCATGCTTTCCGGTCTGTGCATGGAAGATCACGGTGTGATTTACAACCGGTATTTCATGTACATGGGCTATTCCAAAGGCGTGGATGTTTTCGATCTGGCGCACGAAGCAGGCCTGAAGACCGTCATGATCGTCAGTAAGGACAAGCTCCGTCAACTTGCCGAACCCGAAACAACCGATGTCTTCGAGATCGTCTACGGAGAACCCGCCATCACGCGGGAGGCTGTGGCGCAAATTGACAACGGTTTCGACGTAATGTTCATCCACTTCGCGGGTGGAGATAATCGCGGGCATAAATACGGCTGGATGTCCGGCGAATACATGAAGGTCTTGCGTGAAGGCGACGAAGGGCTGGGCGCCATCATCATTGCTCTAAAGGAAAATGGGTTATTCGACAACACACTCTTCATCATCACCGCCGATCATGGCGGGCACGACAAGAACCATATCGGACTTGTCATCGAAGACTATCGCATTCCGTGGATCGCATACGGTCCCGGAGTTGTTTCAAAGGAACTCACTCTGCCCATATACACGATGGATACGGCGGCAACCGCAGCGTACGCTCTGAATCTGTCCCTTCAACCCGAATGGGACGGCATCCCCGTCTATGAAGCTTTCGGCGAACTCCAGCTCCGCGTCCACGACGGCTATCCCTGCAAAACCTGATTCCCAACCATGACAAAACAATTTGGATTTTTGACTCTCTGCGCGATTCTTCTGCACGCCTGTCTGCCATCCGCCTCACTCACGCCGACGCCTGTTCCTGTCATCCCTACAGCGACTCTCACACCCAGCCCCACCCTCGCGCCGCCGACCCAAACCCTTCCGCCGACATCCACGCCCGAACCCCTGCCGAATATTGAGCGGGTGTTGATTGTCAGCTTTGACGGCTTGCGTCCCGACGCGATAGAGGCGGCGAATATGCAGTCTACAATGGAATTGATGCAAAACGGCGCATTTACACTGACCGCGCAGACAATCAATCCCAGCCTGACGCTGCCTGCGCATTCGTCCATGTTGGTTGGCACTTGTCCTGCCAAACATATCATCCGCTGGAATGAATACGTCCCAGAAAACGGGTTCGCCCTCGGCACGGACATCTTCGACCTAGCCCATGCCGCAGGCCTGCGGACCGTGTTCGTGACGGGCAAGCAAAAACTTCGCCAGGTTACCGAGCCAACCAGCACCGATTTTTTCGAATTTATAGATAAGACGGACAAGATACAGGACAAAACCACAGTAATAAGGCTTGCCCTCGACCAAATTGTTGAGGGATTTGGCTTGATGTTCGTTCACTTTGCGGAAGGCGATATTGAAGGCCATAACAGCGGTTGGATGTCTCGCGCGCAGCTTGATGTGTACGGACGCGAAGACCGCGGACTGGGTTCGATGATCCAAACCCTGAAGGATAAGGGAATGTACGAGACGACGCTCATCATTGTCACTTCCGATCACGGCGGGCATGATTCGACTCACGGTACCGACCTGCCTGAAGATATGACCATCCCCTGGATCATCAGCGGCCCGCGCATTGCAGTGGGCGAATTGCAAACGCAGGTCCACACCATGGATACAGCCGCCACTGCCGCTTTTGCGCTTGGCCTGCCCATCCCGCCCGAATGGGATGGCATTCCCGTCTACGAGGCCTTTGGCTTGCCTGTGGATACCATGCGCAATGGGGGGTGCATCGGCGTGACGCCATAGTACTTTTGTTTAGTTGGAGTTTTTGGCAATCCGGCATTAAAATGCGGAGACGTTACAGGTAATTTATCGGTAGGAGAGAGTTGAGCGGGTTCTGCTTTTCGCAGAACCCGCTCGTGGTTTAAGTCGCCTCTTGACAGAATCTCACGTATCGCATAAAGTTAAGCCCGCTTAACTAAAAAGAAGGCTTAACGATGACCAAATCTCCCATTTCCCAATCCCTGCGCGCGTGGATGGACGTGTTCATGCACCGTTCGATGCGCGGCTGGACGCATTTCGCCAAGTCCACAGGGCTGACGATGCCGCAATTCAGCATCTTGATGCAGGTCTATCATCACAAAGGCGTGTGCGGCATGTCCGACATCAGCGAACGTTTCGACATCACGAATGCCGCGGCGAGCCAGTTGGTGGAAAAGCTCGTTCAGGGAGAGTACATCGAACGCGCAGAAGACCCCAATGACCGCCGCGCCAAGCTTTTGCAGCTCACGCAAAAGGGTCGCGACTTGATCGAGGCAGGTGTGAACGAACGCTACCGCTGGATGGACGAACTGGCAAAAGCGCTTTCAGCAGAGGAAAAGGGTAAGGTTATCGAAGCGCTGACCATTCTTACCGAGGCGGCGAAGAATTTAGAAAATAGTAAATAAAAAAGGAATTTTATGCAGGCATCCATTTCTCAACCCATGTTACGCGGACAACGGCGCGGAGGAGGCTCTTCCTTCAAGGGCATCGGACGCGCCGTCCGTTACCTGACGCGCTACGGACGTCAGGCAACTTTACCGTATCTCTTCTTGATCATTGCCACACTCTCGCAACTTGCCGTGCCGCGCATGGTGCGGAACGTCATTGATGCAGTGACCAGCGGCTATGTTTCAGATCAAATCTTGCAGGCGCTGGATAAGATTCCCGCAAATTTTATCGGCGCGGCGCTGCCAAGGATTCTGGAGGCCACGGGTAGGCCAGAGTCAACCACGCTGGATCAACTCAAGGTCCAGTTGGAAGCGGATGTGAATAACGCGCCGCAGTTGCTGGTGAATGCGATCATCGCGATTGTCATTTTCGCTGCGCTGCGCGGTGTGTTTTCCTTCCTGCAAGCGTTCTGGGCGGAGAAGAATTCGCAGGCAGTGGCCTATGATTTGCGCAATGACTTGTACGCCAAGATCCAGAATCTGTCTTTCTCATATCACGATAAAAATCAAACCGGACAGTTGATGATACGCGCAACAGATGACGTGGAAAAAGTGCGTCTGTTCATCGGGCAGGGATTGCTGCAACTGGTAGGCGCGGTCATCTTGCTTTCGGGAACGGTCATTATTTTGTTTACCTCCAATGTCTCGCTGGCTTGGACCGCCATGCCGATCCTGCCGATTGCCATTGTGGTGTTCATCGTATTTGCAAGCCTTGCCCAACCGATGTTCTCGAAAGTGCAGCAGAAGTTGTCACACTTGAACACGGTCTTGCAGGAGAACCTGGCGGGCATCAAGGTCATTAAGGCATTCACGCGCGAGAAGGAGGAGCATGCGAAGTTCGAGAAAGCCGCCGATGCCACGATGGATCAGCAGATCGCTGTTTCGCGTTTGTTCACGTTCATGTTCCCGTTCGTGTTCCTGATCGCCAACCTCGGGCAGGCGGCGATTCTATATGTGGGCGGCAAGCAGATCATTGCAGGCGCGCTCGGTCTCGGAGCGTGGCAGGAGTTCTCGCTCTATCTCATCTATCTGTTCTTCCCCATCATGATGTTCGGCATGATCGTCACTCAAATGGGGCAGGCGGGCGCATCGGCGGAGCGCATCTTTGAAATTTTGGATGCGAAATCTGATATCGTGGACAAGCCGGACGCGATTCAATTACCCGATGTGACCGGCACGGTGAAATTCGAAGAGGTGACCTTCCGTTACTTTGGCGGAGGCGAACCAGTGCTGAGCAAAGTCACATTTGAAGCAAAGCCCGGCGAAAGGATCGCCCTGCTCGGCGCAACAGGTTCGGGCAAGACCACCATCATCAACCTTCTCCCGCGCTTCTATGACCCAAGTGAGGGCAAAATAACCATAGATGGATATGACCTGCGCGATGTCACGCTCGATTCGCTCCGCTCGCGAATCGGCATCGTTTTGCAGGAAACAACCCTCTTTAGCGGAACGATCCGCGAGAACATCGCATTCGGTAAACCTGAAGCATCCCAAGAGGAGATCGAGGCTGCTGCCAAAGCCGCCGCCGCGCATGACTTCATCATATCCTTCCCCGAAGGCTACAACACCCACGTCGGCGAACGCGGCGCAACCCTTTCCGGCGGACAGAAACAACGCGTCGCCATTGCCCGCGCATTGCTTCTCAACCCGCGCATCCTCATCCTCGACGACTCGACGTCCAGCGTCGACCTCAACACCGAGGCGCAGATCCAAAAGGCGCTCGACAAACTCATGGAAGGACGCACATCGTTCGTCATAGCCCAACGCATCAGCACAGTCATGAGCGCAGACAGGATCCTCGTGCTCGACAAGGGCGAAATTGTAGCGCAAGGCAAGCACGCCAGCCTTATGGAAAGCAACGCCATCTATGCGGAAATCTATAACTCACAAATATTGGCACATGAAAATGAACACAAAAATTAAAAACAACATCCGTCATTGCGAGCGGAGCGAAACAATGACAAACGAGGTGGCACTATGATGCACGGTCGCGCTGGCGGTATGCTCAATCAGGAAACCATCAAACCCCGTGATTTGGGCGAAACCCTCGTCCGCCTTGGCAAATATTTCGGACGTTATTGGTATATGATCGTCCTGGCTGTCCTCTTTGTTGTGGTCTCCACATGGACTCAGGTGACAACTCCAGAACTGACGGGACAGGCGACGGATTGCTTTCTTGTCCCGGCGGGTGCATCTGCCTTTGGAAGTTTCGCCTCATTCGCCCCCGAAACTGATTCACAAACCCAAACCAAAACAAGCTGTTACCTCGCCACAGATGATCCCTCCACATTATCGTTCTCGCGCAGGATCGTTTACAGCGCCTATACCATCGGCGGATTCGAGACTCCGAATCCATTGAACATGACCAATGACCAGCGCATCGAAGGACTAGCGCGGCTTATTCTGGTCATGGTTGTTCTGTTCCTGCTTGGTTCGGTCCTCACGGGCGCCACTTTCTTCACCATGGCGTGGACGGGTCAACATGTGTTGCGCATCCTGCGTGTGGAAGTATTCGAGCAATTGCATAAACTCTCCCTGAGCTATTACTCCGAACACGAGGCGGGTGACCTGATGAGCCGCATCACAAACGACACAACCGCCATCGAACAGGCATTTTCGTTCGCGCTGGTCAATGTATTCAGCGGTATTCTCCTGCTCGTATGGGTTTCGTACAACATGCTCACCACCAACCTGCCGTTCGCTTTACTATCGTTGGCAGTTGCGCCGATCATGTTCCTTGCCACGCTTTACTTTTCCAATCAGGCGCGCAAGGCTTTCCGAGTGGCTCGGCAGGAAATCGGCTCTGTCAACGCGGAGCTTCAGGAGAGCATCGCCGCCGTCCGTGAAGTGCAGGCGTTCAACCGTGCCGACGAGAACATCGAGCAGTTCAAGGAAGTCAACGCCGCCAACCGTGATGCGAACGTGCGGGCGGTGGCGTACACTTCAGCCCTGGCTCCCGCGCTCGAGGCGCTGTCCTACGTCGCGCTTGGCATTGTCACTGGGGTGGGCGGCTGGTCTCTGTTGAAGGGACAGTCCCTTTTCGGCACGACCGTCACCCTCGGCTTGGTCGTGACCTTCCTCGGTTATGTCCAACGTTTCAATCAACCCATTCAACAGATCGCAGTCTTGTGGACGAACATCCAGAACGCCATCGCGGGCGCGGAACGCATCTTCGGCATCCTTGATGAGAAGCCGTCCGTATTCAACAAACCTGAAGCGCAGAGGATGCCTGAGATTAAGGGACGCGTCGAGTTTGATAAAGCAACCCACTCCTATGAGGACGGGGTCCCCGTTTTGAAGGACGTATCCCTCACCGCCGAGCCTGGGCAGACCATCGCGATTGTCGGTCCTACCGGCGCGGGCAAGACAACCATCATCAACCTCATTCCGCGCTTCTATGATGTGACATCCGGTTCAGTAAAAATTGACGGCATTGACGTGCGCGATGTGAGCATGAAATCCCTGCGCGAACAGATCGGCATTGTGCTGCAGGATACGTTCCTCTTCAGCCAGAGCGTGATGGACAATGTGCGTTTTGGGCGGCCCGATGCAACAGACGAAGAAGTGATGGCTGCAATCAAATTGGCGAACGCTGATTCGTTCATCGAACGCCTGCCGGAGAAATATGAAACCGTGCTGGGTGAACGCGGCTCAGGTTTGAGCCAGGGGCAACGTCAATTGCTGTCCATTGCGCGGGCAGCGCTGTCAGACCCGAAAATACTCATTTTGGATGAAGCAACTTCTTCGGTCGACACACGAACCGAGCGCCTCATCCAAAAGGCGTTCGATCAACTCCTTGAAGGACGCACGGCATTTGTCATCGCACACCGTCTGTCCACCATCCGCAATGCGGATATGATCCTGGTCTTGAAAGACGGTCAGATCATCGAACGCGGAGTTCACGACGATCTGCTTGCAAGTAAAGGCTTTTATTACGAGATGTACATGAGTCAGTTCAAGAAACAGGAAGAAATGGAAACAACTCTCGTGTAATCCCTTGCAGGGGCGGACGATCAACCACCCCTGCAAAATTTAATGGGAACTGCATTATGAAAATTCTTCAGGAAATTTACCGCGCAGAGGGGGTGGAAATAAAGGGTGAAACCATTCATCGAACAGCATGCGCGCGGTCATCCTGCGCAGGCAGAAATTGCTCATGGTCTATTCCTCGAAGGTCGGCGATTATAAATTTCCGGGAGGCGGTGTGGGCGCGGGCGAATCGCACGAACACGCGCTAGCTCGTGAGCTGCTGGAAGAATGCGGCGCGACGCTTCTTGGCATGGATGGTGAATTGGGTGCGGTCATCGAATACGACTTCCCAAAAGAGGTTGAATTCGATGTCTTTAAAATGACTTCATTCTATTATTTTTGCCGGATCAGGGAAGATTTTATCGGGCAAAACCTGGATGGCTACGAACGCGAATTGGGATTCCAGCCTATTTGGATTGACATAAAAACGCTATTGAAAAGAACAAGTCCCTGTTTGATTCAAAAAAGCCTCCCCATTGGCTGAAGAGGGAGACCTTTGTGCTTGACCATATTCAAAAGTTGATTGTTGCGGGTGATCTGCCTCTACAATAATTCCAGCAACTTCGTCGTATCGGCGATGATTTCATCTGCTCCCATCTTTCTCAATTCAGGCTCCTCCCCAAACCCGCACAGAACCCCCACAGTTTGCGCACCAGCAGATCTGCCCGCGCGGATGTCCACCGTGGTATCGCCGATCATCAGGCAGTTTTCCGGCGGGACGTTCATCTTTTCCGCTGCAAGAAGCACAGGGTCGGGGTATGGTTTGGTATGTTTGGCAGACAAACCTGTAACGATGACATCGAAGTATTTGACCAGTTCGAATCTTTCGAGGAATGCCATCGTCCCTTTTTCGTCCCGGGCGCTGACCACAGACATGGGGTAACGTCCATGCAGTTGTTGGAGCAGGTCGCCCACGCCGGGAATGAGCAGAAACTCCTTCGAGGAATGCTTCCGGTGACGATTCAACCAGTTGATAACGGCAACCATCTCATCGTCAAGATGAAGCGTATCAGCAAGACCAAGCAGGGCATTGCCGGGGGCTTCAATCCACATTACGAAGCGGCGCGCGGCATGATCGGGGTCATTGAAAAGGAAACGCGGTATGAATTTCGAAACTTTTCTTGCGTACAGGTCATCCGTGTCGCTGAGGGTGCCATCCACATCAAAACACAATGCTTTTATGCTGGGAATATTCAAGGGCATGGATTAATTGTACCAAAGGGACTATACTAGACAGGGTCTAGTACTTACAAAGTACGAGAATTGGGACTTATGCTTTCCGAAGGACAAACACGCCCCCTGCTCGAATTATTAGTTAAAGTCAGCCGCGAGGTTGCCACTGCGCTGGATCTTCGCACGGTTCTTCAGCGTTTGTTATATGCCGCCATTCAATATGTTGGCGGCGAACGCGGGAGTATCGTTGTCATGGATGACACGGGAAAACCCGTGGATGCAACCATTGTGTATGGAAAGCAATTCCACGAGCATACCACCCAGCAATTACGCGACACTGTGGAACGCGGATTGGCAGGGTGGGTTGTGCAGAACCGCAAACCTGCGCTTGTGCCTGATACCAGCAGAGATGAGCGATGGCTGCGGCGCGCGGATGATTCGGTCGAAAAAAGCGGGGCAAAATCGGCGCTTTGTGTGCCGTTGATGGCGCGCGAACGGTTGGTGGGGGTGTTAACGCTGGTCCATTCATCTCCAAATACTTTTAATGACGAACATTTGGAATTGATGCAGGCGATTGCCGATCAAGCCAGTGTGGCGGTTTTGAACGCGCGCCTGTATACGGAAACCCAGCGGACGGCGCGAGTCATGTCTGCGCTGGCGGAGGGCGCGGCGGCGATCAATACGTCGCTTGAGATGGCAGATGTGCTGCGCCACATCCTTAACCAGACCATGCATGCATTGCAAGTGGAAACTGTGGCGTTGGCTCTGACGGATAACCTCAGCAACGATTTGATCTTCCATGCGGCGGCAGGACATAATTCCGGAGGAATTCCCGGCAGGCGCGTTCCCAATGGGCAGGGGTTGGCGGGTATTGTCGTCGGCGACGGGCACGGATTGATCTCCCCAACTGTTCAGCAGGATTCGCGCTTCAGTGAAGTAGACAGGTTCGAAGGAATCCAGATGCGCGCTGTCGCCATCGCGCCGATTCAGGCGCAGGGAAAAGTCATCGGCGTGCTGGAAGCGATCAATCCAATATCAGGCACGTTCGATTCAGATTCGATGGTGGTCATGACCGGGTTGGGAAGCCTTGCCGGCACAACCATCCAAAACGCCCAGTTGTTCGAGCGCCTGCAGAAGGCGCACCAGCATTATCAGGAATTGTTCGAAGACAGCATTGATACGATATTGATCACCGATTGGGAAGGCCGGCTGTTGGAAGCTAACCGTCAGGCCGTGAAACTGAGCGGATATTCCGCCGAGCGATTACGCGGCATAGGGATTGACCAGTTGCACGAGGTGAATTGGAACAAGACCGGCTTGAATTTCGAAGCGCTCAAACGCGGGGAAGTGTGCAAATACGAATCGGTGTTGCACCGCATGGACAACGACACAACACCCATCGAAGTGCATGGGCGGCGTGTGGAGTTCGAAGAGTCCGATTTCATTCAGTGGATATTGAAAGACATCACCGAGCGCAAGGAACTGGATGCCCTGCGCGACGACATGACTTCCATGATCTTTCATGATCTTCGTTCGCCATTGAGCAACATTGTCTCCAGCCTCGAAATGATGGATGATTTGATCGTCGAGGAAGATGAAGCGATGAATTCCATGCTCAACATTCTGCGGAATTCCACGGCGCGCATCCAGCGTCTTGTCAATTCATTGCTCGACATCAACCGCCTCGAATCGGGACAGAAGGTTGTCGATCAGAACGCCGTGGACCCGGTGGTATTGATCCGCGAGTCTCTGCGGGATGTGGAGCCGATCGCCGCTGCGCGCCACCAAAAACTGGTCAACAAAATCCAGGGCATACTCCCCATGATCTGGGTTGATGTAGATATGGTCTACCGGGTATTCGTCAACCTCTTCGAAAATGCGATCAAATTCACCCCGACGGATGGAATCATCGAGGTCGGTGCACAGACCACCGACGGTGAGTTCGTCAAGTTTTGGGTGCGAGACAACGGACCAGGCATCTCGCCTACCGATCAGGAACGCATCTTCGAGAAATTCACCCGCATTCGAGGAAAGAGCAGACCCAGCGGTTTGGGTGTGGGTCTGGCTTTTTGCAGGCTTGCCGTGGTAGGGCATGGCGGTAACATCTGGGTGGAAAGCGAACTGAACAAAGGAACCACATTCTGGCTTACCCTGCCCGTCACAAAAAAACAACCCACCGGCGAACTTAAACGCCAAACCGGCAGGCTGAGGTTCAAACCCCACCAGACTTAAACATCCTTTCGTCTGTTGTTTATAATAACAACCACATTCGGATAACCCGTCCCAACCCTTCCTTGCGGGAAGTCAAAATTCGACAAGGAATCCCCAATACGTTCAGGAGCATCATGCAGGAAATTGTAAAAAATATATCCATCGAAGATCAATTCCCTGGAGTAACACTGGGAGTGATCGTTACACGGCGCGGATTGATCCAGATCGATGCGCCTCCATCCCCAGAGGATGCCCGCTCGTGGCGCGCCGCCTTGATGAATCTTGGAGGCGGCATGGAGCGCGTACTGATCAACATGGATGCCCATCCGGATAGAACTCTCGGCGCGCGCGCCATGGATTGCCCTGTCATTGCCCATGAAAAAACCGCCGCCACCTTCCGCACCCGCCCCGGCACCTTTAAGGCGCAGGGAGAAGAAACCGGCGCGGATTGGGAATCCATTCCCGGGCTTGGCAGTGTCCGTTGGGCGCCCCCGGAGATTTCCTTTACCGACCAAATGACACTGCATTGGAGTGACACGCCCGTATTACTCGAACATCATCCGGGTCCTTCCAACGGCTCGATCTGGGTGCAGCTGCCGGAGGAGAAAATCCTTTTTATCGGCGATACCGTGTTGAAAAACCAACCGCCCTTCCTTGCAGGTTCGAACCTCAAAGCCTGGCTCGAATCTCTCGACCTGCTCCTCGACTCGCCATTCAAAGGCTATACCTTCGTGAGCAGCCGCGGCGGCGTGGTCACCACGAGCGCCATCAAATCCCAATACGACTTCCTGAAGCATGTCAACGACAAACTCAGCAAGTTGACGACGAAAAAGCCGAATCCCGCCGCAACCGAAAAGCTGGTCAACTCGCTTCTGACCTGGTTCAAGGCTCCAGTTGCGCGCCAGAAACAATTTGCCCAGCGTCTGCGATACGGCATCCTTCATTACAACTCGCGTCATCATCATGTGACCACCCAGCCTTATGAGGATTAATGACCGCGCCTCGACCGATCCTTGAACTGATTCGCGACACTACCGTTGAATCAACTCACTTCGGCTCCATCGCGGTGGTTGATTCGGCGGGCACGCTTCTGCATTCGTATGGCGACCCTCACACGGTCGCCTTTTTGCGCTCTTCGGCAAAACCGTTTCAAGTATTACCTTTTGTGGAAGAAGGAGGCGTTGAATATTACCGCTACTCTCAGGCGGAGCTTGCCCTCTCCTGCGCCTCGCACGAGACATCGCAAATGCACCTTGATGCTGTGCAGGCATTACAGGAAAAGGTTGGGATTCAGGAAAGCAGTCTGCAATGCGGTCCGCACCTGCCCAGCGACGCAAAAAAACTACGCGAAGTCATCAAACACGATATTACTCCCACCGCTAATTTCAACAATTGCTCCGGCAAGCACACCACCATGCTGGCCTTCGCAAAAATGCGCGGGCTTCCGCTGGAAGATTACCTTGAATTCAATCATCCCATCCAGTTGGATATCCGCCTTGCGCTTGCCCAAATGTGTGTGATGGATGCAGAAAAAATGCAAGCAGGTGTGGACGGTTGCTCTGCGCCGAACTATGCCATGCCGTTATTCAACGCCGCGCTTGGCATGGCGCGGATGTGCGATCCGCGCGACCTGCCGGGAATACGTGCCAGCGCCTGCAAACAGATTACAGACGCAATGCTGACGCACCCCGAAATGGTAAGCAACTTCGGTGAATTCGACTGCGAACTGATGAAGATCGGCGGAGGAAGGATCATTACCAAACGCGGCGCGGAGGGATTCCAAATCATCGGTCTGGTGGCAGGCGTCGTGTCGGAGAGAGGCGTGGGAATCGCCTTCAAAGTGACAGACGGCGACAAGTCCATCATGAACAATGATCTCACAGTCACCGCGCGTGTCCGCCCGCCGGTTGCATTGGAGATATTGCATCAGTTGGGTGCATTGAACGAAACGCAATTAAAATCGCTCGAAAGATTTGGATCTGAAAAGACGTTGATAAATTATGCCGGTCTCGTCACCGGCGTGTCAAAACCCGCATTCAAATTATGAAAAACCCGAAAGAACGCGCGCTTCAGATTCACAAAAAACTTTTGGAAGTCTTTGGCGAACCGGTCTGGCGCAACCCGCTGCCCGCTATTGACGAACTCGTCTCCACCATCCTTTCGCAAAACACGAACGATGTCAACCGCGACCGCGCCTTCGATGCGCTGCGCACCAAATTCCCCGCATGGGAAATTGTGCGCGACGCGAAGGAAAAGGATGTGATCGAAGCGATTCGACCCGCCGGACTTGCAAATCAAAAGGGACCGCGCATACAGCAGGTCTTGCGTGCGATCACAAAGGAGCGCGGCTCGCTTCAACTCGACTTTTTGGCTGACCTGCCCATCGAAGAAGCCCGTGCCTGGCTGACGAAGTTCAACGGTGTGGGACCGAAGACGGCTGCCATTGTGTTGTGCTTTTCACTTGGCAAGCCTGCCTTTCCTGTGGACACGCACGTATACCGTGTGACGGGACGCATTGGTCTGCGCCCCGAAAAGATGACCGTGGAGCAGGCGCATCTATATTTGGAATCGGTCTTCCCGCCGGAGACCTATTACGCCGCGCACTTGAACATTATCCGCTTGGGGCGCGAAGTGTGCAACGCGCGCAAGCCGCTCTGTCCCAATTGCCCGATCAATAAACTATGCGATTACAAGGACAAGACAAAGTAATGGAACAACCACCTGTCAGCATTGCGTTGGAAAGACTTGGCGTGCCGCATCGCGTGTTTCGGCATGAAACGCCGGTTACGTCGCTGGAGAAAGCCGCCAGCGACCGTGGTCAGCGCCCGGAACAGGTGGTGCGGACGATTCTCTTCCGCGTTACGGAGGGTGAATATGCGCTGGTCCTTGCGGCGGGACCGGGACAGATCTCATGGAAGAATCTGAGGAAGTTATTGGGACGTTCACGGATTACAATGGCAAGCGAAGATGAGGTGCTGGAAGTCACTGGATACCGCATCGGGACGGTGGGTCCGTTTGGGTTGGCGAAGCAGGTCCGGGTCATGATTGAGGCGGGTGTCTTGAAGGAAGAGGAGGTTTCCATTGGCTCGGGCATGCGGGACATGGCAGTCATCCTCAAAACAGCGGATCTGCGTCAGGCATTGAAGGGCGCAGATGTTGTGGAATTATTCGAATGAACGGAGAACTTCATGGCGATTGATAAACAACGAACGATTGATTTTCTTGAAAACGAGTGGGCGACATATGTGGCGCGGTTCGAACGTTTGCCTGCGGACGAAAAATCCAGGCGCATGAACGAACAGGGTTACAAACAATTCCGCGACATGCTGGCGCATATCCTCGCCTGGTGGGACGAAGGGATGACGATCATCAAGGCGGTTGTGGAAAAGCGCGAAATCGAGAGAAAGAAATATGATTTCGATGTGTTCAATGCGCAGGCAATCGAAAAATACAAGGATTGGGACGAAGCGGAGTTTATGGCTCACTTCGAGAAGACGCGCCAAAAAGCCCTGGCAGATTTCAAATCCATGAATGAAGCAGATTTCGAACACCGCCGAGTGCAGGCATGGATCCATGCAGTTTTTATTCACCATGCGCGCGAACATCTGGTTGCCTTGAGCAGGTTTCTGACATTGGATACGCTCGAACATGAATGGGGAACGTATGTGGCTGAGTTCGATGCCTGTGACAAAAAAGAGGAATTTTTGAAAGAACAGGGTGCAGCGAGATTTGGCGATCTTCTTGCACATGCTGTTGCATGGTGGGACGAGGGTGTGAACGCGGTAAGAGGGGCACTGAATGATCCATCCTTCGAGTATGCGGGTCCGGCGGATACAGACGCATACAATGCCGAAGTTGTGGCAAAATATCAGGGAACAAGCGAGGCGGATTTGCGGAAGTTGTTCGAGCAGAAGCGGCTTGAGATGATCGAATTGGTACGCAGCCTGCCCAAGAGCGCACTCCAAAATCCTACCATTGAGGAATGGCTTGCCGCAGATGTAGTGGAACACTTCGACGAACACTCACTATGAGGTTGACGATGGATCATGTGGTATTTCTCGCACTGGGGAGCAATCTGGGGAATCGTCTTTCCAATATAAAGAACGCAATCAGCAACCTGACACCGCAAATGGCGGTGAAGAAAAAATCGCCCGTCTATGAAACACCGCCCTGGGGCTATGCCAACCAGCCGCCGTTCTTGAATCAGGTGCTGAAAGCAGAGACCTATCTCGAACCCGAGGAGCTGCTTGGTCATTTGAAACGCCTCGAAACTGCGCTCGGGCGTGAGCCGGGATTCCAGAACGGTCCTCGTCTGATAGATATCGACATCTTGTTCTACGATGATGAAGTGATCGAAACGCCGTCGGTTGTGATTCCGCATCCGCGCCTGCACCAACGGGCATTCGTGCTTGTGCCCTTGAACGACATCGCGCCTGATCTGGTTCACCCCGTTTTGGAGAAGTCCGTCAGTGAAATGCTGCTGGATGTGGACCGGTTAAATATCGTCGAATATAAAGGGAAGTAATTCTTGCCGCAGAGGCGCGGCGTTCAAAGAGAAAAGCCCGAAAACCTCCGCGGTCTTGGCGTCTCTGCGGTTCAATCAAAGAAATCAAGGAAATACGAAATGCGAATTATCCGTTATCAAACATCCGAAGGCGCAGCCACCTACGGCTGGATGTTGGAAGACAAGGTTGGGGAGATCCAAGGGAATGTATTCAGCGAATACCGCCGCCGTGAGGCAAGGATCCCCTTCAAGGAGGTAAAGATCCTTGCACCTTGTGAGCCGAGCAAGATCGTCTGTGTGGGGCGGAACTATGTGGAACACGCCAAGGAATTGGGCAATGAAGTACCCAAAATTCCACTCATTTTTTTGAAACCGCCGTCTTCTATTGTGGCGACAAGCGAGCCCATCGTTTTACCCACGCAATCGAAACAGGTGGAACATGAAGGCGAGTTGGTGGCAGTGATCGGCAAACACGCCAGGAACGTCACTGCCGAAAATGCCAAGGAATATATCTTCGGCTACACCATCGGCAATGACATTACCGCCCGCGACCTGCAAAAAACGGACGGTCAGTGGACGCGCGCCAAAGGTTTCGATACCTTCAGCCCCTTCGGTCCGTGGATAGACACCGACTTCGACCCGTCTGACGCCGTAGTCACCTGCCGCGTCAACGGACAGATGCGCCAAATGGCATCCACAAGGGATATGGTTTTCAACGTCGGCACACTCATCGCTTACATCTCATCGGTCATGACGCTCGAACCCGGCGACTTGATCTTCACCGGCACGCCTGCAGGCGTGGGCGAGTTAAAAAACGGCGACGTAGTGGATGTGGAGATCGAAGGGCTTGGCAAGTTGAGCAACCCGGTAAAAGCTTGATGTCATTGCGGGGCGCCCTTCCCACCCGACATAGTACCCGAGTGGGCGGAGCAATGCACTAATCATTTAGGAGTATAAATGCCTACAGAATTCGAAACCTTCCTCCAAAAATACCCCACCTACGAACAAACTTCCAAAATAGACGAACTCCGCAAAACCGATTACGCCCGGCTCGACGATGCCGAGCACGTCTATCTCGACTACACCGGCGGCGGCATCTACGCCGAATCGCAAATTCAAAAGCATCAACAACTCCTGCGCGAAAACGTCTTTGGCAATCCGCACTCGTCCAATCCCACCTCGCTTGCCGCCACGTATCTCGTCGAAGGCGCGCGCGAATACATCCTCAAATTCTTCAACGCCGATCCAAACGAATATCTCGCCATCTTCACGCCCAACGCCAGCGGCGCGCTCAAACTTGTCGGCGAGAGTTATCCCTTCCCGAACGGACGTTACCTGCTGAC
>CAZLWG010000034.1:0-39191 GCA_964563315.1 uncultured Anaerolinea sp. | reverse complement strand
CACCTCGGCGGCGATGACTGGGACCAGCGCATCGTCAACTGGGCGGCGGATGAATTCAAGAAAGATCAGGGCATTGACCTTCGGCAGGATCGTCAGGCGTTGCAACGATTGCGCGAAGCGGCGGAAAAGGCAAAGATCGAGCTTTCCACCGTGATGGAAACCGAGATCAACCTGCCTTACGTCACCGCCGATGCCAGCGGACCAAAACACCTGCAATTGAAGCTGACTCGCGCCAAGTTCGAACAGATGACGGAAGACCTGCTCCAGCGCTGCCGCACACCCTTTGAAGCGGCTTTGAAAGACGCGGGCATGACCCCCGACAAACTCGACGAAGTTGTTTTGGTTGGCGGTTCCACTCGCATGCCGATGGTTGCAGACCTCGTCCGCAAGCTGACACAAAAGGAGCCGAACAAAGGCGTGAACCCGGATGAAGTCGTTGCAATCGGCGCGGCAATTCAAGGCGGCGTGCTCGGCGGCGAAGTGAAAGATATCCTCCTGCTCGACGTGACCCCGCTTTCACTGGGCGTTGAAACGATGGGCAGCGTGATGACTGTTATGATCGAACGCAACACCACCATCCCCGTCCGCAAGACCGAAACCTATTCCACCGCCGCAGACAACCAGACGGCTGTGGACATCCATGTGCTGCAAGGCGAACGCCCGATGGCTGGCGATAACATGTCACTTGGACGCTTCCGCCTCGATGGAATCCCACCGGCACCGCGCGGCATTCCGCAGATCGAAGTGACCTTCGATATTGACGCCAACGGTATCCTGCACGTCACCGCGAAGGACAAGGCAACCGGCAAGGAACAGAAAGTGACCATCACCGCCTCGACCAATCTGAACAAGAGCGACATCGAGCGCATGGTGCAGGAATCCAAGCAGAACGAAGCCGCCGACAAGAAGCGCCGCGAAATGATAGACGCGAAGAACACTGCAGACAACCTCGTCTACCAGACCGAGAAAGCCCTGCGCGATCTTGGCGATAAAGTCCCATCTGCGGAACGAAGCGAGATCGAAGGCAAGATCAACGATCTTAAAACTGCCTCACAAGGCGACGATCTTGCCCGCATTCAGCAGGCGTCGGAGGCAGTTCAGCAGGCCTTCCACGCGCTCAGCCAGCAGTTATACGCGCAGGGACAAGAGCAGCCCCAGCCTGAAGGCGGACCGTCCACACCCCCGCCGCAGGATGGCGATGTGATTGACGGTGAAGTGAAAGAGTAGCTGTGATACGTGATGCATGAAAAGAAAATCGGACGGTCCGTAATGAACCGTCCGATTTTGATTCGGCGGAGAAAATGCTTCCGAAGCAAAATCAGTTGTCAGCGAGTCGGACGCGGGGCATGAGTCGGCTTTTTGGCAGGAAACAAACCTTCGATCACAAGGCTGACGATCCGAATGAAGAACAGAAAGAGCAGACTGCCCGCAGAGAACCAATAATAAGTCTGCGCCCAACTCATGCCTGTATCCGTGCCGCTAAAGATGGCGTGAAAAATGCCAATGAAATACATGCCGAAACTCAGGTAGTGCAAAAGCCTCCAGAATTTTTGACCGATCATGGGGCGGATGTAAAAACTCAATGCAATGATGAGCCAAAGATAAAACCCGACCTGCCCCACACCCACCCAGAAGGGGCGATAATCCGCCGTGCTGAACGGAACGAACAATTGCAGAAGCGAAAAATTGATGTAATGGTCTCCGAGAAGCACAAGCGCATGAAACCCGGCGAATGCCAGCCCAAGCAGGCTCACATATTCGTGGATTGCAAATGTGGCGGGCATGCCGGGCCATGAACGCGCCATTTTGTTGGTGATGCCCAGCCCCATTGCCATCGAAAGCCACAAAAGCGAAAGGGAGGCAAAGGCTGTGGCGCGCGAAATATACCAATACGCCTTCGGGCTTTCCCCGCCCAAAGAGAACGCCATGTTCGGCAGAAAGAACGGAAGCAATAATACCGCCACCAACAGCCCGACCGTTGCAGCAAACAGGAAAAGTAAAAACGATTGAATGTTGACGGATGACTCATTGAATTCATTCTGAGACTGCATACTGAACTCCTTGCAGATATTCCAGCATGGATCGGCTGATGAACACCTCGCCGGATTCCATGATTATCATTGCGGCAAATGACGGGCGCGCTTCGATCCAAGCAAGTCCCTTCTCCCTGCCAAGAATGAATACTGTTTTCGCCGCGGCTTCGGCTTCCATCACGCTTGGGGCGACGACTGTCACCCGCAGCACATCCGTATCCACCGGTAGTCCCGTATTGGGATTGATGATGTGATGATGGAGCAATCCATTGCGCTTCCAATGACGGCGATCCCTGCCGGAGGATGCCACTCCGCCGCGCTTCACATGCAGGACCTCGAAACTGGTTCCCGCTTCGAAAGGGCTATCCACGCCGACAGCCCACGCGCTTCCGTCCAAACGCGGACTGCTGATTGCAATGTCGCCGCCCGCATTCGCCAGGCATGGACCGAATTCGCGCAGGCGTTCCATGGCTCGATGCGCCGCCCAGCCTTTTGCCACGCCGCCAAAATCAAGCCGCACACCCTGCGGCAATGTGATGGCGCGGTTTTGGGGGTCGGCGATCACCATCGAAAGCGGATGGGATTCCAGCACACGCGGCGACATCCAGCCGAATTGATCGCGCGGCAGGTCATCAAATGGACGGTCATAGCCTGCATCGAGCATGGCATCCAACACCGTCGGCGTCACCAACCCCCCGCTGAATTCGTCCGCCCACAAGGCGGTTTGGAATACCTCCCAGAACGCCTCGCTGACTGTCGTCGGCTGGTCGAAAGTTCGGTTGAGGAGAGACAGCTCACTGTCCAGCCTGAAGCGGCTGAGAGATTGCTCCCATTCCTCGAACCAGATCGGTACGTCATCCAGAATCGACGGCGCAGAATCCGAATCCGTTTCCAGAATAGCAAGCATATCGCTGCCCATGGCTCGAAAGGCTTTACGGTAAAACATTATGATGATGAAGTGGATGTCGAAGGCTGGCTGGCAGAGCCGCCACCCCCGCCGCCTCGATTGGTTCTAATGACTGTGACCTGAGGTTTGGGCGCTTCGCCGCCAAATAGAATGGTATAGCCAATGGGCGGCATGGTCGGTTCGGGCGTGGGCGGAGGGGTTTCGATGGTTGCGGTTGGGATCACCGCGGTTTGTTGCTGTTCTTCGACGGCTTTTTGATCCGCCTTTCCCTTGTCCACGCCGGCAAACATATTCCAGAATGCAAGCACGGAAGTGGTTGCAATAGCTGCAATCGCCAACTGTACGTCGGTCCATTTGGACGCTTGTTTATTTGCCATAAGATGATTTCACCTGCTTAATCGTCGTCATGATCGTCGTGATCGTCATCATGGTCGTCATCATGGTCATCGTCATCGTCGTGATCGTCATGACTACCACCTCCGCCGCCGCTGTTGCCGCCTCCACCTCCGCCATTGTTGTTCGCGGCGGGTGCATACATCACGATCGGCTGTACTTCGGTAACAGCAAGAATATCCCCGGTAGGGTTTATATAGACCATCTTTCCGGAACTGAATGTGACCAGATAAGCAGGCGCGCCTTCATATTCAACGGTTTCCACGCTGTATACATTGCTGTCTCCCAAATATTCAATGGCGACCAATGTCGCTTCCTCCGGCGAAACAATGGACGGCTGGGGAATGGAGCGCGTCGAAATCAATCCATTCTTCACCGTCATTGGCTCAGTCACCGGCTCCGCAACAGGTTTGCCATTGTCCCTCGTTATCTGCTGATAGGCGGAAACCGCGCCTGCCACCGTTGCCAGTGTGAACATGGTCAGTACAGTGGAAATGAAAACTGTGCTTTTTCGCATGACTTGTCTCTCCTTTTATGGTTCGGCCTTATTTTTCGTAGTCGCATTCGATGCGAAAAAGTTACCGCCAAAAATTAATGCAGGATTAGGAAAGCGCGCCTCCTTTTTCCATGCTTCGCAATCGGGTGACAATTTCCACCCTCGTTTGTTATATAATCCTTTTCATGTTCATGGATAAAATCAAAAAGATAAATAAACGCTGGCTGATCCCGTTTGGGCTTTTGCTTGCCGTCGGCGTCTATTACCTGCCGCCAGTGCATAGCCGCCTCGAAACCCGCGTGGAACTCCTACGCACACGCATTGTTTATTTCTTCAACCCACCGAGCGAAGCGGTCTTCCAACCCGCCGAAGAAAATCCTCTTACCGTTGAAACCGCCGTTGGGACAGTCCGCGCGGAGATGCTTTTGACGTTGACTCCCAGGGCAACATCCACACCGAAAGCGGGACCCACTCTCACGCCGACGATCACCACCACGCCGATCCCTGCTTCTGTTGTTCTCCCGGGCGTCACCTACGTTGACCAACACAACCGCTGGAACTACTGCGGTCCTGCCAATTTGACGATGGCACTCAATTTCTGGGGTTGGACGGGCAACCGCGACGACGTGGCGAAGGTCGTCAAGCCCGGCTCGCCGGATACAAAACTCAACTTCATCGAGCGCGGGCTTCCCGATAAGAACGTCATGCCATATGAGCTGGTGGATTTCGTCAACACACAGACCACCGAATACCGCGCCCTCTCCCGCTACGGCGGCGAGATGGATCTGGTCAAACGCCTGCTCGCAGCAGGCTTCCCTGTTGTTGCCGAAAAAGGGTATTACGAGCACGACTACACAGGCAAAATAGACTGGCTCGGCCACTACCTTTTCACCACCGGTTATGACGATGCCAAAGGCGGCTTTATTGTGCAGGATGCCTATCTCAAACCGGGCAAGGACCTGCTGAGCGAATACGAGGTTTATGAAGACGGCTGGCGCTCGTTCAACTATCTTTTCATCGTCGTCTATCCGCCGGACCGTGAAGCGGAAGTGTTAAAAATTCTCGGTCCCTGGGCGAATGAGCAGTGGGCGGCGCAGTATGCCCTCGAAAAAGCTGAAAGAGAAATTCAGGAATTGGAAAATAACAACATATTTTTCGCCTGGTTCAACAAAGGCACAAGCCACGTCCTTTTGAATCAGTATGCCGACGCCGCCATCGCATACGACCAGGCATTCCGCGAATACTCCAATTGGGATACGACCGAGGGCAATCGTCCCTTCCGCATGATGTGGTACCAAACGGGACCATATTTCGCTTATTACTATTCCGCCCGCTATCAAGATGTCATCAACCTCGCAAACACGACCTTGAATGACACCATCTCGACACCCACACTGGAAGAATCCCTGCTATGGCGCGGACGCGCCTACTACATGATCGGCAATACCTCCGCCGCCATCGCCGATTACCGCGCCGCGCTGCAAGTCCATGTGGATTGGTTCCCCGCCGTGCAAGCGCTGCAGGAATTGGGGGTTCAACCTTAATAGTTGGGTAGTTTGAAAGCTTAGTAGTTTCGTAGTCAGATGTATTGGTTGTACGATTAAGTAAACAGCGGAGGAAAATTGGGTGACTAAAATTGAAAGATTCGAAGATCTGCAGAGCTGGCAAAAAGCACGCCAACTGGCAAACATGATCTATGACTTAACCGAACATCCAAAGTTTTCAAAGGATTTTCGTTTGAGCAATCAGATTCAGGGATCAGCCGGATCGGTCATGCATAATATTGCAGAAGGCTTCGATGCCGGGATCAACGCTGAATTCATCCGCTTTCTAAAAATGTCAAGACGCTCTGCAAGCGAAGTACAATCAGAACTATATCTGGCTCTTGACCTGAAATACATAGAACAAAATGAACTCGAAAAAGCATACAACCTCGCAACGGAAACTAAAAGACTGATCAACGGCATGATCGCCTATCTGCGAAAATCATCACAACCAAAATCAACTATGTAACTACTCAACTATCCAACTATGAAACTATTACATTTTGCCGACGCCCACATTGATATGGCAAATTATGGACGGCATGATCCTGCCACCGGTCTGCCGCTGCGCGTGCTGGACTTTCTCAAATCACTGAATACCATCGTGGATACCGCCATCGAGCGCAAGGTGGACATGGTCATCTTCGCGGGCGACGCTTACAAAGACCGTTCCCCTGCGCCAACGTTTCAGCGCGAGTGGGGCAAACGCATCATGCGTTTGTCACAGGCAAAGATCCCCACTCTTTTACTGGTTGGCAATCATGATATTTCTCCCGCCATTGGGCGCGCTCATGCTTTGCAGGAATTTGATACATTACAAATTCCATATGTTCGAGTACTGTCCAAAATTCAGCTTTTAAGATCAGAGGACCTGTGGGGATTGCCGATCAATGTCATTGCCCTGCCTTGGATCTCCAAATCCATATTCATGGCGGATTACGAAGTGGCCAACAGCGAAGATTTGGCAGCAGAAGTCTATAAAAAATTAGAAAATAGAATAACGGAAAGAATGGAAGAACTTATCGAAGAGACGGATTCGTCATTACCCCTTGTACTCACCGCCCACGCCTCCATCGAAGGCGCAAAGTTCGGCGGCGAGAGATTGGTGATGCTTGGCAATGATCTGGTCTTATCCGGCTCGCTGGTGAAAAATCCGAAGTTCAGTTACGTGGCAATGGGACATATCCACAAACCGCAGAACTTGAATGGGCCCGGTCCGGATAAGGATGACAAAACACCCAATTTCCAGCCGCCGGTGGTGTACCCCGGTTCGATAGAACGGGTCGATTTTGGCGAGGCGAAGGAAGAGCGCTTCTTTGTCATTGCGGATGTGGAAAAGGATAAGGAAACGGAAGTAGAGTGGATTCCACTCACGGGTGTGAGAAAGTTCATAGACTGCCGGACAGTTCTAAAGTCCAGCGAAGAAACGACGAAGGCGCTTAAGGATGCGTTGCCCAAGCCAAAGGAAATGTCCGGGGCAATCGTGCGGCTTGTCGTCGAATATCTAAGAGAATGGGATTCGTTGATCGACGAATCCGCACTGCGGAAATACGCCGAAGATGTGTTCGAGTTCCATCTGGTCAAGCGTCCGCAAAGCGAGGCGCGGGTCCGCATCCCCGAAGGACAGGTGGTGAGCAGTTTGAGCCCGCTGGAACTGCTGGGGCAATATTTCGACTCGGCGAAAGTAACGAATGCGGATGAACTGAAAAGACTCGCGCAGGAAATCATCACAGACGATTCACCCGAGACTTGACACCTGACACTTGACACTTAACCACTGACCGCCGATACTTGGGCATCTCAACGTTGCGAGGTAATCATGTCCAAGGAACATTCACGCTATCGCTGGTTCGTGGTCGTTGTGTTCTTCTTCTTCATGCTCCTGCACCAGACCGACAAGTTGATGATCGGTTCGCTGCAAGTGCAGATCAGCGATGATTTTGGAATCGATAATACACAATGGGGGTTGGTGAACTCCGGCGCGTTGATCGTCGCCACCATCTTGTACCCGATCTGGGGATATTTATACGACCGCTTCGCGCGCGCCAAACTGCTCTCGCTGGCTTCGTTCATCTGGGGCGCAACGACCTGGCTAAACGCGATTGCCAGGAACTTCGGCGTTTTTCTTGCCACACGCGCCTCGACCGGCATCGACGACTCGTCCTACCCCGGTCTGTACACGCTGGTCGCGGATTATTTCGGTCCCAACCTGCGCGGCAAAGTGTACGGGTTGCTTCAACTGGCGCAGCCCATCGGTTATCTTGTCGGCATGATCCTGGCATTGATGGTTGCGCCATTGATCGGCGGTTGGCGAAGCGTGTTCTTCATCACCGGCGGGCTGGGGCTGGTCATTGCGCTCTTCATCTTCTTCGGTGTGAAGGAAATGCCCCGCGGCAAAGCTGAACCCGAGTTCGAGCAGATGTCCGAAATGCAGACCTTCAAATTCTCATGGGCGGAAGCCAAGCAGATCTTCAAAAAGAAAACGATGTGGTTCATCTTTTTACAGGGCTTTGCCGGCGTCTTCCCGTGGAACGTCATCACGTATTTCTTCTTTGCCTATCTCGAACGCGAACGCGGTTATGATGCGAACAGCATCCTCTTCACGATGGCTCCTGTCATCCTCATCCTCGCCAGCGGATATTTCGTCGGCGGCGCGCTTGGGGACGCAGCCTTCAAACGTACCAACAAAGGACGCATCATCGTTTCCAGCATCGGTGTTCTGATGGGTGCGATCTTCATTTACCTCGCGCTCAATTCGCCCATTGAAGCGCGAAACCAGTTCTTCGTCTTTATGTGCCTGACCGCCATCTTCATGCCGCTTTCCTCCGCCAACGTCATCGCAACTGTGTATGATGTCACAGTTCCCGAAGTCCGCTCCACAGCGCAAGCCACCGAATACTTCATTGAGAACGCGGGCGCGGCATTCGCACCCATCCTCACCGGTCTCATCGCCGACGCAATCGATCTGAAGACCGCCATCCTGCTCATCTGCACCGTGGCGTGGGGTTTGTGCTTCTTCTTCTATCTCGGCGCGATCTTCACGATCGACAAGGATGCAAAAGACCTTCGCCACCAAATGGCGGAACGCGCCAAATCCATGTGATTTCCCGTCGGGGTGAGGTGATCTCACCCCGACCCTTTTATGCAAATCACCCGCATCGACCTTGATAATAAAAAACAGGTGGATGATTTCCTCCGCCTGCCCTTCCCCCTTTACAGGGACATTCCCCAATGGGTTCCGCCCCTGCAAACAGACGAACGCCTCCGACTTAACCGAAAGAGGTTCCCGTTCTATAAGCATTCCCTCGCCGGATTTTTTATCGCCTATCGAGAAAACCGTCCCATCGGCAGAGTCGCTGTTTTGGACAATCGCCCTTACAACGAATACAACAACGAAGCGACAGCTTTCTTCCATCTATTTGAATGTGAGAACAACCTCGAAGCCGCGCAGGGGCTGTTCAAGGCAGGCTTTGAGTGGGCGGGTAAACGCGGCTTGACCAAAATAATCGGTCCCAAAGGCTTCACACCGATGGATGGATTCGGTCTGCTTGTGAAAGGTTTCGAGCATCGTCCTGCCTTCGGATTGCCCTACAACCTCGATTACTATCCAACACTCATCGAAGCCTGCGGATTCCAACCCAATCGCGATGCAGTATCCGGTTACATTGGCGCGGACATCCACTTCCCGGAGCGCATTCACGAACTGGCAGATCGCATCAAGCAGCGCCGCGGACTCCGCATTGCGCGCTATGAAAAACGATCTGACCTGTGTTCACTCGTCCCCAAGCTAAGAGACCTCTACAACAATGCATTGCGCGGAACGGCGGGCAATGCTCCCATCTCCGAGGAAGAAGCTAATGCGCTCGCCAATCAATTGCTATGGCTCGCCGACCCGAAACTGATCAAGATCGTCATGAAAGGCGAGGAGCCGGTCGGTTTTTTGCTGGCATATCCGGATGTGTCAGCGGCGGTGCAAAAGATAAAGGGGAGGTTGTTTCCCTTTGGCTGGATCAGCCTTCTGCTGGAATTGAAGCGGACAAACTGGTTGGACATCAACGGCGCGGGCTTGCTTCCCGAATATCGCGGTTCGGGCGGCATGGCGATCCTGTACAGTGAGATGTTCAAATCCGCGAGGGATTCGGGGCAGTTCGAACATGCCGAAGTCATTCAGATCGGGGTGGAGAACGAAGCCATGCAAAGGGATTTGGAAAATTTCGGGATCGGTTTTTATAAAATTCATCGAACCTACACGAGAGATTTGTAATACAAATTTGAGTTCTTTTGGCAGTTTATTTACGGTTGGAATGGGGCTAGAATAAACCAACGGAGGCTCCAATGGCCATAATTGTCGCCGATACCACCTGCGGATTGCCGCGCGAATTGCTCGCCCAGCGCGGAATCCCGTTGATTCCCCAAGTCGTCATGTTCGGGGAGGAGGCATTCCACGACGACAATGAACTCGATACAGCCGCGTTTTTGAATAAACTGAAAGCGGCAAAGGAACTTCCCAAAACTGCCGCGCCCGAACCGCCCTTGTATTATCCCGTTTTTGAAAGGGCGAGGAAACAAAACGAAAGCGTGGTTGTCATCGCGCCGACCGGCAAAGCCAGCGGAACGGTCCGCTCGGCGCAGACCGCCGCGCTGGAATTTTCGGATGTAGACATCCGCGTGGTGGATACGCAGACCATTTCCTGCAACCTCGGCTCGCTTGTATTGGTCGCGGATGACATGGCAAAGGCGGGCAAGTCTGCTGATGAGATCGTGGCAAAGCTCGAAGAGATGATCCCGCGCGGGCGGGTTTACTTCCTTGTGGATACGCTCGAGTATCTTGCAAAAGGCGGGCGCATTGGCGGAGCGAAACGTCTGGTGGCGGAGTTGTTGGAGATCAAGCCGATCCTTCAAGTAAAGGATGGGCAGGTGGAACCTTTTGAACAGCAACGGACAAAGAAACGAGCACTTGCACGCCTTGTGGAGGTGACAGCGGAACAATGTTCCGGCGGAGAGTCGGCTCATTTATGCGTGTTACAGGTCGAGGCGGAGGAAGAGGCGGAGGCGCTTGTTGCGGAGTTAAAATCAAAAGTGAATGTCCAAAACATTCCAATCTATGAACTGCCTCCCGCCATCGTTGTTCATGCGGGACCGCGTGCAATGGGTGTGGGATTTTTCGTCCAGCTCTCTGGCGGGATGGTATAATTTCGCCGCTTATTTTGGAAATCCCCACACGCGTGGTTTATAACTGAAGGAGAACGACATGTCTGGTCATTCAAAATGGTCCACCATTAAACGCAAGAAAGGCGCGGCGGATGCCAAACGCGGCGCGCTTTTTACACGCCTTGCGCGTGAAATTACCATTGCGGCGCGCGAAGGCGGCGACCCCGATTCAAACTTCCGGCTGCGGCTGGCTGTGGATAAAGCCCGCGCCGAGAACATGCCCAAGGATAATATCGAGCGCGCCATCAAACGTGGTTCCGGTGAAGATAAGGAAGGCGCGGCCTTCGAGGAACTGACGCTCGAAGGCTATGGTCCGCATGGCTCCGCCATCATGGTCGAATGCGTGACCGACAACCGCAACCGCACGATCTCGGATGTGCGTCATCTTTTCAGCAAGGCGGGCGGCAATATGGCAGAGGCGGGCGCAGTAGGCTGGCAGTTCGACCGGAAATCGTATTTCTCGTTTCCATCCAGCACATTGTCGTATGAAAAGGCGTTCGATCTTGCCGTAGTCGCTGGCGCGGATGATGTGATGGACGGCGGCGATGAGGTCGAGATTTACGGCCCGGTCGAGTCGTTCAAGACCATTGCAGATGCGCTTCATCAGGTGAACGTTCAGCCTGCGGAGGCCGGGCTGCGGCTGGTTGCCAAGCAGGAATTGGAGATCAGCGTGGAAGAGACCCTGCAGGTCATGAAGGTCATCGAAGCGCTCGAAGAGCATGACGATGTGCAGGATGTCTATCACAACGTGAAGATGACCGATGAAGCGCTCGCCGCGCTTGAAGCGGCTTAAATTACATCGAAATAAAAAGACACGGCGTTGCCGTGTCTCTATGCAAACAATTCGATTTTCTTTTTTCGCGGGAGAGCCTTGATGGCTCTCTCGCGTTTCATGGCGGTCTTTTTATCGGGCTGCGGTTCGAGATAAACCAGTTTCACGGGCAGGCGGGTTTTGGTGTAACGCGCGCCGACCCCTTTGTTGTGTTGAGTCAGCCGCCGCTCAGGATCGGTCGTCCAGCCGGTGTAATATGTCCCATCCGCGCACTCGAGGATGTAACAGAAACAGGTCATTTGCGTTTTTTGGGGGAACTTCCAAACAGCCTCTCCATCATGGAAACATGCTCCATGGGTTCGGCATCCATTTCAGACCAGTCGCCTCGGATTCGCTCGCCAAGCCATTTGGACCTTCCCACTCGTGCAGTTTCGAGACGCTGGCTGATTGCCTCCTCGTCCCCCTCTTCGATCTCTCGTCGTATTTCTGCAAGCGTGTGGATCATCCGATCCAGCGTGCGGGTGACGTTTTCACGGTTATGCACAGACAACATGCTCAAGGTATCGGCATCGTCGTTTTCCGAGAACCCGGATGTTGCCGAGTAATAGGCGCGCGCAGCGATCTTCCGTACCTCCAGCCAGCCGGGCTGATCCACGCTCGCGCTTAATAAGGCGGCTGATATCAATTGCGGTAATAGATGCGCAGAAGATATCAACCCGTCCGATTCGATAAAATCCGTTATCATGGCGGTGGCGCCCAGCAGGTTCACAAAGTCTGAAACCAGTTTCAACGCCTCACCGGGCGTGCCGGAAGCAGCTGAAAGCAGGAACGTGCTCCTTGCAAACAGATCCGCTTTGGCGGAGTCCAGACCCGATTCCATCATGTGCAGATAATCCGGTCCCACCGCAGGGACAAGTCCTACATAATGGCAGTGAGCAGGCAGAATCTCCTTTGCCCATTTGGAAACCTCAGCCTTCACCGGAGTCATATCCACAACGACCGCGCCTTCCTTCAGGTCGTTTGCAATATGTTCGAACGTCTCGCGGATGTCGTAAACGGGAATGGCAAGCAGGATCAAATCCGAATTTTGAACCGAACCGGGGAGGTTATGATTGGTCTTTTCCACCACGCCCTTGCTTTTTGCAAGCCGCTCGGTGTTGAAATCCTTGTCGTGCCCAATCGTGGTGATTTTTTCCTTGTGAGGCGCAAGCGCCAGTCCCATCGATCCCCCCGTCTGACCCAGACCAATAAGCGTAATTTGTACAGGCATGATACCCTCGCAAGAGTTTGATGTCGAGATTATACTGCCAATGTCCCCCTTAAAGTACGAGAACCGCGGACGCCGACCGCGGTTCCCTTTGAAAGGAGGAGAAGAGAAATCACCTTACGCCCGTAAATTTATCATGATTGTCCCAAAACAACTTGACGCGAAACCTACGAATGCCCTACGATTGTCAGGCAATTAACAAGTTTGTAATCGTTTTTTGACCAAAGGATAGGCAGACATGGCAACTTCCTCCTCGAAAATTTACCTGGGTGAACTAAACCACACACCGCTGGGAGATTTACGCCTCGCCGCCTCCGACTTGGGATTGGTTGCCGTCGAATGGGCGGATTCCCAACCCGAACTGATCTCCTACCTCCTCCACCGCCTGAAGGCGGCTGTGGAGGAAAATCAAAAGCGCATTCAACCTTACGCTAAAGAACTGGGCGAATACTTGAAAGGTAAACGCCGCGAGTTCACCTTCGCCATCAATTGGTCCACCCTGCGCCCATTCCAGCGGAAGACCCTCAAACTCGTGTACCAAATCCCCTATGGTGAAACCCGCACCTACGCCGATATTGCCGAAGAGATCGGGCGTCCGCGCGCCTATCGGGCGGTGGGACGCGCCAATGCCACCAATCCTATGCCGTTGGTCATCCCCTGCCACCGCCTCATTGGCAGGGATGGAAAACTTCACGGTTACGGCGGCGGGGAAGGTCTGCCAACCAAGGAATGGCTTTTAAAAATGGAGGGTGCCGTCATTGCATGATAGACTTGGGAAGTTTAATAACATGGATAATGAGTCTATTTCAACGTGAATGTTCTCCTCACTCTTTTCTGGATCTTCCTAAAGATCAACCTGCTTAGTACATCCGGTTCTGCATCCACGGGGCTTCTCTATAACGAAGCGGTGGGGACATTGCTCACCGAAGAACAGTTCGTGCAGGCGGTTGGGCTTTCCACGCTTCTGCCCGGAAGTGATGCCCTGCAACTTGCCATGTTCGTCGGGTACACGGTTGCCGGAATTCCCGGCGGTTTGATCTCCCTCCTGGCGGCGATCCTTCCGCCGACTGTCATTATGCTTGGTGTGGTATTGGTGCTTCACCGCTTCCAACGCGAAGTATGGGTCAGCCGCTTCGTGGAAGGTTTGACGCCTGCCGTTGCCGTCCTCATTCTCACGGTTGCATGGAAGATTTTCAACAGCAACGGCGAAGTCGGCTGGCAGGCGCTCCTGTTGGCAGGCGTCAGTCTCGTTGCGCTTCTGCGGAATGCCCCAGCTCCGCTGGTTCTTCTTGCTTCAGGAATTGCTGGAATATTTCTTTTCAAATGAACACCAAAGAGATAAAACAGGAAGAAAAACCGCGCGTCGCATTCATTGTAGACCTGCGTCTGTTCTGGATATTCCTGAAGGTCAACCTTCTTACCACTGCCGGTCCAACCTCGATCGGTTTGTTGTACAAGGAAACCGTCGGCAAGATCATGACGGAAGCAAAATTCGTCGAGGCAGTCGGCTTCTCGAATCTGGTTCCGGGGAGTGAGGCCCTTAAATTGGCAATGTTCATTGGCTACGCCTCCGGCGGCGTACCTGGCTTGATCGCCGCGCTGTTGGGCGCCATCCTCCCGCCCACTGTGCTGATGTTCACTGCAGCGTCCATTTTGGTGCGTTTTGAAGGGCAGGTGTGGATGTCGAGTTTCATCGAAGGTATGGCTCCAGCAGTGGGTGTGTTGCTGGCAATCGTTGCATGGCAGTTGTTCCGTACGACGGGCAAGTCCATCAAGTGGCGTTCTGTCCTGATCGCGTTTCTGAGCTTCGCTGCCCTGGCAGTGTTCCACGTCCCGCCGCAATATGTGTTGATTGGCGCAGGCACTGTCGGGTTATTCCTTTTCCGGTAGTTGACAAATGAATCCTGAAATCATCATCCCCACGAACGGATACAAAGAGACATGGTCTGCCGTCGAGCAGGGCACATGGCTCGCAAGAACCCTGGACTCGAAAATCACGCTTCTCGGCGTGACCGAGAATCTGAGTCCCGCCGCGATTGACGACCACCACCCGCTGGAGGACGTTTTTGAACGCGCAATCGGGTTGTTTCAAGCACAGGGCGTGGAATACAGCCTTGAGGTCCGAAGGGGAAGCGCGGAGGGGGTGATTCCAGAGCAGATGAAACAGGCAGACGATTCCATCCTGGTGTTGGGACCGTTGGGGCGTCCACAGATCCGCCGGTTCATTGCAGGGCGTTCCATCCGGCATTTTCTTGAGGAGATCGAACAGCCGATTTATTATGTGCCGCAGGCGAGGATACCGGTGCAAAAGATTCTGATCTGCGTGGGCGGTCTGGGATATGAAGTGGCGGCGGAACACCTTGCCATGCAAATCGCGATGAAGAGCCGCGCGGAGATTACGCTTCTGCACATCATCCCGCCGTTGGGGTTGGATTATCCCACTGCAAGGGCGATCCGTGAAAACTGGGAGCACCCTGAAAATACGGACACGCCCATCGGAAAAAATTTACGCGCTACCTTGGAGATTGCGAAATCGGAGGGATTGAATGCCGCCGTCAAAGGGCGGCAGGGAAATGTGGTGGAGGAGATTTTAGCCGAAGCCAAAGAGGGAAACTATGACCTGTTATGTCTGGGGTCATCGTACAGCGTGCAGTCATTGCGGCAGTTGTATTCTCCCAATGTAACGGGGGAAATCGCGAATACGGTTGGCTATCCCGTGTTGACGGCGCGGTATAAAAAGTAACTCACGCTCCCGGCGTGTAATTGTTTTCCCATTCCGCAATGGCGGCGCGGATGGCGGATTTGATGGCTTCATCAGGCACGTCGTCCACGGAGGGAAATTTTTGGAGACCGACGTACACTTCCACAGCGCCTTCGGGAGATTCGTGCAGGCGGATGCCTTTTCCGGCAAGCGGCGAGTTCATCAGGCGGGCTTGAAGAACCGCATCTATTTGACCGACGATGCTAAGGGAGGCAAGCGGTCTTTCTTCTTCTGAAGATTTCTTTTTCGAAGAGAAGAGCGCCGCGCCCAATGTCGGTTTGACGGGAGCGACAGGCGGAGGTGTGGCGGGACTGGTAATCGGTCTGGATGAAGGAGTCGGCTGGGGAGATGAGACAGGCGTCGGCGGGGTATGAGGCGGCGCCGCAGGTTTTTGAGGGGGCGTCTGGGGCTGTCCGCCTTCGAGGAAGGGGCGGATGATTCCCAGCAGGTCTATCAATCGTTTGCGCTTATCGGGGGACAATGCGCCGCTCAAAGGCGTGCCATCCATTTCGAGCATCATCCGTCCGTTTTCGTTTTTGATTCGCAGCAAGCCGGGGTCATCCTGCACAACAGGCTGGGATGCGATCTGTTCCTGCGCTTTGCGGGCTTTCTCCTCCGCCTCGCGGACTTTTATTTCGGCATTCTTTTCGGCGGCTGTGATTTTCTTTGCGGTGCGGTTGTTGGAATCGAAAAAGCCGATTGCCCAACCGGCGATCAAACCGACGATGAATCCGACGATGATATAAAGAAATGGAGAGGGGGTGAACGTGATTCCTTCGACCATACGACTACCTCAAGCGTTGACATTTCGGACAGACGTGCGTGCCGCGCTGACCTACCGTGAGTTTTTGGATTTTCGCACCGCAAACAGGGCAGGCTTCACCTTCGCGGTCATACACGCGGAAATGGTTTTGATATTCGCCTCCGCGATAGACCCAGTCTATGCTGGAGCCGTTGCGGCGGATGCCTTCGCTCAGGATGGACCGGATCGCCTCCCACAACGCCTCAGCCTGTTTCTTCGTCACCGCATTCGACAACCCGAGAGGATGCAGTTTCGCCATGTGCAGTGACTCATCGGCGTAGATGTTGCCAACGCCTGCGAGGAAGGTTTGGTCGAGCAGCAACGGCTTCAATTGACGTTTGCGCTTGCGAAGGTTCTCGTACAGCCAATCCGCCGTGAAATCGCCGCCAAGCGGTTCGGGGCCGAGTTTGCCAAGAATCGTTTCAGGCTGATCCGTGAGCCAGACACGCCCAAACTTGCGCGTATCGTTGAAGGCGATCCTTTTTCCGCTGGAAAGATGCAGGATGAGCCTGTCGTGTTTTTCGGGCGCTTCATCCTTCCGCCGGATAATTATATCCCCGCTCATGCGAAGATGAATAAGCAAGTGATGGTTCTTTAGTATGATGTCGAGATATTTCGCCCGCCGCGTCACATCCACCACCCGCTGACCTCGAATCAATTCCTTGAACTGGTTTGCCGGTGGTGTTGCAACCGTTCGCGCCCAGAGGACATCGGCAGAAAGGATGGCCCTGCCGACCAGTTCAGGTTTAATCGCGCGGGCGATGGTTTCGACTTCGGGGAGTTCGGGCATCTTCACAATTAACGATTAGCGGCTGACCAAAAGCCAATCGCTGAACGTTGGCTTTATTCGTTGAACATTTCTCCGACCGAGCGTCCTTCGTGGGCGCGGCGGATCACCTCGCCCAGCAGCGGCGCGACTGAAAGCACGGTGATCTTTCCTTTGAGATATTCCATTTTGTCGGGTGAAAGGGGTGCGGAATCGGTGGTGATGATCTTCTTGATAGGCAGGGACGCAAGACGCTGCGCCCCATTATTCGAAAGAATGGCATGTACAAAGGCAAGATAGACGTCGCGTGCGCCATACTTCTTTACCACATCCACAGCCTGGGCAATCGAGCCGCCGGTATCCACTTCGTCATCCACGATGATCACATCGCGGTTCTTTACATCGCCGATGAGAGTCAGGGCTTCGGCTTTGGCTTCGTTGCCGATACGTCGTTTTTCGATAAAGGCAATGGGCATGTCCATATCCGCCGCATAATTTCGGCCCTTTTTGGCAAAGCCCAAGTCCACAGATACAACCACCGGGTCTTGCAGATCGGGGCGGATGACCGTGTTGATATGCTCGATCAATAAATGCGACGAAGTCAGCACGTCGCCGGGGACGGAGAAGAATCCTTGAATCTGCCCCGCGTGCGGGTCGAGCGTCATGTAACGATCCGCGCCCGCAACTTCGATCATATCCGCCACCAACCGCGCCGTGATGGGCACGCGCGGCTGGTCTTTTTTATCTGACCGCCCGTAGCAAAGATACGGCACGACCGCCGTGATGCGCGCCGCTGAATCCAGCCGCAGGGTTTGGATCATGATCAGCAGTTCCATTAGATTGCGATGCACCGGCGAGGACGTGGTTTGGATGACGTACACGTCCTGCCCGCGCACGCTTCCGCTCAACTTCACGAACAGATTCTCATTTGGAAATTCGATCACCTCGCGCCCGCTCAACGGCTGACCGAGATAATCCGCGATCTTCTGCGCCAATTCAGGCGAGCCGCTCCCCGCAAAGAGTTTAATTCCTCCGTACACCTTCAGATCATGATGAACATGATGCATTTCTATCTCTTCTCCTTCTTCTTTCGCTTCATCCACTCCAAGCGTAACACACTCATGATAAGGACATCGTCATATTTTCCATGCTTATAGACCGCTTCACGCAGGCGTCCCTCCAAAACGAAGCCCGCCTTTTCGTACGAACGGACAGCGCGCACATTGTCGGTGTAGACCCGCAGAAAGGCGCGATTCAGGTTCAAGGTCTCGAAGGTGTGGCGCAGTAGCAGGGTCATCGCTTCCGAGCCGTAACCTTTATCCCATTCCGATTTATCGCCGATCATGATGCCGAGTTCGCCGCTTCGATGGGTCAACTCGATGCCGAACACGCCGCAATTACCGATCAGCTTCCATGCCTTGCCTTTGCGAATCTCGATGGCAAGCGGCTTTTCATTTGGGTCGCGTTTCGATAGATTATCGAACCAGTTCTCTTCATCCGCCATGGACATCGGCAAATAGAGCGCAAGTCCGCGCGTCACTTCGGGGTCGTTGATCCACTCATGGAATTTCGCCACATCCTCGCGCTCGTTTGCGCGCAGCCGTACTCGCTCACCATATATCATACTCATTTCGACCTTCCATTCAACAATGTCTTGACGGCTTCCCACGGCGAAATGTTTCTTTGCACGACCTTCTCCATAACCTCCTCATATTTTTGAGGCGGGACATCTTCATGAAATCGCGTCATCAACGAATCACGGATCAACGCCTCCACTTCGACCTCGAGCCGGGTGCGCTCACGAAGAGCCCAATCCCCGCTCTGGCGCAAATGCTCCACATGCTTCGCAATGGACTCTGCCAGTTCGGGAATGCCCGTCCCTTCGGTGGAGACTGTCCGTTGGATCGGCGGGACCCACAGCCTTACATTTGTTGTCGGCTTCGGAACAGACACGCCCATGTATGCACCATGATGTTTGAAGACCCGCTCGGTCGGATGCGCCAGTTCCAGCATGGATTTGAGCGCCTTCTCGGTGTTTTCCACGCCGGGTCTATCCGCCTTGTTGACAACGAGAATATCCGCGATCTCCAAGATACCCGCTTTGATGGCTTGGATGTCGTCCCCCAGCCCGGGGGCTTCGACAACCAACGTCGTGTGAGCGAGGCGGGCGATGTCCACTTCGCTCTGTCCTGCACCGACAGTCTCGATCATGACGATGTCGAAACCCGCCGCGTCAAAGACCTGAACCATGTTGGCAGTCGCTTGCGCAAGTCCGCCGAGCGAGCCGCGCGAAGCCATCGAGCGGATGAAGACGTTGGGGTCGCCGGAAAGATCACGCATCCGCACACGGTCGCCCAGCACTGCTCCGCCTGTGAATGGGCTGGACGGGTCTACTGCTACAATCGCCACACGCATATCTTCCTGCTTGCGATAATGCAGAGTAAGTTGATTGACCAACGACGACTTCCCGGTTCCCGGCGCGCCCGTCACACCGATGAGATGCGCCCTGCCAGTATGCGGAAACAGTTCAATCAATGCAGAACGCCCTTCGGCGGAATTGTTTTCGATTTTCGTCAGCAAGCGCGCCAAAGCAAGACGGTCACCATTAATAACAGCTTGGGAATTGGTCATCGAATCATTTCATTAAGAGAAAAACACAGAGCCGTTGCTCTGTGTGAGGTGAGGCAGCCTACCCTGCCACTGCATTCTGGACATCGTGGATAATATCCTCGGTGGAGGCGCCGGGACCGAAAACGCCGGCCACGCCCATCTCCTTCAAACGGTGCAAGTCTTCGTCCGGGATGATGCCTCCAATAAACACCTTGACATGCGATTGACCGTTGGCTCTCAACAGTTCCATGACGCGCGGAGTCAACGCCATGTGCGCGCCGGAGAGAATGGACAGCCCCACCACATCCACGTCCTCCTGAAGCGCGGCTTCGGCGATCATTTCAGGGGTTTGGCGCAAGCCAGTGTAGATGACTTCCATACCCGCATCACGCAAGGCGCGCGCCACCACCTTGGCGCCGCGGTCATGCCCATCAAGGCCGGGTTTGGCAACCAAAACACGTATCTTCTTTTCGGTCATTGTTCCTCCGAACGGATAATCATTGCGATTATACTATGTATGATAAATGATTAATTCTGTTAACTTTTACGAATATAAAAACACAAGTTGCCACCTACCAAAGGAAGTAGATGTAGAAAGCGAGTATCGAAATAGCAGCTTTGGTTTCAAAACCACTGGCAATGACAGCATGTATGGGTTTTGGCAATGGATGTTTAAACAGATTTCCAGTCGTTTCAATAATTTTGCGAATGGATGTTTAGAAGTAAGCCATAAAAGGTGTATTCCTGATGTGAATTCTTTTTCGGATTGGAATCAGTTCAACGCCTGCTTCACGCACAACATCTTCAACAGTGTAATCGTTATGGGCTTTCTCGCCTGTAAAAAATGTGCCAGGCTCCAAAAAGAATGTGAGAAATCACTAGAACTTGTCTCAAAAATACCTTTGTTGGGCAAAAAACCAAAATTTACAAAGGAAATTTGCCAATTTGAGGTACTTTAACTATTTTTGAGATGACTTCTATATTTTAGATGTTTGATTGTTTCAATTACATGCACCTATTAAGGCGCACGTATGCAAGAGGTTGATTAAAGAGTTTCAAGAGACTGGCGGTCTATTCGACGGCAAAAAAACCGCGCCTGAAAATAGTGGATAAACTGAATGACGAAAAGGACGTTAATGATTACAGGTCACGATACGGCTTTGTGAACTGGGATGAAGAAAAGATCATTGCCGATTCAATGGCTTCTCAGAAAGAGCAGCAGATGTGATATTTATAGAGAACTAACAGCCCGAATAGCAAAAGGAAAAATTATGAACTTCACCGACTACCAAACCAAATCCCGCGCCACCGCGAAATATCCCGCCATCGGGCATGGAGTCATCTATCCCACGCTGGGGCTTGTCAACGAGGCGGGAGAGGTGGCGGGGAAGATCAAGAAGATTTTTAGAGACAAGAACGGCGTCATCGGCGAAGCGGAGCGTGAGGCGCTCAAAGCCGAACTTGGCGACGTCCTGTGGTACCTTGCCCAAACCTGCACCGAACTGGAAATTTCCCTCGATGAAGTCGCCGAATCCAACTTAACCAAACTTTTGGACAGGCAGGCGCGCGGTAAGATTCACGGCGATGGGGACAACCGATAACACACTTGTCAGGTGTCAATCGTCAGGAATAGTGGTGTTTTTGCCAACTTGACACCTGAAACTTGACACTTGGTACTCGTCCGTAAGGAAACTCTAACCTTTCTCCTACGCGGGCATTCCCGCTTTTTGGTAGAATCCTTCAAAGGAATTTAGGAGATTATTATGGCTGGCATGGAAAGATTTACACAGCGGGCAAGGCGTGTTCTCAGCCTCGCGCATCAGGAAGCCGAGCGCGCCCGCCAAAACAACATCGGAACCGAACACCTCCTTCTTGGGTTGATGGATGAAGAAGGCGGCGTTGCGGGTCGTGTCCTGCGCGAACTGGGCATGACCTCCGACCGCGTCCGCGAAGTGGTGGCGCGCGTTTCCGGTACCCCCGCCAACTTCGACCCCAATCGGATCGAACTTGCTCCCGAAACCCAGCAAGTGCTCGAATACGCTGTAGACGAAGCGCGCCGACTCGGACATCACTATATCGGTACAGAACATATTTTGCTCGGCCTCGTCCGCATTGATTCCGTCGCGATGGAAGTGCTTCGCAGGCTCGGCGTGACGCCCGACCAGATCCGCCGCCAAACCAGGCGCGTGTTAAACGAATCCGCCTCATCCTCGCCGACGCCTGCAGGCACCCAGCAAGGTGGACGCCCCTCTGGAAACAATCCCAAGACCCCCCTCGTGGACCAACTCGCCATTGACCTGACCTCCAAAGCCGAAGAGAAAAAGCTCGATCCGGTCATTGGGCGTCAGATGGAGATCGAACGCGTCATTCAAATTCTGGCGCGCCGCACCAAGAACAATCCCGCCCTCATCGGCGAACCCGGCGTCGGCAAGACTGCCATTGTGGAAGGACTCGCCCAACGCATCATTGACGGCGATGTCCCCGCTCCGCTCATGAACAAGCGGCTATTGCAGCTTGATGTCGGCTCGCTGGTGGCAGGCACCATGTACCGTGGTCAATTTGAGGAAAGGCTCAAACGCATCATAGATGAGTTGAAACAATCGGGCGCGATCCTGTTCATAGATGAGGTCCACATGCTCGTCGGGGCGGGAGCCGCCGGGTCATCTGTTGATGCAGCAAACATCCTCAAACCGGCGTTGTCCCGAGGCGAATTGCAAGTCATCGGCGCGACCACACTGGACGAATACCGCAAGCACATCGAATCCGATGCCGCGCTTGAGCGCCGCTTCCAGCCCATCCAAGTGGACGAACCCTCCGAAGAGGAGACCATCGCCATCCTTCGTGGAATCCGCTCGGCGTATGAAGAGCATCATCATCTTGTGATTTCCGATGAAGCGCTCGAAGCTGCCGCGCACCTATCATCGCGTTATGTCACAGAACGCTTTTTACCCGACAAGGCAATTGACCTGATCGACGAATCCTCCTCGCGCGTGCGCATGTATAAGAGTCCAGCCGCCAAATACGCCAAGGATTTGTTCAGCCAGTTGCGGCAGGCGCGTCAAAACCGTACGCTTGCCCAGGAGGAGGGTAACACCGAAGATGTTAAGGAATGGGAAGAGCGCGAATACGACCTCGGTCAACAGATCGAACGTCTGCGCACCGGCTGGGATCGCGCCAACAGCCCAGTCGTTTCCGCTGAAGACATTGCCGAAGTCGTCTCCATGTGGACGGGGGTCCCGCTCATGCAGCTGGCGGAAGAAGAATCCCAGCGCCTGCTCAAAATGGAAGAAGAACTCCGCAAAGCCATCGTCGGGCAAGAAGATGCCATCATCGCGATTTCCCGCGCAGTGCGCCGCGCACGCGCCGGCTTGAAAGACCCCAAACGTCCCATCGGCTCCTTCATGTTCCTCGGACCAACCGGCGTTGGCAAGACAGAACTTACCAAAGCCCTCGCCAAGTTCATGTTCGGCAGTGAAGAAGCCGCCTTGCAATTTGATATGTCCGAGTTCATGGAGCGTCACACGGCGTCTCGCCTCGTGGGCGCGCCTCCCGGATATGTCGGCTACGAAGACGCAGGTCAACTGACCGAAGCGCTTCGCCGCCGCCCGTATTCCATCGTCGTTTTTGACGAGATCGAAAAGGCGCATCCCGAAGTGCATAACATGCTCTTGCAGATCATGGAGGAAGGTCATCTCAGCGATGCGAAGGGTCACAAGGTCGACTTCCGCAACGCGATCATCGTCATGACCTCCAACATCGGCGCGGATGTCATCAAAAAGCAGTCGTCTCTCGGTTTTGCCTTGAAGCGCGATGAAGAAACAGAAGAGCGGCTCTCCTACGAAGAAATGCGAAAGAAGTTAAGCGAATCGCTCAAGCGCGCCTTCCGCCCCGAGTTCATCAATCGCATGGATTCAGTGGTCATTTTCCGCTCGCTCAACAAGGAAGACATCCAGAAGATCGTTACGCTAGAACTGGATAAAGTATCCGAACGCCTCAAAGACCACAACCTCTTGCTGACTGCTTCCCCCGAGGCTTTATCCTCGCTGGCGGCGCAGGGCTTCGACGCCGAATTCGGCGCCCGCCCGTTGAAGAGAGTCATCCAACAAAAGGTGGAAGACCCGCTTTCAGACAAATTACTCTCCGGCGAATTCATCAACGGCGACTCCGTCAACGTTGACGTCAATGATGACGGCGAGATCGTGCTCGAAAAATCGCAGGAAAAACTCGCCGAGCCGAGTTTGTAACAAACAAGCCTGACAGGTTTCTGAAACCTGTCAGGCTGTATTCCCCAAATGACCAAACAAGAACTTTTCAAACAAGCCGACTACACCTTCCAGCGCGGCAACCGTCAACTGGCAAAAAAATATTTGTCAGAGTATCTTGCCGCCTTCCCGAACGACGAAGCCGCATGGATGTTGATGGCGCGCATCGTGGAGGAAAAAGGGGAACAGATCAATTGTTACGAACGCGTTCTCAGGCTCGACCCAGGTCATAATGAGGCGAGGATCGGGCTCGTTCGTGCCAGGTCAGCCATCAATCCAACCCTGCCGAGGCGGGGCGACGTCAACCCGAATATTTGGCAAACAAAGCCGAAATCGCGCGGAAAAGTATTCCGCGCAGTGCTGGTCGCTGCCGTGATCCTGTTCCTGTTTGGCACGACCTCTTTCGTCATAGCCCGGAACAACCCCGAATCGAAAATGGGACAGGCGCTCGCGCTTGCGACGCCGACCTTATTCGCGAATGCCGATATGGCAAATGACATCGCGCCGCAAACTCGCGCCGAAATCGGTCAGAAGTATCCGCAATACGCGCCTCTCGTAGATGCCCTGATAGTTTTTGCAGTTGAAAATGCGAACAAAGGCATGGATGGCGCGCCTGAACGCCCCGGCGCGGAGATCGTTGTCTCGGAGAAAGCAGGGATGGAGGCGGAATCTGTGCTCGAGAACGCTCTTCCCCAGCCGGGCTCGTTATCTTCGGTGACCATCACCGAACAACAGGTCACCTCGTGGCTTGCGATGGAAATGCAAAACAACCCCGATCTCCCTCTGAGCGACATGCAGGTCTATCTGCGGAATGGGAAGGTGCAGATTTGGGGCATGGTGAATGGAAGCGACAATACCACCTCGGTATTGATCACAGGCAGGATAGAAATTGACGGAGGAAACCAGCCTCATTTTGACATTGAATCCATCCAGATCGGGCAACAGGTCATTCCGGCTTTGCTCGTCACGCAGGCGGAGACATGGTTAAATCAAGCCTTACTGGAGGGAATCAACTCACAAGCTCCCGGACTCCAACTGATGAACGTCAATGTGACGAACGGATTGATCACAGTATCAGGGATGAGATGAGAGACCGCCGTGAGGCGGTTTTTTTTCATCCCGTAATATTTTGTTAAGGAAATAATCCGGTTATGAAGCGTCTATGCATCAGTGAAAGGAGAATTTATCATGAGCACAAGTTATGAGACCGTTACGCTGGCTGGGGGATGCTTCTGGTGTCTGGAGGCTGTTTACGACGAAGTGAAAGGCGTGCTTTCCGTAGACTCGGGCTACGCCAATGGAAATGTCCCCAATCCATCCTACCGCGAGGTTTGCAATGGAGACACGGGTCATGCCGAGGCGGTGCAGATCAAGTTCGATCCGTTGGTAATTACGTTCAAGGACATCCTGAACATCTTCTTCGCCATCCACGACCCGACCACCATGAACCGTCAGGGTGCAGACGCGGGCACACAGTACCGTTCGGGCATTTATTATCACACGCCTGAGCAAAAGCAGATCGCAGAGCAGACTATCAGTGAGTTGAATGCTCAGGGAATCTGGGACAGCCCCATCGTCACGGAAGTGGAGGCGCTCAAGGATTTCTACATGGCAGAGGATTACCATCAGGAATACTTTGCAAAGAATCCATATCAGCCATACTGCATGGCGGTCGTCGCGCCGAAAGTGACGAAGTTCCGCAAGCACTTTTTGGAATTGTGGAAGAAACAGGCGGCGTAAATCGTGTAACAAGCCCTAAAGGTCTTGAAGACTTTTAGGGTCTTATTTTTTTGTTATACTTTCCGCACGATGAACGAAAGCAAAACGCCTGATTTTTATATCCGCGAAATCCCCATCCACGGCAACGCGATCCTCGCGCCGATGGACGGATATTCCGACTGGCCCTTTCGCTCGCTGTGCCGCGAACTCGGCTCTGCGATGAGCTACACCGAATTCGTCAAAGTGGAGAAGATCCTCAGCCGTTCAAAGGAACCTGCCAAGCGCTTGTTCTTCAAGGAAATCGAACGCCCGATGACCTTCCAAATCTACGGCGAAGACCCCGACCTCATCCTCAAAGCCGCGCTGAAAATTCAGGAACTCAACCCTGATGTCATTGACCTCAACATGGGCTGCCCCGCCAAGACCATCGCCGACCGCGGCGCAGGCGTGGGCATGATGCCTTCCCCGCTTCGCATTGCGCGCACCTTTCGCAAACTGGTCAAACATCTGCGTGTACCAGTCACCGGCAAGATCCGTCTCGGCTGGGATAAATGCAAGAACTATAAACTTATCGCGCGCATCGTCGAAGAGGAAGGCGGATCCCTGATCGCTATTCATGGCCGTACAAAAGAACAACGCTATTCGGGCAATGCGGATTGGGATGCAATTGCCGAAGTGAAATCGCTCGTCAAAATTCCTGTCATCGGAAGCGGCGATGTCAAAACCGTTGCGGACATCGACCGTATGAAAAAGCATACCAACGCCGATGCCGTCATGATCGGGCGTGGCGCCATTGCCAACCCTTGGATCTTTGCACGCATAGACCGCGGCCAGGTCACGCCACAGATGATGCAAGACCTTATTCATAAACATCTTGCACGCTGCGTGGAATTCTACGGCGACGAAGATGGCTCGCGCCTCTTCCGCAAATACGCCGTGCAATACCTGCTCATGCATACACTCACGCGCGAAGAACGCAAGGAAATCCTCAAGCCGCGACCATCGGGCGAGTTTGCCAAGATGCTCGAACAGATCTACGCGGTCACTGCGTAATATCAGACCTGACGGGTTATAAGAAACCCGTCAGACTTTTAACTTATAATCAACCCATGCTTCTCGACCTTCCCCTCGTTCTCGAAACACGGCGCAACCATGCGCTCGAACACGCCACCATCCACATCCTCGGGCGCCAGTTCCCCGGTTTACGCATGGCGGGACATTCCAACCCAACCGGGTTCTTCCTGCTTGGCGATCTCAAAACACAAGATGTCTGGGTCGCAGTGACGGAAGCCCATACGCGGCTAAACTCTGGTGATAGCGGACTCGCCGTCCACCCCGGCTGTGGAACCAACCTTGCCACCACTGCGCTTCTCTCCGCCACCTTTGCCTGGATGCCGCTTCGAGTGGCCAAGTCCACATTGTGGCGGCTTCTGCTCATCCCATTTGCATTGACCTTCGCCATCATCGGCTTCGGTCTCAGCCGTCCGCTGGGGCCTTGGCTCCAGAAATACGTCACCACCGAAGCGAATTTGGGGAACCTGCAAATTGTGGATATTGTTCCCATGAGAAAAGGTATGCATCGGGTGATTACGAAGTGATCAACCACGAAGACGCACAAAGGGTCACAAAGGTTTTCCCTCGTGTACCTTTGTGACCCTTTGTGATTCAAAGATATGCCCACCATCTTCCTCCTCTACGGCAACGACGAATTCGCCATCGCGCGCAAACTCAAGGCTTTCGAGTCGGATTTCACCGACCCGACCAGCGCAGACATGAATACTGCCCGCCTCGATGCGCGAGTGATGACCGAAAACGACCTCAACAACGCGGTCAATGCCATACCCTTCCTTGCGCCGAAGAGACTGGTAACCCTATCGAACTCGTCCGCTAAATATAGCAATCCTGCGTTGCGCAAGAAGTTCAGCGAATTTCTGGAGAAAATCCCCGACACGACCAAGCTCGTCATCCATGAGATCATCGAGCCGAAGGAAGCGGCGAAACACTGGCTGGTGAAATGGGCGGAGAAGAACAAGCCGCTGGTCAAAACCGAGGCGTTCTTCCTGCCCAAACAGCGCGACATGCCCGGCTGGATCGTCAACGAAGCGAAGAAACAGAACGGACAGATCGAGCCGGCCGCAGCGGCGCGGCTGGCTGAGATGGTCGGCGTGGATACCCGTCAGGCGGGGATGGAATTGGCTAAATTGTTGGCGTATGTCAACTGGGAGCGACCCATTCGCGGGTCCGATGTGGAGGCGGTCTGCATCGTCACATCCCAGCAAAGCGTATTCGATTTTGTGGATGCGCTATCACAGGGCAATGCCAAGGTCGCGCAAAAGTTATTGCATCGTTTGCTGGAGAACGAAGACCCGTTCTCGCTGTGGGGCATGGTCGTGCGGCAGTTCCGTTTGTTAATTCAAGCAAGGGAAATTCTGGATGGACGGGGAAACAAGGATGATGTGGCACGCGCGCTGGGCGTGCATCCCTATGTGGCGGAAAAGACAACAGGGCAGGCAGGGCGCTTCACGATGGAATCGCTCGAAAGCATCTACCATCAATTATTGAATATTGACGAAAGAGTCAAAACGAGCCAGATCACACTCGACCTGGCTCTGGATACGCTGGTGATGGAACTCGCGCGTTAGAACAGGGACGGTTGTTGGGGGACGTCGTCGTCATTGCCGCTCCAGCCGAACTTCTTCAGATCAATGCGGCCCTTCGCATCGAACTCGACCCCTTCCTGCTCCAATAATTGACGCTGTCTCTCCGCCCCAGACCTTTCACTGATCTTCCCCTGCGAGTTGACCACCCTCTGCCAGGGCACGTCATCGGGGCAGGCTGCCATTGCGCCGCCCACCCAACGCGGACCGAATGCAGCGTAGGTTTCGAGCGCCACGCCATCCGGCGGGGGAATCATCTTGGCGATCTGTCCATATGCGGCAACCTTGCCGAAGGGTATCCGGCGGACGATGTTCCAGACTTGTTCATAGAAGGCTTCCTGGTTTGGGGGAGAGGCAAAGGCGGGCATAAGGCGCATTGTAGCATATCCCCGTGCTTGGATATGATATGGATATGGGAGCGATACGAGCACGATATGGGATAAACGCAGAGCCGCCCATTTCCTCCGGTTGAAAACCGGTTTTAACCCCGCATCACGCGGACCGAAACCTGCCCGCTGATCCCCTTCAATTTCAGCTTGCGGGACTCCAGTTTTCCGACTTCGATATGCGCCTGCTCCAGCGCGGTTTCACTGACGAGAATCTCCCCGGCGGCGGCTTTGGAGGCGATCCTAGCTGCGGCGTTCACTTCATCACCAATCGCCGAAATGTTTACAAGCCCGTCCGCCGAGCCCATCGCGCCAAAATAAGCAACACCCGCGTGGACTCCAATGCCGACCGGGATCTTTTGTTTCTGCATGGCTTTTTGAATCTTTTGCGCAGCACGGACCGTCTTTGCAACATAATTCCGCCCGGCAAAACCGGCGCCCCAGAACGCCGCCACAGCATCTCCGGCAAGTTTCTCGACCAGACCGTCGTGATCGCCAATGATGCCGGTCGACATGATGTAAAACCGATTGATCAGCTTTTGATATTCCATCGGGGGCATTTGTTCGGAAAGCGCCGTGGAGCCGCGGACGTCCACGAACAGCATGGACATTTCCACTTCCGCGCCGCCGGGGTACTTTTGAGCATAACCCTCACAGATGTTGCAAAAGTGCGGATTAAGGCTGGATTGTTTTCTGCCAAACAACGCCCCGACCAAGACTCCGCCGAAGCCTTTGAACGGCGCGTGACATAGTTTACAACGCGGGTCGTGCGGCAGAACATGGAAGAAACCGTATATTCCCTTTTCCACGGAGAACGCGTCTGACGCAAACCAATCGCGCCACATCTGGTTGGGGTCAAATTTGTTTTCAGCCATACTTTGAATCTCTCCTATGCGGATGTTGAACGATCCTCTGCAACCGTTCGCAACAGGTATACCACAAGTAAAGGGGCTTGATCATTTGCCCTGCTCCAACCCTGCCCCTTCTGAAAAACATGCGCCGCAAAGCGGCGGAGGGTTAAGCGGATATTGCAGTTCTCATCTCCATCAGGGAGGGGCTTGTCTTATGGATATTTCCCCCGCGCATAGGACTCGAGATTGCCGCAATCTGCACAGCGATAATGCAGCACCATGAAAGGACCGTCCGGCGGGGTGATCAATCCGAATTTGCCGTCCGGTCTTGGCTCGAGCGCGTACCACAATTCGCCGGAGGTGAGATACTCGAAAGGGAAACGTTCGGGAATGCCGTAGTCCTCGCGGGTGGTCCGCAGCGTTCCGGCTTGCATGGTCCCGCCGCACAGACGGCAGGTGGTTGGGGGAGTGAATTTGTCCGTCATGGCGGTCTCCTTGCCTGCAAAGTTGACTGGATTCTCCCCTCAACCCAGAGTTTTCACAAACCCCCGAAAGGACTATCCCAGCGGGCTGACTGCCGCCATAATCCAGCCGATGAAGAGATACGACCAGCGTCCGTCGTCGAGGCTGCTCTCAGGATGAGGGCATCGCTCCTTAAACCTGGTGTCCGTGTGATGCGGTTCGTCTAGTACAATGAAATACCCAACTTTCAGAGAGAGGAGCGACGATGCGACGATTTTTTATGGTCGTCATTCTGCTTGCAAGCGCATGCAGCCTGCCGACTCCCGGGGGAGGTGGGACGGAGACAGCCGTTCCGCCCGACACCGACACCCCTCTGCCGCCTGCACCCCCTCCCGAACGAACTGCGGACGTTATCTTCCACGGCGGGACCGTGCTGACGATGGACGACAGCTTGTCCGTAGCGGAGGCGCTGGCGGTGAAAGACGGTCACATTGCCGCGGTCGGGAGCGATGCCGAGGTCATGACGTGGCAGGGAGAGGGGACCCGCCTGGTCGCGTTGGACGGGCGGACGTTGATGCCCGGCTTCGTGGACGCGCACACCCACATCCTGAACGATGCGAATCAATTCGGCATGGACCTGGACGGAGTCCAGCAACTGGCGTTGGAGAACGGCATCACCACCCTCGGCAACCTGTTCACCACGCAGGATTTCCTCAATGAGATGAGGGATTACAACTCCGAAGGCAGACTGCGCATCCGTACCAGCCTGTACCTTGTCCACAACACCAATTGCGGCGATCCCGTTGGAGATTGGTGGAAGGACGTGCCGCCCACGCGCGAGGCGGGCGAGATGCTGCGCATCGGCGGCGTGAAGATGTTCGCGGACGGCGGTTCCTGCCACCGCCCTGCGCTCAGTTACGAGACCTCCCCCGGCTCGGGGCTGGGAGACCTCTTTTTAACCGGCGACCAGATCGCGGCGGTGGTGAGCGAGGCGCAAGCGATGGGTCATCAGGTCGCGATCCATGCGCTGGGCGACCGCGCCATTGAAGCCGCCTTGGACGGCATCGAGTCCGCGCTGGACGGCGGACCGAACACGTACCGTCACCGCATCGAGCATAACGCCATCCTACGCCCCGACCTGCTGCCGCGCTACGGCGAACTGGACGTAGTGGCGACCATCTTTGCCACCTTCCCGTCCTGCGTCGATTTCAAATACCCGTCCCCGCCGCCCTACAACGAATGGGAATGGGCTTGGGACACCCTGCTGGAAGCCAACCCCGGTCTGCACGTTGCCTGGCACGGCGATGACCCATACATCCGTCCGATCAGCCCCATTCTCGAACTGTATGGTTTTCTGACGCGCAACTCCGCAGACGACGACCACACGACCCTGTGCGAAGGCAAGGATTGGATCCGCGATAACACGCTGACCGTGGAACAGGCCCTGCCCATGATGACGCGCGAATCGGCATATGCGCTCTTTCGCGACGGGGAAGTTGGCTCGCTGGAACCGGGCAAATTCGCCGACTTGATCATTCTCTCCCAAAACCCGTGGACGGACGATCCCGAATCCCTGCTGGATACCTACGTGTTGATGACGATGGTGGGCGGAAGGGTGGAGGTCTGTGCGCCCGGCTCGGAGGCGCTCTGCCCGGGGAATCTTCCCCCCGCCGTTGAAAGCCCTCCCTTCGGTCATTTGGACAGCCCCGCGGATGGGGAAACGATCTCAGGCACGTTCGTCCTTTACGGCTGGGCGATGGATGACAACGGTCCCATCGAACGGGTCGAGATCCACCTCGACGGCGAGTACATCGGCGACGCGGTCTACGGCGAACCCCGACCGGACGTAGCGAACGATTACCCCGGCAGGGACGGCGCGCCGAACTTCGGTTATTCCTTCGAACTGGATACAACTTTATACAGCAATCGTCCCCACACGCTCTCTGCGCTGGCGTTCGGTCCCGCCGGGGACCAGGCGTACCTGATCCCTGAGACGTTGAGTTTTTCGATAGAGAACTGACAATTATTTACATAAAAATTCCGTCCCAAGTCCATTTGACTTGGGACGGAATTAATTCGGCTGCAACTTCGCAAACCTGGCCACCACCTTCGCCAACCCGGCGGGATGTTCCGCATCCTTTCTTATTCACCGGGTTTTGGCTGATACCCAATGACACGGTCAAATCGCCTGAGGATGGCGGGCCAGAATACAAGGATCGGAAGCATTGTCACCACGAAGAGTCCAATCGTCGCCCACCATCCGATCCGCGTTTGGAGTTTGATGACCTCATCGTAGGTTTCATTGGTTACATCGCGCTTGGCGCCGGTGACTTGGTTCACGCAATAAAGCGTATTCTCCGTGAACCCGACATCGGTAAGCACGTTCCCGTCAACAACCACCGTACCGCCGGTCGTGTTCGTGGACTTTTCAAGGGTCAATTCCTCGCCCTCATGGCAAACATATTTGGCAGTGTATGGAAACAGAGCCTCATATCTCCCCGCAAGGACTCCATTGGCGACGATCACCAATCCGCAGAACATGCTGATTGCGAATACGATCACAGCAACGATAAATTTCATGGCACAAACCGACCTTTCTGTATAGTTGGACCGGATTATAAATGCCCTCTCCAAAGAAGCAGACATTCTGGGGATACCCAAAGGTACCATCCGTTAATGCGCCCCATGGGCAGAGGGAAAATGGCAGTCAACAAAATACCCTCTCCCGCGGGAGAGGGTATCGGCAGACATTGCGATCATGACGCTTATCAGGGAGAGACCCCTCGCACGCGCGGATTATGCCAACTGTATTTTCAGTTTCTTCCCCAAAGCGGACGCGGCACGCTCCAATGTAAACAATGTGATCGAAGCATTCTCCGGGTCAAGCAAACGTTCCAACGCGGCACGGCTGGTCTTCATTCGGCTTGCCATTTCGTTCTTGCTCAGTTTTTTCTTCTTCATTTCTTCGACGATCTGCCAGGCAATGACGCGCTTGATGGCGAGGATATTTGCCGCATCAAGTTTTTCTTCTTTCAAGAAATCGTCAAAGTCGCTTCCGAGATATTTTTTGTTCATGGCTTAATTTCTATTGAGAAGCGCTTTGCAACTCTTCACGGACAACTCGTCGGAGAATAACTTCAATGGGCTCCTCTTGTTGGTGAATAAATTCCCGCAGGGCGTTATTGATCAACGTCTGATAATTACCGCCACCAGACTCTTCAACTTGATTTCGGAACCAGTCCAAAACATCATCATCAAGACGAATGGTGATACGTGTCTTTCCCTTTGGCGCGCGAACGACGGCTCCGCGTTTGCCTTTGCTAAAGTTATATTCACTCTTCATGTTCTTCCTGTGCCTCATACTCAGCCTTTTCAAGGGCTGTAGCCTTCCTCGCGGAGATCAATCGGATAATTACTCCGCGAAACGTGTAAACAACAACCAGAATCCTTCGAAGGAAATCCCTGCCCAGCGTGATGAAGCGGTCTTCACTTTCATGCTCATCTTCGATGGTGATGGCGTTTTCATCTTCAAAAACGCCTACTGCATCTGAAAATTTGACACCATGCTTCTTATGATTAGATTTTGCCTTTTTCGGATCCCATTCGTAACTCATAGGCATATTATATGCACAATTGTACACAAGTCAACCCCACCCTTCCTCCCCCAAATTCCAAGTCCGCGGAATTTGGGGGAGGTGTCCAACGGACGGAGGGGGCAGACATTGCCATCACGCCATCAGGGAGAGATCCAGCGGACACGCCGATTATGATGCCAATCAAAAAATATTTCCAAGTTATATTCCTAAGCCTTCAGTTATCTTTATTATTTGATTGAAAGCATCATCAAGATATTGCTTCAAAGTCGTTTGTTCCTTTTTCTTCAATGGCCGTGCTTTATCGCCAGTTTTCTTGTCATACGGATGTGAACCAGGAACCGAATTTCTTCTTTTGTGTATTTTATACAAATCGTCTTGCAAATCTACATAAGTTGATTTGAATGTTGAATTGTTCAACAAATAACCGTAGTCTATTCTTTCGCCATTTGCTTTTGTATGGGCAACCGCTCCAGGTGCAGCTTTGCTTATCAGAAAATCCTGCAAAGATCGAAATACAATTTCATTGAACGCATCCTGGTAATTTAGCCAAGATGAAAGATGGGAATCAAAATAGGTATCTGCATACCTAAGTTCCATGAAAGCATGTTCATATTCGCCTTGTAGTAGCACTTTCCACTTATCCCATTTCTTGACAGAGTATCTTTTCGAAATCATATTTGCTATTGCATCTGGTTTAGGTATTACATGCCCGCTTAATCCAGCTGCCTTATAAACATTTTGGGCAACTATGGGAAAATTTACTGGGTTCTTTCCAAATACACTTAAATCCAATTTAGAGTCTACAAGTGATTTCACAAGTCCTAAATAACTATCTGGCACAGAACGCGATAAATATAATTTTCCAGCATCTATTCCACTACTATTACTGAAACCTAAATGTGGTGCCACAAAAGCTTGAACTATTGGGCTTTTCTCGTACATAACCCATTTTTCATAATTCCCTAATCCAACTTTGTCGCACTGGCAAAGAAAAACATAAGCCCCGAATCTCGAAGCGGTGCCACTGTTTGAGTTTTTGATCGTATCTATTGCTAACTGAGTCAACCGAGATAATTCGGAATTCTTCCCCATCCGAGCTATAAGTTTCCATAATTCTCCTTGAACATAATCATAAGGGTAGTTAGCTTCAAGAAGCTTGAACGCCAACGTGATTACACCCTTATCTCTCTGGTAATTTTCAAGAAAAGCCATATAGGCATCTGTGTGCTCTGGATGATGTTCCCAAGTCTTTAAAACAATTTTCAGAATTTCATCTGATTGCGGTGCTCTAAACAAGATATATCTGAAAAGAGTTCTGTCCCTCACTTCCATTCTGCTTTTAATTTCGATAGCATCAAAGATTCTTTTTTCTGATGATTTTCTTGATAAGGAATTTTCTGTTCCATCATCAAAATAGCCTTTTACATCGGGAATATCCTCAACCAACTCTTCAGATGAAGATACATGCCTGATTTTTGTCTTGTCCGAGTTTGGAATTAAGCCTCTACTTTTACAGAGGACATCCAAATAAACCAATGCTTGCCGCACTTCAAGCTCTGTTTTGCCGAGAATCCGAATATCATCAACATATCGGAAATAAGCAAACTTCTCCGCCATTTTCTCATCAATTGAAAGAAGGATGCATTCAGCCAAGAAGTCAGAAGCCATCGGACCTTGAGGTATTCCGTGGCTATGTTGGTCTCTTGGGTGGTCTGAACTCCAAGTCTTCAGCCATGCTTTTGCGTTAGCGTGCAAGTCATTATTCTTATTTGCGACGAGAACATTCAGCAATAAATCATGTGGAATGGTGTCATAAAACGCTGAGATGTCAAATGTGGCAACCCAAACATAACCAACTTTAAATTTTAGTTTCAAATTCCGCTTTAGTTGTGAATACCCCAATTGCCATTTTTCCAGGAAGAATTGAGAGTTTTTCTTGCTAAGTTTATTGCTATAAACATATTTTCCAGTCAATTTGTTTCTTTTATCTCTGACTTTCTCCGCAAACAAGTTGGCTAAAGCTTGAAAAACAATTTGGTCTTCGATTGACAAAAGAGTTAATGGTCTTTGTAAACCCGACGGTTTTGGAACATAAAACCGTACTGGGTTTTGTGCTGTATATTCCCCATTCTTAAGTCGTTGCCTCAAATCTTCAATATTTTGTGCAAAATTCAATTCATAGGCTTCAAGAATGTGGCGAAAGAAAGCCTTATAACGCGCATCGTGTGAAGAGGTGATACGCCGCCAAGCAAGGAGTAAATTCTTTTTGGAAACCAGTTTCTCGAAATTCATATTTGAAGATCAATCTTTTGAAGCTTGAGACGGCGCCCCGCCCGCGCCGTCCCATCTTTCATCTTTCCACTTTCTATAAACTACAACTTCGCAAACCTGCTCACCACCTTGGCCGGCCCGGCGGGACGCTCCATATTGCCGCCCTGATGGATGCCGATGGGCGTATCCTGTTTCGCATACGCCAAGTCCACGAAGGCTTGACCGGTGATGAAGCGCGCGCTGTCAATAGCGCAGGAGGTCACGAAGCCGATGCGCTCACCCTTCTCATTGACCACCGGGTCGCCGTTGTGCGCCATGCGGGTGCGCTGTTCGTCGAACGTAAAGCGCACGACCACGCCCTTGCGCTCTTTCTCACGCGCCACGAACGCATCTCGCCCGATGAACCACGGCTTGTAGGTCTTCACGTACGAGCCAAACCCGCCTTCGGCAACGTCGAGATCGCGTCCGTCAAATTTGCCGGAGCCCAGCCCCATCTCATGACCGTACAGCGGAAGTCCCGCCTCGGTGCGGAGCGAGTCGCGCGCGCCCAAGCCGATGGGTTTCACGCCGAAGGGTTCACCCGTTTTCAAGACCGCGTTCCAAAAGTCCACGGCGCGTTCGGGATGCACAAATAACTCGAAAGCCATCTTCTCGCCCGTGTAACCCGTGCGTGAAACGATCAGGTCAAAGCCGCCGACAACTGCGTCGCATAACTCCGTGCGCTTCAACCTCATGATGCGCGCGCGGGTCTTGTCGTCCACGCCCATCGCCAGCAGAATATCGCGGGATTTCGGTCCCTGCAGGGCAATGTCAACCCTCATGGCATTACCGGATTTCGGGTCGCGCAGGTTGCGGATCTCGGCGTTGTAGCCGTAGGTCCGCGCCCAGGGGCGGTCGTTGTCAATTTTCACTGCGCCGTCCCGCACGCTTTCGAGCCAGGTGCGATCTTTATCATCGTTCGACGCGTTCACCACTACGAGATAATCGTTCCAGCCGCGGCGGTACACGAGCGTATCATCGATCACATCCGCTTCGGGCGTGAGGAAGTGGGTGTACAAGCTCTCACCCGGCAGCAAACCTCCGCAGTCATTGCCGCAGACTGCGTCGAGGAAAGAGGCGGCATCCGCGCCGCGCACATCATAGACGCCCATGTGCGAAACGTCGAACAGTCCCGCCGCCTGCCGCGTCGCCAGATGTTCCTCGAAGATACCCGAATACTGCACAGGCATTTCCCAGCCTGCAAAGGGGACCATCCTGCCGCCGAGGTCGCGATGCGTTTGATTCAACGCCGTTTTCTTTAACTCGCCTTCGACCTCATTCCACACAAAGGGCGGCAGCGCCTCCTTCCTGACATTCGAACCGATGCCGATATAAAAAGGCTTATCCACATTGACGGCTTTGCCCGCCACCATTACGCTCGCTTTAAGGTCTTTCTTCTTCACGCCCTCCACCGCAAACGGTCCCGGTATGCGCTTTGTGCTGAAATCCTTTTCGCCGTTCAGGTTGAACGACATGTAGCCGTCGGAGAGGTCGCGCAGCCACGTGGCGGCAGCGCCCGCCTTGGCTGGCGGCACTTCGATCTGATAGGTGTCCCCATCCACGCAGGTGACGACGCATTGGAAAACGCCCTTGGGGGTCGAGAGCGTGCCCGCCAGCGATTTGCCCTTCTTCAGCAAGGACATATCGCAGGAGACGGCGTAATCCAGCACCTGCCGCACGCGCCGCCCGTTCAATTCGAAGACGCCGCTTGTGGATTTATCGTCAATGTAATAGAAATGCGGGTATCCGCTCTTCTGCGCCTTGAAGTCGATGCCCGCACCTTTCGCCAGTTTGCGGATTTTCAATTTGGCGTCGTTCAATATCTTGAAATCGAGTTTCGCGCGGCGCTGTTTGCCCTTGCGGACGGTATCCACCGCATGAGGCGCGCACGCCAGCAAAACGTCGGCGATGACATCCGCAAGTTGGCGGGTTTTCTTTTCGTCGAATCCGCGCTGGGTGATCCACGGTGTGCCGAGACGGATGCCTGAAGGCGCCGCCGCGCTTTTATCGCCGGGGATGGTGTTGCGGTTGACGACCACGCCGACGATGTCGAGAATCCGCGCCGCCTGATCGCCGCTGAGTTTCGTGCCGTCCTCACCGATGATGGAGGAACAGTCCACGTTCAGCATGTGACAGTCCGTGCCGCCAAAGGGCACGCGCAGTCCGCGTTTCATGAACTGATCGGCCATTGCCTTCGCATTCTTGACGGTCTGCGCCTGTAATTTTTTGAATTCCTTAGTCTGCGCCAGTTTGAAGGTCAGCGCCAAACCCGCGAAGACGTTCACATGAGGTCCGCCCTGCTCGCCGGGGAAGACGGCTTTGTCGAGTTTTTTGGCAATCGCGCCATCGGTGGTCAATAGCACCGCGCCGCGCGGTCCATTCAAGGATTTATGCGTGGTGGACATGACCACATGCGCGATGCCGACGGGCGAAGGCACAACTCCTGCTGCCACCATCCCGCCGATGTGGGAAATGTCGGCAAGGAAATATGCGCCGACTTCGTCCGCGATCTCGCGGAATTTTTTCCAATCTGGAACCCATGAGTAGGATGAATACCCGGCGATCAGGAGTTTTGGTTTGGCTTCGTTCGCCAGTTTGCGGATGGCGTCGTAATCGAGTCTTTCGTTCGCATCCACACTGTAATGCACGGCGTTGAACCACTTGCCGCTGCGGTTGACGGGCGAGCCGTGCGAGAGATGTCCGCCGTGCAGCAGGTCGAGTCCCATGACGGTATCGCCGATGTTCAACAATGCCTGATAGACGGCATTGTTGGCGGGTCCGCCTGATAGCGCCTGCACGTTGACGAAGATCTGGTCGGCAGTGAAACCGTTGGCGGCAAAGGCTTTGGCGGCGCGTCGGCGAGCCAGCGCTTCGACCGCATCGGCGTATTCCACGCCTTTGTAGTAGCGCGGGTCACCGTTGCGGCGGTAATCCGCGAGGCGCATGGGGTAATCGAGGATTTCTTCTTCGGTCATCCAGCGCGTATCTTCATTGGGGTACCCTTCGGCGTAGATATTCTGGAACGCAGACATCAACGTCTCACGCACCGCCATCGGCGCGGTGGATTCGCTTGGGATGAGGATCAGCTTGCGATACTGGCGCTCAGCCTCCAGTTGAGTCAGAGCGAAAACGTCCTGATCGAGTTCGGCAAGTTTGCCGCGAAATAAAAAGTCGGCCATCATGTTCTCCTTGTGAGAGTTCTTTTGTTTTTTCAGACGACTGAATTGTAGGACGGGAAGATGGCGGGGTCAAGTGAAAAATGGCAGGGAATCCCCATGTCCCGTTCTTTTATTGACATTCCCCCACCCCTCAGGTAGAATACAGACCGCCTTTTGAACTTGGGCCTGTAGCGCAGTTGGGAGCGCGCCTCAATCGCACTGAGGAGG